>JBJDXP010000044.1:0-3200 GCA_051866735.1 Candidatus Limivicinus sp.
TATATGTGAACTTAGTGCTTCGGCGGGGTCATGACCCCGCCCTACGATGGGTGCGATATGAATTGGTGCGATAAACGATCATTTACGGTTTCCCCAAACAAAGGCAAATGAAATCACCGGATTCCGCATTTGTGTTATGCGGTCCTTGTTTTCTGTGCGATCATCATATAAATCACAATGGGCGCGCCGAAGACCGCGGTCACCGAGCTGATGCTGAGATCCGTGGGTGCGAAAGCCGTTCTCGCAATCAGGTCGCAGAACAGGCAGAACACCGCGCCGCCCAGGAAGCAGGCGGGGATCATGAGGATGGGCTTGGCGGTGCGGAACAGGCTCTTGATCAGATGGGGCACCGCGATGCCCACGAAGGAGATAGGCCCGGCAAAGGCGGTGACGCAGGCGGAGAGAATGCTGGACAACAGGATCAGCGCCACCCGAAAGGCCTTGATGTTGACGCCCATGTTCCGGGCGTAGACCTCGCCCATCTGGTAGGCCCCGATGGGCTTGGACAGCAGGAAGGTCAGCACCAACGTGACGCCCACCACTACCGTCATCACTGCCACATTCTCCCAGGACATGCCGGAGAAGCTGCCGAGGGACCAGTTGTGCAGGTTCACAATGTTGGAATCCTCCGCGAAGGTCACCACAAAATCCGTAATTGCGGAGCAGATGTAGCCGATCATGACGCCGCAGACCACCAGCATGGACATCTGCTTCACCCGCCGGGAGATCAGCAGGATGAAGCCCATACTGAGCATGGCTCCCGCGAAGGCCGCCGCGATCAGCACCAGGGAGCTGGAAACCATCCCTTTGCTCAGCAAAAATACCATGGCCAGGGACACCACCAGCTTGGCCCCGGAGGAAATACCCAGCACGAAGGGCCCGGCAATGGGGTTGGCGAAGAAGGTTTGCAGCAGAAAACCGGACACCGACAGGGCGCCGCCCAGGATCACGGCGGCCAGGATCCGGGGCAGGCGGATGTTCCACACGATGCCGTACTCCGTGCTGTCCGACGCCGGGCCGAAGAGGATTTTCCCGATTTCGCCGGGGCTTAAGTGGACGCTGCCCGCGTTGATATTCCAGATGGTCATGCAGACCAGCAGCACCGCCAGCAGGGCAAAGGCGGCGCAGTATCGGCAGCGGTTTCCCATGGTTTTCCCTCCTGTCATAGATCGTTTACTGTACGTAGGGGGCGGCATCCTTGACGCCCCTTGTGACGGTACTGCATGCAAATGGGGCGTCAAGCGAAAACCTTTGGTGCGCGTCTCATCCCGGCGGAACCATCGTACGTTTCTGCGACAAACGCTCATTTACAGCAGTAACAAACCGGGCAGGTAAAGGGAAAAACGACTGCTGACGCGCGGAACACGCATTTGGTATGGTGTCAGGTAAGCTTGTGCAGATAGGTCAGGGAGTCGGGATCCTCCGCATTCACAATGGCGTGGATATCCAAAATCAGGTCCCCCAGTCCCAGGCTCTCCTGGAACAGATTCTTCCCGGTGCACCAGACGTTTCCCGTTTGTACTGCTTTAAAATCCTTCATCAGGCTGCTCTTTTCCAGCAGCTGGTCCAGGGTCTGCAGTTCTCCGTCGATGGTGCTGTTGTAGATCAGCACATCCGCCTCCCGGGCCTGCTGGTAGAAGGTCTCCATCTGGATGGTCATGGTGGACAGGGCGTTTTCCTCCGTCAGACCTTGGGGCAGGTAGACGCCGCCGGCCAGATCAATACATTTGGCAATGTAGTCCCCGGATTTGCGTACATTCACCGCGCCGTTGGAGGTGATGTAGAAAAAGGCCACGGTTTTACCCGTATTCTCCTGCTCCAGAACCGGGGTCAGAAGCTCTAATTGCCGGTCAAAGAAGCTTGCGGCGGCTTCCTCTTTCCCCAGCAGGGCGCCGTAGAGCTTGATCCACTCCATCCGGCCCAGGGGATGGCTTTCGTAGCTGGACCGCTCCACCAGCACCGGAATGCCGAAGCGCTCCAGCTGCTCCTTGACCTCCGGGGTGTGGTAGATCATGGTGGATTCCAGAGCCAGGTCGCACCCTTCCGAGACGATCCGCTCATAGTCCGGGGCGCTGTACTTTCCCGCGTACAGGATCCGCCCGTCCTCGATGGCCTGCTTCGCCTCCTCCAGATACCAGCCGGAGGCGTCGGTGCCGGACAGCCGGACGGTGTCCATGGCGTCCAGCTCCCGGATCAGGTCCATGGCGGAGGTGGCTACCAGATAGATGCTGTCCAGGGGCTGCCGCAGCACCGTGACTTCCTGAGGTACATTTGCGGGGACTTCCGCGCCCTCCGGCACCACCAGGTAGACTTCCGTTCCGCCGATGGTGATCTTCTGATAGCCGCCTTGATCGTAGTCCACGGAGAACTGCTCCGCGTAGGAGAGGGCCATGCTGCCGTCAAATTCCAAGGCATCCCAGGTCACCGGAGCGGCCTGCGTCACCGGCGTCTCCTGCTTCCCGCAGCCGCAGAGCAGAAGCAGCGCCAGCAGCACCGGAAGCCAGCGGATCGGTCTGCGCCTGCTCATTGGGCTTCCTGGATCGTGGCGGAGTCGAAGTACAGGGAGTATTCGATCTCGTGGGGCGTGCTCATGGCGGTGGTGTCCGCCAGCACGGGCAGCTTAAAGTCAAAGGCGGCCACGGGGATCTCAAAGGTGGAGTTGCCCTCGGTATTCACGGGCAGGTACTTCTCGTCACCCACCTTCATGTAGTCATAGTTGGAGCTGCCCCAGACAACGGTCACCCAGGCTTCGCCATTCTCCACCCGCAGAGCGGCAGGGGATTCAACCTTGGCCTTGCCGGAGCCGCCCTCCAGCTGCACTTCCACCGTATAATTGCCGTCCGCCAGGCCCAGGCTCTGGACGCTGGCAAAGGCACCCTCCCGGAAGGCGTCCATGGGCAGGGAGTACGCCCGGAACACCAGGGTCCGGTCATACCACATTTCCTTGCTCTTGCTGAAGGCGGTGCAGGAGATCCCTAAGTCCAGGGCCTCCACGGGAACGGTGAAGGTGTGGGTGCCGTCCGCCGCTTCCGCATAGGGGATGCACTCTGCCTCGCCGGCTTCCACGGCTTCCTCGCCGGTGCCCATGAATACCTTCAGATATCCCGTGCCGCCCATGTACATGACGGCGGTCATATTGCCGTCTTCCACGGTCAGCTCACACTGGGTGATCTTGAACATGGAGGAGCTGGAATCCACGG
>JBJDXP010000045.1:0-3198 GCA_051866735.1 Candidatus Limivicinus sp.
CCCGGGATCAGGATAACGAAAAAGCCGCCGCACTGGACAACGGCGCGGACGACTACCTGACCAAGCCCTTCTCCGCTACGGAGCTGATGGCACGGATTCGGGTGGCTCTGCGGCATTCCCGCCGAACCACCGGGGCGACCCAACAGACGGTTTATTCCGTGGGCGGACTGTCCATCGATCTGGAAAGGCATCTGGTATTTCTGGATGGGACGGAGCTTCATGTGACCCCCATGGAATATAGCCTTCTGTCCCTGCTGTTCCGAAACATGGGCAAGGTGCTGACCACGCAGTACATTATCCGGGAGCTTTACGGCCCGGGCTACGGGAACGACACCCAGGCCCTCCGGGCGCTGATGGCGGGACTGCGGCGGAAGATTGAGAAATCTCCCGCAAAACCCCGGTATATCCTTACCGAAATCGGCGTGGGATACCGGCTGGTGGATGAATAGAAGAATGAAAAATGTCTCGGAACTTGTTCCCGGGACATTTTCTTTTTCTCACAGAATTCTCACAGGAAATCGCAATCTCTCACACCGCGCTCACGGCTTCCGCGCTAAAATCACACCGTAAGATAAATCCGAAGGCAAAAGGAGGATTTTAGCATGATGACACAGGAACTGACCAGCCGCGATATGCAGCTGCAGGCCCTTTGCGATGGGGTGAGGAAATATGCCAAAGCCCGGGATTATCAAAAGTGTGTGGCAATGATTTGCGAGGCCATGGGGCACTTTCCCAACGCGCCGGAACCGCACAATCTGCTGGGGATTGTTATGGAAAAAGAGGGCGACCATGCCGGTGCCATGAAGCACTTCCGGGCAGCCTACGCGCTGGACCCTACCTACTTACCGGCAAGGCAAAATCTGGATCATTACGGAACATTTTATTCCCGGGGCGGCTGCGCCTACGACGAGAGCGATTGCCCTCAGGAAGCCCCGTCCCCCTATGAAATCGAATACGACGAAAAAGGCATTGGTCACGCAGTCAGGAGGAATGCAAAATGAGCATCTTGAAGAACAAAAAGCAAGCAGACTATACCATCATTGTAGGCTGCGGACGGTTGGGCGCCAATCTGGCGAACACCCTGTCCGAGGAGGGAGAAAATGTCCTGATTCTGGATAAGGAGAAGGAAGCGTTTCGGAAGCTGTCCCCCTCCTTTGGCGGCCTGACGGTGGAGGGCGACGGGACAGATTTGGATGTGCTGAAGAAAGCGGACATCTCCCGGGCCAATGCCGTGATTGCCGTTACCAACAACGACAACACCAATATTCTCATTGCCCAGCTGGCAAAGGAATGGTACTGCGTGGGGCGGGTTATTTCCCGGCTGTATGACCCGGAGCGGGAATGCGTCTACCGGGAGCTGGGCATCGACACCATCTGCCCGGCAGTGCTGTCTGCCAATGAAATCGACAAGCTGCTGGAGAAAACCACCCACGCAAAGGAGGCTGTCTAACCATGAAAGGGAATGTGCTTTTGGTAGGCGGCAGGAGCAAAGCAAAATCCCTGGCCCAGTCCCTACTACAAAAGGGCTATCGGGTCACAGTCATCAACAAGGACTTGTCCGACTGCGAGAAACTGGCGGAAAACGAAAAGCTAACTGTCATCCACGGCGACGGCACCAAGCCCTATGTACTGGAGGATGCGGGTGCCGGAAATATGGAGCTTGCCATTGCCCTGACCCCAAGAGACGAGGACAATCTGGTGATTTGCGAGTTGTGCAAGAAAAAGTTCCGGGTTCCCAAAAATTTGTCCCTGCTGTCTGACCCGCAAAAGACGGACTTCTTCTACAAAATGGGTGTGGACAGCGTAGTCTGCGCCATCTCTGCCGTCACCAGCATCATTGAGCAGCAAGCGTTCATGGAGGAAATGGCAAAGGCAATTCCCATCGGAGAGGGCCGGGTGCAGCTTCTGGAAGTGCCCATCACCGAGACAGACCCGGCAGCCCAGAAGCAGGTCTGGGAAATCAACCTGCCCAAGGAGGTCATCATCGGCTGCATTCTCCGCCGGGATCAGACCCTGATTCCCAGAGGCGACACCCGGATTCTGGCGGGAGACATTCTTGTCCTGATCTCGGGAAACGAGCAGGAGGAAATTGCGATTCTGGAATTAAAGGGCGGTGAGGCCAAATGGCAAAAATGAAAGACTGTTCCAACCGCGGCAAGCTGATGGTCATGATCGGTCTGCTGGTCATTGCCCCGGTGGCAATTCTCCCGTTCTATCCTCAGGATATTGGCTATGCGGTTTTCTTCCTGCTGCCGGGGCTCCTGTCTATCCTGGCAGGGGGTCTTGTGTGCGCCTTTGGAAAGCGGGAAGCCTATTTCAGCTCTGACCGTCTAAAAGCCCAGCAGCACAGCAACAATACCGTTCTGTTTACCTGGTTCTGGGGAATTGCAGTCGGTGCCATGCCCTTCTTCCTCTCGGGGCAGCTGAAGCTTGTGCAGGCGATCTTTGAATCCGTCAGCGGCTGGACAACCACCGGGCTTTCCGTCATAGATGTGACCCAAACCTCCCATATTTTTCTGTTCTACAGAAGCTTCATGCAATACTGCGGCGGCCTTGGCTTTGTGCTGATGATGATCATGCTGGTTTCCGGCAAGCGCTCTATGGATTTGTTCAACGCGGAGGGACATCCCGACAAGCTGATGCCGAACCTAAAACAGACGGCCCAGACGATTTTTGAAATGTACATTATTTTCCTGATTGTGGGTACGGCGGCTTATGTTGCTTGCGGGATGCCGCTGTTTGACAGCCTGTGTCAAGCCATGTGCAGCCTGTCCACCGGTGGCTTTTCTACGAAGCTGAATAGCATCGGTGAATACCGTAGCCTGCCCATTGAGATCGTCACCATCGTGCTGATGCTCATTGGCACGACCAACTTCGCAGTGCTGCTGCTTCTGCTCCGGCGGAAATGGAGACAGGCGGCGAAGGTCAGCGAGGTGCGGTTTCTGTTCCTGCTGCTGCTGATTTTTGTGCCGTTGATGGCCTTGTCGCTTTCCGGCAGCATGGGACTGGGGGCGGGTCTGCGCCATGCCCTGTTCAATGCCGCTTCCGCTCTATCCACTACCGGCTATGCCACGGTTGGCTACGAAAGCTGGCCCTCCTTCGCAATCGGATTGATGATTCTGCTGATGCTGATTGGCGGAGGCATCGGTTCTACGGCAGGCGGCCTGAAGCTGACCCGTGTCTATCTGATTCTGCGGA
>JBJDXP010000046.1:0-59198 GCA_051866735.1 Candidatus Limivicinus sp.
CGTGTTCACCATCTCCGGCCGCGGCACTGTTGTTACCGGTCGTGTTGAGCGTGGCGTTGTCAAGGTTGGCGACAAGGTCGAGATCGTTGGTCTGAAGGAAGAGCGCACCGAGACTACCGTTACCGGTACCGAGATGTTCCACAAGACCCTGGAGTACGCCGAGGCCGGCGACAACGTGGGCTGCCTGCTCCGCGGCATCGACAAGAAGTCCGTTGAGCGTGGTCAGGTTCTGGCTGCACCCAAGTCCATCCACCCCCACACCAAGTTCAAGGGCCAGGTTTACGTCCTGTCCAAGGAAGAGGGCGGCCGTCACACTCCCTTCTTCAACAACTACCGTCCCCAGTTCTACTTCCGTACCACCGACGTTACCGGCGTCATCTCCCTGCCCGAAGGCGTTGAGATGTGCATGCCCGGCGACAACGTCGACATGGATGTGGAGCTGATCACCCCCATCGCCATTGAGAACGGCCTTCGCTTCGCTATCCGCGAGGGCGGCCGTACCGTCGGCTCCGGTGTTGTTATCGGCATCAACGAGTAATTAAACCCTAAAAAAAGACGCTGCTTCGGCAGCGTCTTTTTTTAGGCTCCCTGGAAAAGGGAACTGGCACGCGTAGCGTGACAGTGGGGTTTGCTGAAGTCACCACCGCGATAGTCTGGGATTTGTGTCAACCCCTCCGCCCCTTCGGGGCACCTCCCCTTACACAGGGGAGGCAGGGCGGCCACGCAGGGCCGCCCCTACGGCTTCACGGCAGACTTCATTTGATGTTGTAGGGGCCGCCCTCCGTGGCGGCCCGTAAAAAGTGTCTTCACTGAATGGACAGGAGGACGCTTTCGTTTTCACGCTCTGGCCAGCCGTCCTTGATGCTTGTGCTTTTCCCCAAAATAGTGTATAATCCCTTCGATTCTTTCATTAAAGGAGAAAACCATGAAAAGTCTGAACGATTTTGCGAGAGTTTCTCTCGCTATACTGCCCACGCCCATTCAGAAGCTGGAGAATATCAGCCGTATTCTGGGCACCAATGTCTGGATCAAGCGGGATGACATGACCGGCATTGGCCTTGGGGGCAATAAGGTCCGGAAATTAGAGTTTCTGCTGGCGGAGGCCAAGGCCCAGGGGACTGAGGTTGTGTTCACCACCGGCGGCGCCCAGTCCAACCACGCCATGCTCACCGCCGCCTGCGCCAAAAAGCTGGGCATGACGCCCATCCTCATTCTGAAAAAGCGGGGCGTTACCGATCGCAAGGGCAATCAGCTCCTGGAATACCTGATGGACACCGATGTGCGCTTTATGGACACGGACAGCTACGACGACATCTACGCCGAGATGGACCGGGTGGGCAAGGAACTGGGCCGGCCCTATTATAAGATCCCTTGCGGCGGCTCCAACGCCCTGGGCGCATTGGGCTATGTAGCCTGCGTCAAGGAGATCGCGGACAGCGGACTGCATTTTGACTATCTGATCTGCGCTGAGGGCAGCGGCGGCACCCACGCTGGGGTTGCCCTGGGGGCAAAGCTCTTTATGCCCGGCACCCGCGCCGTGGGCGTCATGGTGGATTCCGACCCCTTTGACGTGATCACTCCGGGGATCATGCGGGGCGCGGCGGAGCTGCTCCAGGCCGATGTGGAGATCGGGCCGGGGGATGTGCACCTGCTGAACATGTGCGGCCCCGGCTATGCCATCCCCTCCAAGGAGGGCAACGCCGCCATCCGCATGATGGCGGAGAACGAGGGGCTCTTCCTTGACCCGGTGTACACCGGCAAGGCCTTTGCCGGGCTTATTAAGCTGGCCAAGGAGGGCGCTTTCCGGCCCGAGGACAACGTGCTCTTCCTCTATTCCGGCGGCGCAGGCGGTCTCTTTGCCGTGGACGTTGATCTGGACTGATATAACATAAAAATTGCTCCCTCATGCAGGAGGGAGCAATTTTTATTTTTGGTGAGGATGAAATACCGGGTGTTCTTCCACTGGACCGGCGGAGGGGTCGTTGGGGTCCAGGCCCCGGTTCTTGAGCCGGCTTTTGGTATTGTCCCGCACAAGGCTGTAGATCACGGCCACAAGAGGAATGAAGAAGATCATGCCCAGAATGCCGAAAAGCTTTCCGCCCAGCAGAGCGGCGGCCAGGGTCCACAGGGGCGGCAGACCCACGGAGCTTCCCACCACCCGGGGGTAGATGAACTGGTTTTCAATAAACTGCACGCCCTGATAGACCAGGATGCACAGAATCAGCTTGGAGGGCTGACCGATCAGCGTGAGCACCGCGCCCACGAAGCAGGCGGTAAAGGCACCAATATAGGGGACAAAGGCCAGAATGGCCGTGAGCATGGCCACAACGCCCGCGTAGGGCAGACGGAAGAGACTGAAGGCGATGAACATCAGCAGGCCCAGAATCACAGCTTCCATGCACTGGCCGGAGAGAAAGCGGGTAAAGGTGTTCTGGATCAGCGAGCAAACCTGACAGAAACGGTCGGCGTGGCGGCGGTTCAGATGGGCGTAGATCAGCATTTTGCTCTGCCGCTTCAGGTCGTCCTTATCCAGCAGCACATAAGAGCCGATAATAACGGTAAAGACCGCCGTGGTCACGCCCGAGATGGTGGTGGTGGCCACATCGACCGCCGAACCCAGCACAGACCCGGCACCGCTGAGGGCGCTCTGCAGGAGCTTGCCGAAATCCAGCCCGGCCAGAGCCTGGTCCACGGCGCTGTTGATGGCGTCGGTGTCCACATTCCAGCTGCGAAGCAGAGCCATCCACTCAGGCCATTTTTCCTTTACCGTGGTGCTGATGCTCTTCACGGAATTGACGATTTCCGGCACCGCCACCAGCCCCACCAGGGCGATCACCAGCACCAGACACAGATAGGTGAGCACCAGACTCAGCGCGTTCAGCGCGCCGTTTCCCGGCTTCTTTTTCGCCTTGGAAAACAGCCGCTCCAGACCGCGCCGTATGCCGTTCATGGGCACACTGAGCACAAAAGCCAGCACAAGCCCAGCCAGCACAGGCAGCAGCAGCCCGCCCAGCCAGCCGAGAAAGTCCTTGATGATGTTGAGATTGGTGACGGCGGCGAACATGGCCACGCCGCAGGCGATCAGCAACAGGTTTTGTCGGGTTTTTTTGTCCATTTTTTCTCCTGCCGGGAACCTGCCCGGGTTTTGAAACAGATAGGATAGGCGATGGCGCACAGGGGCAGCGCCGCGAGTATATCCAGCACCGAGTGCTGTTTGACAAATACCGTGGACACGCAGATCAGCGCCGCTGTCAGCGTGAAGGCCCGCTTCCAGCCCTTGGAGCGAAAGGCCGGGGTGTTCCATGCGGCAAACATCACCGCCAGAGAGCCGATCACATGGATGGAGGGGCAGACGTTGGTGTCCGTATCAAAGCGGTAAAACCAGGCCATGAAGCGGGTCAGCATATTGTCCCGTTCAAAGCTTTTTGGGCGCAGGTGCTGGCAGCTGGGGAAGAGGAGATAGGTCAGCAGCGCGGCCGTGTATGTAATGATGATGAATTTCATCATCCGGGAGAAACACTCCGTGTCATAAAAAAAGGTGTAGACCAGCATGCCGATGAGAAACACGAACCAGAACAGATAGGGGAGCAGAAACAGTTCGTTGAAAGGGATCAGGTCGTCCAGGGCGCAGTGCATACTGTAATAACTGCCGGGCTGATAAAAGCGCTCCACAAACAGAAACAGCAGCCCGTAGACCGGCCAGTACAGCAGCAGCTTCACATGCTTAAACTCCGGCAAATTCAGGTTGGAGAGACGGAGCTTCCGGTAATCTACGATAGGTTTTTTCATTTTAATCTATTCCTTCTTGTTCACCGTCCATACCGCTGAGGGCGGCATAAATCCGCTCCGCGGCATTTTTGCGGGGGATCTGCCGTCCGGCGGCGCCCATGGCCTCCAACTGCTCAGGGTCGGAAAGCAGGCGGACGCACAGATCAGCCAGCTCCTCCGGCTCGGCGGCGGTTTTGGCCAGACCGGTTTGGACAAAGTAGCGGAGATTGTACTCCTCGCAGCCGGAGACCGCGTTGACCAGCACCATGGGCAGACCCTTGGCCGCCGCTTCGCTGGTGCTGAGGCCGCCGGGCTTGGTCAGATACAGATCGGCACTGTCCATCAGAAGGGATATATCATTAGTATATTCTATCACGTGAATATCCCTTCGTCCATGAAAATTTTTATTCATCCAGCGAAACAGTTTTTTGTTGGTGCCGCAGACGATGGTCAGCGTCTGCCCCACCCGGAGCCGATGGGCCAGGAGGGTGGCCAGCTCCTTCATGGGGCCGCAGCCCATGCTGCCGCACATCATCAGCAGATGGCTGCCTTCCGTATCGTAGCCCAGCTGCTGTCGGGCCTGTTTTTTGTCCGTGCGCTCATAAAAGCAGGCGCGCACCGGCATCCCGCTGTCCAGCACCCGCTCCGGGCTGACCAGCAGGTCGTTGTCCACCACGCGCTTGTCGGGCACGAAAAACAGGTCCGTGTTGATGCTCTCCGTGCCGGGGCTGCAGGTGTAATCCGTGGCGATAAAGCAGCTTTTGATCTTCAGAGAGGGGTATTTCTCCCGCAGCTCCGTGACCATAATGGCGGAGAACACATGGGGGCAGATCACGGTATCGATATGGTTTTGGATAATGTACCTGCACAGGGCCTCCGTCCCCTCGCTGATGAAGCGGTAGGGCAGGGTGCCGTCGTCCAGCCCGCCGGGGTGGTTTTCGGAGAAACGGTAGCCCAGCCGGAAAAGCCAGGGCATATACCGGTACATGCGCACATGCCACTGGGAGATGAAGCGGGAGGCGCCTTTGGAGATAAAGCCCAGCGCGTCCTCAATGCGGCAACAGTCGCCGTGCCGCTCAAAGCACTCCTTTATGGCCCGGGCGCAGGAATTGTGGCCTTCGCCGGTGTTGCAGCTCAAAATCAGCGCGTTCATTTTTCTTTCTCCTTTCCGGCACAGCGGCGCAGCAGCCGCACAAATCTGGGCCGGTTGTATCGTTGAATGATGATAAAGGGAAGGTTGCCCAAAAGGCAGTAGATCAGCCAGACCGCAAGGCCCCCAAGGCCCGGCCAGAGCCACAGCACCGCAAGACCGGTAAGACAGAGCACAAAATGGGTCAGCTCGGCGATGCAGGTCTCGTTGATCATCTGCCGCAGCGTGTTTTCGTCAGGGCGGCCCTCCAGCTTTTTGGGGGGCATCAGCTTTTTGCAGATCCTGCTCATGTCCGGCACCCGGCTTTGCCATGCGGAGACACGCAGCCTTTTGTAGAGCTGTCCGTCCTGCTCAAAGCCGAAGCTGCTGAAAGGAAAAGCGTCATAGCGAAAACGGTGCCCCGCCAGCATCCGGCCGATAAAAAAGCCCAGGACCCCGGTAGCCGCCAGATAACAGGCGCACAGTAAAAATCTCATTTAACCCCCAGCTTTCTGTATTTTCGAGGGTAATTTACCATCCCTTATGCAACGGTAGTTCAACTGTAAATCAACTATTGTTGAACTTTTCTTAATGGAATTATTATATGTATATTCTGGCCGTTTTTTCATGCCAGAGGCCGTAAAACAGACGGCCAATGAGAGAAGGTGGCGCGAAGCGCCGGATGAGGTGGCCCACGGTATGACCGGCAGTCTGGAGTAAGACCGTAGGGGAGGGGTTTCCCCGCCCGCCTGCGGCACAAAAAAACGCTGTCATCCTGAACGAAGTGAAGGATCCCGTGTGGTTACGCAGGGCGTTCTTTTCTCGGGATTCTTCACCGCTGTCGCGGTTCAGAATGACCGGGGAAGCGACCGCTTTTTAACACCGCCAAAATAAAAACCCGCTTCCGGCTGGGCCGGAAGCGGAATGGAACAGTTGATTTGCTTTTTTGGGTTTGGTTTAGTACATGCCGCCCATGTCGGGAGCGGGGGCTGCGGGGAGGTTCTTCTCGGGGATGTCGGCGACCAGGCTCTCGGTGGTCAGGACCATGGAGGCCACGGAAGCGGCGTTCTCCAGCGCGCTGCGGCAGACCTTGGTGGGGTCGATGATGCCCATCTCGATCATATCGCCGTACTGGTCGTTGGCGGCGTCAAAGCCGTAGTTGGCGCTGTCGCTGTTGTAGACGTTGTTCAGGATAACCGCGCCTTCCAGACCGGCATTGGCTGCGATCTGCATGATGGGGGCTCTCAGGGCCTTGGCAACGATGGCTGCACCGGTCTTCTCGTCACCCTCCAGGGAGCCGACCAGCTTGTCTGCGGCCTTGGCAGCGATGACGTAGGCAGTGCCGCCGCCGGGCACGATGCCCTCTTCCACGGCTGCGCGGGTGGCGTTCAGGGCGTCCTCGATGCGGAGCTTCTTCTCCTTCATCTCGGTCTCGGTGGCTGCGCCGACCTTGATGACAGCAACGCCGCCGCCCAGCTTGGCCAGGCGCTCCTGGAGCTTCTCGCGGTCATAGTCGGAAGTGGTGGACTCGATCTGACGCTGGATCTGGTTGACGCGGGCGCGGATCTCTTCCGCGGAGCCTGCGCCGTCGACGATAACGGTGTTCTCCTTGGTGACCTTGACCTGGTGAGCCTGGCCCAGCATGTTCAGCTGTGCGTCCTTCAGCTCCATGCCCAGCTCGCTGGAGATCACGGTGCCGCCGGTGAGGATGGCGATATCCTGCAGCATTTCCTTGCGGCGGTCGCCGAAGCCGGGGGCCTTGACGCAGACGCAGGTGAAGGTGCCGCGCAGCTTGTTGAGGATGATGGTGGCCAGGGCCTCGCCCTCCACGTCCTCGGCGATGATCAGCAGCTTGCGGCCGGCCTTGACGATCTGCTCCAGCAGGGGCAGGATCTCCTGAATGTTGGAGATCTTCTTGTCGGTGATGAGGATGAGGGCGTCGTCAATAACGGCCTCCATCTTGTCGGTGTCGGTGACCATGTAGGGGGACAGGTAGCCGCGGTCAAACTGCATGCCTTCCACCACGTCGCTGTAGGTCTCAGCGGTCTTGGACTCTTCAATGGTGATAACGCCGTTGCGGCTGACCTTCTCCATAGCCTCGGAGATCAGGGTGCCGATCAGCTCGTCGCCGGAGGAGATGGTGCCTACGCGGGCGATGTCCTTGGAGCCGGACACGGGCTGGCTGGCTTCCTTCACGGCCTCAACAGCAGCGGTGGTGGCCTTCTGGATGCCCTTGCGCATGGTCATGGGATTTGCGCCTGCGGCCAGGTTCTTCAGACCTTCGTTGATCATGGCCTGGGCCAGAACGGTGGCGGAGGTGGTGCCGTCGCCGGCCACGTCGTTGGTCTTGGTGGAGACTTCCTTGATGAGCTGTGCGCCCATGTTCTCGAAAGCGTCCTCAAGCTCGATCTCCTTGGCGATGGTCACGCCGTCGTTGGTGATCAGGGGAGTGCCGAACTTCTTGTCCAGCACCACGTTGCGGCCCTTGGGGCCCAGGGTTATTTTCACGGTATCGGCCAGCTGATTGACGCCGCGCTCGATAGCCTTTCTTGCTTCTTCACCATAAATAATCTGTTTTGCCATGATGTATTCCTCCTTATCGCCTTAATGCTTACTCAATAACTGCCAGAATGTCGGACTGACGGACGATGGTGTACTCCACGTCTTCAAGCTTTACCTTGCTGCCGCTGTACTTGCCAACCAGCACGCTCTGTCCGGCCTTGACGATCATTCCGACCTCGTGTCCGTCCACCATGCCGCCGGGGCCCACCTCTACCACCTGGTAGATTTCGGGCTTCTCCTGGGCGGATGCCGCCAGGAAGATACCGGAGGAGGTGCGCTCCTCTGCTTCGTTCTGCTTAAGCACTACTCTGTCAGCTAAAGGTCTGAGTTTCATTCTATATACCTCCAAATATTTTTATACAAAATTCAACATCGTTAGCACTCAAAACACTGGAGTGCTAACGATGCTTATAATACCACGTTTTTTACTTTTTGCAAGCCCCTAAAATGAAAATTCGTCGGAAATTTTATTAATTTTTTGTTACGGATTTTGAAGAGTGCCGAAAAAGGGGCCTGTGCCGGGAAAAATCAGTCCCCGGGGATCAGGGTAAAGGTGTGCAGCATAGACAGCAGGCGCACGCCGTGGCCCTCCGCCGCTTCAAAGAAATACTGTATGGTCACCTGAAATACGCCCTGCTGCCCGTCGGAGATCAGAAAGACCTGCTTGCAGGCCGAGTCCCATTCCCAGCCGCTGCGGGCAAAGAAACTCAGGCTGTCCGGCATGGACCAGGCTTCAGTCTCTGAGACCTCCCAGTCGGAGGGGATCTCCGCTCTTGCCGCCTCTGCCGCCTCTTGCACTGTGATATCGGACAGATGGACGATGTCCATGCCGCAGGTGGGAAGATCCGGGTAAAAATTCACGGGCCGGATAATGGTCACGCCGTTTTCTTCGGTCATGGTGTAGTTTTCGCTGTCGATGTAGATAGCAAAGCCCGGTATAGCGTCCGTCCCCGTCTCTCCCGACTCCGGCTCCTGACCGACGGCAGAGTAGGAACCCTCCACCTCTGCGCCTTCTACCATGATGGTGATGTCCTTTGGTGGGAACAGGGTCTCGATCAGGGAACTCACTTTTTCCACCACATATTCGGCCGCAGCGGCGCCGGGGGCCGTCTGGAGAAACAGCGCGCCCAGAAGGACAATGGCAAAGACGGCGGCCAGGCCCCGGAGGGCACGGTGCTTCTCTTTTTTCCTGACCGGCGCGGCTTCGATGATGTACTCATCCTTTACCTGGCCCAGAGCCTGAATGATCCGTTCTTCTTTCACAGGGACACACCTTCTTTCTCCATCATTTCCCGCAGTTTATTTCGGGAACGGAGCAGGGACATTTTGACCTTGCTCTCCGTCATGCCGTAGTCCCGGGCGATTTCACTGACGGGGCTGAAATACCAGTAGCGGCGCATAAAGCATTTGCGGCTCTCGCTGGACAGAGAGGCCAGAAAGCGGTTCAGCAGCGCCGTCAGCTCCATCTGGTCCAGGACTTTCTCCGTGCTGTCCGTGGCCGGGACACAGCCGGACAGCTCCTCCAGCGCCAGCACCGGCTGGCCGGAGCCACGCTTTTCCGCCGTGTAGTGCCGGTATCTGTCCAGAGACAGGTTGCGGGTGATCTTCCCTAAAAAGGCGGAGAGCTTTCTGGGGCGCTGGGGCGGCAGACTGCTCCAGGTTTTCATGTATGTATCGTTGACGCATTCCTCGCTGTCCTCGCTGCTGTGCAGGATGTTGTAGGCAATGGTGTAGCAGTAGCTGCCGTATTTTCTGGCCGTCTGGGTGATGGCGTCCTCGGACCGGGCCCAGTACAGCTTGATGATCTGATCGTCTTCCACGATGTTCTCCTCTTTCTCTTTGCGTATCGGTAAAAGGCCTTTCACAACTATAAACGTAAAACAGCCCGCACGGGTCACAGGGAAAAGAAAAAATCTCCCGGGTTTTCACTCGCCGGACAGAAAAGCTGGAGGTTTTTGCTATTGTATAGTAAACTGAGAGAAAAGGACAAGCCTTCCCCTTGAGTAAACGATGATTAAATCGGCAAGAGCGGATCGCGAGAAAATTTGTGTTCTGATGATGGCACTTTTTTGCAGAAATACTTTGTGTATTTCAAGAAAAAGTGATGAAATCAGGGCGCAAATTTTCCGGGAGTCGCCGCAGGCGATTTATTCAGCGTTTACTTGAGGGGAAGGTGGCGAGGCGTAAGCCGCGACGGATGAGGTGTAACAGGCTCAAATGAGGTGCGTCCATGAATCAGCGAAGCAACCCCAAATTGACAGGCAAAGCGCAGCAGCTGCGCAAAAATATGACCCGGGAGGAGCGGCATCTGTGGTACGATTTTCTGAAACAGCTGCCCGTTACATTCAACCGGCAAAAGGTGATCGGCCGGTATATTGTGGATTTCTACTGTGCGGAGGCAAAATTGGTGATCGAGCTGGACGGCTCACAACACTTTGAAGATGTGGGCGCAAAGGCTGACAAGGAGAGGGATGCCTATCTCAGGAGCTTGGGATTGAGTGTATTGCGATATCCCAATTCTGCGATTTGGGGGAATTTTGAGGGAGTATGTGAAGATATACTGAATCGGCTTTCCGACGGCTCCACCTCATCCGCCTCACTGCGTTCGGCACCTTCCCCTCAAGTAAACGATGATTAAATCGGCAAGAGCGGATTGCGAGAAAATTTACGTTCTGATGATGGCACTTTTTTGCAGGAATACTTTGTGTATTTCAAGAAAAAGTGACGAAATCAGGGCGGAAATTTTCCGCCAGTCGCCGAAGGCGATTTATTCAGCGTTTACTCAAGGGGAAGGCTTTGAAGCGGAGAAGTGAATCCTGCGCATTTTGAGGAAAGTGTCTGAGACTGCCGACAAATTTTGTCTTCCCCTCTCGTCAGAAAAAACTCGCGCCGCTCTGTTTCCGCCTTGCGGTGAAAACTGCACTCCGCTCCTTCTTTCTTCCTCTCCGATTTGAAGCCCCCAAGTGCGGCTTCTTTGCCGCCTCCACTTCGTTGGGCTTCAAATCGGGTTTTTAGGGGACGAAAGCACCTCATCCGCCTCGCTACGCTCGGCACCTTCCCCTCAAGTAAACGATGATTAAATCGGCAAGAGCGGATTGCGAGAAAATTTACGTTCTGATGATGGCACTTTTTTGCAGGAATACTTTGTGTATTTCAAGAAAAAGTGACGAAATCAGGGCGGAAATTTTCCGCCAGTCGCCGAAGGCGATTTATTCAGCGTTTACTCAAGGGGAAGGCATTTAAAAGCAGCGCCTCTTTACGAAGCGCTGCTGATTTGTTTTTGCTCAGACCTTGATTTTTTCCAGAACCTTTTCCACTCTGGCGGACAGGTCCTTCAGTGCGCCGGGGGTGAAGGGGGAGACGAAGCCCGCCTCTTCCAGCAAATCGGTCCAGACCTTCTCACCGCCCTGGCGGGACAGCCGCAGGTAGCGGGCAAAGGCGTCGTCATAGTCCTCTAAAGAGGCCAGCAGGAAGTTGAAGGCCGCCGTCTGGGCCAGGCAGTAGTCGATGTAGTAGAAGGGGCTCTCGTAAATGTGCATCTGATACTGCCAGCGGGTGCCCTTCTCCAGATAGGGGATGCCCTCCATGGAGATGTGGGGGCGGAACTGATGCTCCAGCTCCAGCCATGCGGCGTCGCGCTCGTCGGGCGTCATGTCGGGATTTTCATACACAATGTGCTGGAAGGCGTCCACCATGGTGCCGTAGGGGATGAAGGAGAAGGAGTCCAGCGCGTGCATGTAGCGGTACTTGTCCGCGTCCGGGCCGAAGAATTTGTCCATATAGGGCCAGGCAAAGAACTCCATGCTCATGGAGTGGGTCTCCGCCGTCTCCATGCCGCCGCAGCCCAGCTCCAGAGAGAAGCGGTTGTCGGCGATCAGGTAGGCGTTCAGGGCGTGACCGGCCTCGTGGGTGACAACGTCCACATCGCCGGCGGTGCCGTTGAAGTTTGCCAGAATGAAGGGCTGCTTATACTTGGGGAATTCGGTGCAGTAGCCGCCGCCCCACTTGTTTTTGCGGGAGTCCACGTCAAAGGCCTCGTTATCCAGCATCATGTCGATAAAGGCGCCGGTCTCCGCACCCATGCGGTGGTACATCTCTTTGGCCGCGGCGAAAATGTTCTCCTTGCCGCCCACGGGGCAGGGGTCGCCGCCGGGGATGATCACGTCGTTATCGTAGAGCTTGTAATCGGTAATGCCCAGGCGCTTCGCGTTCTCTGTGCGGAGTCTGGCCACCACGGGCACCACGTCGCTGAGGACGTTTTCCCGGAAGGTCTTTACGCTGTCCTGATCGTAGCAGAGACGGCCCATGCGGTAGTAGCCCAGCTCGATAAAGTTCTTGTAGCCCATCTTTTTTGCCATGCGGTCGCGGACGTGGACCATGCGGTCATAGATATCGTCCAGCTGGGCCTTATGCTCTTCCAGACCCCGGCCCAGGACCTCATAGCACTCCCGGCGGGTGGCCCGGTCGTCGCTCTTGCCGTACTTCATCAGCATGGCCCGGGGCAGCTTTTCGCCGCGGAACTCAAACTCCATACCGGCCATCAGCTTGGAATACTCGCTGACCAGGCGGTTCTCCTCCACCATGTCGGGCACGATGTCCCGGGACATGGACTTGCGCTGGACCTCCATGCTCTGAAACAGCACGGGGGACAGCTCCTTCTCCAGCTCCGGGCGGAAGGGGGAGTCCAGCAGCGCGGCGGCGTAGTCCACCGCGTAGTTGTTCACGGCGGGGCCCACCTCGTCGTAGTAGTCGTTCTCGGCCACATAGAACTCGTCGGCGGTGTTGATGGAGTAGCGCATATAGGCCAGGGCGTTTGCGGTGTAGTATTCGCAGTTGAGCTTGAGGTAATCCTCTCTGGCTTTCAGGATCTCCTCCACGCTTTTGGCGTTTTTGATGCGGGGGATCACGTCCTCCATGACGGAGGCAACTTCTTCAAGCGTTACCCGCTTGTAGGGCAGTTCGGAAACTTTCATATGTCTTAGCGTCCTTTCCAATTAGGTAGTCCCATTCTACACTATCTCCTTAATTTTTTCAATCGGTATATTCAAAGGGGAAAAACTGTGGTATACTGAAAATAATTTCGACCAATGGAGATTGTACCATGGATAAGATAAACAGAGATCTTTTACACTTTATTTCGGCCAGCCCCTCGCCCTATCACGCGGTGGAGCAGATCCGGCTGCGGCTGGAAGGGGAGGGCTATACCGAGCTTCTGGAGAGCGAGCCCTGGAAGCTGACCCTGCCCGGAAAATACTATGTGCGGAGAAACGGCTCGTCCATCATTGCCCTGGACCTGCCCGATGGGGAACTTCCCGGCTTTATGATTATGGCGGGACACAGCGATTCCCCCAGCTTCAAGATCAAGGAGACGGCCCCGGTGCAGTCCGCCGGGATGTACACCCAGCTGAATGTGGAGAAATACGGCGGGATGCTCTGCTCCACCTGGCTGGACCGGCCCCTGTCCGCCGCCGGACGGGTGGCTGTGCGGGAAAAGGGCCGGATTGTCACAAAGCTTGTAAACATCGACCGGGACCTGCTGCTGATCCCCAATGTGGCCATCCACATGGACCGGGGTGCAAACGAGGGCAAGAGCTACAACCCCAACGTGGACATGCTGCCGGTGCTGGGCAGCGCGGAGCTCCAGCGGGGCTTTGACGCCCTGGCGGCGGAGGCTGCCGGTGTGGAGGAGAAGGACCTGCTGTCCAAGGATCTGTGCCTCTATCCCCGCACCCCCGGCACGGTCTGGGGCGCGGAGGAGGAGTTTGTGTCATCCCCCCGGCTGGACGATCTGCAGTGTGTGTTTGCCTGCCTGGAGGGCCTGCTGAGCGCAAAGCGCGGGGAGAGCGGGGCTGTTCTGGCCGTGTTCGACAATGAAGAGGTGGGCAGCGGCACCAAGCAGGGGGCGGACTCCAGCTTTCTGGAGGACGTGCTGTACCGGGTCTGCGAGGCCCTGGGGAAGAGCCCGGCGGAGTACCGGGCGGCCCTGGCGGGCAGCTTCATGGTCTCGGCGGACAATGCCCACGCCGTCCACCCCAACCACCCGGAGTTTGCCGACCGGAACGACCGGCCAAGGATCAACGGCGGCATCGTCATCAAATATAACGCAAACCAGCGCTATACTACCGACAGCGTGTCTGCCGCTGTCTTCGGTGAGATCTGCAAGGCAGCGGGCGTCCCGGTGCAGCGCTTTACCAACCGGGCGGATATGCCCGGCGGCTCTACCCTGGGCAATATCAGCTCCGCCCATGTGTCCATCGACACGGTGGACATCGGCCTGCCCCAGCTGGCCATGCACTCGGCCTATGAGACGGCGGGCGTGAAGGACACGGAATATCTGATCCGGGCGGCGGCGGAGTTTTACTCCCGCAGCTTTCGCCGGACAGCGGAGGGAATAGAGATTTAAAAAAAGGCTAAAGTGTGAATTTACAGGAAAAAGCCTTGATTTACTGCCATGTTTTCCGTATGATAGGTGTGCAGAAAAAAGACTTTTGGTGGGATTTGATGAAGAAATTTGTTTGTATTGTGCTGGCGCTGTGCCTGTGCCTGAGCTGCTGCGCCTGCGGCTCCGGCGGCTACGGGGTAAAGACCGTTTTGACCCTTGTGGAGCAGGAGTATTCCCTGGCCTTCCGCAATGACGACGGCATCTATTTTTACGTTACCGCGGCCATCGAGCAGCTGTGCGCTGAGGGCGCGGTGGGCGAGCTGGCCGGCAAGTGGTTCGGCAGCAATATTGTGAACTTTAAAAAGACGGAGGGGGCCCTGGATAAGCTGGGGCTGCCTGAAGCCAGAAACTTTATCATCGGCGTGGATATCAACTCCTTCCCGGTGGCCTACATGTCCGAAGGCAACTACTGGGGCTTTGACGTGGAGCTGGCCCAGGCCGTGTGCGACAAGCTGGGCTGGACTTTGCAGATCCAGCCTATCGAGAAGGAGAACGTGTATATCGAGCTGTACTCCGGCAATATCGACTGTGCCTGGGGCGGCATTGCCCTGGACGAGGAGGAGCTGGCCGCTGGACGCTACACCCAGTACGGCCCCTATATGAAAAATGACATTGTGGTGGCCTCCAGAGAGGGCTCCAGCGTCTGGAACAGTCTCCGGCTCAGCGGCCGGAATATGGCCATGCCCACCACGGAGGAGGCCATGGCGGCCCTGAACACCAATGAGAAGCTGGCAAACCGCCTGGGGCAGATCACCCGTCTGGCGGGAGGGACCACGGAGTGCTTTTCCTACCTGTACGCGGGAAAATGCGACGCAGTGCTGACGGATACCTCTGCGCTGTATTACTACAATTCCCATTAATACGCGGGCGGCCACGCAGGGCCGCCCCTACAGCCCGACTGAAACAGAAGCGTAGGGGCCGCCCTGCGTGGCGGCCCGTAAAAAGCGCCCTTTTCAGGGAAGGCTAACGGGCGGGGGCAAGCCCCGCCCCTACGGCTTCCTTATAATTACCGATTCAAAGCCCAGCGAAGCGGGTTTGAATCGGGGAGGAAGAAGGAAGGAGCGGAGTGGAATTTTCCGCGAAAGCGGGAAATGAAACGTCGCGAGTTTTTTCTGAAGACGTAGGGGCGCATCACGATGCGCCCGCAAAAAAGGCTCCCCATTAGGGGAGGCAGCACCTCATCCGGCCCTTCGGGCCACCTTCCCCTGGAGGGGGAGGCTAACGGGCGGGGGCAAGCCCCGCCCCTACAGCCCGACCAAAACAGAATTGTAGGGGCGACCCTTGCGGTCGCCCGGGCAAAGCAAGAACGGGAGATGCTTGCTATGGAATATAATATTCTCAAAATACAGGAGCACCCGGAGCTTGTGAAACAGACGGCGCGGTGGTTCCATGAGAAATGGGGCATACCGGAAGAGGCATACCTGGAGAGCATGGCGGACTGCCTGAAGGCTTCCAGCCCGGTGCCCCAATGGTTTATCGCTGTGGACGGGCAGCGGATCATTGGCGGTCTTGGGGTCATTGAAAACGATTTTCACGACCGGAAAGATCTGACGCCCAATGTCTGCGCCGTTTTTGTGGAACCGGAATACCGGGGACAGGGCATAGCCGGGGCGCTGCTGAACTTTGTCTGCAAGGAAATGAAGGCCCTGGGCCTGGACACCCTCTGTTTGCTGACGGACCACGACAGCTTTTACGAGCGCTACGGCTGGGAATTTTTCTGCATGGCCCAGGGGGACGGGGAGGACGAGCCGTCCCGGATGTATGTACATAAGGAGCAATAAGAATGGGTATTTTTGTGATCGGCGTTCTATTTCTGCTGCTGGCGGCGGGAAACGGCCTCCATCTGGACTTTCTTCTCAATGAGGAATACCGGGGGACCCGGGCCGGCCGGGATTTCCAGCGCAGGAATGTGCTGCCCTACGGCATTTTGGGCCTTTTGTTTCAGGTCTGGGGCAGGCTCAACGGCAGTGCCCTTGATCCCAAGGTGCTCTGCATCGTCATTGTGGCGGCGGCACTGATCCCTGTGGCCCTGCTGTACAAAAACCGCAGCAGATTATTGCAGGAGTACAGGGAAGAAAAGGCAAAATAAAAAAGTGTCATCCTGATGAGCAACGCGAAGAAGGATCCCGTAAACGGAAGTACGCACTTCTGTTCACGGGATCCTTCGCTTATATCAGCTTTTCAATTTCGCTCTCGCCGTAAAGGCTCAGGCCGGCGGCGCGGAGCTTTTCGGAGGCCACGCCGTCGCCGGGGATGACCTTTCCGGTGAAAGTGCCGTCATAGATCGTCCCGCTGCCGCAGGAGGGGCTGCGCTCCTTCATCAGGGCGGTTTTGCAGCCAAAGCGCCGGGCCAGGGCCAGGGCGGTCTCCGCCCCGTTGTCAAATTCCGCCGTCACGTCCCGGCCGCTCTTGCCGATGACGCCGCCATGAAGCCGCTCGCTGGGCTCTCTGGGGATAGGCAGGCCGCCCGCTGTCTCGGGACAGACGGGCACAAGCTGGTATTTCTCCCGCAACCGGGCCAGAATCTCAGACGGCAGGGCGTTGTTCCCGCCGCTGTATTTGCAGTTTTTGCCTAAAAAACAGGCGCTGATCAGCAGTTTCTCCATGGCGCTACCTCATGCTGATCCCCAGCAAGGCCCCGCAGATGCCGCCGATGATGTGGGTGAGCTGGGAGACATTGTCTTTCAGCACCACGCCGTCCACGATCTCGCCGCCGATGTACAGCACCAGCACCAGAATCAGGGTGATGGGGATGCAGCCGTTTTTCATGCCGCCCAGAGAGGACATGACGATCATCATAAACACGATGCCCGAGGCCCCCAGCAGCGCCGTTCCGGGGAAAAACAGCCACTGCACCAGTCCGGACACCAGAGCGGTGATCACAATGGCGATCAGCAGGCTGCGGCTGCCGTACTTCTCCTCCAGGGGAGGGCCGATGACCAGCACCATCATCATGTTGCCGATGTAGTGGGCGTAGCTGCTGTGCCCCAGCACATGGAGGAAAAAGCGGGGATAGGTGAAAAAGTCCGCCAGTGACGAACGGTACACGCTGAAAAACTTCGTGGTGGTCCAGCCGCCGGTGGTAAAGCCCAGCAGCAGCGCCCCCAGGGACAGCAGCGCAAAGGTCAGCACCACAGGGGAATTGTACTGGAGCTTGACCACAAATTTCTTCATGTCTCCACCCCGCAGTTGGCAAGGGCCGTTTCGTAAAAACCGGCGGTGCGCTCGTCAAAGCAGACCATGCGCACGCGCTCTATTTCCTTGTGCTCCGCCAAAAAGGCGGCGATGGTGTCAATGGCGATAACAGAGGCCTTCTCCAGCGGAAAATGGTATACACCGGTGCTGATGGAGGGAAAATCCACGGTTTTGCAGCCGTTCTCCGCCGCCAGCTCCAGACAGGAGCGGTAGCATGAGGCCAAAAGCTCCGCCTCTCCCCGGCTGCCGCCGTGCCAGACGGGGCCGGGGGTGTGGATAACGTGTTTTGAGGGCAGTTTATAGCCCTTTGTGATCTTGGCCTTGCCGGTCTCACAGCCGTGCAGGCCCCGGCACTCGGCCAGAAGCTCCGGCCCTGCGGCCCGGTGGATGGCGCCGTCCACGCCGCCGCCCCCCAAAAGAGAGCAGTTGGCCGCGTTGACAATGGCGTCCACGCTTTGTTTGGTGATGTCGCCCCGGATGATCTGGATCCTTTTCGCCATGGTTCAGCCTTCCATTTCTATCTGAATCTGTCCGTCAGCTGCGGACAGATCAATATGCCTGACGTCCTCGCCCCGCTTTTCGATGATCCGGGCGGCCAGGACGTCCTCAATGTCCTTCTGGATGACCCGGCGCAGATTTCTGGCCCCGTAGGTGACGGAGTAGGCCTTATCCACCAGATAGTCGATCAGGCTGTCCTGCCAGGTCAGCGCTATGTTCCGCTGGGCCAGAACGTCCCGTACCTCGCCCAGCATCAGCGCGGCAATGGCGCGGAAATTCTCCTCCGTCAGCTGGTTAAAGCAGATGACCTCATCCACGCGGTTGATAAACTCCGGCCGCAGAAATTCGTTCAGGGCCTTCATGGTGCGTTCCCGGCTCATGTCGCTGAGGGAGCCGCCGAAGCCCACGCTGCCGGATTTGTTGTTGCTGCCGGCGTTGGTGGTCATAATGATGATGGTGTTTTCAAAGTTGACGGTCCGGCCCTGGGCGTCGGTGATGCGCCCGTCGTCCAGGATCTGGAGCAGGATGTTCATCACGTCCGGGTGGGCCTTTTCAATCTCGTCGAAGAGTACCACGCTGTAGGGCTTGCGGCGGATCTTCTCGGTGAGCTGGCCCGCCTCGTCATAGCCCACATAGCCCGGGGGAGAGCCGATGATGCGGGAGACGGAGAATTTCTCCATAAATTCGGACATGTCCAGACGGATCAGGGACTCGGGGCTGTCGAACATGTCGGCGGCCAGGCGCTTGACCAGCTCCGTCTTGCCCACGCCGGTGCCGCCCACGAAGATGAAGCTCACCGGCTTGCGCTTGACCTGCAGACCCACACGGCTGCGGCGGATGGCGGCGCAGACCGCGTCCACGGCCTGATCCTGGCCCACAATGTGTTCCTTCAGCCGCTCATCCAGCTTTGCCAGCCGCTCGAACTCATCCTCCCGGATGGTGGAGGCGGGGATCTTGGTCCAAAGCTCGATGATCCGGGCCATATTGTCCACGGTCAGCTTGGGCCGGCCGGCATTTTTCAGCTCTGCCAGCTCCTGCTCCAGCTGCATCTCCTTGCTGCGGAGCTGGGCAATGCGGGCGTAGCGCTGATCCAGCATCTCGTCGGTGAGGGGCTGGCCGCCCGGCGCGTCGGCGGACATGAGAGCCTCCCGCTCAAAGCGGATGTTTTCCAGATCCCGCTCAACCAGCATACGGCGGTTGATGCCCTCGTCCTTCAGATTCACGTCGGAACAGGCCTCGTCGATTAGGTCGATGGCCTTGTCGGGCAGGAAACGGTCGGTGATGTAGCGCTCGCTCATCAGCACCGCCTGGCGGCACATCTCGTCGGAGATCTCCACGCCGTGGTAGTCCTCATAATAGTGGGACACGCCCCGGATGATCTTGATGCTGTCCTCAATGGAGGGCTCCGTCACCGTCACGGGTTGGAAACGGCGCTCCAGGGCGGAGTCCTTTTCGATGTGCTTGCGGTACTCGGTGAAGGTGGTGGCGCCGATGACCTGAATCTCGCCCCGGGAGAGGGCGGGTTTGAGGATGTTGGCGGCGTTCATGCTGCCCTCGGCGTCGCCTGCGCCCACGATATTGTGGACCTCATCGATCACAAGGATAATGTTGCCCTGCTTGCGGATCTCCTCGATCAGACCCTTCATGCGGCTTTCAAACTGGCCGCGGAACTGGGTCCCGGCCACAAGGGCCGTCAGATCCAGCAGAAAGACCTGCTTATCCTGGAGCTTGTAAGGCACGCTGCCCATGGCAATGCGCTGGGCCAGGCCCTCGGCGATGGCGGTTTTGCCCACGCCGGGCTCGCCGATGAGGCAGGGGTTATTCTTCTGGCGGCGGTTCAGAATTTGGATCACCCGCTCCAGCTCCTCCTCCCGGCCGATCATGGCGTCCAGCTTGCCCTCCCGGGCCCGCTGGGTCAGGTCGATGCAGTAATTGTCCAGAAACTTGTGCTTGCTGCCCTTGGAGGGCTCCTTCTGCTCGTTTCTGGGCCGCTCATTGCCGCTGTTATTCTGGTTTTGGTTGTTGTTGGGCGCGGCAGGGCCGCCGAAAAGCCGGTTCAGAAAGGGAAAGGTGGCGGTCTTGCCGTCGTCCTCGTCGCCGTCCTCGTCACCGTCCACGGCCATCAGATCCTCCGCCCCGCTCAGGGCGTTCATCATGTCGCCGGACAGGGCCTCCAGATCCTCGTCGGAGATGCCCATCTTCTCTATGACGTCGTCCACGGGCTTGATGTGAAGCTCCCGGGCGCACTTCAGGCACAGGCCCTCGTTCTTGGCCTGGCCCGCTTCAATCTTGGTGATGAATACTACCGCTACATTCTTTCCGCAGCGGGAACACATTGTAGGCTGCATTTAACCCTCCTCAGGCGTCTATATCACATCAGTCCCTTGGTAATAAACTCAAAGGACAGGAAAAATCTTGCCAGTGTGGTGCTTTCGATGGTGTTTTTGCCGATAATCAGGCCCAGGAAGCTGAGCAGCCAGCTCAAAAGCACACAGTACAGAAAACCGCGCACGAAGCCCAGCACCGTGCCGCCGATCTCATCCAGATTTTCCATATTGGGCAATCGGAAAGACAGGTTGCCGATGTTGGCCACGGCCACAAGGAAGATCAGAATCAGCAGAAAGGCCAGCAGCAGGCCGCCCACATAGGTGATGGTGTCGCACAGGACATTCACCACCGCGTCGGTCATGTCAACGCTGTTCTCATCGGCCACCTGTACCGCCTTGGCGGCCAGCTCCTCGGCCCGGCGCTCAGAAAAGCCTACAACGCCCATGCATTCATAGGCATAGTCATAGCGCAGAGAGGGGTCCTCCGTCAGAATGTCGTTCAGGGAACGGTCGCTGTCGCCGTAGCCCAGGGTCTCCAGCACATCCTCCCGGGTCTGCTGGGAGTCGATATAGCCGCTGACGAAAGGCTCCAGAGCCGGGATGAACTCCCCAGCATAGGCCGAAGACAGCAGACTGCCGCCGAACAGGGCGATGATGATGGCCAGAATCCCCGCAACGCCGCCCACCAGGCCCCGCTTATAGCCGGTCCAGGTACACAGGGCAATGATGACAAGAAGCACGATATCAATAATCAATTTCATAGCTGATCATTCCTTAGTATGTATTCGCCGGTACCCCGGCGCAGCAATCATTTGGGTCATTATAGCACGAATTTGTGAACAAATATATATCTCAATTCATGGTAAAGTCTGAAGATAAATTAATTAACTTAGGAACATCTCTCCGATGCTGCCTTCATACCACACCCGGTTCAGGTACAGGCCCTGGGGCGGCATGGTGGGGCCAGTGAGCCGCCGGTCGCCTTTTTCCAGCAACAGCGGGATCTCCTCCGGCAGGAGCTTGCCGTAGGAGGCGTAGACCATGGTGCCCACCATGGCCCGGCACATGTTGTAGAGAAAGCCGTTGGCGCAGATGGAGACGGTGATAATGTCCCCCTCCTTTTCCGCCCGGCACCAGTACACAGTGCGCACGGTGGTTTTGGTCTGGGTACCTTCACTGCGGACGGCCTTGAAATCGTGGGTGCCCTCAAAGGCTTTGGCCGCCGCCTGCATCAGCTCCATGTCCAGATGCTGGGGGTAAAAGCAGACCCGCTTTTCAAGAAAAGGGTCCCGGATATTACTATTGTGTATTTTATAGATATATTCTTTTTTTATACAGGAGCCGATGGCGTTGAAATCCTCGGGCGCCTCCGCCGCGGCCACCACGGCGATGTCCCCCGGAAGCCGGGAGTTGACGGCCAGAGGCAGCCGGTCCAGAGGGATGCGGCAGTCGCTTTTAAAGTTGGCGCAGTAGCGCAGGGCGTGTACCCCCGCGTCGGTGCGGCCGCAGCCCACCAGCTTTACCGGGTGGCCGCAGACCTTTTCCAGGGCTTCCTCCATGGTCTGACAGACGGTGATATCGTTTTTCTGCACCTGCCAGCCGTGGTAGCGGCTGCCGTCGTATTTCAGTCTCAGGGCGATATTTCTCATAATCCAAATTTTCTCAGTACGATGATCCCCGCAAGGAAAAGAACGGAGACAGTAAGCGCCACATAGTCTATGCCCGCAAATTTCATCTGCTTCATGCGGGTGCGGCCTTCGCCGCCGTGGTAGCAGCGGCTCTCCATGGCGATGGCCAGCTCGTCGGCCCGGCGGAAGGCGGAGACGAAAAGGGGCACCAGAATGGGTAGCAGGGCCTTGGCCCGGCTGACCAGACTGCCGGTCTCAAAATCCGCGCCTCTGGCCTTCTGGGCGGACATGATCTTGTCCGTCTCCTCAATCAGCGTAGGGATGAAGCGCAGGGCCATGCTCATCATGATGGTCATCTCGTGCACCGGGACCTTGATGACTTTCAGGGGGCTCATCAGCAGCTCCAGCCCGTCGGTCAGGGCGATGGGGCTGGTGGTGTAGGTCAGCAGGAAGGTGCCGCAGATCAGCAGAACGATGCGCAGAACCATCTGCACCGCCCGGGCGATGCCCTCCCAGGTGATGATCCAGCCGGGGATGATGGGCGTGCCGTCGGTATAGAAGATGTTCAGCAGGGCGGTGAGGGCGATGATAAAGATCATGGGCTTTAAACCCTTGAAGATCACCTTGGGTTTCAGCTTGGACAGGGCCATGCAGCCCAGAGAGGCCAGCAGCACGGCGGCGTAGCCCACCCAGCCCTTGGCCTGGAACAATGCGACAATATACAGCAGCACCGCGATCAGCTTGGTGCGGGGGTCCAGCCGGTGGATGACGGTGTTTCCCGGGAAGTACTGGCCCAGCGTGATGTCTTTCAGCATTTGCCCGCCTCCTTTGCCCGAATTACGGCGGCTTTCAGCTGCTCGTGGGTGTAGATGGAGCCTTCCAGCTGAACGCCCCGTTTCCGCAGCGCCACGGCGATGGCGGCGGCGTGGGGGATGCTCAGGCCGATGGCGCTCAGCTCCTCCGGCTTTGAGAACACCTGCTCCGGCGTGCCGTCCATGACGATGCTTCCGTGGTCAAAGACCACGATGCGGTCGGCCAGGCGGGCCGCGTCGTCCATATTGTGGCTGACGATGATGACTGTGGATCCGGTTTTTTCCCGGTAGGCACAGATATTGTCCAGAATCTGCCGGCAGCCGGCGGGGTCAAGGCCGGCGGTGGGCTCGTCCAGAATCAGCACCCCGGGGCGCATGGCGATGACGCCGGCGATGGCGATGCGGCGCTTCTGTCCGCCGGACAGCTCCAGCGGGGACTTTTCAAACAGCTCCTCGTCCACGCCCACAAAGCCGGCTGCCTCCCGGACCCGCTCGTCCACTTCCGCTTCGCTGAGCTTCATGTTCTTGGGACCGAAGGCGATGTCCTTGTATACCGTCTCCTCAAAGAGCTGGTACTCCGGGTACTGGAACACCAGACCCACCTGCCACTTTACGTCCCGGCGGGTATACTTGTCGGTGTTGATATCCTTCCCGTCCACATAGACCTTGCCGGAAGTAGGCGCCAGCAGCCCGTTCAGGTGCTGGATAAAGGTGGACTTGCCCGAACCGGTGTGGCCAATCAGGCCCACCAGCTGGCCCTGGGGGATGGTGATATTGATATGCTCTATGGCGGCTTTTTCAAAAGGAGTGCCTGCGCTGTAAACGTGGCTCAGATCCTCCACCCGTATCTCTGACATGCTATTTCTCTCCGATAAATCAGCGTATTTCCGGCTCATGCCCGGATAGCGGCGGCCACTGCGTCGGCGCACAGCTCCGTATCCAATATATCCAGGGGCAGGTCGAAGCCCTCCCGGTTCAGGTCGAACAGGAGCCTTGTGGTCTCCGGAACGGTCAGACCCTCGCTCTCCATCAGTTCCACCTGAGAGAACACCCGGGCGGGGCTGCCGTCGGAGACGATATGGCCGTTGGACATGACCACCAGCCGGTCCGCCCCCACGCACTCGTCCATATGGTGGGTGATGAGCACCACGGTCATGCCCTTTTCCCGGCACAGCCGGGAGATGGTGGAAATGACCTCCCTGCGGCCCATGGGGTCCAGCATGGCGGTGGGCTCGTCCAGCACGATGATCTTCGGCTCCATGGCGATGACGCCGGCAATGGCCACGCGCTGCTTCTGCCCGCCGGAGAGCAGGTGAGGGGCGTGCTCCCGATATTCGTACATGCCCACCTGCTTCAAGGCCGCGTCCACCCGCTGCCGGATCTCCGTAGGGGGAACGCCCAGATTCTCCGGGGCGAAGGCCACGTCGTCCTCCACCACGTTGGCAACGATCTGGTTGTCCGGATTCTGAAACACCATGCCCACACTGCGGCGGATGTCGATGATCCGCTCCTCGTCGGCGGTGTCGATGCCGTTTACGGTGACTTTGCCCTCGCCGGGCACTAAAATGGCGTTCATGTGCTTGGCCAGGGTGGACTTTCCGGAGCCGTTATGCCCCAGCACCGCCACAAAGCTGCCCTCTTCTATCTCTAAATCGATCCCGCAGAGACTCTCCGTCTCGTCGCCGGGATAGGTGAAATGTACGTTTTTAAAGCGGATTACTGCACTCAATTTCGTGTTTCCTTTCCATACGCCCCTGGCTTTATCGCCAGATCGCTTTTATTAGCAGCCAGAGGATCAAAAGCCAGATCAGGATGATCGGAACAGAATAAACCCATTTTTTGGGCTTCCCGTCTGCCCACAGGTTTTCTGCATCTTTCCGGCACCGAAGCCAGACCTCTTTGGGGATCAGCCTGACGGTCAGCGCAATCAGCGCCGGAAGCAGGATCACATCGTCAAGATAGCCCAAAACCGGAATGAAATCCGGAATGAGGTCGATGGGGGACAGGGCATAGGCAACGGTGATCCCGGCAAAGACCTTGACCAGCACCGGCGTCTGCCCGTCTTTCAGCGCGAGAAAAACGGCGGGGACATTGGTTTTCAGTTTTTCGGCGCGTTGCTTCAGATCCATCTGTTCTCCCGGCTGCTTTGGGTCAGCTTTCCCAACGGCACGATGCTCCGCAGGGCAGAACCAGCCCGCTGTCTGTCACCGGCAGGCCCAGCTCCCGGCTCTCGGAGCGGCCGCGGAATTTTTTCGTGAATATGCTCTCCGTCACATAGCTGAGCACGGAGGCGGAAAGGCCGGTGGTGTAGGAGTTGATCAGCACGAAAAGGGGATCGTCCGACAGCACCCCGGCGCAGAGGGACACAAAGGGCCAGAGATTCTGCTCCAGCTTCCACACCTCGCCCCCCGGGCCCCGCCCGTAGGAGGGAGGGTCCATGATGATGGCGTCATAACGGCGGCCCCGGCGGATCTCCCGCTCCACAAACTTGGCGCAGTCGTCCACAATCCAGCGGATGGGCGCGTCAGAGAGACCGGAGGAGGCGGCGTTTTCCTTGCCCCAGGCCACCATGCCCTTGGCCGCGTCCACGTGGCAGACCTGAGCCCCGGCCTTGGCGCAGGCCACGGTGGCGGCGCCGGTGTAGGCAAACAGGTTCAGCACATTGATGGGCCGGCCGGCGGCGCGGATCTTCCCCATGGCCCAGTCCCAGTTGGCGGCCTGCTCGGGGAAGAGCCCGGTGTGCTTGAAGTTCATGGGCTTTACGTTGAAGGTGAGTTCCCCGTAACGGATCTGCCAGTTGGCGGGCAGTCTGCCCTTGTCCCAGCTGCCCCCGCCGCTCTCGCTGCGGCGGTAGCGGGCGTCCCTGTCGTTCCAGTGGGGATTTTTCCTGGGCGTGTCCCATATTGCCTGGGGATCCGGGCGCACCAGATAGTATTTTCCCCAGCGTTCCAGCTTTTCACCCCCGGAACAGTCCAGAAGCTCGAAATCCTGCCATTTATCTGCGATCCACATAAGCTGACCTCTACAATTTCTCCATGTTAACATATTAAGACATGATATTTTATCACTAAAAGCACCAGTGGTCAATAAAAAAAGCAGAACTTCCGGCCCTTCCGGTAGTTCTGCTTTTGGTTATTCAAAAAACATTTTCTGGACGCTTGCTGTAAATTGTTTCCGGAGCGGAAGGGAATGTCAATTCTTTCGGATATCCAGATCGCCGCTGGTGGTATCCACGTCAATGCTGAACATGGCGTGGTCGCCGTAGACCCCTCTCAGGCTGGAAAAATCGCTGTCCAGACCGCCGGACACGCTGTCGTAATCCAGTTCAAAGCCCACATCTCCGGGAAGGTAAACCTTGACGTTTCCCGAGGTGCTGTCTGCCTCAATGTCCCCGGGGCAGCCGTCAAAGCGCAGCTCCATGTTTCCGGAGACCGTGTCCGTCTCCACCGCGCAGCCCTCCGGCAGTTCGTCCGCCCGCATGCCGCCGCTGGTGGAGGAAAAACGGAGCTTTTCCATGCGGCCTTCGATCTCCGCCTCGCCGGACACGGTGCTGATATACAGCTGCTCACAGTTCAGCCCGCGGGCCTGTACGCCGCCGGACACGCTGTCGAAATTGACTTCTCCGCTGACCGTCAGGGCGTTCAGCGTAAGCTCCGAGGAGGTCACGTCCACTTCCAGCCCTTCCAGACAGAGGTTTTCAGGGACCAGCACGGTCAGGGACTTAGACTGCATATTGCAGGTCCCCGGCGCGCAGTAGCGCAGGCGGAGCACGCCCTGATCCAACTTCCAGCGCAGCTTTTCGTTTTCATCAAGGGCGCGGGAAGCGCTCTCCGTCACCTGAATCTCATCCCCGTCATAAGCGGAGAGCTCCACGCTGCCCGCGATCCAGCCGATGTCCAGCCGCTCTACTGCCGCCGCGGAAAAGCTCTCCTCGCCCTCAGCGCAGACGGTGTAGCCGCTGCTGCCGCCGAACGTACCGTCGGCAACGCTGATGCCCGAACCAAAATTCAGATCTCCGGCGTCTATGGAAAAGTCCCCGTTCCGGATCATCTGCCGGATATCCGCGCCGTTGGCTATGGCAAGGCCGCAGAGGACAAGGCCGGCCAGAACCAGCGCGCAGGCTGTAAGGACAATAATACGCGTGCTTTTTTTCATGTTTCAGCCCTCCTTTTTGATGAACAGCTTCTTGATTTGCCGCCAGAGCCACTTTCCACCTTTGACCGCAGCCCGGCCCAGGGCCACCGCCAGCAGCCCGGTGAGCAGGCAGAGCCCGGCGCAGATCAGCACAAGACCCAGCATCAGAAGGCTGGATATTTTTAAGTATCCGAAGATGACCGCCAATACTATTGCTACAGCGGAGACGCCCACGGCCACAGCCACGGCCAAAACTGACAGGATCAGCGCCCAGATCACCACAAAAACGCTGAGGATCACCGCCGCTGCCGCAATCAGCAGCGGCAGCCACACCGGAGAGCCCAGCACGATCAGTGTAATGCTCAGGGCTGTCCAGCCCCCGGAGGGGCGCACGCGGCTTTTTACCAGCTTGGGCAGAGGCTGCTCGGCCAGGATCTCCCGGGCGATCTGCTCCGGGTCCCCCAGATGGGCGGCGGCCTCCTCCTCGCTCATGCCCTCCTCCATCATGTCGCTGAAAAGCTCCTCATAATAGCCAATGTTCCGTTCCCGCTCCTCCGGCGGCAGCAGGTCCAGACGGCTGCGCAGGATGCGCAGAAATTCAGACTTGTTCATGTTCAAGTCCCCCCTTGATAAATTCATACATGGCGGCGATCTCTCCCCAATCGGCCACAAAATCCCGGAGCTGCTGCCGGCCTTTGGGCGTGATGTGGTAAATTTTCCGCAGCCGGCCATTGTGCTCCACCGAATACACGCTCAGACTCCCCGCGCTCTCCAGGCGGCGCAGGATGGGGTAAAGGGTGGACTCCGTCACGCTGACGCAGGCGGACATGTCCTTGACGATCTTGTAGCCGTAGGAATCCTCCCGGGCCAGTGCCGCCAGAACGCAGATCTCCAAAAAGCCCCGCCGCATCTGGGCGTCCAGCATTTCACATACCCCCTTTCGCATAATACTATACAATGCATAGTATACTTTGTCAATAGGCGGACAGAGATTATTTGAAAAAAGCTTTGTTCTGACTTCTTTTGTCGAAGCCCTTGACCGGGACTTTTTAATGTATTATGTTAACCGTGGAGGTGGTGACACAATGTGGAAGAAGTTCGTATTAGGGGCCTTTGCCCTGCTGCTGGGGCTGCTGGCCAACACGCACATGGTCTGCCGGGTCAGCATCAACGGTGAGAAGGCGGAGGGCAGCTACTCCCCCTGGACCCATGACCGGGGGCTGCTGGCGGCGGTGAAGGCGGCGGATGAGATCACGGCGGGGGAGCCTGCGCTTCCTGTGGTCAGGACGGATTACGGCCTGTCTCTGCGCCCGGCAACAGGCAGCGCGGCGGAGCTCAGCGGCGCGGTGCTGGATTCGACAAGGGGCATTGAGCTGCTGGACGCGGTGTATGTCAACAGCGTGCCCCTGGGCAAGGTGGAGGATGGAGAGCGGCTGATGGCAAAGCTGCGGGGCTACCTGCTTTACACCATGCCCACATCGGCGGTCAGCGGCACATTCTCGGAGGAGCTGTCGGTCCGGACGGTGTACGCCCGGGCCGGCGCGGAGACCGGTTATGACGACATGATCCTGCTGGTTTCCGGCATGGCCCCTGCCGTGTACACCGACCCGGAGGGCAACCGGGTCCCGGGCTGAATAGTCTCTCCCGGGAGCGGGGAGGGCAATCCGCTGTCCTCCCCGGCGAGCGGGCCGCCGGGGCAGAGAAAGGCGGCCCAGATTTACGATGAGAAGGAAAAAATGAAAAATCAGCCGACAGTCTCACAAAAAAGAGACTGTCGGCTGATTTTTGCTTAATCGCTTTGCTTGAAAAACAGGATCAGTATTCCACCTTTTCGCTCAGCGGCAGCTCCAGCAGCTCCGGGTTTTCCAGGAGCTTGCGCAGGAGCCGCACGGTCTTGGAATAGTAGTAGCCGTCCGCGATCCGCTCGTCGATGGTCAGGCCCAGGTCCACGCTGTCGCGCATCTCTACGTTCCCTTCATCGTCAAAGAAGGGGCGTTTTTTCCGCTCGCCGATGGCGCAGAACACGGAGTTTGTGCCCCAGTTGGTCAGGTGGTGATAGCCGGAGTGGAGCTGAATGGAGCCCAGATTGGTCAGCACCGCCGAGGCGTAGTAGGGGTCGGTGGCGATCACCGACTTGGGCATCCAGCCGTGGCGGTCAAGCCAGCGGGCCACGGTGCCCACCAGCTTCAGTAAGGCTCTGGGCGCTTTCTGCACCACGTCCATGGCGGCGGTGGAGGGGTCCTTTTCCTCGCTGCGGCAGAGGGACACCTGCCGGAAGATCTCGTCGTGGATGCTGTCGATGGTGTCACAGTCCTTGGCATGGATAAAGGACAGGGCCTCGCCGCCCTCGTCGGAGAAGATCTTCTTGACCGTGAAGGCGGCGGAGACCTCGTTGCGCTGGTATATGGACTTGTTGGCGATGAAGCGGTTCATTTTGGGCCGCAGGGTGATGACCTTCAGCAGCGCCGTGACCATGATCTGAAACAGGTTGAAGGCATATTCCGGGTTATCCGCGTTTTTCTTTTCCAGATAGGCGTTGATGTTGGTCAGGTCAATGCGCTCGGAGATAAACGCCTCGTTGTCGCAGCGGTTGGGGTACATCAGCGGCATGATGGTGTGCATGGAGTCAATGTTTTTCAGGTAGGTACCATCACGCCGGTCTCCTATGTGTTTGCTCATTGTTCTTCTCTCCTTTACGGTTATTACTCAAAAAGATAGGATTTGTGAAATTTTGGCAGCCAGTAGTCCTTGCCGTACAGCGCGATCTCCGCGATCAGGCAGACCGGCAGCGCCGCCAGCACGTCGATGGAGGAGTGCTGCTTGATAAAGCACACGGAGAGGCACACCATAAAGACAAAGACGGCCACGGCGGCCTTGATGCCCCGGTTCAGCTGCCTGTCCTTCAGTGTGACGGAGAGAATGCCCAGCGAATAGGCCACATGCAGGGAGGGACAGACGCCGGTGGGCGTGTCGAAGGTGTAAAGAAAGTCCAGAAACCAGGTGAAAACATTCTGCCGGGGGAAGCTCTCCGGGCGCAGATACTGCACGCTGGGGTAAAAAATGTAGCAGAGCATGGCAAGCCCCTGGGTGATCATGATAAAGGTCTGTAATTTTTTGAAGCTCTCCACGTCGTAAAACAGGGTATAGGCCAGAGAACCGGCCACCAGCAGATACCAGCCCACATAGAAGATGGCAAAAAACTCGTTGAAGGGGATCAGATCATCCAGGGCCCAATAGATCACATGGCAGCGCTCTTCGGGGATCAGATTTTCCGTCAGGAAATACAGGGTGAAATAGACGATCCATCCACCCAGAAGCTTGATATGGGCAAAGCGGGGTTCGTTCAGACGCCGCAGGGAAAAGCCGCTGTAATCAACCCGCTGTTTCTTCATGGGACCAGACCTCCAGGGGGATGTTTTTGGGATATTGTTTTTTGGGGACATTGGTATAGGGCACCACAGTGTGCTCCGGCAGGGAGACGGCCATGGCGGTGATCTCGTCCATCAGCGCGGTGCAGATGCGTTTACGCTCCTCGGCGATGGGCGCGGCGGCGCGGAAACGGATGGGCTTGCCGTAGGTCATGGTTTTCAGCCGGGGGGCCAGGTACAGCGGAACAAAGCACAGCTCTTTTCCGGTTTTCTTGTAGTAAAAGCGGGCCAGGTCAATGAACTTGTCCTGAAAATCGTTGATGATGTTGTTGCGCTTGACGTTATGTTCCGGGAAAATGACCATGCTGCCGCCCTCCTGCAGCTTGGCGATGGAATCCCGGTAGGTGGTGATCAGGCGGGCGTCGTGGTACACGGGGACGGTGTGGGCGTTGGTGAAAATCAGCTCCGACAGGGGAGCGATCAGGTGGCTCAGAAGCCGGAAAAACCAGCGTGTGGCCTTGGGCTTGTTGGACCAGAAATCCTGAAAGGCGTAGGCTGCCACTTCTTCCCGGTGCATCATTTCCCCGGCGCACCAGATATAGTGCTTTCCCGGGGTGTAAAGTTCGCCCGCGATGGGGCCGTACATCTGGCTGTGGTTGCCCACGATCACGCAGGGCTCGTCGGGCAGGTTCTCCGCGCCGGACACCTGGAAGGTGGGGGAGAAAAGCCGGACCAGGGAGCGGATCACCCGGTACAGCCAGTGTGTTTTTTTGTCTTCCATTTTGCTGTTTCCTTTCTGTCCGGAGGCTCCGGCGGGCCATTCCGGCAGTCGGAACATGGGGACTTTTCATGTCATAGGAGGAATTATAGCACAAATGGTCCCCATATTCCATAGGCAGTTTTTCCGGTATGCACGAAAACGGCCCCCCGTTTCCCATGTAATCCTGAGGAGCAGCATGCGGGCGGCCCGCAGAAAGGCTCCCCTTGTCAGGGGAGCTGGCGAGCGGAGCGAGACTGAGGGGTAGTTAAAGGTAGAAGTAATAGTGAAAAGTGAATAGGTATGGTGACGCCTGTGGCGACAAATTTCACTCCGGCAGGCGGTCGGCCACGCAGGGCCGCCCCTACGGCTTGACTGAAAGGCGCTGTAGTGGCCGCCCTGTGTGGCGGCCCGCACAAAGGCTCCCCTTGTCAGGGGAGCTGGCGAGCGGAGCGAGACTGAGGGGTAGTTAAAGTAAGAAGTAATAGTGAAAAGTGAATAGGTATGGTGTCGCCTGCGGCGACATATTTTGATCCGGCCGCTTTGCGGCCTCCTTACTTCTTCACTATTCACTCTTCACTCTTCACTATTCCTTCTCCACCAGGGGGAGGCACACGGGCGGGGGCAAGCCCCGCCCCTACGGCCCCACTGAAACAGGGTTGTAGGGGCGACCCTTGAGGTCGCCCGTGTAAAGGCCCCCTGTTAGGGGAGGCTTGAAGGCAAAAAAACATGACCACCCGGGTGGGGTGGTCATGTCTGAGGTTTTAACGGAACAAGCCCTTGAGGGAGCCGAAGATCTTGTCAAACAGACGGATCACGGCGGAAATGATGTTTGCGGGCTTGCTGGGCTGTTCGGGCTCCTCGGGCTCTGTGGGCTGCTCGGGTTCCTCGGGCTCTTCAGGCTCAGTGGGAATCTCTTCCGCGCTGAAGGTGACGGTGGCGGATTCACCGTAAACCACGGTCACGGCCTCGGCCTGCCCCTTCAGCTCATAGCCATCGGGAACCAGGCTCTGGGCGGCGGCTTCGATCTCTGCTGCGGTGAAGGTGGCCGTCTCGCCCTTAACGCCGTTCTGGGTGAGGGTGGTGGACTTTTCGTTGACCACCACGGTCAGGGTGGCGTCGGCATACTCCACAACAGGCTCCTCAGGATCAAGCTCATAGCCCATGCCGACCAGCGCGGGGATCAGATCCTCTTCGGTCAGCTCGCCGAGGGTGGCGCCGGGATCGTCGCAGATCTTCAGCTTGGTGATGGACAGGATGCCGCCGCTGTTGTTGGTGATGGTAACGGTCTTCCCGCCGCTTGCGCCTCCTCGATTGAACACGGTGTAGAACATATCGGTGCTGGAGGTGATGGTTTTCTCCACGTTATTGACTGTGCAAGTGACTGCACTGTCGACAGCCTTCAGGCCAATCTGAACTTCACGGTCAGTCGTGACAGTGAATACAAGGGACTCATTTTGCCTGAGGAAAATTTCATTCTTCGGGCCGTTGTCCAGCAGGTCCTGAACATCATCAGATGTGTAAGAAGTATTGCTGGAAATGACAACTGCTCCCTCGGTAGTCTGCTCAGTTGCGTAAACCTGTGCCAGAGTATATTCAGCTATGTCAGAAGCATACTGGCTGTCAGCAGTATTTACGTTCAAAGCTGCCAGAACCCGGTCACGCAGCTCAATATAAGTGGGATTATCCTCCAGGTCGCTTACATAAACAGGATCCTTCTGATTTTCCAGCGTACCGTAGACACGGAAGCCGTCCAGTTGAATTTCTTTATACGCATATCCACTGTCAGTGCTGGACTTGATATGGCGGATAGAAACGGTATAGGTGTCATAGCTAAGACCGGTAACAGAGGCGATGGGCAGGCTGTAAGAGGTCACATCCTGGCCGTCAGTAGCGCTGCTGTCGCCCTCACCGGTTTTGGTATCGACCTGCAGCATTTTGACAATCGTGCCGGCGGAATTCCTGATCAGAATGTTGACAGCGCCGCTTTCTGTCGTGCAGTTTGCGTAGACATCCAAACCTGTACCGGTAAAGATAAATTCTGCGTTGTCAGCCCCTGTGCTGGTGGCCTGGGAACCGTTGGACGGGCCTGCACCTTCACCGGCATACTTCGCGTCATAGCCGTACTCATCGGTGCTCTGACCGGCAATCTGGGCTGCCTGGGTTTCTGTGCCAGTGCTACCGGTACTTGTCCATCTTCCGGTGTACGTAGCAAAGCCTTCCTCGTAGTACACGGTGGTGGCGGGGTAGATGGCAACCTGCAATGTACCGCCGTTTCCAAGCGTCAGGGTAATGTAGTCAATGCCTTTCAGAGTTTGGGTCGGCTTGTATGTCACGTTGTTTCCATTTACTTCAGCATCGCCATATGCAGCCTTGGCTGATTTGATCCCGTTATAAGCCGTTGCTATATTATCCAAATTCAACACAACAGGCAGACCGAAGTCAATGACATAGGAGGGAATCTCAACGGTGATTTCAGCAACAGCAGAAGCCTCAGTTGTCAGGGAACCTGCGCTGTACTGGGAAGAGTAGCTGTAGGAGAAATCCGCAGTATTGGTGATTTTGCCGTCAATGACCACATCGCTGAAATTTGCTGTGGTCAGGGTCAGACTGGTAGTATAAGTATAGGTCTTGTCGCTGGTAGTGGAGGTGCCCATATCGGGATTACTGATACCGCTGTTGTTGGTCAGTTCATCCGTCAGCTTCTCGTTATCATAGGTAATGGTGCCGTAGGTGGCATTGGTGGCATAGCGGGTGACAACAACGCTGTAATTGATGGTGTCGCCGATCTCTACCTTCATGCCATCGGTATAAGCGGTTTCTGTGCCATTATGGGTAATGCTCTTGATCGTCTTTTCCACTGTGGGCAGCTTCTGGGCGACAAACTTGCAGACCGTGGGGTTGCTGGCACTGCCCATGCCTTCATTAGCGTTCTTTGTGATGGTTGTCGCACCATCGCAGCCCAGGGCAATGGCGTTGGAGAACAGGACCTTCATCTGGTCGATGGTCATGTTACCCTCCATCAGGGCCCAGCGGAAGCCGTGCAGGGAGCCGTTGACGGTTTTCCAGGCGGAATCGTTGCTGTTGGTGGGAATGGAGGAAGCATTTGCATCATTGAAAGGCCATGCATCACTGCCGGTACCATCGGGGTTGCCATTGGACAGCGTGTAGTACTGGTCAGCGGAGCCGGAAATGCTCATGTAGGTCAGAGCATACCCCTCATCCGGGGCCGCAAAGAACATGATGTTGAAGTGTCCTTTGTAGGTGCCGTTTCCTGTCCAGTTGCCGGTGGTCACGCCGGTTCCGTTGACGGGGATCAGCTCGCCGCCGTTGATGGAGTAATAGACGGTGCAGTTTTCAATGGTATCAATGTTGAAGTAAATGCCCTTTGAAGAGGTGTTGGTATCAGCATCGCCCTCGGTGACAGTGACCAGCCACTTGTATACGCCTGCCACAGTGCCGTCAGCGTTGTAAACTGTGCCGGTGACGACTACGGGGCTGGAGGTCACGTTCTGACCGGCCAGAATGGCCTCGTTGGTGTAGGCTCCGGCAGTGGTGTCGTACTTACCGGCCACGCCCACATAGTTGCTGTCTGCGGAGGACCATTTCACAGTCTGACCATCTTTCAGAGTTACGGAGATGGTTGTGGTCTCATTTTCCTTGATAGAAATGGGCGTGCCATCGGAAACCGTGACGGTATAGACCGTGGTATTGGTGGTGACAGTGGTGGTGCCTTCCTTCAGGCCCTTGATGGTGAGCTGCCCGTTGGTCAGAGAAGCTTCGGCAACGGTGCCATCAGCAACAGTAACGCTTCCGGCGTTCGTGTCAGGATAAGTAACAGGATTGCCGACGGTGAGATTTACGGTTTCCGTCTTGCGATTGACGGTGATGTTATAGAGGGTATTGCCTACAACCACCTGGGTCTCACCCGCAGTCACGCCGGTGAAGGTGATGGTAGTGCTGGGATCAGACGCTTCCTGATCAGCAAGCTTGAACAAATATACTGTATCAGAAGAACCGCTTGCACCGGCAGTGTTGTCCAATTTGAGGTAGGAAGTCGTGGAGTCCCCCCACGATGTCACACTTCGGGAAATTGTCACTCCTGACGTACCTGAAATAGTAACGGTTTGAGAAGTATTCTGCCCACTGGGCAAACTGTAGCTCCATGATCCCCAACTTCTGGTTGCAGTCGGATAGAGATAGCCGGTAGTTCCATGAATTGTCCAGGATCTTCCACTGCCTGCAAAAGTGAAAACCGCATCGCTGGTAGTGGCAACAGAATCAACACTTATCACACCGTTGGTGATGGTGATAGGTGTAGTTCCGCCGCTACTGGTCAGGGCATAAGCACTGCCGGAATTTGCGCTGACAATCAAATAGCGATCAGTGGTATTGATGCCGTTGACACCATCGGTAACCAGCTGCCATTCCTGAACAGAACTTACGCCGTCAGAGCCTTCTACTTTCACAGTGGCAATGCTTTCATTCAGCCCCGCGCCGGTATAGCGGCTCTGATAGTTGCCGGTATTATCGGTGACAATTTCCTCCTTACCTACAGTCAGCACAATGTCCTTAGAGTCGTCATAATCAAGCGCAGCCTCATTCTCGGCCAAGCCCACAACGGAGAAGTGAGGGACAGTGAAGGTGAAGGTCGTACTATCTGCAGAAAGCTCACCATCATCTGCCTTGGTGATGGTTCCGTCAGTTTCTACGAAAAAACCGTACAGACCATTGGAAGCATCCAAGTCGCCAACAGGAAGAGTAACTTTTGCGGAACCTGAGTAATTAGTGGGCGTGATATTATAAGCAACATAATTGCTGTCGACCAAGGCGTCTACTACGGCACCGGACGTGACAGTCATGCTGGTCACTTCATTGCTGCCAAAATTGACTGTTACCTGAGTGCTGCTGTCCGTGATGCTGTATTCTTTCGTCTCCGTGTCGGTGGTCAGACCCAAGTCATAGGTCTGGAAGTCCATGGTGTAGTAGCAGTTATCGCCGGTACCCCACTTGCTCTCCTGGTTTTCATAGAGGATAGCAACCTTGCCGTCACTCAGCTCGGTCAGGCAGGAATACATGAACTGGCTGTTGTTGGAGGTGACGGAGATGGCCTTATCACTCTGCCAGGACATGGTGTTATCGCTGTTGACATAGCCGACAAAGATTTTGCCGTTGAGACGGGCGCTGGCGCTGGAATCAGTGGAACCGGCGTTGTTGCTGCCGGTGGGGCAGGAGACCAGAATGACCTGCTTGCCGTCCACAGTATTCTGGAGAGAGATAGCAGAGATCTGGGTGTTGGAGTTGGTGGCAATACCGGTATTTACGGCGCTGCCCCAGCCATTCGTCCAGGAATAATCCGCGTAGCAGAGCGCAGCGGTACCGTTGCGGTAGAAGAAGCGCAGGGTGCCGTCTTTCAACGCTACCACGGCGGCCTCAGAGCTCCAGTTGATGCTGCTGTCAACACGGGTCCAGCTTGCACCGTTGTTGGAAGAATAGATAAAGCCCATACGCTGGGATTCAGAACTGCCGTTGTAGCTGTAAACCGGGAAGATGATCTTTCCGCCGGTCACCAGACCGCGGCCGGGGCCGACCAGACAGACCTGCTCAGAGGAGGTCTTGACATTGGGGATCAGCGTGGGCGTGGACCAGGTCTTGCCGCCATCGGTGGACTTAGTCAGATACAGGTAGCCAGTGCGGACGACCTTGAAGGGGGAATCGGAGAAGAACAGGTTGGTATTATATGCTGTATTATTATAGGTACCGGTGACATTGAAGTAGGAATCTACTGTCAGTCCGGAAACCTCATTGCCACTGCTGTCCTTGATAACAGTGCCATCCAAGTAATAATTGTAGTTGGAGCCGTCGGTTGACAACAGCAGCTTGCCGTCGGAATTGAAGCCGACCGCAGTGGAGGGCGCGGTATTGCCGCTGCCGTTCAGAGCCACACCGTAGGGGTACAGGTCACAGAGCATGTAGACCGTGCTGCCGTCAGTGGCCAGGGCAGGGTCAATGAAGGCAGTGGAGTCACTGCCGTTATAGGTGTTGCCATTGTCGCCCAGGTAGTTGGCAAAGGTGTAGTTCCAGTTGGCGCCGTTATCGGTGGAGTAGCTGACAATGGTGTCCAGACCGCCGCCGTCATAGGTGGTGTTCCAGCGGGCGTCCGCTGCCGCAACGATCCTGCCGCTGTTCAGCGTGACCATGGCGGGAATACGGAAGCTGTTGCTGCCGCCGGTGCCCTGCACAAAAGGATTGCCGGTGGTGGTGCCGTCAGCGGGCTTGGTGCCCATGGTCAGAGACGTGGCGGCGACACCCTCGTCCGGGTTGGTCAGGGAATAATCACCGGGCTCGTCCGAGGCAGGCTCATCGTCTGCTGCGGGCTCATCGCCATTGGCAGACGTGTTGTCCACGGGTTCGCTGTCCACGGGCGTATCCGAGGGAGCGGGGGACGCTTCCACCGCGGGCGTCTCTGAGGGGACGGGGCTCTCAACGGGAGCAGAACTCTCCTCGGGGACGGGGCTCTCAACGGGAGCTGAACTCTCCTCGGGGACGGGAGTGACCACGGGAGTAGTCTCTTCCGGAGTCTCCGTGACAACGGGGGCCTCTGTCCCTTCGTCGGCCAGAGCCACGGCAGGGAACATGCTGACCATCAGGCAGAGGATCAGCAGGAGAGACAGTACTTTTGTCAGTTTCTTCAACATAATGTTCCTCCTCTTTTCGTAGTAGGATATACAATCTATAATAATGCGAATGGATTTGTTATTCGCAGGATTGCCGGTGGGTGCTGTCATCCTGAGCGACAGCGAAGGATCCCGTATGGTTACGCTGGGGGGTTCTGTTTACGGGATTCTTCGTCACTTCGTTCCTCAAAATGACAGAGAGGGTGACGGGGGACGGGCGACCGCAAGGGTCGCCCCTACGGCGGGGAATGAGGTGCAGCCGGGAACGGGGGATGCCTCCCCTGTGTAAGGGGAGGTGCCGAGCGGAGCGAGGCGGAGGGGTTGTGTTTACAGTCCTGCGTGAACGGGACGGACAATCCCTCAGTCGCCTTCGGCGACAGCTCCCTTTACACAAGGGAGCCTTTGTGCGGGCGACCGCAAGGGTCGCCCCTACGGCGGGGAATGAGGTACAGCCGGGACCGGGGGATGCCTCCCCTGTGTAAGGGGAGGTGCCGAGCGGAGCGAGGCGGAGGGGTTGTGTTTACAGTCCTGCGTGAACGGGACGGACAATCCCTCAGTCGCCTTCGGCGACAGCTCCCTTTACACAAGGGAGCCTTTGTGCAGGCGGCCACGCAGGGCCGCCCCTACGGCGGGGGGTGAAGTGTGTCCGAGGACGGGGGTCATGCCTCCCCTGTGTAAGGGGAGGTGCCGAGCGGAGCGAGGCGGAGGGGTTGTAAGAACTACCCAGCGTGAACGGGACGGACAATCCCTCAGTCACGGCTACGCCGTGCCCACCACAGGCGTAAGTTCGGCTTGGCGAAATCAGAGATTTCGAGCCTCACTTAAGCTCCCTTTACACAAGGGAGCCAACAATCCCTCAGTCACGCTTCGCGTGCCAGCTCCCTTTACACAAGGGAGCCTTTTTACACAAGGGAGCCTTTTTCAAGCTCCGTTTGAGCGATGCTGCGCAGGGCTGCCACCATTTCACAGAGGTAGCGGGGGACGCCCTGGAAGCTGCCGGTCTCCGCATAGGCCATGGCGGCGCAGCAGTGACAGAGCTGCTGGTTGGGACACTTGGCACAGACGCCGGAGAGGGTCAGCCCTTCGCTGATCTCCGTCAGTTCCTGCCAGGCCTCCGCAAAGGGCCGGTGGAGCAGCTCCACTTTCGGCTCGGGCATCATGCCGCAGGGGGTGAGCCAGCCGTCCCAGGTGATCCAGAACGCGGCCTTTCCGGCCCGGCAGCGGATCTTGCCGTTCAGCGGGTCGATGCAGGACTCGTCCAGACCGGGGGGCGGGATAACACCCTCCCGTATACTCTCCAGATAGGCCCGGAAGCGCTCCTCACCGTATTGCAGGCGGAAGGTATGCAGATGGACCCGGGCCGCCTCCTCCGGACTAAAGCGCTGGTTCACGCCGGTCATGGAGGGGTCCCGCCGGACCGGCGGGAAAAGATAAGAAGTGGCTTCCAGAATCAGCTTTCGCTGACCGGCATAGTCCACAAGGGCTTGTAAATCGCAGATATTATAAGGCGTCAGCGTGCCGTTGAGCTTGACGGCTACGCCCCGGTCCCGCAGGGCAGTGACAGCGTGGTCCACACGGGAAAACACGCCTTTGACCCCGCACAGGGCTTCATAGGTATCATCGTTGGCGCCGTATAAGGTAATGTTGATCCGCTTGGGCGGAAGGCGCTGAAAGCGGTCCGCCGCAGCGTCGTCGATCAGAGAACCGTTGGTGTTGACAGACACCAGAAAGCCCATTTTGACCAGTTCTTCATACAGCTCCCAAAAATGAGGCCAGAGCAGAGGCTCGCCGCCGGTCAGAAGCAGGTACAGCATACCCTGCTCCCGGGCTTCACGGGCGATCCTGAGCCAGTCGTCCAGGGTCAGAATGGGCCGGGGACTCTCCGCAACCTCTTTGGCCGTCTTGCGCACATAGCACATGCGGCAGGCAAAGTTACAGACCGGGGACAGCTCAAAGGTGCCGCTGAGAGGGAGTTTGATCCGGCTGGCTTTGCTGTACAGGTAGTCGGTCAGCCTGCCCACAACGGGCTTTGCGTTTTCCATTATCGGCTCACTCCTCCTGAAAGCTCCTGCCGGAGTATCTCTACCGCCTGTTGATCCGGCGTGCAGGCCAGCTCATAGACCGGTACATCATAGGCCAGTTCCGCCGCCAGATCCCCGGCGGCTGCCACCGCTTCCGGCATCCAGCTGCTGACCGTCAGCCCCGCAAAGAGCTTCCGGAAGGCCTCCGCCACACCAAGGCGGCGGAGCGTGCAGCGCCCGGCCTGCCGCAGCATGACGATGGCCCGCAGCGGGCAGCTGGCGTTCACATGGCAATGGGATGAACCGGCGTAGGGGGAACCCCAGGCGTACCAGGTCTTGTCCTTTTTGTGCAGGATGGGCCGGTCGCCGTTGATCTGCCGTCCGTCTGCGTACCGGCACCAGAGCTCCGCCTGGGTGCTTTTCCCGATGCCCGATGGGCCGGAGAACAGCAGACCGCCCAAAGGCGTGTCCACGCAGGCCCCGTGAAGGATGAGCCGCTTTTCCCGCAGGAGAAGATTCTCCCAGCCGGTGTGAAAAAAGCAGTTGCCGCTCTCGCACACAAACTGGCGCCCGGCGGGCAGAACATCGATCAAAACCTGGCGGTCCTCCCAGCATATCCGGCTGAGGGCGTAGGGTTCGGTCACATCGTGGGCCCCGTCCCGGAACAGACGGAAGTAGCCGCCCTGCTCGTCCCGGTAAGCCGCGTAACTGGCGGAGCGGAAAAGCTCCTTTCCGGCAGTGGCCGGCAGGGCCGGTACCTCCCGGAAAAGGGCGGTGTAGTCGCTCTCTTCCTCCGTAAGGAAGGGGAGAAAGGGCTCCGTTACCTTGATGGGCCGGGGCGTCCGCAGGCCGATCACCAGACCGGCAATGCTGAAGCTATATTGCAAAGGAGACTCCATCAGGAGTTGAATATACCATAAGCACCTTTGCTGGGCTCATAGCAATAGCTTTCGCCCACATTACCGGGGACGACCTCGCAGCGAGGTGTGTCTGTAAAAAGTGTAACGGCCGGATTGTTAAAATCGTCCTGATCACCAAGCGCGGTGCAGGTGTCCTTATCTGTCTGGTTCATATCCCATCCGCAAGCGGCAACATGCTGGGACAGCTCAAAGTTCTCATAATAGAGCTGGGGCTTTACATAGGGTTTCTTCATCTAATCTATCATACTCCTCTCAGTGATCCGTCGGGCCGAAGCCCGGTACTGTGGGTAAAATCAACCGTTTTGGGCGATGCGGACAACCGAGGCCTCGCCCAGGAAACAATCCTCCGCCTGGAGGGTGACGCTGCCCCACGCTTCCAGCGTTTCCACGGGGTAGCTGTATGTCAGACCGCCAAAATAGCTCCCTTCAAAAAGGGTATGGCAGTTAACGACCAGATTGGTCAGGCTTTCGCCGGTCAGGTTGGTGAGGGTCACGGCGGTCCCCTCCACAGAGACGGACACCGCGTCCGCCATCAGCGGGGCGTCCGCTGCAAATTCCGCTTCACAGGTGATGGCGTCACAGGGGACAGACAGGTCATATGCCGCGTTGTCCGTGGAAAAAGCCATGACGCCGGCTCCTGCGGGAACATCAAAAGCCTCAAAGTGAAGCAGGGTCCCGTCCCTGAGCGTCGCGGTGAAAACCGCGCGGCTCAGATACTCGCCGGAGCAGTTGGTAAAGGCGAGGGAGGCGATATTGTCGCCTTCGGCCAGACCGCAGTCCGGATTAAAGCCGGTAAACTGGAACAGAGACGATACCTCCAGCTTCCCGCCCTCCAAGGGATAGGGGAAGGGGAGGGAAGGCTCCACGGTCTCCTCCGGCTGGGGCGTTTCCGTGGCGCTGACCGGTTCAGGGCTGGCCTCCCCGGGCGTTTTGCCCGGTCCGGCTGAGGCCCCGCCCCAGCTCAGCAGAAGCAGCATCAGAACACACAGCAGCACCAGCAGCGCCAGGCCCAGCTTCCGCGGCCTGCGTTTCTTTGCTTTCATTGAATCATCCTTCCAATATGCCGACCTGCCGCATCTGGTCCAGAAAAGCCCCTACGTCCCGCAGAGCCTCGTCCCGGTCCACCTCATATTCGGCGGTGAGCACATTCACCAGATCTTCTTCGGTACACTCGCTTTGCAGCTTTTCATAGAGAATTACAGCGCTTTCGCTTAACGTGACCATCCCGTGAACACGGAGGGCCGCTTCGCCAACAGGGATCAGAATGTGCTCGCCGGCGATCTCGCGCAGGATAAAGTTGTCTTTGATCTTCATAGGTCCATCCTTCCTGCGGCTGCAAACTGAATAATGAAAAGCTCCGTAGGCTGGGGGCGACTTTCCCTTCGGGAAAGTCATTGGGGTATACCCCAATGAAAAAACACTGCTCCCAGTATCTATCAGAGAAATTATAGTGAAAGAGGAGAGTTTTGTCAATAAAAAAAAACAAAATTTTCCGGTGATAATATTAACGATTTCCTATATATTGTATAGCAAAAAAAGATGAAACACTATATATACGATAAGTTTACATAAACCGGAAAAATATGGGGAACAGGCCGACGGCGATCCTGATTGTTTTGGGGAAAGCGAACTTTGTCGATACCTTGAAAATTCCTCTTGATTTATACAGGTCCTGGATATAAAATACTTTTATTATGGGCGGGTTTGTCAAAAGTCCTCCCTGACAGAGATTATACTGCGCCGCGCCCGGAAAAAAGCCGGTTTCCCTGCGGCGTCTGAGGAGAATGAGCGGTGAGGGAAAAGGAAAAAAGGAGCGTTCTGCTTTTTACGGCGCTGTGCTGCGCCGCTTTTGCGGCTTATTTTGTCCTCTCCAGGCAGACGGTCGATCACATTGCCCCTGAGATCTCTTTTCTGAGCGAGGAAATTGAGGTCTCCGTCGGCGTGACAGAGGCTGAGCTGCTCAGCGGCGTCACGGCCCGGGACAACCGGGACGGAGATGTGACGGGCAGCCTTGTGGTAGAGGGCATCTCCGATCTGGAACCGGATCATACCGCTGAGGTGACCTACGCCGCCTTCGACAAGGCCGGAAATGTGGCAAAGGCAAAGCGCACACTGCGTTATATTGATTATGAAAGCCCCCGCTTTACCCTGTCCGCGCCGCTGGTGTTCCGCAGCGGGACCTCTTTCAACGTGCTCAACTATGTGGGGGCCGTGGATGTGATCGACGGCGCGCTGGATGACCGGATCAAGGCCACGCTGGTCAGCCGGGACAGCTCCATTACGGCGGAGGGCGTGCATCAGGTGGAATTTCGCGTGACAAACAGCATGGACGACACCGTCTATCTGACGGTTCCGGTGGAGGTCTATCCTTCCAACGCGTACAACGCCACCGTGGAGCTCACCGAGAACCTGGTCTATCTGGAAAAAGGCGCCCGCTTTGATCCCAATTCTTATCTGAGCGCGCTGCGTGTCAGCGGGGAACTGATCGATTTGAAAAACTACGGGGACCGGGCCTCAGTCACCTACAGTTCTGACGTCAGTACCAGTACGCCGGGGACTTACAGCGTGGCCTATACGGTGAAATACGGCAATTATACCGGTTATACACGGCTGATCGTTGTGGTGGAGGAGTAAGCGCTTATGCAGGAAAAGACAGATAATCAGAACGGGCAGATCTCTCTGCTCTCCTTCAGCCCGCTGACCATTATGCAGGACGTTCTGAAGCGCTGGTACCTTATTCTGGCTGCCGCCCTGCTTGCGGGGATGGCTGCCTATGTGCTGTCGGACCTTCTTTATACCCCGGTTTACGCCACGACCACCACCTTTGTGGTATCGGCAAAGGGCAGCTCTTCCACGGTGTATCAGAACCTGTCCGCCACCACCAACCTGGCCACCGTGTTTTCCGAGGTGCTCAACAGCTCCATTCTGCGCAAGACCATCCTGGAAACCCTGGGGATGAGCTCTTTTGACGGCACCATCAGCGCCACCGCCGTGGCTGAGACCAACCTGCTCACCCTGCGCGTCACGGCTACCGACCCGTGTACCGCCTTTCTGGTGACCAGGGCGATCATTGAAAATCATTCCGTCGTCTCCTACCAGGTGCTGGGCGACACCATTCTGGAGGTCCTGCAGGACCCGGTGGTGCCTGTGACGCCGGTCAATGCCGTCGTGTCCTTTTCTTATTTAAAAAAAGGGGCTGTTCTGGCCGCGGCGGCCATGTGTGTTCTACTGGGCATGCTCTCCTACCGGCGGGATACGGTGCGCAGCAGGCAGGAGGCGGAAAAGAAGCTGAACTGCCAGGTGCTGGGAGAAATACATCATGAGCAGAAGTACAAGACCCTGGGCGCTTTGCTCAGACGGCGGAAAACCGGCATTCTGATCACCAAGCCCACCACCAGCTTCCTGTTTACAGAGACCATGCGGAAGCTGCGCCGCAGGGTGGAGATGCAGATGCCCAGGGACGGCCAGATCCTCATGATCACCAGCGTGATGGAAAACGAGGGCAAGTCCACCATTGCGGTGAACCTGGCCCTGGCCATGGCGAAAAAATCCAAGCGCGTGCTGCTGATGGACTGCGATTTCCGGAAGCCGGCCTGCTATAAGATCCTGGAGTGCCCCTGGAGAGGCGTGGGCACCGTGGATGTGGTCGCCGGCCGGGCGGAAATGCAGGACACCATTGTCCGCATGAAGGATACGGAGCTGTATCTGCTGCTGGAGCGCAAAGGCATGCGCAGCAATACGGAGCTTGCCGGGTCCCCGGGCATGGCCAGGCTGATGGAAGAGGTACGCAAGTATTTCGACTATGTGATCGTGGACACGCCGCCCATGTCGGTGGCGTCGGACGCGGAGTTTATTATGGAACTGGCGGACGCTTCACTGTTGGTAGTGCGGCAGAATTATGTGACGGCGGAGGGTCTGAACCGGGCGGTCACGGCGCTGGAAAACGCCAAGTCCAAGCTGCTGGGCTGCGTGGTGAATAATGTCTATTCACTGCCCCAGGGCGAGGGCTATGGATACGGTTACGGCTACGGATACGGACGCTACGGCCGCTACGGAAAGTATGGAAAATACAGTGAGCAGTGAACCGAGGAACAACCGGAGGAACAGAGCATACCATGAGCAATGATTACACAGATAAAAAGATGGCCGGGAACAAAATTGACCTGGGCATACTGATCTCGGACTTCCGCCGGGGCGCGAAACGCCTTCTGATCCCGGGAATTTTGCTGGTCATCCTGTTCGCCGCGTTTTTCTGCTGGAGGACATACCGTTCCTATTCCCCCCAATATCAGGCCAGCGCCTCCTTTACCGTCTATGTGACCAACCCTCTTCAGGCGGAGGTCCGGACCTATAACACGGCTACCGCCGAGCAGATGCAGAAAACCTTTCCCTATATTCTCACCAGCGGCGCGCTGAGCAGCAAGGTGATGAAGGAGCTGGGAATATCCTCCATGCCCCGGGTGACGGCCAGCGTGCTGAACAATACCAACATCTTCACCTTGACCGTGACCTCCGGTGATCCGCAGTTGGCTTACGACGTGCTCAACGCCGTCATCACCTACTATCCCAGCATTGCGGAATTTGTGGTGGGGCCTACCGACATGTATCTGCTGGATGAGAGCGGCCTGCCCACAGCCCCCGTCAACAGCCGGGACTATACCGCCGCAGTGAAAAAAGGGCTTGTCCTCGGCCTGGTCATCTGGATCGGCGCGGTGCTGTTTTTGTGCTTTGCCCGTTCAACGATCCACAATGAAGAGGAGCTGCGGCGTCTGGTCAATCTGAGCTGCCTGGGTATGCTGCCCCTGGTCAAGGCCTATCAGAAAAGCAAAACCTACCCCGGGTTGGCCGGACAGGGGGATCAGTACGGCTTTGTTGAGGCCATGCGTCTGCTGCGCCTCCGGGTCGAAAAAGAAATGCAGAAGAACGACAAAAAGGTGCTGCTGGTGTCCAGCGCTGTCCCCGGTGAAGGCAAGACCACAGTGGCGGCCAATCTGGCTCTGGCCCTGGCCCAGAAGGGCAGCAAGACCCTTCTGGTGGACTGCGACCTGCGCAATCCCTCCATAGCCGCTGTCCTGGGGGAAAAAGGCACCCGGGGCCTGTCCGACTATCTGCGGGGGAATCATTCTATCAGCGACTTTATCCGCCCCACAAAGACGGAAAACTTTTTCGCGGTATACGGCGGCAGGCCGGTGTCCAATGCGGCGGAGCTTCTGGCCACGGAAAAGGCCCGGGAATTTATCAGCGAGGCACGGAATGTCTTTGACTACATCATTCTGGACACACCGCCCTGCTCTCTGCTGGCGGACGCGGCGGAGCTGTCCGTTCTGGCCGACTGTGCCCTGCTCACCATTCGGCAGGACTATGCGTCGAAGAGCCAGATCCTGGAAGGCATCCAGCTTCTTTCCGACGACGATCTGCCTCTGATCGGCTGTGTGCTCAACTGCGTCAGCCACGGCGCCATGGGCAAGGCCTACGGGTACTACGGTTACGGGGAGTATTACCGCAGCTATAAGAATTACGCCAAGAAATGACTGAATGCCGTCCCGAGAGGGACGGCATTTTTCAGCGGAAAAATGCCAAAGAGAATTTTACCCGGCAGCTTTCTTTTTTCATAATCCATGGTATACTGATTGATAACTGGTGAGAAAAACAGAAGGAAATATAAAGAATGAAGAAGAGAGAGACGATAATCAAAACCAAGAGAATGCTGATCGCGCCCATGTCAGACGAAGAGATCGAAGCGCTGATAGAAAAAACGGATGGGGAGGAGCTGTGCAGTGCTTACGGTGAAATGTTGTCCGGCTGTAAGGCTGACCCGGAAAACAGGATCTGGTATGCTCCCTGGAAGATGACGCTGAGAAACAACGGCACATACCTGGGTGATCTGGGCTTTAAGGGACCGGCCCGGGAAAAATCGTAAGCGCTTCATTGGATGTAAGGAGGAAAAACATGAAAAAACTGCTTTTGTTTCTCGTTTTGGCGGCCATCCTCTCCGGGTGCTCCGCCGCACCAGAGGAGAGCGGGACGAAAAACGGCTACAGGCAGGTCACGGCCGAGGAAGCCATCGCCATCATGGACGGGGAGGAAAACTATATCCTTCTGGACGTACGCACCCGGGAGGAGTATGAAAATGCCCATATCCCCGGGGCCATCTGCATCCCCAATGAGACCATCGGAACGGAGGAGATCCCGGCCCTTCCGGATAAGGACCAGCTGATCCTGGTCTACTGCCGCAGCGGAAACCGCAGCAAGCAGGCATCAGAAAAGCTGGCCGCCCTGGGTTATACCCATGTTGTGGAGTTCGGCGGCATTATGGACTGGCCGGGGGACACGGTCTCCGGCGGAGAATGACAGAAACGAAAAAGGAGAAGGTATGATGCAATTTATCTGTTATCCCAAATGCAGCACCTGCCAGAAGGCGAAAAAGTGGCTGGAGGAAAAGGGCGTTGCCTTTGAAGAAAGGCACATTAAGGAGGATAAACCCAGTGCTGAAGAGCTGCGGGCCTGGTACAAAGAGAGCGGGCTGCCTCTGAAGAAATTTTTCAATACCAGCGGGCTGCTGTACAAGGAATTGCAGCTGAAAGACAGGCTGCCCACCATGAGCGAGGAGGAGCAGATTACCCTGCTGGCCACGGACGGCATGCTGGTAAAGCGCCCCCTGCTGATCGGCGACGGCTTCGTGCTGGTGGGCTTTAAGGAGGCCGAGTGGGCCGCCGTTCTGGACAGGTAAAAAAGAAAACAGGGACGGACTTCCGGAAAAAGAAAGACAAGCAAAATCAAGAAGATGCATTTTTGGCAATGTTCAAAGTGCATCTTCTTCGTTATACTGTTCAATGTATAAAACTGCCGGGAGGATAAGCCATGCAGTACGGACATTTTGACAACAAAAACAGGGAATATGTGATCGACCGGGTGGACCTTCCGGTCTCCTGGACAAACTATATCGGCATAGGCGATATGTACGGCGTGTTCAACCACACCGCCGGGGGCTATCTGCTGTACAAAAGCCCGGAATACCACCGCATCACCCGCTTTCGCCCCAACGGCGTGCCCATGGACGGACCGGGGCACTATGTATATCTGCGGGATGAAGAGGACGGGGACTACTGGTCCGTGTCCTGGCAGCCGGTGGGCAAGCCAAAGGAGCATTTTTCCTGCCGCCACGGGCTGAGCTATGTGAAATATTGCAGCGATTACAGCGGCATTGAGGCCGCCCAGACCCTGTTTGTGGCCATGGATGACCCGGTGGAGATCTGGGATGTGAAGCTGCGCAACGTCAGCGGCCGGCAGAGAAGGATATCCGTGTTTTCCTATCTGGAATTCAGCTTCCACCAGATCGACATGGACAACCGGAACTTCCAGATGAGCCTGTACGCCGCCGGGAGCAGGTTCGAGGACGGCGTGATCGAGCACGACCTGTTCTATGAAGAGAACGGGTACCAGTTCTTTACCGCAGATTTTGAACCTGACGGCTTTGACTGTCTGCGGGACAGCTTCATCGGCTCCTACCGCACTGAGCGAAATCCGCTGGTGGTGGAGAGCGGGGAGTGCCGCTCCTCCTTTGAAAAAGGCGGGAATCACTGCGGCTGCCTGAAAAAGACCCTGGTTTTGAACCCCGGAGAGGAAGCCCGGCTCATTTTCCTGCTGGGCGAAGGCGGCGCTGATATCGGAAAGGCCATGCGGGAAAAATACACGCCGGAGAGAGTGGACGGGGATTTTAGCCGCCTGGCCCGTTTCTGGGACGGGAAGCTCTCCGCGCTGCAGATCGACACTCCCAACGAGGGCATGAACACGGAGATCAACCTGTGGAATCTGTACCAGAGCGAGATCAATGTGATGTTTTCCCGCTTCACCTCCTTCATCGAGGTGGGCGGACGCACAGGTCTGGGCTACCGGGATACGGCCCAGGACGCCATGATGGTACCCCATTCCAACCCGGAAAAATGCCGCAGCCGCCTTGTAGAGCTGCTGCGGGCGCTGACATGGGAGGGCTACGGTCTGCATCTGTTTGAGCCCCGCTGGTTTGAACCGGAGCGGGAACAGCAGTCCTTCAAGTCTCCCACGGTGATCCCCACGCCGGACAAAAGCCAGATCGTCCACGGTATCAAGGACGCCTGCGCCGACGACGCGCTGTGGCTGGTGGCCTCTGTTGTCCAATACATCCGGGAGACCGGAGAGCTGGATTTCGCGGACATGAGCGTCACATATGCCGACGGGAGAGAGGGCACGGTATATGAGCATTTGAATCGGATTTTGGACTTCTCCGCCAGAGAAGTGGGGCAAAACGGCATCTGCAAGGGTCTTCGCGCCGACTGGAACGACTGCCTGAACCTGGGCGGCGGTGAGAGCGCCATGGTCAGCTTCCTGCATTACTGGGCGCTGGGGCATTTCATTGCGCTGGCCCGCCGCCTGGGCAGAACAGAGGACGCAGAGAAATATGAAGGTCTTGCTGAAAAGGTGAAGGAGACCTGCGAAAAAGTGCTCTGGGATGGAAAATGGTATATCCGGGGCATCACCGCCGACAACCGGAAGATCGGCACCCAGACCGATGCCGAGGGCCGGGTCCACATGGAGAGCAACACCTGGGCGGTGCTGTCGGGCGTGGCCAGCCCTGAGCGGGGCATTTCCGCCATGGACAGTGTGGATGAATATCTCTTCACCGAATACGGTCTGATGCTCAACGCTCCCTGTTATACCAGGCCCGACGACGGCATCGGCTTTGTCACCCGGGTGTACCCGGGACTGAAGGAAAACGGCGCGATCTTCAGCCACCCCAACCCCTGGGCCTGGTGCGCGGAGGCGGTGCTGGGCCGGGGCAGCCGGGCAATGAAATTCTATAATGCCTTGTGTCCCGCGCTCCAGAATGATAAAATAGAAATACGGCAGTCCGAGCCCTATTCCTACTGCCAGTTTGTGGTGGGCAAAGACCACAGCGCCTTCGGCCGGGCCCGGCACCCATTTATGACCGGCTCCTCCGGCTGGGCCTATTATGCTGCCACCCAATATCTGCTGGGCGTCCGGCCGGATTTCGACGGGCTGCGGGTGGACCCCTGTGTCCCGGCGGACTGGAAGGAGTTCAGCGTAAGCAGAAAATGGCGGGGCGCGGAGTATATCATCCATGTGAAAAACCCCAAGGGTGTGGAAAAGGGTGTAGCTTCCCTCACGGCCGACGGAAAACCGGTGGAGCTGCTGCCGGTACTGCCTGCGGGCAGTGTGTGCCGCGCGGAAGTGATAATGGGATAAGGAGAGAATACAGATGATCAAATTCGGTACCGGCGGCTGGCGCGCCATTATCGCCGATGAGTTTACCAAGGCCAATATCCGGCTGCTGACGGCGGGGCTTTGCCGCCTGATGGAGCAGGAGGGCCTCAGCGGCGCTCAGATCTGTGTGGGCTATGACCGGCGCTTCTTGTCCAAGGAGTCCGCTCACTGGGCGGCGGAGGTGCTGGCAGGCTACGGCTTCCGGCCCTTTGTGATCAACCGCTCCTCTCCCACACCGCTGATCATGTACACGGTCAAGACGCGGAACATGCCCTACGGCATGGCCGTCACCGCCAGCCACAATCCGGCCATCTATAACGGTATCAAGATCTTCACTGCCGGCGGCCGGGACGCGGACCAGACCGTCACCGCAAAGATCGAGGAGCAGATCGCCCAGGTCAATGAGGCGGAGATCAAAAGCATCGACTATGAGGAGGCCCTCTCCCGGGGGATCATCCACGAGGAGCTGACCACCAACGAGTATATCGACTCCATCCTCTCCATGATCGACACAGAGAGCATCAAAAAGGCCCATCTGAAGATCGCTCTGGACCCCATGTACGGCGTGAGCCAGACCAGTCTGCGCACCATTTTGATGACCTGCCGCTGTGACCTGGAGGTCATCCACGACCGGCATGACACCCTGTTCGGCGGCAAGCTGCCGGCTCCCAACGCGGTGACGCTGATCCCTCTGTCCAATTTCGTGGTGGATCAAAACTGCAATCTGGGTATCGCTACCGATGGCGACGCGGACCGGCTGGGCGTCATCGACGAAAAGGGGGAATTTGTCCACCCCAACACGCTGCTGGTGCTGCTCTATTACTATCTGGTGAAATACCGGGGCTGGCAGGGCCCATGCGTGCGCAACAATTCCACCACCCATCTGCTGGACCGGGTGGCGGCGGGGCTGGGGCAGCGGGCCTATGAGGTGCCCGTGGGCTTTAAGTACATCTCCGCCAAAATGATGGAGACCGACGCCATTATCGGCGGCGAAAGCTCTGGCGGACTGGCAGTCCGGGGCCATATCTCGGGAAAAGACGGCATCTATGCCGCCGCGCTGCTGGTGGAAATGCTGGCGGTTACGGGAAAATCCATCTCTCAGCTTTTCCGGGAAATCACCGACCAGTATGGACAGCTGGTCTATCGGGAGGCGGATTTCCGGATGATGCCTGCCCGGAAGGCGGAGCTGCAGAAGCTGCTGTTTGAAGATCTGCTCTGCCCGGAATTTGAAAACGTAGACCACGTCAGTCGGGAGGACGGCTGCAAGGTCTATTTTAAAGACGGCAGCTGGGTCATCTGCCGCTTCTCCGGCACGGAGCCGCTGCTGCGCATGGCGGCCGAGGCGGAAACCGGCGCAACGGCGGAAAGCTATATCGACGCCTGGAAAGAACTTTTGACATTATAAGGAAAAAGAGGCTCTTGATTATACAGGAGCCTCTTTTCGGTAAAACGGAGGAGCAAGACCATGAAAAAAACAGCGCGGTACTCCCTGAGAAGCAAGTTTTCAGCGGCCCTTCTGATTTGCTGGCTGGCGCCCATCCTGCTGATCGTCAGCCTGGCGGGATTTCTGATGAATACCAACTTCAAACGCTCTTCTATGCAGGCGCTTATCTCCAGTGTGGACAGCTCCATGGAACAGGTAGAGATCCGCATGTCGAAAGCCTTTGAGTCCTCCAAGGCGGTATCCTATGACGGGGTGGTGCGCAGCGCCTGGCGGAAATACCAGGACAACGGCAGCAGCGCTGACCTCTATTCTTCGGTTTCCGAGTACCTGAACCAGAGCTTTTCCCGGGACTTGGCGTTCAAGGCGGTCTTTGTCAGCTTTCCGGAAAACGAGTATGTAAAGCCCTACGCCACAAGCCAGGGAACCTCCGGCTATGCCATGATCCGCAAGTACCAGTCGGATACGGAAAAGCAGCTGCTCCAATACATGAGCGGGGTGAATACGGGAATTTACTTGTTGGAATACGGCGGGGAGCTGTATATGGCCCGCAATTTGCTGGACAGCCATTTTGTACCCTATGCCACGGTGGTGATGCTCTGCGATACCCAGGAACTGTTTCAGTCGGTGCTGCCTGTGGCCTCAGACGGGGACTACTGTATGGTGGTGGATGGAAGACTGGAGGTCCTGCCCGACGGCAGTGTTGAGACCCTGGAAGAAGACTTTACCGCCCCTCACTGTGATGTGGAAAAGCGCATCTCCGTGGACAGCCATCAGGTCGTCCTCTATGCCAACGCCTATACCATCAACCTGTGGCGGGATATGCCGGAGCTGAAACTGGCCGTAGTGCTGGTGTTTCTGCTGGCGGTGCCCATGCTGCTGGTGATGATCCTGCTGTTTTACCGCAACGTGACCCACCCCATGGACGTGCTGGCCGAGGCGTCCACAAAGATCCGTGAAGGGGAGCGGGGTTATGTGATCCAGGAGCCGCCCCGCAGCACGGAATTTGAGGAGATATACAGCCACTTCAATTCCATGTCCACCGAACTGAAAAATCAGTTTGAGCGCTCCTATCAGGAGCAGCAAGCCCTGCAGCAGGCAAAGATCAAGGCGCTGCAGAGCCAGATCAACCCCCATTTTCTCAATAACACCCTGGAGATCATCAACTGGGAGGCCCGGATCGCCGATAATCAGCGGGTCTCGGCCATGATCGAGGCGCTCTCCACCATGCTGGACGCGGCCCTGGACCGGGACGGGCGGGGACAGATCCATCTGCGCGAGGAGCTGAGCTATGTGGACGCCTACCTGTATATTATCAAGGAACGGCTGGGGGAACGGCTTGTTGTGGAACGTCAGATCGACCAGACCATGCTGGACGAGCTGATCCCCCGGCTCATCCTCCAGCCCATCGTGGAAAATGCCGTGGAGCACGACATCAGCAGCCGCCGGGGCGGGCGCATTGTGCTGCGCGCCTACCGGGAGGGCGGACGCACCGTCCTGGAGATGGAACACGACGGCAGCATGAGCCCGGAGGACCGGGAGCGCATCCGCTCACTCCTCAGCGACAGTGCCGGCCAGGGCAGCCAGCTTGGCCTGCGCAATGTAAAGGAGCGGCTGCGTCTGATCTACGGCGATGAGGGAGAACTGACCATCGACGAGGTGCAGCCGGGCATCATCCTGGCCAGAGTCAGCTTCCCGGCGGCATAAATTGTCCCTCCTTATTCCAAGCAGCCAACAAGAAACAAGAAAAACCAATTCTGGCTCTTATTCTGAAAAGGGAAAATAGACTATAATACAGACAGTTAAGGCATGATACTAATTCTTGATTAAAAGATTTAATCAGCGGCGCAGGGATATTGGTGCAAGACAAGGCAGAGGAACGCCGCCATACTTTGTGTATGGCAAGTGACGATAACGCAGGTTTGCACCAATAGACCAAGCCGATATTAAAGATTGAAATCGAGAATTAGTATGAGAGATGCCGCGAAAAAATATTTTTTCAGAGGAGAGAATACCATGAAAAGATTACTTGCCCTGCTGCTCGTACTGGTAATGGCCCTGTCTCTGGTGGCCTGCGGCCAGAGCGCCGCTCCCGCGGAGGAGAGCGCAGCCCCCAGCGCCGGGACGGAAAACACCGAGCCGGCAAAAGAACCGGTCACGCTGAACGTTGTCACCTCCTACGGCGGCGACGACGGCAACAGAAAGAACTTTGAAGCGGCGGTGAAGTCCTACGAAGAGGCCACCGGCAATAAGGTCAACGACGGCTCCGCCACCTCCAACGAGGAGTGGAAAGCCAAGGTTCTCACCGACTTCGAGACCGGCTCCGAGCCTGACGTGCTGTTCTTCTTCACCAATGCCGACGCGGAACCCTTCATCTCCGCCGGCAAGGTGGTCTCCATTGACGAGATCCGCGCTGAGTATCCCGATTACGCAACGAACATGAAAGACAGCATGATGGCTGTGGCCTCTGACGGCAAGCAGTACGCCGTCCCCTCTTCCGGTTATTGGGAGAACATGTTTGTCAACAAGTCTGTCCTGGACGCCTGCGGCATTGAAGTTCCCGGCCCGGACTACACCTGGGATCAGTTCCTGGCCGATTGCCAGACCATCCTGGACAACGGCTATACCCCCATCGCCTGCTCTCTGGTGGAAGTGCCTCACTACTGGTTTGAGTTCGCCGTGATGAACAACGGCTCTCTGGACAACCAGCTGGAGGTCCCTACTGTGGACGCTGACGGCAAGCTGGTGGACGACGCCGCGGCCCAGAAGTGGATTGCTGCCCTCAACGATCTGAAGGAGCTGTATGAACTGGGCTACTTCCCCAAGAACACCCTGACCGCTACCGACGCTGAGACCGTGGCCATGTTCGGTGACGGCGAGGCTGCCTTCCTGATCGACGGTTCCTGGAAAGTGGGCCACTTTGTAGAAAACTATGCCGACACGCTGGACGACTATGTGGTCTCCTATGTCCCCGGCAAGGGCGACCGTTCCGCCAGCGAAGCCATTGGCGGTATCTCCATGGGCTACTTCATCACCCGCAAGGCATGGGATGACCCCGCAAAGCGGGAAGCCGCTGTGGAATTTGTCTCCCACCTGACCTCCGACGAGGTGCTGAGCACCTTCGTCACCACGGAAGTCACCGCGCTGGTCAACGGTGCAAAGCCCTCCGGTCTGAATGCTCTCCAGCAGTCCGCCGCAGACGCTAACGCCAGCATCACCGGCGTTGTGGGCGCGGTGCAGGACACCATCACCGGCGAGGCCAAAGGCGATCTGTTCGCCAACATCCAGAATGTGGTCACCGGCAAGATGACTGCCGAGGAGGCCGTGGAATCCGCTATTAAGCTCAACTGAGTTGATACACTGGCAACGAACAAGGGTTGCTGCGTTTTGGCAGCAGCCCCTTTTCTTAATTTGGGGGTTGTGTAATGAATTCAATGATTTATAAAAAGAAGACGCCCCTTCTTCTTTTCCTGATCCCGGCGTTTCTCTTTCTTGTGGTGTATCTGTACTACCCCTTCTTTCAGAACGTGCTGAACACCTTTATGAGCATCGGCGGCCTGGGACGGGCGGCAGAGGGCTGGAACAACCCCTGGTATGAAAACTATCAGCGGCTCTTCACCGACCCCTATATGCGCACCGCCATGAAAAACACGCTGCTGCTCATTGTGTGCACGGTGGTCTTTCAGGTGGGCGTCGCCCTGATTCTGGCCCTGCTGGTGGACACTATCCGGGTGGGCGCGAAGTTTTTCCGGGTAGTCTACTTCTTTCCCATCGTGATCTCCGCCACGGCCCTGGGCCTGATGTTCAACCTGATCTTCCTCTATAAGGGCGGCATGGTCAACCAGCTTCTGCTTGCGCTGAATCAGCTCCCCTATGAGGTGAAATCCAACGGAAAGATCATTGTGGAATGGCTGGACTGGAAGGATCAGGCCCATTTCCTCTTCACCATGTTCATGCCGGTGCTGTGGCAGAATGTGGGCTTTTACTTCGTCATTATCGTCACCGGGCTGAATAACATCTCCCAGGACATCTATGAGGCGGCGGCGCTGGACGGGGCCGATGGCTGGAGACGCACCCGGTACATCAGCCTGCCGCTGCTGCGGAATGTGCTCTGCACCTGCCTTGTGCTGGCCATCACCGGCGCACTGAAGGTCTTTGACCTGCCCTGGGTCATGTTTGGCGCGGGTATGCCGGAAAACCAGGGCTGGCTCACCGGTACATACATGTACGACCAGACTTTCAATAAGATGAACGTGGACTACGGCTCCACCATCGCGGTGGTCATTGTGGTGCTGGGCGTGGTGCTGTCCAATGTGGCAAACAGGGTGTTCAAGCCCTCCGAGGATATCTGAGGGAGGGAAAACCATGATAAAAAAGAAAATTTCCGTTTCCAAAATCCTGACTTACACAGTGCTCTGCTTCTGGGCGATGACCACCATTTACCCCTTTATCTGGGTCATTCTCAACTCCTTCCGGCAGAAGGGGCTGATCATCAGCGACTCCTTTTCCATCCCCATGGGCAGCGCCTTTACCTGGGAAAACTACATCACCGCCTGGGAGCGTTCAGACTTTAAAAACGCCTACCTGAACAGCTTCATTATCTCCGGCACCGTGACCATCGTGGTGGTCATTCTGGCCGGGCTTGCCGCCTACGGGCTGGTGCGCTACCGCTTTAAGGGCAGAAACTTCCTGTACAGTCTGGTGATGGCGGGCATGATGTTCCCTGTGTTTTCCACCATCATTCCAGTTTTCCGCATGGAGGCGGTGATGGGAATCGCGGGCACCGGCAGCCGCTGGCTCAGCCTGCTGGCCGTCATTCTCCCACAGATCGCGGGCAACCTGTGCTTTGCCATTATTGTGCTGATGGGCTTTATCCAGTCGGTACCCATCGACCTGGAGGAAAGCGCCTATCTGGACGGCTGCAATGTGTTCCAAATCTATTTTCACATCATTATCCCTGCGGCCAAGTCCTCCTTTGCCACGGTGGCGATTTTTACCTTCCTGTGGAGCTATAACGATCTGTTCACCCAGTCCTTCTTCCTGCGCTATCCCCAGGAGAGAGCCATTACGGGCCTGCTCAACGAGATCAGCTCCCAGGCCGGCGTGAACTACGGTCTGATGGCGGCCTCGGTGGTGCTGGTAGTGATTCCGGTGCTGGTGGTCTATACCTGCCTGCAAAAGCACATTATCAAGGGCCTGACCGCCGGCGCGGTCAAGGGTTGATTTCCCCGGGAAAAATGGTGTATGATACAGGCATACAGGAGAAAGGGGGAGGCAGAACATGTATCGGGTCGTACTGATCGACGATGAAAAAATCATCGTGGAAGGACTTCGCCGGGTGGTGAAATGGGCGGAGTATAACTGCCAGGTGGTGGCAGTCGCAGATGACGCCGCCTCAGGCGCGGCAGCGATCCGCCAGTTTCGGCCCCATATCCTGTTTACCGACATCCGTATGCCGGACCAGGACGGGCTGACCATGCTGGCGGGCCTTCGCAGCGAGTTTCCCGACATGCAGGTGGCTGTGCTCACCGGGTACCGGGATTTCAGCTATGCCCAGGAGGCCATCCGCCTGGGCGTTACCCGTTTTCTGCTGAAGCCCTCCCGTATGGATGAGATCGACGAGGCTCTCACCGAAATGGTGCACCGGCTGGACAAGCTGCCGGAAGAACAGGAGGAGAGCCGCCACGCGGGCAGCTTCATTGTCAACCAGGCCATCGCCTACATGGAGCAGCACTACAGTGAAAAGCTGACGCTGCAAAACGTTGCGGATGTCTGTTATGTTTCTCAGTGGCATCTGTCGAAGCTGCTCAACCGTTACGGGGAAAAGAGCTTTTATGACATTCTCAATTCCCTGCGCATCCGTGCGGCCAAGGAGCTTCTGGCCGACCCCAGTCTGAAAATCGGTGAGATCAGCGAGCGGGTGGGCTATGCGGACACGGCCCATTTCGCGCGCATCTTCAAGAAATCAGAGGGCGTCAGCGCCAATGAATACCGTAATTCCCTCTGCGTGCAGAAGAACGAGAGCTAAAACGAGAGCCGAACAAGCCGCCGCAGGCGTAAATCGCCTGCGGCGGCTTGTTCGGCTTTCGTTGTTTCGTTGTTTTTTGTGTGCTGCAGTGAAAAACCGTTTCGTTTGCGGAAGGGTATTACTCCGTGGGATAGATGGCCAGCTCAATGTCGCTGAGGGGGAAGGAGCAGCAGGGGTGGATCCAACCGAACTTCTTATCCGCCATCCGGCGGCCGTCGGCATCCTCGGGGATGTACACGTCACCGCTGACCAGTCTGGAGTGGCACCAGCCGCACTCGCCGCTGCGGCAGTGGGAGGGAGCCTTGATCCCGGCCTGCTCCATGGCCCAGAGCAGGGACTCCTCCGCCTTGCAGGGGATCGTCTGTTTCTCGCCCCGGATATCCACGGTGAGCCTATATTCCCTGCCCTTCTTGCTGCCGGGGAAGTCGGCGTTCTGGGCGGCGCCCAGATAGTCGCCGGACATCTCCATGCGGTAGCGGCGCTTGGGCAGGCCCAGCTTTTTCATCTCGCCCTCTTCAAAGGTATACATGGCCTTGGGGCCACACATGAACACGGAGTAATCGCCCTGGGGCGCGTACTTTCGGATCAGCTCCGCTGTGATAAAGCCGTGCTCAAAGCCCTCCTTCTCCTCGTGGGACAGGACGTGTATCACCTTGACCCTGCCCTTGGAGCGCGCGGCCACAGCCTCGATCTCGTCTTTAAGCAGGATACCATCGGCGGTGCGGCTGCCGTACAGGATGGTCAGGTCAAAATCCTCGATCCCGTCGGCAATGGCGGCGGCCATGGAGTAAAAGGGCGTGATGCCCGAGCCGCCGGCGATGGCCACGACCTGCTTTGCGTCCCGCAGATTCTGATAATAGAAGTCCCCCAGCGGGCCGCTGATGTCCACCTGGTCCCCCTCTTTCCAGGTGCTGAGAATGTGGGCAGAGGCGTAGGCGGGATCGGTCAGCTTGATGGTCAGGGTGTAGCTGGTATCCCCGCTGCCCAGTGCGTCTTTGGGATTGGAGCGGATGGTGTAGGGCTTGTTGACGGGCGCGCCGTTGATGTTCAGGGAAACGGACACATACTGGCTGGCCCGGAAATAGGCCATTTTCTCCGTCCCTCTGGCTTTGTCGGGAACCAGGGTGAAGCTCTTGGCCCCGCCGTGATCCTCCACTTTGGCGATCTTCACATGCTGCACCGCCGGGTGCAGGCTTTTAGCCAGAATGTTGGCGTTATAGACCGACTGGGGAATGGTGTCCGGCGCGGCCTGGATCGCTTTTACACGGGTTTTGACCTCGCCCAGAAAGGGGAAGGGGGTCAGACCCTTGAGACCCTTGCGGGAATAATTGTATTTGCCCATCTTACTTGCCCTCCTTCATGTCAAGAAGCATGTATCTGGCCTGCTCGGCGCCGGACAGATAGGCCTGGGAATAGCCGTCCATCTGGGTGCCGTGGCCGCCCACAAAGCGCAGGCCCTTTATGGTGTAATCCTCTTTGTGCCCGCACTGGACGCGGGGGAACATGCCGTCCCAGCCGGCGGGGATGTAGCCGTACACGTCGCCTCTGGGGGTGCCCAGGTAGCGGGCCCAGGTGACGGGGGAGGCCACCACGATCTCCTCAATGTGGTTTTGCAGATCGCAGCCGGTGACTTCTTCATAGCGCTCCACACATTCCCGGGCGATGCGGTCTTTGATCTTGAAATAGTCCGCCTCCGTCACGTCCTTAAAGGGGTCGCCGGTGTAGAACTTGCTGAACTGGATGAAGGCCCGGCCTTCACCGGCGGCGTCGGGCAGGGCGTTGGTCAGCACCGTGCAGGTGATGTCCTTGTGGGTTTCAATGGAATCGGAGGCCAAAAACTGCTTGTGGTTGTCCGGCGTGTAGCGCATGAAGGTGTCGTAGTTTTTCAGCCCCAGCTCCTCGGCGGAGGCGTCCAGACCCAGATACACCGTAAAGGCCGCCTGGGCCAGGCGCTGGGCGTTCATCTTCCGGCGGTCGTACTCGGGCACCTCCTTGTGGTCCACCATCCGGTCAAACACCACATGGGGCATCAGGTTGGAGATCACATAGGAGCAGGGGATATACTCGCCGCTGGATAGCTGCACACCGTGCACCTGCTTGTCACGGATGTCGATTTTTTCCACCCGGGTGTTGTACCAGATATCCCCGCCCAGTTCACGGATCTTGGCGTCGAAAGCCAGGGAGATCTCGTGGGAGCGGTTTTTGGCAAACCAGGGCAGCTGGGTCAGAT
>JBJDXP010000047.1:0-3155 GCA_051866735.1 Candidatus Limivicinus sp.
TCAGGAGGCGATTCAATGAATTTGACGGAAACATACCGCAGCCGGCTGGCAGAGTTGTTTCCCTTCTGGGCTGCCCTCAGTGCGGAGCAGCAGGAACGGCTGAAAAACGCGCTGCAGGTGAAATGCGTGGGCAAAAACGAATTGGTGGCCATTGAAAGCCGATGCAAAGACGGGCTGCTTCTGGTGCTGGAAGGGCGGCTTCGTGTCTACATCTCGGCGGAAAACGGCCGGGAGATCAGCATTCTTTTCCTCACCAAAGGGGATCCCTTCAGCATCATCACCGTGGACAATGCTGGCCCCTTTGACATCGTGCCCCAGCTCCAGGCCACGGAGCGGACCGTTCTGGCCTACATTCCCAAGGCGGATTTTGTGTCTGTGGCCTACTGTGTGCCCCAGGCTTCGGAGTATCTTCTGAACGTGGCGGCCAGAAACGCCCAGGGCATACTCAACTGCATTGAAAAGCACCTGTTCAGCTCCCTGCGCCACGGCGTGGCCCGCATCATCCTGGAGCAGGCCGAACGGGATAAGAGCGACAGCATCCATATCACCCACGAGCAGATCGCAAACCACCTGGGCACCACCAGAGAGGTGGTCAGCCGGGAGGTGGAGCAGCTCCGGTACGCGGGCATCATCTCCACAGCCAGAGGGCGGATCGGCATTCTTGACCGGGCCAGGCTGAGCATTTTGGGCGTTATGCGGACCTCATCCGCAAAACAATAAATTGATCAGGGGAGGAAAAAACATGTATTACAGCAACGGCAACTACGAGGCATTTGCCCATCCAGAGAAACCCGAGGGCATTGAGAAAAAGCGGGCAGTGGTGATCGGCGCGGGACTGGCGGGGCTTTCAGCCGCCTGCTTCCTGGTGCGCGACGCCCAGATGCCCGGCGAAAACATCACCATCATGGAGGACATGCCGGTGGCCGGCGGCGCCTGCGACGGTATTCTGAACATTGACAAGGGCTTTATCATCCGGGGCGGCCGGGAGATGGAGAACCACTTTGAATGTCTGTGGGATCTGTTCCGCAGCATCCCCTCCATCGAAAATCCCGAGGTCTCCGTTCTGGATGAATACTACTGGCTCAACAAGCATGACCCCAACTATTCCCTCTGCCGCGTCACCGAGAAGCGGGGCCAGAACGCCCACACCGACGGGCTCTTCGGCCTGTCGGATAAGGCCTGCATGGAGATCATGAAGCTGTTCTTTATGAAGGACGAGGATCTGTACGGCAAGGCCATCAATGAGATCTGGACCAACGAGGTGTTCAACTCCAACTTCTGGTGGTACTGGCGGACCATGTTCGCCTTCAAGGACGAGCACAGCGCCCTGGAGGTCAAAAAATACGTTCACCGCTTCATCCACCACATCGGCGGTCTGCCCGAGCTGAAGGCGCTGAAATTCACCAAGTACAATCAGTATGAGTCCATGATCCTGCCCATGATCAAATACCTCCGGGATCATGGCGTCAACTTCATGTTTAACACCTGCGGCACCAATGTGATCTTCGACATCAACCACGCCCGGAAGGTGGCCACCCGCATCGAGTACACGGAAAAGGGTGAGCCCAAGGCCATGGATATCGACGAAAACACCCTGGTGTTCTTTACCAACGGTTCCAACTGCTCCAATGCCACCATCGGCGACCACCACACCGCCCCGGGCTTTGACACCTCTGTGGGCGACAGCTGGAAGATGTGGCAGAATATCGCCCGGCAGGATCCCAGCTTCGGCCATCCCGACGAATTCTTGAAGGATCCGGAGCTGACCCAGTGGGAGTCCGCCACCCTGACCACTCTGGATGAGGAGATCATCCCCTACATGCAGGCCATCTGCAAGAGAGACCCCAGAAGCGGCATGGTCGTCACCGGCGGTATCGTCACCTGCCGTGACTCCGGCTGGGTCATGAGCTGGACTGTCAACCGTCAGCCCCACTTCAAGGTGCAGCCCAAAAACCAGGTGGTGGTCTGGATCTACGGCCTGTACACCAGCCGCATCGGCGATTATGTGAAAAAGCCCATGCGGGACTGCACCGGCGAGGAGATCGCCAGAGAATGGCTGTACCACATCGGCGTACCTCTGGATAAGATCGACCGGCTGGCCGCCAACAGCTGCAACTGCGTCCCGGTTATGATGCCTCGCGTCACCACTTACTTTATCTGCCGCAACAAGGGCGACCGGCCTGACGTGGTGCCCGCCGGTGTGGTGAACTTTGCCTTCCTGGGCAACCACGCCGAGACCTTCCGTGACACCGTCTTTACCACGGAATACTCTGTCCGCACCGCCATGGAGGCCGTGTACACCCTCTGCAACGTCGACCGGGGCGTGCCCGAGGTATTCAACTCTGTGTATGACGTCCGTGTGCTGCTGGAGAGCACCAAAAAGCTGATGGACGGCAGAAAGCTCACCGATATGAAGCTGCCGCTGCCCAAATTTATCACCAAGCCGGTGATCCGCGCCATCTTGAAGAAAGTGGACAACACGGAGATCGGCACCCTCCTCCGCCGCTACGACATGGTGGACTTCGACCTGTAAACATTTCCCTGTTCCCTATATCCCCCAGCCTATCCCGCGCAGGAAACTGCGCGGGATTTTCATATCGTCATGGGCGAAAAAAAGTAGTGCATATGGGAAAGAAATATGTTATAATAATTTTTGCGTTTTACGAGTTTCAGAAAAAGGAATTGTATGCTATGAATTACGTTGTGGTGGATCTGGAGTGGAATCAGGCCATGAGCTCCAAGTCCTCCGTTTTCAACAAGCTCCCCATCCATCTCAGGGGAGAGATCATCGAGATCGGCGCCGTCAAGCTGACGGAGGACATGCAGCCGGGCGAAGAATTTACCGTGGACGTGAAGCCCGTCTATTTCCGCCGGATGCACTACAAGGTGAAGAAGATCACCGGCTTTGACAAGGAGCGCCTGGCCCAGGGCATCGCCTTTGCCGATGCCATGGAGCAGTTTCGCGCCTGGTGCGGCGACGACGTGACCTTCATCACCTGGGGCTGCGACGATCAGGGGATCATGGAACAGAACATCATTATCCACGACCTGGACTGGGATTGGATCGCCGGCTGGATCAACCTCCAGCTGATCTACAACCTCCAGACCGGCGGGGACAAGAACCAGAAGTCCCTGGCCAGCGCCATGGAGCATTT
>JBJDXP010000048.1:0-3152 GCA_051866735.1 Candidatus Limivicinus sp.
GGGTCAGATTCAGCGCCGAGTTGGTGGAGTAGATCACGCTGCTCATATTCACCCGCACACTGGAATCCAGACCAAATTGCTGTGCGATCCGGGGCACCTCCCCCGCCGCCAGCATGATGCCCAGGCCCAGAAGCATATTGTTCTGAAAGGTCATCATCCCAAGGAACAGCAGGGTAGTCTGCATAAATGCCGTCAGGCAGATGGCTATTACCTGCTTGCCCCACTGGTAGAAGCCATCCGTGTACCCTCTCGGCACACTGAACAGGTACAGACTTCCCACGGCAATCTGCACCAGAAGGATGCCGCCTCGCTTGATGTTGGCGAAGAACACCTTAATGACACAGTAGGCAAAGGCCAGCAGGAAGAAGATGAGCTTTATGCCCACCTGAACCGCCTCTGACGGAATGAACACAATGCTCAAGACCTGTCCCGCAAAGGCTCCGATAGTGCTGCTTTGTTCCCCCGCGAAAATCCCTGCCAGGTCTGCGGTAAACATTCCCTGCAACTGACAACAGGTTTTGTACAGCTGCACCGGCAGGACGCCCACCAGACTGGCGGCGAAGAAACCTTTCAGCACATTCAGGGCGGTGCCCTTCACGTTGACCCGTCCGCTCTGGCTCTCAATGGCCAATTCAAAGACGGCAACGACAACTCCAACCACAAACAACGACCAGCCCAGCATGGAAAACAGATTGACCACCGCCTGTACCCAGCTCAGGTCAAAGATCTCCACGCCCAGATTGTTGATGTCCGCGAACAGGTCTCCAATGGCGGTATAAAAGGCTTCATACAGCCACTGAACCAATGCGTTCCATACGGAGTTTACGATATCCTCGCCAATGTTCTCGAAAGCGCCGCCCAAGGCTTCTCCCAACCCCGCCAGGATATCGCCTAACCAATCAAAGATGGGTCACCACCCCCTTTCCCAAAACGTGATACGCGGCCATCCTTACAGGATATTCCAGATGTAGCTGGGAGCGGTCAGGGAGAACAGCAGGCAGGCAAACAGGATTGCCGGCGCGGTGAACTCGAACTGCCCGTGTTTCCGGTAGTCCATATAGGCCGTTGCGATTTTCACGAACAACAGAACCGCCAGGATCATGTCGATCACCGGGAACACCACGTTGTTGACAATATCCTTAACCTGACCCTGGGCCGCATTCCAGGTGCCCTCGATGGCGCCGGATACATTGCCGCCAGAGGTTGCAAAGGCAGGCATTACAAAGGTGGAAGCAATGACAGCCACCACCGCCATACAGATAAGCAGTCTTTTGATTTTCTTATTCATAATCCTCCATTTCATAGACACGCTCACAAAACACCAGATACCGCTGCTTCCCTCCGGAGGCAGGCGGGTGGCATGTGAGCAGGGTTAATAACTCACGGTTCGGTTGAATGTGGATGGCATCCACATCGTTTGGGGAGATGATCTGTGTATCCACCACCTCATAGGTCAGGGTTTCCCATAGGTTGGTGACAGTCACAACATCTCCCCTTTCCAGTTGGTTGATGTACAGGAAATACGCCGCACCGTTCCAGCCCCGGTGTCCGGCGAGAACACAGTTGGTATCGCTGCCGCCAATGGGAAGGCTGGTCTGTCCCATAACAGCGGCACCATTCGCCATATTCTGTTTGGAAGCACCCAGGTAGATTGGCATTTCCATTTCCAGTCTGGGAATGGACAGTACGCCAAACACTTCGCTTTCCAGGCCATAATCCGCAAGGCAGACGCTGGCTTTCTCATAGGCAGATGGGTCAGATAGTCCTGTCTGGCCTTCCTCGAAAATCACCTGGTTGTAGCTTTGCATATCCAACCAGAGTTGCGTGTATTCCGTTGGCAGAAATGATCTCCCTGTTTCTCCCCCTTTCTCAGTGGTTCCACGGAGAGAGGTCTGCCCCGGAGCATATGGCGCAACTTCCACATAGCTCAGGAACTCCTGAACATTCCGGCGCATGGTGTAATTCACCCACAGGCTGTGGAGCCAGGGAGAGAGGGTGACGGCGCTGCCCGCCAGGAACAGGAAAAGGCTTAAAATGATAGCCACTTTTCTCCCCTTATTTCCGGACATAACGGCCTCCTTTTCTGTGGGCAGGGCGGATTCTTTTCCGAAGAAAAAGCACCACATTGCCCAGCAAAACAATGCAGATCATTGCCACAAGACCCAGCTGGATACCGAGCCAATATTGCTGCTCCCAGTGGGAAGTTGCGATTCCTTCCTCATTGAACTCCGCCGTCTCCTGCACCTCTACGGCTTGCTCATATGGAATACGGGTTCCCCGCACCAGCAGGCGATGGGTATTCACTCCTGTTGGCGTGCAGGTCACCAGGGTACAGAGGTCTTGTCCATGCACGATTCCCAGATAAGTGGTATCATAGGGCAGCACTGTATGGATGGCGTCCACCTGGTAGGCTAAGGTATCATCCAGAACGCGAAGGTAAAACACATCCCCCTCCTGAAGCTGCTCCAGATCCGTGAACATCTTCTGGGACGCCATGCCGCTGTGGCCGGTGATGATGGTATGGGTACTCTCCCCTCCCACGGGCAAGGACGAACCCAGCAGATGCCCGGTTCCTCTGTCCAGGGAATCCGATCCGGTGCCATGATAGATGGGCAGGTCTACGCCTATTTTAGGAATCTCCACATACCCCATAATCCCGCTCCCACCCAGATTCAGTTGGTTAACATAATCCTCAGACGCCGTTTGAATCGCTTCCTGGGAGTAGGCTTCCTCCGCCGTCCCCGGGGTAATTGCCTTGTTATAGGCAATGGCCTGCTGCCGAATCCGTTCCAGTTCAGAAGTATCTGTCTGTTCCAGCACCTCCCGGTAGGCTGTCTGAATCTGGGACTGATGCTCCTGGTTGTAGAGGTTGCTGATGACGGGATACAGCGTCAGCAGCAACGCCAATAGGAAAATGACCCCGGCAATCACGATTCGCAGATACCTTCGTTTCATATTTTGTTGCTCCCTGTGGAATTCCCCCGGAGGCGGTTCCTCCGGGGGATTGATTCAGATTACTTCTTGCTGGACTTTTTACGGCAGCTGATGACCAGGGTCGCTATAGAACCTGCCATCAGCAGGATTCCGGCCAGGCCGTACATCCACACACCGTGATCACCGGTGGCAGGCAGATCGAAGCCGCTGGTGTTGAC
>JBJDXP010000049.1:0-3141 GCA_051866735.1 Candidatus Limivicinus sp.
CCGGTGCCGTACATATAGGGCTTCTTGCACTTATAGGTTGCCATATTTCTTTACCTCCTCTTAGCGATCCCAAACTTCGGGCTTCTGGGCTGCATGGGTGTGCTCTGCGCCGGCGAAAACTCTCAGGCGCTTGAGCTGCCACTGAGCGATGGTGTTCTTCTGCAGCATGCCGCGGACGGCCAGACGCATAGCCAGCTCGGGCTTGGTCTTCATCAGGGTCTTGTACTGGGTCTCTTTCAGTCCGCCGGGATAACCGGAGTGAGTACGGTAGTACTTCTGCTCCAGCTTCTTGCCGGTGAGAACTGCGTCCTTCGCGTTGATGATGATGACATAGTCGCCGCAGTCAACGTGGGGGGTATAATCGGTTTTGAGCTTGCCGCGCAGCAGGTCGGCGGCGAGAGCAGCGGTCTTGCCCAGGGGCTTGCCGGCTGCGTCAAGGACGTACCATTTGCGGGTAACGGTCTCCTTGGTTACCATGGTCGTAGACATATTTTGTGCCTCCATATAGAATTAAATGTTTTGACAATTCAGGCGCAGGAGTTTACAATAAACGCCAAGCGCGCTTTATTTTTATACCACAGCTTTTCCGGCCTGTCAACAGCAATTTTAATTCTGATTTCCAAATCTCTTGATTTCTCTTGAAATCTCGTGAAATCTCTTTAAAACTTATTTCCATTTTTATTTTTCTCTGAGGGTTGACTATGGACAAAATTTTAAACGAATTTACCGGCGTGATCCGCCGGGCGGTGGACGACTACAATATGATCGAAGAGGGCGACAAGATCGCCGTAGGCGTCTCCGGCGGGAAGGACAGTCTTTTGCTGCTGCTGGCTCTCCACCACCTGCAAAGCTACTATCCCAAACACTTTGATCTGGAAGCCATCACCATTGAGCTGGGCTTTGAGGGCATGGACTTTACCCCGGTGGCGGAGCTCTGCCGGAAGCTTGACATCCCCTATACCTGTCTGAAAACCGACATCAAGGAGGTGGTTTTCGACGTGCGCAAGGAGGATAACCCCTGCTCCCTCTGCGCCAAGATGCGCCGGGGCGCGCTGAACGACGCCATCCGCCAGCGGGGCATCAACAAGCTGGCCCTGGGCCACCATTTTGACGACGCGGTGGAGACCTTCATGCTGTCACTGCTGTTTGAGGGGCGGCTCAGCTGCTTTCGGCCTGTCACCTATCTGGACCGCTCCGGCGTCACCCAGATCCGGCCCATGATCTACGCCGGGGAGCTGAAGATCAGCAACCTGGCCCAGGAGCTTCAGCTGCCGGTGGTGGAAAACCCCTGCCCCCAGGACAAGGGCAGCAAGCGCTATGAGATCAAGCAGCTTCTGAAAACCATGAGCGCCCAGTACCCCGACATGAAATCCAAAATCTTCGGCGCCATGCAGCGCCTGCCCCTCCCCGGCTGGGAGACCGTTGATGGACGCCAGCCCAAAGGGAAATGAGGCATGAATAAAGCCCGGAGGATTCATCCTTCGGGCTTTTGTTTTACTATCGCTTACTTCACGAACTTTTCGCACGCCGTGCGGATATGCTCCGCGCATTTGCGGACAGTGGGCATATCCTCGGGCACAATGTCGCTGAGAGGACGGCGGACGCCGCCGATATCCGGAGCGCCCAGCTCACGGAGCACAGCCTTAATCACGGCGTACATGTTGCCGTGGCAGGAGCACAGCTCGTAGATGATATGGCAGCACTCGTCCTGGATCTCCCGGGCTTCGGCGATGCGGCCCTGGCCCGCCAGGGCGAAAATGCGCAGGTACAGCTCGGGCATTGCGGCATAGGTGCCGCCGATGCCACCGATAGCGCCGGCCACCAGACCGGAGAGAAGCTGCTCGTCCGGGCCGTTGAATACGATGGCCCCTTCGTCGCGCCACATTTCGATGTCCTGAACGGGCATGGAGGAGTTTTTCACGCCGATCACTCTGGGATTTTTCAGCATCTCCCGCAGCAGGGCGCTGCTAAGACCCACACCGGCCAGCTGGGGGATGTTGTAGATGATAAAGTCGGTATTGGGGGCGGCGGAAGAGATGTCGTTCCAATACTGAGCAATGCCGTGAGGCGGCAGGTGGAAGTAGATGGGCGGGATGGCGGCGATAGCGTCAACACCCAGGCTCTCCGCATGGGCGGCAAGCTCCATGCTGTCGGCGGTGTTGTTGCAGGCCACATGGGCGATAACAACGATCCTGCCCCGGGCGATCTCCATCACATTCTCCAGCACCAGCTTGCGCTCCGCCACGGACTGGTAGATGCACTCGCCGGAGGAGCCGCCCACATACAATCCGGTAACGCCCTTGCCGATCAGATACTCGGTAAATGCCCGTACTCTTTCCGGGCTGATTGCGCCGTTTTCATCGTAGCAGGCGTAGAAAGCGGGGAATATGCCCTTGTACTTTTCAAACTTCTGATTCATGTTTTTCCTTCTTTCCCATCTCAGTCGTTTACAAGCAGCTTGAAAACGACCTTGGATACATTTTCAGGGCCCTTGACCTGCACTTTGATGCGGTGCGCATCGCCGGGGAAGACCACAAGGAAGCTGCCCGGGGTCAGGAGCAGGGTCTGCTCCGCTTCGCCCCGATAGGCATAAAAATCGTCCTTATGGTCAAACAGCGTCAGCACGTCCGGGTGGGAGATATCCACTCTCTCCGTTCCCTGCAGCATCAGGTGTACGTCAAGGTATTTTTTATGTGCCTCGAAGAAGGCTTCCTCCAGGGGAATGGTCTCATAGTCAAAGCGGGTGACGTAAAGCAGATCGTCCTCCAGCTTCTGGGTCTGGGTACCCACCTGATGGAGATATTCCTCGTTGAGGCAGTCGATCACCCGGTCAAGCCGGGGATGGATGCCGCGATAATCCGCGGCATCCGTTAATTTGGCAAAAATCACAGCGCTTATCCTTTCACCGCGCCCATGGTGATGCCCTTGGTAAAGTATTTCTGGAAGATCAGGAACACGATAATGATGGGCACGGAGGCCAGGGCGGATCCTGCCATCAGCAGACCGAAGTCGGTGGAGTTTTCACCCTGCATGGTGGCAATACCCAGGGAGATGGTCAGCTCCTTGGTGCTCATCAGCATGATCAACTGCATGAAGTAGTCGTTCCAGGAGTTGATGAAGGTGAAGATGGCGCAGGCGCCC
>JBJDXP010000050.1:0-3135 GCA_051866735.1 Candidatus Limivicinus sp.
AGCGCAGATTGGTAAAGCCGTTCTGCTTGGCGTAGGCTTCCAAAATCCGTTTCTGGTTGGAAATGGAATTGCTCTCGCCTTGCAATTCGTCCTCATGGGACAATCTCGGATAAAGGGCGGTAATGAGGTTTTGGGTGGCTTGTCTTAACATAAAATCCTCCGTTTCCGACAGCCAGCCCCACTATTCCGTGGTTTCATTGTACCACGGAACAGGGGCGGCTGTACAGCGGTAAAAGTGATAAATCTGCTTCTTTACAGCTTGTCAAATCGCCTTTTTTTGTGTAGCAGCGGCTTCCGCTTCCAGTACCCTCGCCATCTTGTCGGCGGCGGTGCTGGTGGTGTCTTTCTTGAAAAAGCCGGACACGACAAGAACGGTATTCCCCATGCGGATTTCCGTCACGCAGTCGGGGCGGCGGGTGGTACGGTGGTCGTGCTGCTTGATATTCTCCATAGGCAATACTCCTTTCATTCAGCCAGCAGTTTCTTCATGGTTTCCATTTTCCGCTTTGCGGTTTCCTGCCGGAAGTTGACGCCAGTAAAGCGTATCGGGACGCACATGGACAGCAGTCGGTCATAAATCCGGGAATGGGCCGTGTCTGTCGGCTTTTTCAACTCGTCCAGCGGGCGGTTGGTGGTGGCGATCAGCGGCTTGTTGCTGCGGTATCGGGTATCAATCACATGGAATACCTGTTCCAGTCCATAGTCGGTGCCACGCTCCATGCCGAAGTCGTCAATGATAAGCAGCGGATAGCGGCAAAGGCGGGAAATGTACTCGTTGCGGTTCTCAAAGCTGGCGGCAAGGTCGTTGAGGATAAGGGCAAAGTTCGTCATGTGGACGGGGATTTCTTTCTCCATGAGGGCGTTTGCGATACAGCCCGCAAGGTAGCTTTTCCCGGTTCCTACGCCGCCCCAGAACAGGCAGCCGATATTGTCTGTCCGCATATCCTCCCAATGCTCCACATACCGGCGGGCAAGCCCGGCCTGCGGGTTCCTGCCGTTGTCATTCTCGAAAGTCCAGTCCCGCATGGCGGGGTCGGTAAAGCCCCGGCGTTTCAGTTCTTCCACGGTGTCAAGGTGCCTGCGCCGCTTTTCGGCGGCTTCCCGTTCCTCGCGGGCGGTTCTCTGGCAGTCGCACTCTGCCGGGTGGCGGTCGCGCCCGAAGATAGCGGCCTTATCCGGCGCAAAATAGGCTTCTTTCGGCTTGCGGCACTTGCCGCAGTACAGTAAACCGTCCTCGCCGGTGTAGTCCTCCGGCTCCGGGGTGGTGGCCGTCATATTCTCCAAAACAGCGTTGATTTCGTTCTTCATAAACTCTCGCCCTCCTTGCATGAGTAGTCTGGTATGCCCTTTTTCGGGGCTTTCTTTTTGTCGTTCCCCGCCCATATCCGCAGGGCGGCGGCATAGTTCTGGTAGCTTTTCCCGTTGGCGGCAAGGTAGCGGCTCATTTCCTCGATGAACCGTTCCAGCCTGTCAGGGTACTCTGCCTGCAACTCGTCGTATTCGGTCTGTGACAGAAAAATATTTCCATATCGGCCATAGGGCGCGGACGGCCCCCCACTCACTCCCTTTGTTTGGCTCTCTGTAAGGTTGTTTATAGTAGTTTGGTTAGGGGACGGTTTTCCGACCATCATAAGGTCGGTTTTCTGACCATCAGTAGGACGGTTTTCCGGCTCTATGAGGGGCGGACTTCCGGCCATCAGTTGGTCTGAAAACTGTACCTGTGGCACTGGCGGTACTTTGACATAAAGCCGGTTCGGTGCGGAGAAGCCGCCCCGTTCCCGTTCCAACAGCCCCGCCGTGTCCAGTTCATTAAGCGCCCCCTTGATGGTGGTGCTGCCTTTATCCAGTATTTCTGCTATCTCCGCGATGGGATAGATAATATAAATCCTGCCCTCGTCGTCCAGCCACTTGTTTTTCTGGGAGAGGGTGGAACGGTCTAACAGCAGCGAATACAGCAGCTTGGCGGTCTGTGAAATCTCCATTTTCAGCAGGAAACGGGGATACGGCAGATAGGCGGGCAGCCGCGTGTCTGCCCTGATATAATCAGCGATAGGATCACCTCCCTGTGTTCGGGTTGATTTTGGCGTATTGTCACGCATTAAAACGCCGTTTCCGGGGGAAAAGGATAAATGTATCGCGTACCCTTTGACACCCACGAAAAAAGCCTTGATTTATGCGGGTTTGAAAGGCTCTAAAGCGTGACATCTCTGCCTTTGTTTCCGCTTTCTCTCGGCGGCTTTGATTTTCTTCATGCGCCCGGCGCAGTCGGGGCAGTATTTTCCCCGGTTGGATTTGGGGACAAAGGCCGCCCCGCAGACGGCACACCGTTTCCGGCTTCCCCGGCACAAGAGGGCTGCGGCCAGCTCCCCGTCAAGGGGCAGGACAGCCACACGGAACCAGCGGCACATGAGGGAAAAGGAAATGCTCTGGACGCACACGCAAGGCTCCCCGTCGTCTAACAGCAGGCAGTTCCCCTCGTCGTAGTTACAGCACTCATGTACCAGCCGCCGCGCCCGCCGGTGCTGGCGGTAGTCCATGTGGGGCAGGTTATCGCTCATGGCTCTGCTCCTTTCTGCGGTGCGGCTCGTCCCGGCGCAAAATCTGGTCGATGTTCCGCTTGACGGTCTGCAACTCCTTGAACCGCTGTTTCTGTTCGTGATAGGTGTTATACAGGCCGTCTTTCTCGGAGATAAGCTGCTCGATCTCGGCCTGCAACGCTTTCCGGGCGGGCAGCTTGGTAATGCCATGCGCCTTGAAATACCGGGCTGCTGCGTCGGCTATGATAAAATCGCTCTCATGGGCCTGCCGGTATGCGGCGCGGGCTTTCTCGGATTTCTGTGCCCGCAGCCCGTCGCGGGCGGCCTTGGTCTGGGCGTAGGCCAACACCTGCCGCTGCAACTTCTTTTTCCCTTGCAGCTTCGTTTCCAGTGCTTTCAGTTCGCCGCTGGTCTGGCGCATTTCCTGATAGGCGGTATCAACGGCGGCTTCTAACTGCTCCGGGGAAGTAAAGCCGTATTCCTGATACACATTCAGCGTCGCGGCCATTTGTTTGAGGTTGTGCATGGTCGCCCAGCGTTCATAGCCCCGGCCTTTGCCCTCGGCCATTTTCTGCTCAATGTCCACAAGCCGCTGCAC
>JBJDXP010000051.1:0-3100 GCA_051866735.1 Candidatus Limivicinus sp.
CCAGCTCGTTGATCCGGTCGATTTTTCTCTGTTCCATGTCTTACTCCTCTATGGTCCCCAGCTCGTCCAGCGTCAGCTCAAAAGCGGGGATGAAATGTTCCAGGAAATACTGCACCTCCGGCAAGGGGCTCGCCTCCAGAATGGCCCGGGTCTGCTTCTCCGCCGAGAGGAACTCATCGTTGCCGGTCTTGCGCTCTTCAATACATTTAATGTAGGCGGAGAGCTTGTCCGCCGCCTTGACCAGGTCGTGGAGCCGCTCCTGGGTTTCCCCGGTGAGCAGCGGCTCATAGGCGCCCCGGATCTCTTCGGGCAGGGTGGCCAGCAGCTTTTGACAGGCCAGCTCCTCCACCTGCTTGTAGGCCCCCATGATCTCCGGGCTGTGATACTTGATGGGGGTGGGCAGGTCGCCGGTCAAAATCTCCGAGCAGTCGTGGTACAAGGCCACGGCGGCGCACTCGTTGGGGTCGCAGGGGATGTGGTACACGTCCCGGCGGATGACGCCCAGGGCGTGGGCGATCACCGCCGCCATGTGGCTGTGCTCCTGGATGTTCTCCGGCAGGGCGTTTCGCATCAGACTCCAGCGGCCGATATAGCGCATACGGGATATATAGGCAAAGAAATTGTCGCTCATAAGCTTCTCCCAAAATGATTTTTGTTTTCCTGATTGTAACACGGCCTTGAAAACATTGCAATAAGCAGGAAAAATGTTGCTAAGGTGTTGCAATTTACGGCAGAGGGTGTTAAAATTCAACTTTGTGTTGAAAATAAAGAGAAACAGATATTTTTTTACTCAGGGAGCTGCAATTTTATGGATAAACTCAGAAACGTCGCCATTATCGCCCACGTTGACCACGGCAAGACCACCCTGGTGGATGAGATGCTCAAGCAGTCCGGCGTGTACCGGGAAAATCAGGAAGTGGTGGAGCGCGTGATGGACTCCAACGACCTGGAGCGTGAGCGCGGCATCACCATCATGGCCAAGAACACCGCCGTATGGTACGGCGACACCAAGATCAATATCGTAGACACCCCGGGCCACGCCGACTTCGGCGGCGAGGTGGAGCGCATTCTGAAGATGGTCAACGGCGTTATCCTGCTGGTGGACGCCGCCGAGGGCCCCATGCCCCAGACCCGTTTCGTCCTCAGCCGGGCGTTGGAAATGGGCCACCGGGTCATCGTGGTGGTCAACAAGATCGACCGCCCCGACCAGCGCATCCACGAGGTCATCGACGAGGTGCTGGAGCTGCTGATGGATCTGGACGCCACCGACGAGCAGCTGGATTCCCCCATGCTCTTCTGCTCCGGCCGTCAGGGCACGGCCAGCTATTCCCCCGACGCTGTGGGCACAGACTTAAAGCCCCTGTTCGAGACCATTTTAGAGTACATCCCCGCACCGGAGATGGACGAGGACGCCCCCTTCCAGATGCTGGTCAGCAGCATAGATTACAATGAATATGTGGGCCGCATCGCCATCGGCCGCATCGAGCGGGGCGTGATCCGCCAGAACCAGGAGATCGAGGTCTGCAACTACCACGATCCGGACGCCGCCCCCGCGCGGGCCAAGGCCGTCTCCCTGTACCAGTTTGACGGGCTGAACCGGGTCCCCGTCACCGAGGCCGGCGCCGGCAACATCATCGCCATGAGCGGCATCGGCGAGATCACCATCGGCGACACCATCTGCGCCAAGGGCTTTGCAGAGCCTCTGGCCTTCGTGAAGATCGGCGCGCCCACCCTGGAGATGACTTTCTCCGTAAACGACAGTCCCTTTGCCGGCCGTGAGGGCAAGTTCGTCACCTCCCGCCAGATCCGGGACCGCCTGATGCGGGAGACCCTGAAGGACGTGTCCCTGAGAGTCACCGACGTGCCCGACAGCACCGACAGCTTCAACGTGGCGGGCCGGGGCGAAATGAGCCTGTCCATCCTGATCGAGACCATGCGCCGCGAGGGCTATGAGTTCCAGGTGTCTCCTCCCCGCGTGCTGTACCAGGAGATCGACGGCAAGACCTGCGAGCCTGTGGAGCGTGTGGTTGTGGACGTGCCCCAGGACTATATGGGCTCCGTTATGGAGAAGCTGGGCGCGCGCAAGGGCGAATTTGTGGAGATGACCCCTGTGGGCAGCCGCATGAAGATGGAATTTCTTGTCCCCTCCCGGGGCCTCTTCGGCTACCGGAACGAGTTTTTGACCGACACCAAGGGCGAGGGTATCCTGGCCTCCGTGTTCGAGCGCTATGAGCCCTACAAGGGCGACATTGCCCGCCGCAACACCGGCTCTCTCATCGCCTTTGAGACCGGCGAGGCCGTGGCCTACGGCCTGTGGAACGCCCAGGACCGGGGCGCCCTGTTCATCACCCCGGGCACCAAGGTCTATGCCGGCATGATCGTGGGCGTCTGCCCCAAGAGCGACGATGTGCCCGTCAACGTCTGCCGCACCAAGCACCTGACCAATACCCGCGCCTCCGGCTCCGATGAGGCTCTGCGCCTGATCCCGCCCCGCCAGCTCAGTCTGGAGCAGTGCCTGGAATTTCTGGCCGACGACGAGCTGCTTGAAGTGACGCCCAAGAACCTGCGCCTGCGCAAGAGCATCCTGGATCACAGCCTGCGCATGAAGACCCTGATGCGCAACCGGTAATTTTTCACTGTAATTTACCGTTTGGTAACAGAATAATGGTTGACTTCCTGACGAAGAGATGTTAATATAAACCAGTCTGCGCCCGTACGCTCAGCTTCGGGGTCATGCCGCCGCTGCGGTAGCCTTTCCGCCCGATGCTTGGCTGCAGGGTATAGCTTAAATCAAGAAAGGGGATAATCAAGATGATTACCAAAGAAAAGAAGACCGAAGTTATCAACAGCAACGCCACCCACGAGGGCGACACCGGTTCTCCCGAGGTCCAGATCGCCATTCTGTCCGAGCGCATCCTGGAGCTGACCGAGCATCTGAAGAAGCACCCCAACGACGACCACAGCCGTCTGGGCATGTACAAGATGGTCGGTAAGCGCCGCCGCCTGCTGGACTACCTGGCCAAGAAGGACATCGAGCGTTACCGTGCGATCATCGCAAAGCTGAACATCCGCAAGTAATTTCCTGTTCAGCTCTTTACTG
>JBJDXP010000052.1:0-1612 GCA_051866735.1 Candidatus Limivicinus sp.
GAAGCGGATGCGATTGCGCCGATGTGCTGCGGTTTGCTTACAGCCTTTCAGCTCTACAGAAACTAATTTTGCAATTAAAAAACGTAGAGTATGAGCAGAAGCACTTTCAGGGTGTTGTTCTACCTCAAGCGCAACGCGCCGAAAAAGAACGGAATGATTCCCGTGATGTGCCGCATCACGGTGAACGGAAAGGTATCACAGTTCAGCAGCAAGCTGGACGTGGAGGAAAAGATGTGGAACGTGGAACTGGGCAAGCTGACAGGCCGCAGCCTCGTGGCACAGGAAGGCAACCGTATGCTGGACAAGATACGGCTTGGCATCAACAAGGCGTATCAGGAGGTGTGCGACACCGACGGGTATGTCACGGCGGAGAAGGTGCGCAACGCCTATCTGGGTCTGGGACAGAACCACAAGACCCTGCTGGCCGTGTTCAAGCAGCACAACGAGGACTATGCGAAGCAGGTGGGCAAGATGAAGAGCGAGCGCAGCTACTGGAAATACTGCGTGGTATATAACCACCTGTCGGAGTTCATCAAGCAACGCTACAAGATGAGCGACATCGCCCTGCGTGAGCTGACACCCGCCTTCATCACCGACTTCGAGCTGTTCCTCCGCACGGAGAAGAACCACTGCACCAACACCGTGTGGTCGTACATGATGCCCTTCCGCAGCATCATCTTCACCGCCATCAACAACGGCTGGCTGGCGCGTGACCCTTTCTATGCCTACCACATCACGAAGGAAGAGACCAAGCGTGGCTTCCTGACCAAGGAGGAGATTACGGCACTCATCAACGGCACGTTCAAGAAGAAAAGCTATGAACTCATCCGGGACCTCTTCATCTTCTGCTGCTTCACGGGACTGAGCTGGCGGGACATGTACAACCTGACGGAAGAGAACCTTCAGACCTCCTTCGACGGCCACCTGTGGATAAAGACCAACCGCCAGAAGACCGGCGTGGAGTCGAACATCCGTCTGCTCGACGTACCACGGCACATCATCGAGAAGTACAGCGGCATGGCAGAGGGCGGACGGCTGCTGCCCGTCCCCTGCTATCCCCACTGCCGATACGGCATCAAGGCAGTCGCCAAGCAATGCGGCATCAACAAGAACGTCACCTGGCACCAGAGCCGCCACTCGTATGCCACCACCATCTGCCTCTCCAACGGCGTGCCGATTGAGACCCTGTCGAAGATGATGGGCCACACCAGCATCCGCAGCACGCAGATCTATGCGAAGATTACCGCCGAGAAGGTAAGCAACGACATGGAACGCCTGTCCAAGCAGATAGAGTCCATGGAGCAGTTCATTTGTCAGACCATCTAACACGGAACGCCATGAGAAGAATCCTCAGAATAGACGAGCACGGCCACGTGCGCATGGAGGGCAACCCGCAGAAAGAGGTGTGGATGACCCTCGTAGAAATAGCCGACCTGTTCAACCTCCCAGCCTCCACCATAGGCAGGGAGATAAAACACATCCGCAAGACAGGTGTCTTGGTGGACTATGAAGTGTGCAAGTATATCCGCATGGCGGACGGCTGTTCCGTGGACATCTACCACTGGGACATCATCGTAGCCTTGGCCTATCGGATAAACACCTTCTATGCCCA
>JBJDXP010000052.1:1712-3087 GCA_051866735.1 Candidatus Limivicinus sp.
TCCTCCCTGCGGTAATAAAACTTCTTGCCAATCTGCGAGCAGGCAATCAATCCCTTGTCCCGCATCGTCTGCAAGGTTCTCGGACTGAGGCGCAGCAGCCGGCATACCTCCTCGTTGTCCATCCACTTCGCCATGCGCCTGTCCTTCTCACGACCGCACAGGCGGTTCACTTTCTCCGTCAGCGACGAGACATCCGCCATCAGTGCCTCGAACGCCTTTCTTTCAATGATTACTACTTCCATGATTCTGAGTGTTGCTGTGATTGTCAGTGCAAAGTTACACAGCAACCTCGCAAAGTCCTTCATTTCCAGCGCAGGTGGCAGCATCTGGAACCGAATGATAAGCCATCCTGTGCCAGTTGCAAAAAAATCTTCTATGAGTCATATATGAGTCATAAGTTCCCCCTTCCCATACCCTGTAATTTTGCAGCAGAAACAAGAAAAAAACAGTATTGATTATGAACGTAATAATGATAGAAAGTGCCGCCTTTCAGGAACTGGTAGGACACATCGAGAAGATAGCGGAGCACATCCGCAGGTATGAGGACAGACAGCCCGTACAGCCACAGGAACGGTGGCTGACCAGCAAGGAGGTGACCGCCCTGCTCGGCATCAGCCTGCGCACCCTGCAACGCTACCGTGACGAGGGGCGCATCCCCTTCTCGCTGATGGGGCGCACCTGCCGCTACCGCCTCACGGACGTGGAGCGCATGATGAAGGAATGCTCCATGAGCGGCAACGCAGAGCGCATCGGCGAACTGCACAGACAGTATATGGTAAGGACAGGCAAGAAAACATAAAACAGTAAAGAAAATGGATACCTACAAGATAGAACGGCTGTTCCACCTCCTCATGGAACGGCTCGACAGACACGAGAAGATGCTCGATGACCTGCTCTTCCGCAGTCAGCGGCAGTCGGCAGGTCTGGAGGAAAGCACGGAGTGCAGGCTGTACAATGGCGAACGCCTCTACGACAATCAGGACCTCTGCCTGATGCTGCAGGTGAGCAAGCGGTCGTTGCAACGCTACCGCACGTTGGGCATCCTGCCCTACCTCATGCTCCGGCAGAAGACCTACTACAAGGAGTCGGACGTGGAGAAGTTCCTCTCGGAGCATATCGACTGCTTCCAGAAAGAGAAGATGGCGGACTACAAGGCCCGCATCCGATAACAATCAATGTTTCACAATTAAAAGTCAATCAAGATGGCAAAGAAAAAAGACGAAAAAGACGTGCTGATAGTCCGTGACGAGAAGACGGGCGAAATCAGCGTGGTGGCCGGACTACAGGCGGACGGCACCCCCAGACGCACACCACCGAAGATGGAGAACGCCCAGGACTTCCTGCAGTTCGACAAGAACGGCGACGTGCTCGACAA
>JBJDXP010000053.1:0-57455 GCA_051866735.1 Candidatus Limivicinus sp.
CGATCTTGCCGTGGGTCACGATATCCGCGCCCAGGCGGCACAGCTCCGGCACCTGGCGGTAGCGGTTTTCAAAGATATTCTCCGTAATGCGCGTCAGGCCCTTGGCCTTGAGCAGAGCGGCCATCAGCACCGGCTGGGCGTCGGTGGGAAATCCGGGATAAGGGGCGGTGGATATCTCCCCCACGGCCTTCAATTCTCCCGGCGAGCGGAGCCTGACACTGCGGTCGGTGCTTATTATATCACAGCCCGCCTGATTTAGGAAGTGCAGAACCGTAGAAAATTGCCGGGGATCAATGCCCCGCAGCTCCACATTGCCGCCGGTACAGGCGGCGGCACAGGCGATGGTAGAGGCCACGATCCGATCGGGGATGATGCGGCAGCTCACCTGCTTTTCCGGTCTCAGATCGCCGATGGTCACGGTGTCTGTCCCCGCGCCGTGGATCTGCGCGCCCAATGCCTTCAGATAGTCCTGCAAAGCCACGATCTCCGGCTCCCTGGCCGCGCCGTGGATGACGGTCTCCCCTTTTGCCGCGCAGGCGGCCAGCATGATGTTCTCTGTAGCCCCCACGCTGGGGAAGGGCAGAAAAATCTCCGCGCCCTTCAGCTCCGGTGCGCGGCAGAAGATCTCTCCCCCGTTCTCATCGATCTCCGCCCCCATCTGCCGCAGGGCGGCCAGGTGCAGGTCGATGGGCCGCTTGCCCAGCTGGCAGCCGCCGGGCAGGGACAGCCTTGCCTCCCCGCAGCGGGCGACCAGAGCACCCATAAAAATCACCGAGGAGCGCATTTCCTCCATCAGACTGTGGGGAATATTACAGCAGGACAGGTTCCGGGAATCAATGCTGACCTCACTGCCTCTCTGCTCCGCCCGGCAGCCCAGATGCCGGAGGATGCGCAGCGCCGCGTCCACATCCCGCAGCTGGGGGACATTCAGCAGCTCCGTGCCGGCCGGGCAAATGATGGACGCCGCCAGAATCGGCAGCGACGCGTTTTTGGAGCCCTGGACAAAGCAGGCGCCTTCCAGCCTCTTTCCTCCCCTGATGTGCCATAGTTCCATAGAAAAACCCCCCGCGCATTGAAATCATGCCATACTATGCGGCGGGGAGTGTTTCTGTGATAATTTATGCAATCAATGGAGCAGATCCAGAATGATCCCGCAAATTTTTTCGGTGGCGTCGGGCACGGCCAGGGAGCGCATGGCTGTGGACATGCCGCTCAGCTTTTCCTCATCGGCAAGCAGGGCTTTCAGCTCATCCAGGAGGGAGCCCGCGTCAAATTCGCCCTCCAAAAGAACCTTTGCGCCGCCTGCACGCTCCAGCACCCGGGCGTTTTTCTCCTGGTGGTTGTTGGTCACGTTGGGCGAGGGCACGATGATGACCGGCTTTCCCATATAGGTCAGCTCCGCCAGAGTGGAGGCCCCTGCGCGGCACATGATCAGGTCCGCCGCCGCCATGACCCGGGGCATGTCGTAAATGTATTCCTTCACGTCCACACCGCAGCTTGCCAAGTCGGGGGCCGTCTCGCTGAGCTTTTCGCAGACGTCCTTATAGTACATGCTTCCGGCGGAGTGGATCAGGCGGAACTCGTCCTGCCCCCGGAGCTTGGGGATCATCTCCGTGACGATCTTGTTCATATGTCCCGCGCCCAGAGATCCCCAGACGGAGACCACCAGGGGCTTATCCGCCGGCAGGCCCAGCTGGGCCTTGGCGGAGTCCTTGGTGTAGCAGGAAAATTCGCCCCGCACCGGCGTGCCGGTGACTTCCACCTGCTCGGGGTTTTTGTAATACTTCCGGCTCTCCTCAAAGCCCACCATGATCTTGTCCACATGGCCGGAGAGCATTTTGGTGGTCAGGCCGGGGACGGCGTTACTCTCGTGTACGGCGGTGGGGATATGCATTTTGGCCGCCGCCATCAGCACCGGGTAGCACACATAGCCGCCGGTTCCAATGACCACGTCGGGCTTGAAGTCCTTCAGGATCTTTTTGGTCTCCCGGGTGGCCCAGGCCACGTTTTTGACAGTCTGGATATTGTGCATCAAAGCCTTGGGGCTTTTTCCCCGGCTGATGTTGGTGATCTTCAGGGGCTTGATGTCATAGCCCGCCATGGGCACCAGCTGCATCTCCATCTTGCCCTCGGCCCCCAGGAAGAGAAACTCGCTGTCAGGCATCAGTTCACGGAGCCTGCCCGCCACAGCGATGGCAGGGTTGATATGTCCGGCGGTACCGCCGCAGGTGAAAACAAAACGCATATATCTCATATCCTTTCTATGGATCAATTATCTGTCAGTATTGTTCTGGACGCGCTGAGGATGATCCCCATCTCGCCCAGCTGAATGAGCAGGGCCGTACCCCCGTAGCTGAAAAAGGGCAGGGATATGCCGGTGCAGGGCACAAGGTTTGTGACCACCGCCACATTCAAGAAGACCTGAATGGCAAGCAAAGTGCTGATGCCCGCGCAGACCAGAAAATCATAGCGCTCCCGGCAGTGCAGGGCGATCCAGTAGCCCCTTAAAATCAGCAGGGCGAAGAGGGTGAGGATCAGCGCCGCACCGATAAAGCCCAGCTCCTCGCAGGCCACGGCGAAGATAAAGTCGTTGTGCTCCTCGGGCAGATACAGAAATTTCTGCCGGCTGCCCCCCAGGCCCAGGCCGCTTAAGCCACCGGAGCCGATGGAATAGAGGGACTGGACGATCTGGTAGCCCTCGTCCGAGGAGCTGGAAAAGGGATCCCGCCAGGTGGTGATGCGGCTGGAGGCATAGGGGAAAAAGGCCAGCAGCACCGCAAGCGCGCTCCCCGCGGCCGCCGCCGCGCCGATAAACCAGCCCAGCCGGACGCCGCCCAAAAACAGCATCACGCCGCCTATGGCGATAATGATGATGGAGGCGGAAAAGTGGGGCTCCAGCACCAGAAGACCCACAATGGCGCAGAGAATGGCTGCAAAGGGCAAAATGCCGTAACGGAAGGTCTTCATCCTGCCCCGCATTTTACAGATCAGCACGGAGAAGGACAAAATCACCGCCAGCTTTGCCAGCTCCGAGGGCTGAAGCGTCAGTCCCCCCACGCCAAGCCAGCGCCGTGAGCCGTTGACCTTGACGCCCACAAAGGGCACCAGCATCAGCAGTGCCAGGGCAAAGGCCAGAAAGGGGAAGGAATAGCGCCGGTAAAAGCCCATCGGCAGTTTAGACGCCAAAAGCATGATGCCGGTTCCCAAAAGAGCAAATAAAAGCTGACGCACGAAATAATAGGCGGCGTTGCCGCCGGTGATGTTGCCCGGGTCATAATAGGCCCTGGGGAAGCTGGCAGACAAAACCATCACCACGCCCATGGTCAGCAAAAGCAGCACCAAAAGGAAAAAAGGCGTGTCAAAGCCTGCCTTTCTCTCCTTCACGGCCGTATCGGAAAAGCCGGTGAGGCGGGCACTGTCGTAACGCATTTTCCCACCTCCCCGGCTTTTCAATCAAAAGTCTTTACAGGGCGTAACGCTGGAACACCCCAATAAAGGATATGATTGCAAAGAGCAGAGATATGCCTGTGAAGAGGACAAAAAGCTCTTTTTCGCTCCACTTTTTTCCGGTCCAGCCGCCCATCTCCAGATGGTGGTGGAAGGGGGCCATTTTAAACACCCGCTTGCCGTGGCTGAGCTTGAAATAGCCCACCTGGATAATGTCGGACAGGGTCTCGATAATGTAGATGATGCCCAGAGTGATGAGGACCAGGGGCATATCGTAGGCAAAGGCCAGGGCCGCCACCGCGCCGCCCAAAAACAGGGAGCCGGTGTCCCCCATGAACACCTTGGCCGGGTTGAAGTTGTACACCAGAAAGCCCATCAGGCCGCCCAGCATGCCGGAGGCGAAAATGCCCAGCTCCAAAAACTCCTGGCCCCAGGCGAAGGTGATCGCCACGAAAAACAGCATCACCGGCAGAGAGGTGCCGGTGGCCAGGCCGTCCACGCCGTCGGTGATGTTCACGGCGTTGACCGTGCCCACGATCACGAAGGCCGCGAACACGAAATACAGCCACTCAGGCAGCGGAACGGTCTTTCCGGAGAAGGGGATGTACAGATTAGGCCGCACATAGCCCAGAGAGCGCATCAGCAGCACGAACACCAGGGCCGCCACTAACTGGAGCAGGAACTTTTTCTTGGCCGTCAGGCCCAGGTTCTGCTTGTTCTTGATCTTCTCCCAGTCGTCCAGCAGGCCGATAGCGCCGAATACCAGGGCGAAAAGCAGCACGAAAATGTGGACAAAGTTGCCCTTTAACATGCTGGGAAAGCCGATGGTCAGGCAGACAAAGGTGACGGCCAGAATAAACATCACACCGCCCATGGTGGGGGTGCCGCTTTTGGCCATATGCCAGGTGGGGCCGTCTTTTTTGATCTCCTGTCCCGCCTTCTGCTTCCGCAGCCAGGGGATGTAATACTTTCCGAAGGCCGTGGCAAACAGAAAGGCCAGAATAAACGCGCAGATCAGCTTTATCGTCATGTTTCTTTCCTCTTTTCCTCTTTTTCCGGCAAGGGGCGCTTCAAGCCCCCACAGATTCAGGGATGTGCCGCAAGGTATTCGGCCACGATCTCTCTCTCGTCCATGTGGCGCTTCTCATGGCCCACAACCTGGTAGTCCTCGTGACCTTTTCCGGCAAGTAATATTACATCGCCCGGCCCTGCGTTGTCAATAGCCCAGTGGATGGCCTCCACCCGGTCGCAGAGCACTTTTACCGGGGTGCGCTTGCCCTTCGTGCCCTCCACGATCTCCCGGATGATCTCATCCGGGTCCTCGGTGCGGGGGTTATCGCTGGTGACGATGACCAAATCGGCATTGTCAGCGGCAATGGCGCCCATAATGGGCCGCTTGGCCTTATCCCGGTCGCCGCCGCAGCCGAAGAGGGCCATGAGCCGGCCCTTGGTGACGGGCTTCAGGGTCTTTAAGACGTTTTCCAAAGCGTCGGGCTTGTGGGAATAGTCGATGATGATGGAATAATCCCGATCGGTGGGCACGATCTCCAGCCGGCCCTTCACACCCTTGGCGCTGGACATGGCGTCGGCGCAGTCGTCCAGGCTGATGCCCAGAGCCAGGCCCACGGACATAACCCCCAGGGCGTTGTGTACGGAGAAGAGGCCGGGGATACCCAGCCTTGTCATTGCAAGGCCCTGGTCCGTGACGGCGGCAAAGCGGACGCCGTTTGCGGAAAGGCGGATGTCCTTTGCGGTCAGGTCCGCGTCGTTTCGTTCAAGGGAGAAGGTGCTGATGGGGCAGTCCGCGCCCTCCATCATGAAGCCGGCCCATTTGTCGTCTAAATTCACGCAGCCCTTTTTGCACTGGCGGAAGAGCAGCCGCTTGGCGGCGGCGTATTCCTCCATGGTCTTGTGAAAATCCAGGTGGTCCTGGCTCAGGTTGGTATACAAGCCCACATCGTATTCGATCCCGGCCACCCGCTCCAGCGTCAGGGAGTGGGAGGAAACCTCCATGACCACATGGGTGCAGCCCGCGTCCGCCATGGAGCGAAACAGCCTGTGCAGCTCATAGCTCTCCGGGGTGGTGTGCTCGGTGTGGAGAAATTCATCCCCGATCATGTTGCCGTTGGTGCCGATCAGGCCCACTTTGGCGTCCAGCTTGCTCTCCAGCAGGTGCTTGATCAGGTAGCTGGAGGTGGTCTTGCCGCTGGTGCCGGTGATGCCGATCATGGTCATCTCCGCGGCCGGGTTTCCGAAAAACTCCCGGCTGGAAAGGGCCAGGCCCAGGCGGCAGTCGGCTATGCGCACATAGGGCGTGCCGTCCTCCGGGGCCACCTCGCAGAGCACCGCCGCGGCCCCCTTCTCCAGAGCCTTGGGGATGTAGCGGTGGCCGTCGGATTCAAAGCCCCGGATGGCCACGAACAGATCCCCCGGCTGGGTTTTCCGGGAATCATAGCTTATGCCCCTGATCTCCATGGCCATGTCGGCGTTGGTGTCAAGGATATTCAGGTTTTTTACGATCTCTTTCAGTTTCATTTTTTCAATACCTTCCCAGCATCGAATCGTCGTCGCTGATCAGCGTCACCTCAACGATGCTGCCGTGTCCCACCATCGTGCCGGCCGTTATACTCTGGCTGCTGACCTTTTGGGTCTCAGCGTCGGTGACGGGACTTGCCGTTTGTATGTATATCCCATAATAGGACAGGGTGTCTCTGGCCTGGGCGTAGCTCATGCCACTGAGCTCCGGCACAGTCTCCCTGTCCGCGGAGGGCTCCGCGTCATAGTAAAGAATGATCTGGGTTCCGGCGGCGATGCTCACGCCCGCAGCGGGGAGCTGACCGGTGACAAGGCTGCCTTCGCCGATGGTCCGGAAATCCAGGCCCGCCTCTTTCACGGCGGCGGCCGCCTCTTCCCGGCTCAGACCGGTGAAGTCCGGCACGGTCACATCCATGCTCCCGGCTTCCCCTTCATCAAGCACCGGCTCCACGCCCAGGTAGGGCAGGATATCCGCCATCATGTTCCCCACCACGGGGGCCGCCATCTGTCCGCCGCTGACATAGATCCCGGACTTGTTGGAGGGCGTATCCAGAAACACCAGCAGGGCGATCTGCGGGTCGTCCGCCGGGGCAAAGCCGATGAAGGAGACGATGTACTCCTTCTCCCCGGTCTGGGCCTCCAGACTGACCTTTTCGCTGGTGCCGGTCTTGCCGCCGATGCGGTATCCGGCCACGGCGGCGTTTCTGCCGGTGCCGTCGTTGGGGTCGCCTACCACCTGCTCTAAAATACTGCGCACTTTTGCAGAGGTCTCTTCGCTGATGACCTGGCGCACTAAGGTAGGCTCACGCTCATAGGCCACCGTGCCGTCCGGGTTTCGCATCTGCCGCACCACAAAGGGCTGCATCAGCTTTCCGCCGTTGACGCAGGCGCTGACCGCGGTAATGAGCTGCAAAGGCGTGATGGTGAAGGTCTGGCCGAAGGAGGCCGCCGCAAGCTGCGACAGATTTTTCTCCGAGCAGAAGGTATTCTGGCTCCACCAGATGCTGCCGCTCTCCCCCGCAAGGTCGATGCCGGTGGTGGCGGTCAGATTCTCGTCGGGGTCGCCGGTGATGTTCAAAAAGCCGAAGGCTTCGCAGTATTTGTAGAAGGTCTCCGCCCCCACCCGAAGGCCGATGTTCACAAAGGCCACGTTGCAGGAGTGCTGCACCGCCTGGGTCAAATTCTGGGAGCCGTGGCCCCCGTCCTTCCAGCAGCGGATGGGACTGGTGCGGCCTAAAACACTGACGTTGCCGCCGCAGTAGAAGCTGTCGCTCAAGTCCACAGCCCCCTCTTCCAGGGCCATGGACAGGGTGATGATCTTGAAGGTGGAGCCGGGCTCATAGGTGTCGGACAGGGCCTTATTGCGCCACTGTCTGGCCTGGGCCTGCTGCAGAAGCTCCGCCGCCTCCTCCTGGGTGGCGGCCTGGTCGATCAGGGCCTGGGCCTCGTCGCTGACGGACAGAAAATGGTTCAGATCATAGCCGTCGATGGAGGCCATGGCCAAAATCCCGCCGGTGTTCACGTCCATGGCGATGGCCCCGGCGCCGTTTTGGATGTCATAATCCTCCACGGCCTGTTTTAAGTGCTTTTCCACATAGTACTGTATGGTGGAGTCCACCGTCAGCACCAGATCATAGCCGTCCTCACCGGGACTGTACTCCTCAAAGGAGCCAAAAAGCAGCTCGGTGCCATAGGCGTTGGTGGCCCGCAGGGTGCGTCCGGCGCTGCCGGAAAGGGCGGAGTCGTATTTGGCCTCGATCCCCTCCAGGCCGGTGTTGTCCGTGCCCACAAAGCCGATCAAATGGCAGGCAAGGCTGGAATTGGGATAATAGCGCTTGGTGTCCGTCTCCAACCGGACGCCCTTCAAACCGTTTTCCGTCTTGAAGCGGCGAACCTCATCCGCCTGCTCGGCCTCCACCTTTCGGGCCACGGTCACATACCAGGAGCCGGTACGGCCCGTCTTCTCCAGTATATCATCGTAGTCAAGCCCAAGGATCTCGGACAGGCCCCGGGCGATCAGCTCCCGGTCCTCGCCGTACATCTCGATCTCCGCCGGGCTGAGATAAATGTTGTCCACCGACGCGCTGACCGCCAGCGGATTCATGTTGGTGTCAAAAATGGTTCCTCTCGCCGGGGAGGTGGCAGCCTCCCGAAGCTGCTGCTGTATGGCCAGCTCCTCATAGTATTCGTGGTCGATGATCTGGAGCTTATACAGCCGGATGAGCAGCACCAAAAAGGCGGCGATGCCGCACAGGGCCATCAGGGCCAGGGCGCGGCGGAGCATCTGACGGTTGGGGCCTCCGCCCCTCCCCTTTTCCACTGATTCGGACATAGCACACTCCCGCTTTTTGAATATATCTACACTATATTCAGCGGCTTATCCGGTTAAAACTTCGTGCTTTATCCCAAATGCTCTGTAATCTCTATGGTTCTGATCTGCCCCGGGGCCGGGCGCTGCATGCCAAGCTCCTCTAAGGCGTAGGTCTCCAGCTCTTCAAGGCTCAGGCTGTTGTCCAGCCGGGTCTGTAAGATCTGGTTTTCGGTTTTTAGTCGTTCATTTTCCTTTTCCAGCGCCGCCGCCTGGTCGTTTACCTCGGCAGTCTCCACTGCGCACAGCAGGGACATCACTAACAGCAGCGCCGAAAACAGGACGGCCACAGCATTGAAAAAAAGCTCCGTGTTTCTTTTCCCCATGCTCACACTCTCTCCGCCACACGGAGCTTGGCGCTTCTGGCGCGGGGATTGCTCTCCGTCTCCTCCGGGCTGGGGAGAATGGGCTTGCGGGAGACGCTTTTCAGGGTCTGAACAAAGCCGCAGGTGCAGATGGGCGCCTCTCTGGGGCAGGTGCAGCCGTTTTCTCTTGCGGCGATGCCGGACTTGACGATCCGGTCCTCCAGAGAATGAAAGCTGATGACGCAGAGCCGCCCGCCCTTTTTCAGCTTGTCCGGGGCGGTGTCCATCATGCGCTGAATGGCCCCCAGTTCGTCGTTGACGGCGATGCGGATGGCCTGGAAGCTGCGCTTGGCCGGGTGCTGCTTTTCCCGCAGGGCGGCGGCGGGCATGGCGCTTTTGATGATCTCCACCAGCTCCAGGGTGGTCTCTATGGGCTTTTTCGCCCGGGCGGAGAGGATAGCGGCGGTGATGCGTCGGGCATAGCGCTCCTCGCCGTAGTCCCAGAGGATGCGGTTCAGCCGGTTTTCGTCCCAGCTGTTCACCACATCATAGGCCGTCAGGCTGTCGGAAGTGTCCATGCGCATGTCCAAAGGCGCGTCGTGGAGATAGGAAAAGCCCCGCTGTGTCTCATCCAGCTGGGGTGAGGACACACCGAGGTCAAAAAGCATGCCGTCCACAGCGTCGATCCCCAGAGAGTCCAGGATCTCCGCCGCGTCGCTGAAATTGCCGTGGACAAAGGTCACTTTGTCCCCAAAGGGGGCCAGGCGCTTTCCTGCCCGCTCTATGGCGGTCTCGTCCCGGTCAATGCAGATAAGCCTTCCGCCTTCAAGGCGGGAGGCTATCTGATACGAATGTCCGCCCAGGCCGAGAGTACCGTCCAGATAGATCCCGTTGGGCTTTATGTTCAGGTTTTCAATGCACTCATTCAGGAGTACGGAAACATGGCGCGGTTCATCCATTAAAATTCCAGCTCCTCCATTACGGCGGCGATATTCTCCGGGTTGGTCTCCGCTTCAAAGATGGCGTTCCAGGCGTCGCTGTCCCACAGCTCCGCGTGGTTGTTGCAGCCGACCACAGTGACGCTCTTGGTCAAGCCCGCGTAGTCCCGCAGATTCTGGGGGATCAGGGCCCGGCCCTGGCTGTCCAGCTCGCAGCGGGCCGCGTGGGCAAAGAGCGGGCGCATTTTCCGCTGTTTCACAAAGGGCATGGCGCTGACCTTATCAGAAAAAACCTTCCAGTTTTCCGCGCTGTACGCGCAAAGGCAGCGATCCATGGAGAGGGTGATGAAAAATACCTCGCCCAGCTCGTCTCTGAGCTTGGCAGGTATAAACAGTCTCCCCTTATTGTCCAGCGAGTGCTGGTATTCACCTGTCATGGACTTCGCCCCCGTTTCTGTGGTTTTTTGCTCCATTTTCCACCACTTCTAACCACCGTGTGTTTTCATTATAGGGGGAGTTAACATAAAAATCAAGAGAAACTTTTTGTCATTTTTTCTTGCATATTTTGCCATTTTTTCACGACCACAAGATATAGCGCTGAGGCCTTCCTGGGGCTACAAATCGGATGGACGGGCGAGGAAAAAGCCTCCCCCTGGAGGGGGAGGTGCTGAGCGTAGCGAAGCGGAAGGGGGGATTGTCGGACGCAGAAACTGCGGAGGGTCCCCCCTCAGTCAGCCTACGGCTGACAGCTCCCCCTAATGGGGCGCCTTTATCCGGGCGACCGTCCCTAAAGGGACTAGCTTCGCGTCGCAAGGGTCGCCCCTACAACTTCACCGGCAGTCTGGTGCAAGGCCGTAGGGGCGGCCCTGCGTGGCCGCCCGCGTCTCCCATGAAAAAGGAGAACAGAAATCAATCCGTTCTCCTGAAGCTATTCAAAGCAGAATTTACTTTTTGGTTGGCTGATCGGCCTTTGCTGCCATATCGGCGGCTTTGAACGCATTGTGAGAGGCCTGAATGGTGCTGAGTGCGCTGCTCATGCTCTCCTCCGCCTGGCGCATGATCGTGTCCACATACTCGCTGGCCACCCGGCGCAGCTCGTTGGACTTGGTCTCGGCAGAGGCAATCATCTCCGCGCTGCGGGCCCGGGCCACGCGCACGACCTCCTGCTCCTCTACCATGGCGCGGGCCTTCTCCTCCGCACTCTTGCGCAGAGCCTCGGCCTCCCGCTTGGCGTTGCCGATAAACTCATCCCGCGCAGCCACAAGGCGCTTTGCCTCAGCAAGGGCGGAGGGCAGATTGGCCTTGATATCGTTGATGATCTCGATGGCCTTTTCCCGCTCAATGATGCACTTGTCGTTTCCCAGAGGGACGCCCCAGGCTTCCGTTACCATGCCGTAAAGGATGTCCAGCAGCTCGATAATATCATTATTGTCCATATTATCCATCATTCCACCTCCATTGCTTCGCTTTTATTTCAATATCGGACTTGATCTCGTCCGGCACCAGGCCGGTCAGATCGGCGCCGTATTTCGCCATTTCACGCACAACGGAGGAGCTGAGGAAGGTGTACTTTCCGCTGGCAGTCAGAAAAATGGTCTCAAGCTCGGGGTTGATGTTCTTGTTGATCAGATCCATCTGGAACTCATACTCAAAATCGGAAGCGGCCCGCAGTCCCTTGACCACCACAGCACCCTCAAACTGTCTTGCGTACTCCGCTAAAAGTCCGTCCGAGGTATCCACCGTCACGTTGGGGTATTTTCCCACTGTCCGTCTGACCATCTCCGCCCGTTCCTCGATGGAGAACATGGGCGAGGTCTTGGTCGAGTTTACCATGATGCACACCACCACCCTGTCAAAAAGCTGGGCGGCGCGGCGGATAATGTTCAGGTGGCCCAAAGTGATCGGGTCAAAGCTTCCCGGGCAGATGGCGGTTCTCATCAAAGGCTCTCCTTGGTATACAAGCATAGCTTGACCTTGCCGTACACATATTCTTTCCTTTTCCTGTACGGCGGGGTCATTTCCGGCAGCGCCCTGTCACGGCGCGCTTCGCATAATATTATACCACCTTCCGACAATATGTCAACCAATTTGACGGTTTCCAGCACCGATTCATACAAATTTGAATCATAGGGCGGGTCCACAAAAATGATATCGAACCTGCCGCAGTGCCGCAGAAAGCTCAGGGCGTCCTCCTGCACCACGGTGCCCTTCAGGCCGCAGAGCTTCAGATTCTCCTTCACGATCTGAATGGCCGCCCGGTCCTTATCCACGAACACCGCGCTCTCCGCGCCCCGGCTGAGACATTCAATGCCCAGTTGGCCGGTGCCCGCGAACAGGTCCAGCACCCGCCTCCCCTCGATATCGAACTGGATGATGTTGAAAACCGACTCCTTCACGTTGTCCGTGGTGGGCCGGATGTCGTAATTTTCCGGGGTTTTCAGTTTTCTTCCTCTTGCCGTTCCGGTGATGACGCGCACTGGTCTTCACTCTCTTTCTGGTTAAAATAGTCATATACGGCCTGGGCCGTGTTTTTCGGCACCACCAGCCGGAGCTGCTCCAGACTGGCGGCACGGATAGCTTTTACGGATTTGAAGGCTTTTATCAGATCGTCCCGGCGCTTTGCGCCCACGCCGGGGATCTTGTCCAGGCTGGAGCCGTAGGCCTCGCTGCGCAATGAGCGCTGATACTCGATGGCAAAGCGGTGGGTCTCCTCCTGTATGCCGCCGATCAGGGCGAACACGGCCTGATTACCGCTGATGCCGATCTCCCGTCCGTCGGGGGTGATCAGGGCTCTTGTGCGGTGCCTGTCGTCCTTCACCATGCCGAACACCGGCACATGGACATTCAGGGCTTCCATGGCCTCCAGGGCAACAGAGGCGTGCCTGTCGCCGCCGTCGATCAGCAGCAGGTCGGGCAGGGGGGAAAACTTCTCGTCCCCCTCCACAAAGTGCTTTAAACGCCGGTACACCGCCTGGTACATGCTGGCATAGTCGTCCTGGCCCTCCAGGTCCTTCATGCGAAACTTCCGGTAATCCCGTTTCAGGGGCTTGCCGTCCACATGGACGGTCATGGCGGCCACAATGCCCGTGTCGCCCAGGTTAGACACGTCAAAGGCCTCTATCCGCTGGGGGAACTGCTCCAGCTCCAGGGCCTTCTGGAGCCATTCCAGGGTCTTGGAGCGCCGCTGGGCGGCGGTGGTGCGCCGCTGGATCTCCTCTTTGGCGTTCAGCGCCGCGCTCTCAATGAGCCGCAGCCGCTCTCCCCTTTTGGGCGTCTCAATATAGACCCGCCGGCCGGCGGTCTCGCTTAAAAGCTCCTCCAGCTCCTGCCGGTCCTCGATCTCGCAGGGCAGCAGGATGGATTTGGGCCAGCCGCCCCGGTGGGCGGTGAAATACTGGCGCACCAAGTCGGAGACGGCCTCGCTGTCCTCCTCGATGGGCTCGTCCATCATCTCCACGTCCTTGCCCACCAGGTCCCCGTCCACAAAATGCAGCACGGTAAAGCAGCTTTTGGCCCCGCGGCAGAAGCCCACCGCGTCGGTGTCCGCAAAGGCCGTGGAGATGACCCGCTGGCGGTTGGCCAGGCGCTCGATAGCCCGGAGCCGGTCCCGGATCTCCGCCGCCCGCTCAAAGCGCAGCTCCTCCGCCGCCTGCTCCATCTGGGCTTTCAGCTCGTCCATCAGTTCCCCGCTCTTCCCTTCCAGGATCAGCACCGCCTGCTGCATACTGCGGCGGTAATTCTCGGCGGAGCTGTCTTTCAAACACCAGCCCGCGCAGCTGCCCATGTGGTAGTTTAAGCAGGGCCGCTCCTTGCCGATGTCCCGGGGGAATTTGCGGGAGCAGTCCGGCAGCAGCAGAGCCTTGCTGATGGTGCTGATGATGTCCCGGGTCTGGCTCCGGCCGCCGTAGGGGCCGAAGTATCTGGCCCCGTCCTTTCCGGCCTTGTTGGACAAAGTCATGGCGGGGTACTCGCTTTTCATGTCCACGCGGATAAAGGGGTAGCCCTTGTCGTCCTTTAAAAGAATGTTGTAGTGGGGCTTGTGCCGCTTGATGAGGGAGTTTTCCAGCACAAGGGCCTCAAACTCGCTGCCGGCCACAATGACGTTGAAGTCCGCCACCTTGTCCACCATGGCCTGCACCTTGGGCAGATGCTCGCCGTGGAAATAGCTGCTGACCCGGTTTTTCAGCTTCTTGGCCTTGCCCACATAGATGACCTGGCTCTGCTCGTCCAGCATGATGTACACGCCGGGCAGCTGGGGCAGGTTATTGGCTTTTTCTCTCAGCGTATCAAGCATGTTCTTCTCCCGCAGTCGCCTTCTCCTTGCCGAAGATGCACCAGAGGGTGACGGAGACGATGACGATCACGCTGCCGATCAGGGCAAAGACGCCGGGCCGCTCCCCGTCGAACAGAAAGACCCAGACGGGGTTTAACAGCGGCTCCACCGCGCCCAGCAGGCAGCAGGCCAGAGGCGGGCAGTACACGCTGGCCTTGACGTACAGAATATAGGAAATGCCCAGCTGGAACACGCCCAGGGCCAGGATGCAGCTGAGGGTCTGGGCCGTCAGCTCCGGCTTTGTGGCGATGACAAAGGGCAGGCCCACCAGGAAGGTGAGCATCTGGCCGATGAAAATGGCGCTGAAGCGCTCCTCCCCCTGCATCTCCCCCACGGTGACAAACATGCCGGCCATAAACATGCCGGCCACGATGGCCACGCAGTTGCCCAGAATATAGCCGGGTTTGAGCTGGTCGAAGAAGAACAGGGCCACGCCCAAAAGGGTAAACAGCACCGCCGCCAGATCGGCCCGGCGGATCTTCTTATGGAAAAACAGGGCGGAGAAGATCACGATAAACACCGGGGAGGTGAACTGGAGCACGATGGCGTTGGCCGCCGTGGTCAGCTTGTTGGCCAGCACAAAGCAGGTGTAGACACAGGCGGTGAACACGCCGGAGAGAAAGGTGCGGCGGCTGAGCATAAAGCGGTATTTTTTCAGGAGCATGTACACGCCCATGGTGGCCCCGGCGATCAGGGAGCGCAGCCCGGCCACGGCAAAGCCGTTCCAGGGCAAAAGTTTAATAAAGATCCCTCCGGTGCTCCACAGCGTGGCGCAGATCAGCATTTCGATAATGGCTTTGTTTTCTTTTTTCATGTCTGCCTCGGCAATTTTAGTGAATAGTGAAGAGTGAATAGTGAAGAAGTAAGGTGGCCGCAAAGCGGCCGGATTATCATTTGTCGCCTGCGGCGACACCACACTTATTCACTATTCACTATTACTTCTTACCTGAAAATAGGGGCGTGTTTTCTAACACGCCCCTATAAGTGGTTTTCTCTTAAAATCACTCGGAAAAGTCGGAATCTATAAGTTCGGACAGGGTTGCGATGGCAGCATCTTCATCTGCGCCGTCAGCAATGATCGTTACTGTCGTACCCTTGACGATGCCCAGGGACAGAACGCCCAGAAGGCTCTTTGCATTTACGCGTCTTTCTTCTTTCTCGACCCAGATGCTGCTCTTGAACTCATTGGCTTTCTGAATGAAGAAAGTCGCGGGTCTGGCATGAAGACCTACCTGATTGTTAATGACTACCTCTTTGGTTATCATACTCGCCACTCCTCATTATTATACAAGATGACCTTTCGGTACTCCCATACCTTAACAAATTTTAAGGCAATCGTCAACCGATTTCGTCCGATTTGTTGTTTTTCACATTTCTTGCAGCTGCTTAACAAAAATTTTATTTCAGTTCGACAACGGTCACGCCCGTCTCTCCCTCGCCGTACCGGCCCAGACGGAAGGATTTTACCGCCTTGTTGCGTTTGAGCATCTGCTGTACGGCGGCGCGGAGAGCGCCGGTGCCCTTGCCGTGGATGATGGTCACGGTGCTGAGCTTTGCCATGACGGCGCTGTCGATATAACGCTCGGCGGCGGTGACGGCCTCGATGGCCTCCATGCCCCGCAGGTCGATCTGGGGCTCCACCCGCATCAGGCGCAGCTGGGCGCTGCTGTTTGCGGAGACGGTCTTTTTGTCCGGGGCGGCCTTGCCCTCGATCAGCAGCACCTCGTCCTCCCGGGCTGTCACATTCATTATACCCGCCCGGAGCGTCAGTATCCTGTCGGAAGAAATCTCCGTGACGGTGGCCTTCATACCCATGGACTTGATCTGCACCGTGTCCCCCACCTTCACCGGGCGGGCGGACTTCTTGTCCTCCACCGGCTCCGGGGCCGGGCGCAGGGCCTCCGCCGACAGGTTCAGGCGGCGGCGAAGCTCGCTTCGGGCCTCATTGATGCGCTGGGCATCGTCCTCTTCGTTTGCGTGCTTTTTCATCTCGTCCAGCTGGGCGAAGGTCTCCTCGGCGGTGGCTCTGGCCTCGGCAATGATCCGCTCCGCCTCCCGGCGGGATTTCTGATCCGCCTTTTCCAGCCGTACCTCCAGCTCCGCCTTCAAAAAGGCTGCCTTTTTGGCGCTCTCCTCCGCCTGACGCAGCTTGATGGCGGCCTCGTTTCTGTCCTTTTCCAAAAGCCGCCGGGTCTGCTCCAGCTTCTCGATGGTGGCTTCAAAGCTGGCGTTTTCCGTGCCCACCCGCTTTTTGGCGTCCTCGATGATGTCCTCCCCCAGCCCCAAGCGCCGGGAGATGGCAAAGGCGTTGGATTTGCCGGGGATGCCCACCAGAAGATGATAGGTGGGCCGCAGGGTCTCCACGTCGAACTCGCAGGAGGCGTTCTGTACGCCCTTCTCGTTGGTGGCGTAGACCTTCAGCTCCGCGTAGTGGGTGGTGGCGGCGATCATGGCCCCCTTCTGCCGGGCGTACTCGATGATGGAGATGGCCAGGGCCGCGCCCTCGGTGGGGTCGGTGCCCGCGCCCAGCTCGTCAAAGAGGATGAGGGAGCGCTCGTCACACTCGGAGAGGATGCTGACGATGTTGGTCATGTGGGCGGAGAAGGTGGAGAGGTTCTGCTCAATGCTCTGCTCGTCGCCGATGTCGGCCAGAATGTGGCTGAACACCGGCAGACAGCTGCCGTCGGCGGCGGGGATGTGCAGGCCGCACTGGTTCATGGCCGACAAGAGGCCGATGGTTTTCAGGGAGACGGTCTTGCCGCCGGTGTTGGGGCCGGTGATCACCAAGGTGTCGAAATTCTCCCCCAGCTCCACGTCGATGGGCACGGCCTTGGCCTGGTCCAGCAGCGGATGCCGGGCCCGGCGCAGAACGATGCCCTCCCCTTCCAGGCTAGCCTCCTGGCAGTCCAGTTTATAGGACAGTTTGGCCTTGGCGAAGATCAGGTCCAGCTGCACCAGCACCTGATAGTCCGAGTCGATGTCGTCACGGTGCTCGGCGCACTCGGCGGAGAGCTCTGCCAGGATCCGCTCGATCTCCAGCTTTTCCTTGGCGGCCAGCTCCCGCAGCTCGTTATTTGCCTTGACAGCCGCCATGGGCTCGATAAACAGCGTCATGCCCGAGGCGGACACGTCGTGCACCAGACCCGGCACCGCGCCCTTGTGGTCGGCCTTTACGGGCACCACAAAGCGGTCGGAGCGCATGGTGATGATAGGCTCCTGCAGGGCCTTGGCGTAGGAGGGAGAGGAGATGATCTTCTGCAAAGCGTCCCTGGCCCGGGAAGCAGCCGCCCGCATCTGGCGGCGGATGGAGGCCAGCTCGTGGGAGGCCCCGTCGGCAATCTCGTCCTCGCCTACGATGGAGGTATTGATCTTCTCCTCCAGAAATTTATTGGCGTGCAGGGCGTAAAACAGGTAGTCGATGGGGGTCTTGCCCACCGTGTCGTCGGCGATGTAGCCCCGGACCAGCCGGGCACACTGCAAAACCCTTGCGATGTCCAGCAGCTCCCGGGTGTTCAGCGCGCCGCCCAAATCGGCTCTGGCCAGGGAGGGGCGCACGTCCTTTACGCCGGAGAAGGAGGGGCTGCCCCGGACCACCATCATGGTCTTGGCGGCGGTGGTCTCATCAAGACGGCGCTTGACCTCCGCCCGGTCGCCGGAGGGCGTCAGGGCGAGAGCCTGTTCCTTGGCCGTCTCCCCCACCGCCTGCTGGGAGAGCATGTCCAGCACCGCCGGCAGCTCCAGCGTTGTCAATGATTTTTCAAAAAAGCTCATATTGATTATCCTTTATATGCGTTTTATAAAAGCTTCCCTTTAAAGTAAGGTATTCCGGGCGGCCACGCAGGGCCGCCCCTACGGCTTCCCGCAAGACTGACGGTGATGTTGTAGGGGCCGCCCTGTGTGGCGGCCCGCAATTCCCAAAATGATGCAGAGGCCGTCTTATTTTACGCTCTTCCAGTAGTCCAAAGTGCCGAAGCGGCGCTCGGTCTGGGTCAGGAGGTACTGCTCGGCGGCGGCGGACAGCCGGTTCAGGGCCCCGTCGGACAGACGGAAGGAAAACAGCTGCTTTGCCGGGGCGGAGACAATATAGCGCATGGCCTCCAGACTCTCCGTATCAAGCTGCACGGTGCTTCCGGCGTTCCGGCAGCGGCGGCAGTTGATGTGGCCGTCGGCCAGGCTGAGAAGCGGCTCCTCCGGCGTCAGACTGCCGCAGACAGCGCAGGCCGACAGATTGGGCTCATAGCCCGCAAGGCACATGAGCCGCAGCTCAAAGGCGGCCTTGATGTGCCTGGGGGGATACATTTTTTTGCTCAGAGCATAGAGGGAGTTCAGGCCCAGCTGCAAAAGGGCGGCGTCCGGCTGGTCCTCCACGCTGAGGGCCTCCAGACACTCGGCAAAATAGCAGCCCAGGGCAAAATCCGCAATGTCAGTGCGCAGACCGGAAAAAGGCTCAATCACACTGGCCTCGTTCACCGTCCATTTGCCCCGGTTTCCAAACAGGGTCATCTCCCCATAGGTGAGCTGCTGGGTGGCGGCGGCGGTTTTGCTGCCCTTGCGCAGCGCGCCCCGGGCCTTGGCCGTGATCTTCCCGTCGGTGGAGGTAAAGAGGGTGAGCATCCGGTCGGCCTCCTTGTACCTTACCTCCCGCAGCACAAGGGCCTTTGTGGTGTTGAACATAATATGTACCGCTTAGTCCTCAGGGCGGGGGTCAGACCCCGTCCCCGCTCTATCCTTATCGTCTTTTGGCCTGGCTTTGCGCTGGACGCTCTTGTAGAGCATATAGCAGAGCGGATCCCCGGTATCGGCAAAGGCACGCCAGACTGCGTCAGCTTTCAACATGACCACCTCTCATGCTCATAGTATCTGCATGAGCGCCTGGCCTTATTGCTGGCAGATTTTTTCAATCAATCATTATTAAAGCCGAAGTTGCGAAGCTGGGCCAGGGAATCCCGCCAGTTCTCCTTGACCTTCACCCAGGTCTGGAGATACACCTTGGTGCCCATAAAGGCCTCGATATCCCTGCGGGCCAGCTCCCCGATCTTTTTGAGCATAGCGCCCTTTTTGCCGATGATGATGCCCTTGTGGCTGTCCTTTTCGCAGTAAATGGTCACTTCCAGGTCAATAATGCCGTTATCCCGCTCGGAAAATTTGGTGACTTCCACGGCGGTGCCGTGGGGGATCTCCTTGTCCAGGCACTGCAGCAGCTTTTCCCGCACCAGTTCGGCGCAGATCTGCCGCTCCGGCTGGTCGGTAATCATATCGTCGGGGAAGAGATGGGGGCCTTCCACGGCGTATTTCTCCATCTCGTCCATCAGCTCCTCCAGCCCCTCGCCGGTTTTGGCGGAGACGGGGATGACGGCGTCAAAATCGAAGGCCTGAGCGTACAGGGCCATGACGGAAAGAAGCCGGGTCTTGTCCACGGTGTCGATCTTGTTGATGACCAGGATGGCGGGAGCGCCGGTGGTTTTCAGGCGCTGGATCAGTTCCTCCTCCTGGGGGCCGATGGCGGCCACAGGCTCCACCAGCAGCAGCACCGCGTCCACATCCGCCACACTCTCCTTCACCACGTTCACCATGTAGTCCCCCAGCCGGGTACGGGGCTTGTGGAAGCCCGGGGTGTCCATCAGCACAAACTGGGTGTTCCCCCGGCTGACGATGGCGGTGATGCGGTTGCGGGTGGTCTGGGGCTTATTGGATACGATGGCGATTTTTTCGCCCACAAGGGCGTTGGTCAGGGTGGATTTTCCCACGTTGGGTCTGCCGCAGATGGTGATCATGGCGGCTTTGGTGTTTGTCATATCAGTCTTTATCTCCCATAATTTCTTTTTCTCTCTGTCTCATCTGGCGCTTCATCTCGCCCTCGTCCACATGGTCGTAGCCCAGTAGGTGCAGCACGGAGTGGACCGTCAGATACATGATCTCCCGCTCGTAGCCGTGGCCGAAGTCCTCGCCCTGCTCCTCACACCGGGGGACGGAGATCATCATATCCCCCAGCAAAATGACGCCGCTGTCCGGGTCGGTTTCGCAAATGTCCGGGTCAAAGTCCCCCGGCGTCAGCTCGTTCATGGGGAAGGACAGCACGTCGGTGGCCCGGTCCACGTCCCGAAATTCCCGGTTTACCCGGCGGATGCCCTCGTCGTCGGTGAGCATGACGCTGACAAGGCAGGGCACCGTTACCCCCTGGGCTTCAAGGGCCATGTTGACAGCCTTTTTAATCAGGGCGGCGGAGTTGTTGTGGCCCAGTTTTTTCACTTCCCGGCTGATCTCTATCTGATGCTGCATGTTTATCCCCTCTTATACTTTTTCGGCGGCAGCTTTTTCACTGAGGGCGCGGGGTTTTTCTTGTCGTACTCCTCGTAGGCCTCGATGATCTTCTGCACCAGCCGGTGGCGCACCACGTCCGCGCCGGTGAGCTTGCAGATGGCGATGTCCTCGATGCCGTCCAGAACCTTCATGGCCACCTTCAAGCCGCTGGTCTTGTCCTCCGGCAGGTCGATCTGGGTGATGTCGCCGGTGATGACCACCTTGGAGCCGAAGCCGATGCGGGTCAGGAACATCTTCATCTGCTCCCGGGAGGTGTTCTGGGCCTCGTCCAGGATGATGAAGCTGTCATCCAAAGTGCGGCCGCGCATGTAGGCCAGGGGGGCCACCTCGATATTGCCCCGCTCCAGGTATTTCTGGTAGGTGTCCGCGCCCAGCATGTCGAACAAAGCGTCGTACAGGGGGCGCAGGTAGGGGTCAACCTTGCTCTGCAGATCGCCGGGCAGAAAGCCCAGCCGCTCCCCTGCCTCCACCGCCGGGCGGGTCAGGATGATGCGGTTGACCTCCTCGGCCCGGAAGGCGGCCACAGCGGCGGCCACCGCCAGATAGGTCTTGCCGGTGCCGGCGGGGCCGATGCCCAGAGTGACGGTGTTTTCGGCGATGGCCTCGCAGTACTCCTTCTGGCCCAGGGTCTTGGGCTTGATGGGCTTGCCCTTGGCGGTGATGCAGATCACGTCCCCGGCCAGCTCGTTGATCTTGGTCTCCTTGCCCTCGCCCACCAGCTTCAGGATATAGCGCACGTTCTGGGCGTCGATATTCTCCCCCTTGGCCGCCAGGGTCAGCAGGCCGTTGATGGCCTTTTCCGCCAGCATGACGTTTTCCGCCTCGCCGCAGATGTGGATCATGTCGTCCCGGTCCAGCACCTTTACCCCCAGCTCCGTCTCGATGATGCGCAGATTCTGGTCAAAGGAGCCGAACACGCTGATCACATGCTCCATTCTCTCCACTTCAATGGTTTTATCGATCATAAGTCTATCCTTTTCCGAAGGAAAGGCTCAGCTCTCCTCCTGTTTTGTCTCTCTCGTTTCCGCAATATTTTCCAGGCAGTGGGCGTGCATGGTGACGCAGAGAAGCTCCCCGCTGTCACTGAGGGAAAAATCCGTTGACAGCACTTCCCCGTCCACCGTCTCCGTCAGGTAGGCCCGAAGAGCCGCCTCCATCTCTGCCCCGGCGGCGCTGGGCTGTGCCTCCGTTTCGTAAAAGGAAAGCTCCTCCTTTATTATGCTCACCGGCAGGAGAAACAGCCCTTCTATGCCTATTTTATATTCATAGACGATTTTATCACACTCGTCAAGTTCATTTCTACCACTGACATACAAATTTATTCGTTTTTCTCCGAATTTCAGGGCAAAACGAAAAATTTTTTTGGTCTGGCCGCTTTTATGGCTCTCCACAGCCGGGCGGACGGCGCTGAGCTCCGTCCAGGTCTCCGCCGTGACGCTGCCGGTGGCCCGCACCTGCCGGGGCAGGGCGGTGATGCTGTCCATAGTGCCGCTGACCAGCAGTTCCCCCTCCACCACCGCCTGGCCGGGAGCGACCAGCGGTTTGCCGCTCAGCACCGACATTCTGGCAACGACGCCGGTCTTTGCGGCCACAATGTCCGCCGCGTCCGCTTCCTCGACAATCTCCGGCTTTTCCTCCCGCTCCAAGATCAGCACCGTTGCCCGGGAGCCCCGGACATTGACCGTCATCCAGGCGATCTCCGGCAGCTCCACCAGAATGCGGCTTCGCACCAGGTCGGAATTGAAGCCGAAGCGGAAGCTGCCCTGCTCCACGCCGCAGCTGGCCAGGGCCCGCAGTACCTGGGCCTGGGTCAGCTTCTGGCAGCCCAGCACCTGAATGTCCCAGATGAAGAGGGAGCTGAGAAACAAAAGCCCCGCCGTCAGCAGCGCGAAAATCAGCAGCAGCATTCGCCGCTTCACCAGTCTCCGGCTTTTGCTGCCGCCGCTCTGGCCCAGCTTCTCCGTCTCGCACATGCAGCGGCGGGAAAGGGTCTGAAATTCCTCCGCCCGGTTTTCATACACCGTTACCCGCAGAGTACAGGCATCCACGCTCTCTAAGTCCATCAGCTCCAGGGCCTGCATGGCGCAGGCGTTCAGCACCGATTCCGGGCAAGCCCCGCAGAGCTCATAGCGGACCGTGCCTCTCACTTTCCGGTCAATTCTGCTCATATCACTCCCACTCCACCGATTGCAGCTTCCCGCATATCAAAAGCTCCCCTTTGTTCATGGCCTCCAGATGCAGATCGCTGCCCCGCAGGACGATTTTGCCCCGCTTCACGCTGACCTGGATCTGCTCCGGGCCGTATTCTAATATGCCGCAGTGGTTTTCGATCAGGGCGCGGCGGTTCGCCGTCAGGGTCAGCTTTGCCGAGCCCAGCAGCGCCTCCCCCGGCAGGTCCAGCCTGTCGGCGATGTCCTCTTCCAGTCCTCTCCGCTTTCTCAGCGCCGCCACCTCCCTTTTTTCAACATGCCTGTGCTTATCCTGTAAATTGCCGGCCGCCCGTGGGTCTCCCCTCTGCTGTCATCCTGAACGAAGCGAAGGATCCCGTCCGGTTACGCTTGGCATTTCTATTCACGGGATTCTTCACCGCTTCGCGGTTCAGAATGACAGCGTGGGTTTTGGTTCTTTGCCCCCTTTGTCTTTCCGTATAACTTTATGTTCCCACTCATAATTTGATACATGGACAAGGAGGTCTGACCATGAAAAACCGCATCGCTGTTTTTGCCTCTCTCTGCGCGCTGTTCTGCCTGATCTTCGCCTCCCCACAGGTGATCGCCTGCGCCCGGGACGCGCTGAAGCTCTGCGCGGAGCTGATTTTGCCCTCGCTCTTTCCCTTTTTTGTGCTGTCCATCCTGCTAAGCAAGTTAGGCCTGCCCAGCCTGCTGGGCAGGCTCCTGGCCCCGGCGGCCTCCCGGCTTTTCGGCGTGTCCGGTGCCGGGGCCTCGGCCCTCTTCGTGGGCCTTTGCGGGGGCTATCCCATGGGGGCCGCCTATATCGCGGAGATGTTCGGCAGCGGAACCATCGGCAAAGAGGAGGCGGAGCGGCTTTTGGGCTTTTGCAACAACTCCGGCCCCGCCTTTATCGTGGGGGCCGTGGGGGCGGGCATTTTCGGCTCGCCCAGTGTGGGGCTGGCCCTCTACGGCATACATATTCTCGCGGCGGTGCTCACCGGGCTGCTGCTGCGGAAAAAGAGCTCTTCCCCTTCCGCCCCTGTCCCGGCGGCAGAGCCGCTGCCCTTTTCCGCCGCCCTGCCCCAGGCGGTGCGGCAGGCTGTCAGCGCCGCCCTGTCGGTGTGCGGCTTTGTGGTCTGCTTTACGGTGCTGGCAGGGCTTCTGGACGCTGTGGGCTGGTTTTCCCTGCTCTCCGGCCAGCTCTCCGCCCTCACCGGGGCGGAGCTGCACTTTTCCCGGGCCCTGCTCACCGGCGTTTTAGAGCTGGGCAGCGGCGTAGGGGCCATGCGGGGGCTCTCTGTCTCCCCGGTGAATCTCTCCCTTGCGTCGGGAATGCTGGGCTGGGGCGGCGTCTCCGTCCATTTTCAGACCCTGTCCCTCTTCTGCGATACGGACGTGAAAAGCGCCCTGCATTTCGCAGGGCGCGTACTCAGCGCGATCATTTCGGCGGTTCTGGCCTGGCTGACCTCTTTCTTATTTTTATTATGAATTACTTTGCCGGGGCGGCGCAATCGGCGGAGCCGGAGGAGAGCAGCATTTCCACCCCGTGATGGATGGGGTCGATGACGGCGGCCAGATTTTCCTTTGCGGCCTTCTCGCTGCCCGGGAGATTGACGATCAGGGTGCGGCCCAGAATGCCCGCCGCGCTGCGGGACAGGCAGCCTCTGGGGGTGATCTGCAAGCTGGCGTAGCGCATGGCCTCGGGGATGCCCCGGGTCTCCCGCTCCACCACGGCCAGGGTGGCCTCCGGGGTCACGTCCCGGGGGGAGAAGCCGGTGCCGCCGGTGGTCAGCACCAGATTTGCCTTCACCTCGCTGGCGCACTTTATCAGTTCAATTTTAATCATCTCGATCTCGTCGGGCACAATGCTCTTGTAGATCACCTTCCAGCCATGCTCTTCCAGCATGGCGCAGACGGCGGGGCCGCTGGTGTCCACCCGTTCGCCCCGGTAGCCTTTATCGCTTACGGTGATGACTGCTGCTGTGTATTCCATATCAAACATCCTTTCTGTGAAAATCTCCGTGTACGCCGCCTGTCTTTTCGACCAGGCAGATATCGCTGATGACCATGTCCTTCTGGACGGCCTTGCACATGTCGTAAACCGTCAGCGCGGCGGTGGATACGGCGGTCAGGGCCTCCATCTCCACCCCCGTGCGGCCATCACAGCTGACGGTGGCCAAAATCTCCACGCAGAGCTTTTCCCGGTTCAGGGACAGCTTCAGGTCGATTCCGTCCATCAGAATGGGGTGGCACATAGGGATCAGGTCCGGGGTGTGCTTTGCGCCCATGACCCCGGCCACCTGGGCCACGGTCAGCACATCGCCCTTTTTCATGCCGCCGCTCTGGATGAGGGCAAAGGTGTTTTCGTTCACAAACACCCGGGCCATGGCTGTGGCGGTGCGGCGGGTGATGTTCTTCTCCCCCACGTCCACCATCTTTGCCCGGCCCTGGTCGTTAAAATGGGTAAAATCCGACATTGTTTTAGCCTCCGATCTGGTTCATACTGCGCCCGGCGTGGCTCAGGCTCTGGGCCGACAGCTCCCCGTGGCAGGCGGGCTTTGCCAAAATGGCGGCGCGCATCTGCTCCAGCATCCCCTGGTAATCCAGGCCCTTGATGGGAAATTCCTGGTCGGAGTGCAGGCAGGGCTTGATCTTGCCGTCGGCGGTGAGCCGGATCCGGTTGCAGGTGCCGCAGAAGTGGCTGCTGACCGGGCTGATGAGCCCGATGCGGCCCTGTGCCCCCGGCAGCCGGTACAGCCGGGCTACGCCGTTATCCTGTGGCTCGGTTTCAAGCTCCGGCAGCTTCTCCCGTACCAGGTCGCAGGGGATGAAGGCCTCCGGGCCGAACTCTTTGCTGTCCACCATGGGCATCAGCTCGATAAAGCGCAGGTCCACCGGGTACTGCCGGGTCAGCTCCGCCAGGGCGGGGATCTCCCCGTCGTTAAAGCCGCCGATGAGCACCGTATTGATCTTCACCTTGTCAAAGCCGGCCTTTAGGGCGGCGTCAATGCCCCGCAGGGCCTCCTCCAGGCTGCCCCGGCGGGTGATGTAGGCATATTTCTCCGCGTCCAGGGTGTCCAGGCTGATGTTCACCCGGCTGACCCCAGCCTCCCGCAGCGGCCTGGCCAGCTCCGGCAGCAGGGTGCCGTTAGTGGTGATACAGACCTCCTCAATGCCCTCCGTTTGGGCAACGCCCCGGCAGATGGACAGGATATCCCGCTTGACCAGGGGCTCGCCCCCGGTGACGCGGACCTTCGTAATGTCCAGCTCCGCCGCGGCCTTTACGGCGGCAAGCATCTCCTCCTGGGTCAGCATGTCCTCATGCCGTTTTTTGCACACCCCGTCCTCCGGCATACAGTAGCGGCAGCGCAGGTTGCACAGCTCCGTCACCGACAGGCGCAGATAGGTGATTTTTCTTCCGTAAGTGTCGATCAAAAGGAAACCCTCCGGTTTTTTGTGATATTTGTCTTATTATATTCTTTTTCCGCCCTCAATACAAGAGTGATACTTTTTTAGAAGAAACACACCCCTCGAAAGAGGGGCGAAGATTTTTGGGAGTCCACGCAGGGCGGCCTGTGTCCTTAAAAATGCGACTGTCATCCTGAGCGTAAGCGAAGGATCCCGTATGGTTACGCAGGGCGTCCTATTCACGGGATTCTTCGCCTGCGGCTCAGAATGACAGGCAGGTTCTATGGCGCATTTTACGCTTCCTGGCGCAGCACCTCGTGCAGCTCCTTGACGCTGGGGAGGATGTAATCGGGCTTGCGCTCCGCGGCGTTCACCATGTCCATATCCGTCTCGCCGGAGAGGACCAGCACGGAGACCGCGCCCGCGTTCTGGGCCACGGCGATGTCGGTATAAAGCCGGTCGCCCACGGCGCAGATCTTCTCGTTGGGGATGCCGGTCATTTTGGAGATCACGTCGATCATGTTCCGGTTGGGCTTGCCGATGTAGGTGGGCTCTCTGCCGGAGGAGGCGGTGAGCAGGGCGCAGATGCTGCCGCAGTCGGGCAGGACCTCGTCGTCGGGCATGGGGCAGACCCAGTCCGGGTTTGCGGCGATGAAGGCCGCGCCCCGGCGCAGGAAATGGCAGGCCTTGTCCAGCTTTTCATACACCAGCTCCGTGTCAAAGCCCTGTACCACCACGTCCACCAGGTCGGCCTCGGTGTGGCCGTTCTCGTCGTTCACCAGGTCGATGCCGTAGCTCACCAGCTCCCGGTAAAAGGCTTTGGTTCCGGCCAGATAGACCTTGGCTCCGGGGTGGTTCTGGTTCAGGTACATGCCGGTGGCCATGCCGGAGGTGAACACGTTTTCCGCCTCGCAGGGGAAGCCCAGGCGGCGGAGACGGGTGATGTAGTCCGCCCCGGCCCGGGAGGAGTTATTGGTCAGGTAGATGTATTTTTTACCCAGAGTGGGCAGGCCCTCCATCAGTCCGATGGCGCCGGGATAGACATTGTCGCCCAGGTAGAGCGTGCCGTCCATGTCAAAGAGGAACAGCTCGCAGGAACGGAGTTTGGTGTAGTCGGTCATAGTTACAATCCTTTCTATCTGTTCGCGGGATGAGGGCGACCGCAAGGGTCGCCCCTACGGCTTCTTATGTAGTTACGGCGGAAATGTAGGGGCGACCCTTGCGGTCGCCCGCTTGCCCGGGAGAGAACCACGCAGCCGCCTGCGGTGAATGGTGAAGAAGCAGCGAAATCACCACTTCTTCACTCTTCACTATTACTTATTACTTCGCCTCAACGAGGCTCACTCGCTCCACATGAGGGCGCATTTGACGGCCTTGTGCCAGCCGTTAAGAAGCTCGGTGCGTTTGCCGTCGTCCATGATGGCGTCAAACCGTTTGTCCACCGCCCAGTTGTGGCGGATATCCTCGGGGCTCTCCCAGTAGCCCACGGCCAGACCGGCCAGATAGGCCGCGCCCAGGGCGGTGGTCTCGATACAGCTGGGGCGCACCACCTGGCAGCCCAGAATGTCGCTCTGGAACTGCATCAAAAAATCGTTTGCGCAGGCGCCGCCGTCCACCTTCAGATCGGTGACGCTGATGCCGGAGTCCTGCTCCATGGCCTTGCAGATATCGTAGGTCTGATAGGCCAGGGATTCCAGCGTAGCCCGTACCAGATGGGCCCGGCTGAAGCCACGGGTCAGACCCACGATGGCCCCGCGGGCGTCCTGGTTCCAGTAGGGCGCGCCCAGGCCGGTAAAGGCCGGGACCACATAGCCCCCGGCGGTGTCCTCCACGCTGCGGGCATATTCCAGACTCTCGGAAGCGCTGGTCAGCACGCCCAGTTCGTCCCGGAGCCACTGAATCGCCGCGCCGGCCACGAAAATACTGCCCTCCAGGGCGTATTCCACATGGTCCTCATAGCCCACGGCGATGGTGGTGACCAGGCCGTTGTGGCTCTCCACCGGCTCCCGGCCGGTGTTCATCAGCATGAAGCAGCCGGTGCCGTATGTATTTTTCATCTGTCCGGGCATAAAGCAGCACTGGCCGAACAGGGCGCACTGCTGGTCGCCCGCCGCGCCGGCGATGGGGATCTCCCCGCCGTAAAGCTCGAACTCGGTGGTGCCGTAGACACAGCTGGAGGGCTTGACCTCCGGCAGCAGGCTCTCCGGCACGTCCAGCAGCTCCAGCAGCTCCTTGTCCCAGCAGAGATCGTGGATGTTGTAGAGCATGGTACGGCTGGCGTTGGTCTGGTCGGTGACGTGGACCTTTCCGCCGGTCAGCTTCCAGATCAACCAGGTGTCGATGGTGCCGAAAAGCAGCTCGCCCTTCTCCGCCCGCTCTCTGGCGCCGGGGGTGTTGTCCAGCAGCCACTTGATCTTGGAGCCGGAGAAATAGGCGTCGGGCACAAGGCCGGTCTTTTTCCGGATGGTGTCGCCGTAGCCTTTGGCTTTCAGCTCGTCAATGATGGCGGAGGTGCGGCGGCACTGCCAGACGATGGCGTTGGCAATGGGCTTGCCGCTGGCCTTATCCCAGATGACGGTGGTTTCCCGCTGGTTGGTGATGCCGATGGCTGCGATGTCATCGGCGGTGACGCCCAGCTTTTCCATGGCGGCCCGGGAGACCTCCAGCGTGGTGGTCCAGATCTCCTCCGCGTCGTGCTCCACCCAGCCGGGGAAGGGGAAAATCTGGCGAAATTCCTTCTGGGCCGTGGAGCAGATATTTCCCGCGTGGTCAAAAAGAATGCAGCGGGAGCTGGTGGTACCCTGGTCAAGGGACATGATGTATTTCATTGCAACTCTCCTTTGATCCGTCCTGCCGGAACCGGGATGCGGAGCCGGCCGGTACGGACATCGTTTTTTTCGATATACTTTACATTTATTTTACAATGTTGAAACGCACATTGCAACAGTCAAAATTCATCCAAATGCTTGTTTTTATGACTTGCGCCGCAGCCCCGGTGGGACTGCGGCGCTTGGGAGTGAAAACGTGTTTGCCTTAGAATATCAGAAAGTGGTGCAGACCATCTGCGCGCCGCCCAGCACAGTGAAGGTGTTGGACACGCTGATCAGAACAACAAACATGGAGTTGATCAGTCCGGCAAGGTAGGGGTTCTTGGTCTTCTTGTACAGAATCCTCGCGGTGATAGCTGCGCCGAAGAGGATGACCATGACCGGGAACAGCCAGATGGGTCCAATGCGCTGGCCCTCGGTGAGACCGTAGAGCTGGTAGCCGGTAGCATAGAAGTAAATGTACTGGGACGCAACGATGAAAATGGAACCCAGAGCATTGAACAGAGCAAGAATAACAATGTTCCACTTGCCGCCGATGTTGTTGAAGTTGAAGCAGTTGATGGAGATAGAGTTGATAATGTAGAACACAAGGAAGAAAATCAGGTATTTCAGTGCGATGATGACCTTGTCAGCATTGAAGGTCTTTACAGCAAGAACATAGATCCTGTAGTCCACCTTGAAGAAGTACTGGGAGCAGAATACCAGAGAGAAGGAGACCGCGATGACGATGATCGCCAGCACAACGGTCTTCCAGGCCTGCTCCAGGCTGATGACTATGCCGGAGTCCTTGAAGGAGAAGCCGTTCTTCCTGCCATAGCAGAAGTAATAGATCAGCATCATCACCAGTGCAAAGCCGCCGCTCATCAGGCACCATACGCCGATGGTGAGGGGGCCGGTCTGCACGAAGAACTCTGTGGTGTTCGTGTATACATGATTCATGCAGAAAATAAAGCTCCAGCCGGAGAATACCGCGCCCAAAACAGCAAGGGCCCAGAACCAGAGCTTACCGGCATTATCCTTGCAGATGGCGGGCTTGACCTCTTCCTTAGCCTTGAGAACGGCAAAGGTGGGGGTGTCAAGCAGGGCAATGGCAAAGCTGAACATGAATACAAAGAAGCCGATCAGTCCGATCCCGTTAAATACGGCCTTCCACTGCCAGATCTGGTTTCCAGAATCCAGCTGCCTGGGAGAACCCAGAGTGAGGTCAAAGAAATCTAAAGCGTAGGAGACGCACTTGGGAGAATAGGTGACAAGAGGATGGATCATGGTGGGACGGTAGATCACGCGGTAGGCGGTCTCGCCGTCAAAATCCTTCTCGTAGTATTTCCCGGCCTCGGCAGTGCCCTCAAAGCCATCCTCGTTGAAGTTCAGGAACTTTTTCGCGCCGTCAGTCTCCATAAACTGCTTGGGATTGGTGAGCATGTTGCCGTTTTCATCGTATGTACCGAAGTAAAAGTCATCGTATTCGCTTGCGATAATGCCTACGTCCCGTGAACCATAGTCGCCGCTGTGGTCTCCGCCGGTATCATCCTGCCAGTCACCGGCCTGCTGCAAAACAGCCGCAATAAGAGGCGTTTCGCGGGAGTTGTCAATTTCAACAGCCATGTTCGCCGCGGTGCCGCCGCTGGAATGGCCCGTAACGCCGATGCGGGTGGTATCCACATAGGGCAGGCTTGCGATCAGCTGCACGGCGGCATCAACACCGACTGCGCCGTTGTAAAGGTCCGCTTGGTATGTGGCTTCTGTGTTTCCGTGGCCGTGCATGTCAAGGGCAATAACCACATAACCGCGGCGGGCAAGCTCAATGCTGTACAGGTCCTGCATTTCCTTGTTGTTGTACCAGCCTTCCACAGTCACCACCGCAGGAGCGGGATACTGCTCGGAAGCGGTCTGGGGTTTGTACAGGGTACCGCTGAGCAAATAGCCCTCGGGGCTCTCCCAGCTCATATCCTTTATCGTGATCTTTCCCCCGCAGGACTGGATCTGGGATGCGCCTATCGAGCCAATAAGACACAATATAAGAGCCACAACGATCCAGAATTTTGCGTTCATTTTGATCTTCATTCTTCTCTCTCTTCCTTTCTCAGATTCTCGTGTTATTTTGCGGAGCGTAAATTACTCCACCTGTCTGAATTAAGTGTAAATGTTGGGCAAAAAAAACACAATTAAGAGTATTATTGTCAAATGTGCCGATTTTGCGGTAAAATTTTATCTTCGGGCGAGAAAATTCTATATAAAATAGACAAAAAATAAACTTGTACAATTTGCAAAGGCAAGATTTGGACATGTCGTACAAGATGAAAAAGACGGCAAAAACGCGGCAAAAAAGGAGAAAAAACGGGCGTAAAAGGGGCAGAAATACGGCCAGACCCCGGATTACGGGCATTTTTCCGCATTTCGCGGGGTACGAACGGGCTCGGCGCGCCGGAAGGCAGGGAGCGGCGGCGATGGACGGAATGACGATTCTGTCGGATGTCAATAGAAAATTTTTTTGATTGATTTCTCTTCAGAACGGTAAAATTTTGCCGTTATTTTGAGAAAAGCAAAAATAATACCGCAAAAAATTAATAGATTAGAAAAAATTAATGGAAGATTTATCGGCTGTGCTGAGCTATACTGTAAAAAAAGACACAAGTAGTCTGGAACACCGAACTGTGATATAAGCGGCAAGAAGGATTTCGTCAGGCAAGGCGGAGGACGCAGGCGGGCTGGCGCCCGTCAAGGACGACAACGCAGGTTCACGGAATCCTGCGCCGCAGATTATGCCATTTTTAAGTGTTACAGACTACCAGAAGCCCAACGGGAAAGAGGAAAAAATGAGAACGCAGGATCTGGATCTGAAAACCATATTGGATATCCCCATGTTTGAGCATTTGCAGGACGCTCTGGCCAAGGCCACCGGCACGGCCATCATCACGGTGGACTACAAGGGCACGCCGGTGACAAAGCACAGCTGCCGCACGGAGTTTTGCAGCGTGATCCGGGAAAACCCGGTGTCCCGCAAGCGCTGCTACAAGTGCGACGCTCTGGCGGGGCTGGAGGCGGTGCGGCTGAACCGGCCCTATATCTACCTCTGCCACTGCGGCATCGTGGACGTGGCGGTGCCGGTGATGGTGGGGGAAAAGTATCTGGGCTCGGTGATGTTCGGCCAGGTGCGCATCCCCAACGACGATACCGACGCCAAGGTGGAGCGGCTGGTCAGCGAGATCAGCTCCTTCCAGGCCGAGGAGGAGACCACCCGCCGGGACCTGCTGGAGAAGTACGAGAAGATCCCGGAGATGGAGTACAAGCGCATTGTGGAGATCGCCGGGCTGATCGACGCCGCCGTGCAGTACATCGTCCACCGGGCGGTGGAAAACCGGAACAAAACCCTGACCTATGAATGGATGCTGCGCAACGCCGCCGCAGCCGGTATGGCGGAAAGCCGTCCCGCCTCCATACCACAGGAGATCGGACAAATGGCGGAAATGCCGGAGGCGGAGCACAGCGGAGAACGCATTGGCGTTCCGGAAAGCAGTCCGGTCTATCCGGCGGTACGCTATGTCGAGAGCCACCGTGGGGAGATGGTCACCATGCGGGACATGGCAAACCTGTGCCATCTGAGCCCCAGCTATTTCAGCAAAATCTTTCCCCGGGAAGCCGGAGAGACCTTTACAGATTATGTAAACCGAAGAAAGGTGGAATGGGCCAAGCAGAAGCTGAGAGACAGTACGGAGAGCGTATCCTCCATCGCCTTTGAGCTGGGCTATGTGGACACCAGTTATTTTATCAAAGTCTTCAAAAAATTTGCGGGCACTACGCCCCTGGCTTTCCGCCAGCAGCGGTATAAAGCATAAACTACCGGCCGGACTTCGTGTCCGGCCGGTAGTTTACATTACTGACCCGTCAATCCTTTCGTCTACGCTTCAGATGCAGCAGGCGGGCGGGGAAAGCCCGCCGCTACGGGCCGACCGAAACGGCGGTACAATGGCTCCCCTTGTCAGGGGAGGTTTAAAGTAAGAGGTAATAGTGAAAAGTGAATAGGTGTGGTGTCGCCTGCGGCGACTTATTTTTAATCAGGCCGCTTTGCGGCCACCGCACTTCTTCACTATTCACTCTTCACTATTCCTTTCCCCCTCTGTGGGGAAGGTGCCCTGAGGGTCGGATGAAGTGGCCTTCCCGGGCGGCCACGCAGGGCCGCCCCTACGGCTCCTGTAAAAAAGACCGATTTGAAGTCCAATGAAATGGCTTCAAATCGGAGAGGAAGAAAGAAGGAGCGGAGTGGAATTTTCCGCGAAAGCGGGAAATGAAACGGCGCGAGTTTTTTCTGACGACGTAGGGGCCGCCCTGTGTGGCGGCCCGCAAAAAGGCTCCCTTGTGTAAAGGGAGCTGTCGAGCGTTAGCGAGACTGAGGGATTGTCGTTCTTGGTTACGCTGGGCAGCTATTGCAACCCCTCCGTCTCCGCCTACGGCGGAGCCACCTCCCCTTACACAGGGGAGGCATTGGTACGGAGGAGGCTTGAAAGGTGCAGAGCAAAAGCCTTCCCCTCTGAGGGGAAGGTGGCCCGGAGGGCCGGATGAGGTGGCCTTCCCGGGCGGCCACGCAGGGCCGCCCCTACGGCTTACCGCCAGACTGCAATTAACGTTGTAGGGGCGACCCTTGTGGTCGCCCGCAAAAATGCACACCCTTGGGAACATGAAAAGGGAGGCGCAAAAGCGCCTCCCTTGTGTTTTTGCTGTTCAGTTTTTGGTCAGCAGCGTTTCGTCGCTGTCCAGCTGATATCCGGCCACCTGGGCGAATTTATCCATCAGGTCCTTTTTGGTCAGATGCTTCTTATCCTCGCCCTCGATATCCAGGATGATGCGTCCCTGGTCCATCATGATCAGCCGGTTGCCGTGCTTGATGGCGTCGGTCATGTTGTGGGTGATCATCAGGGCGGTCAGGCCGTTTTCTGCCACGATCTGGTCGGACAGCTCCAGCACCTTGGCGGCGGTAGCCGGGTCAAGGGCGGCGGTATGCTCGTCCAGCAGCAGGAGCTTGGGCTTACGCAAAGAAGCCATCAGCAGGGTCAGCGCCTGGCGCTGGCCGCCGGACAGAAGGCCCACCTTCACGGTCATCCGGTCCTCCAGGCCCAGGCCCAGGGTTTTCAGCTTCTCCCGGTACTCCTGGCGCTCGGCCTTGGTCACGCCCCAGCGCAGTCCCCGTTTCTGTCCCCTTCTCAGGGCCAGAGCCAGGTTTTCCTCCATCTGCATGTTGGGCGCGGTGCCCATCATGGGGTCCTGAAACACGCGGCCGATATACTTGGCCCGCTTGTGCTCGGGCAGGGCGGTGATGTCCTCCCCATCCAGCAATATGCTGCCGCTGTCTACCGGCCAGACGCCGGCCACGGCGTTTAAAAGGGTGGATTTTCCCGCGCCGTTGCCGCCGATGACGGTGACAAAGTCCCCGTCCTTCAGGGTCAGGCTCAGGTCCAGAAGGGCCTTTTTCTCGTTAATGGTGCCGGGGTTGAAGGTCTTGCTGATATTTCTGATTTCAAGCATCGGTCTTTGCCTCCTTCTTCTTATTTTTGCGGAAGGAGTTCTGCGACCTGTCCCGGAAATGGGGCACGGCCAGGAACACGGCCACGATGATGGCAGTGAAGAGCTTCAGATCGTTGGAGTTGAGCTTGAGCCACAGCACGATGACCACCACAATGTAGTACAGCACGCCGCCCAGGACCGTGAAGCTCAATGTGCCCAGGAAATTCAGGTGTTTTCCCAGGATGGCCCGGCCCAGCACCTCGCCGATGATGACGGCGGCAAGGCCGATGACGATGGCGCCGCGGCCCATGTTGATGTCCGCGAAGCCCTGATACTGGGCCATCAGTCCGCCGGCCAGGGCCACAACGCCGTTGCTGAGAGACAGGCCCAAAACCTTCATGTTGTCGATATTGATGCCCAGCGCCCGGCTCATGGCGGCATTATCGCCGGTGGAGCGGAGGGCGGAGCCCTGCTCGGTGCCGAAATACCAGTAGGCCAGGGCCACCAGCACTGCCGCGATAATCAATCCGGTGATAATGGCCGAGGGGATATTGCGGGAGGAGAGGATCAGATCAAACTTGTCCACGCTCACCGCCTTGTTTGCCGCCATGCCCATGATATGCAGGTTCACCGAGTACTGGGCAAACTGGGTCAGAATGCCGGAGAGGATGGCCGGGATCCCCAGCTTGGTGTGGAGCATCCCGGTGCAGAAACCCGCAAGCAGGCCCGCGATCAGGGCCACCAGCAGAGCGGCCCAGGCCGGCCATCCGGCTAAAATGAGCATGACGGTGCATGCGCCGCCGGTGGTAAAGGAACCATCCACGGTCAGGTCAGCCACATCCAGCAGCCGGAAGGTGATATAGATACCGAGAGCCATAAGCCCCCATATCAGGCCCTGCGCCACGCCGCCGGGTACGTTTTTCAGCAGCTTGAGCAGGCTGAGCGATGAGAAATACGCTGCAATACTCACGGGTCTTCTCCTTTGTTATTTCTTTCTAAAATTACTCGCCGATAGCGACGTAATCCTCGGGAACGGTGATCTGAAGGGCTTCGCAGATAGCTGCGTTGTACTCCTTGGTGAACTGAGGAGCGTACTGGATCTCCATGGCGGAGACGTCAGCGCCGTTGACCAGGATCTCGTAGGCCATCTCGCCGGTGGCATAGCCGATGTCGTAGTAGGAGATGGACAGGGTGGCCACGCCGCAGCCGGCGCAGATGCCTTCCTCACCAGCAATGATGGGAACACCGGCGTTCAGGGCCACGTTGTTGATGGCCTCGGTGCAGGAGGCAGCGGTGTTATCAGTGGGGATGTAGAGCACTTCCACTTCGCTGCAAGCGGTGGCGGCCACGCTGGAGACATCGTTGGAGTCGGCAAAGGTGTACTCGGTGACAGTGTAGCCGTAGCCTTCAAGCAGGGGCCTGATGGTGTCGGCCTGGTACTTGGAGTTGGGCTCGCCGGAGCAGTAGAGGATGCCCACGGTCTTGGCCTCGGGGAACAGCTCGTTGAGGACCTGAGCCTGGCCGTCCAGAGGAGCAAGGTCGGAGGTGCCGGAGATGTTCATGCCGGTGACGCCGGTCCAGTCCTCAATGCTCAGGGCGGTGCCATAGTCGGTGATGGAGGTGGCCAGAACAGGGATGTCCGCGGTGGCAGAAGCGGCAGCCTGCAGGGCGGGCGTGGCGTTTGCCATGATCAGGTCAACCTCGTCGGACACGAACTGGGTGCAGATGACGGAGCAGGTGGCGGCGTCGCCGGAGGCGTTCTGCTCAACAAAGGTGACGGAGTCGCCCATCAGCTCGGTGAGGGCGTCTTTGAAGCCCTGGGTGGCCAGGTCAAGAGCAGGGTGCTGAACCAGCTGGCAGATGCCCACAGTAAAGGTCTGCTCGGCAACATCGGCAGGAGCTTCGGCGGGAGCGGCGCTCTCCGCGGGGGCGGCGGTCTGGCCGCAGGCGGTCAGTGCCAGAACCATCAGAACGGCACAGACCAGAGCAAGGATCTTTTTCATTTTTTCTTCCTCCAAATGTAAGTTTTCGGATTTTTCCCGGCAGAGACAAAAGTGGCTGCACAGAGTGTCATCTGTGCAGCCACGTTAGCGTCAGGGTGAAGGTCCGTTAATTGCAGCACAAATGACTATTACAGCTTCTAAAAAAGTAATAGGTAAAGCCATATGCAAATGCAAAGCGAAACTTGAACATAGCGTTGCCTCCCTTTGGGATGGCATCACTTTAGCACTATGTGGCGATGAAGTCAAGTGCTTTTTGCATTTAAATCGAAAGTTTTGTTCCTTTTTGTTTTTCCGCAGAGAAAATCTTAAAGCAATCATAAACATTCGCCCGATTTTTTCTTAATCCCCTCTCCGCTATAATAATGACTGCTGAATAAACCGCAAAGCGGTTTATTCACGCGGCGTATGCCGCGAAATTCCATAAAAACGGCTCTTTTAGCGGTTTTTATGGAATTCAGTCATTGTTGCAATGCGTTTTTTCCATGGCGTGGTGCACCACGCCATGGAACGAGCAAGGGTTTTGCGCAATTAAACGCAAACCCCTCGCACTTGAACAAAGCCAATTGGCCTTGAAAGCCATTACTTTCATGGCTTGCGGCTTTGTTCAGTGCGCATTTAAATCAGCACCAGAGGTGAAAACCATGACGGAAAACAACAACGGCGGGATCTACATCCTGCTCACCCGCTCCGGCACTCTCCTTTCTTGCGCCATCAGCCTTTTCACCGGGGACAGCTACACCCATGTGTCCCTGGCCTTTGACCCGAAGCTGCGAAGCCTTTGCAGCTTTGCCCGGCGAAACGCCGCCTTTCCCCTTCCGGCGGGGCTGGTGCGGGAGGATCTTCACGAGGGCTATTTCTGCCGCCACAGTGAGATGCCCTGCGCCCTGTACGCCCTGCCCGTCTCCCGCTCTGCCTACGGAAAAGCGCGGAAGAAAGTGGAAAAAATGCTTGAAAACCGGCTGGATTACCGTTACAGTATAAAGGGGCTGGCCCTGTGCAAATTGGGCATTGCCGAGGAGCGGGAAGGACACTATTTCTGCTCCCAGTTTGTGGGCGAGGTACTGGAAGACAGCGGGGTCTGTGCCCTGCCCAAACCGCCCTCCCTGATGCGGCCCCAGGATTATGCCTCCCTGCCGGAGGCCCGGTGTGTTTTTGAGGGCAGCCTGTACCGGCTCGCGGAGCTGAGCCGGGCCGGATGATTGCTGGAACAGACATGAAAACAAAAAGAGAATTGAGCCGAAAACAACAAAAAGCCATTTCCTATGCCTCCGTGGGCCTTTTCATGCTGATGCTGGTGCTGATTTGCGCCTTGATCGGGCGGCCTATGGTCCGCTTTGCCTCCGATCCGGACAAGTTCCGTGACTGGGTGGACGGCCACGGCGTCTGGGGGATGCTGGCCTACATGGGCATGGTGGCCCTGCAGGTGCTGGCAGCGCTGATCCCCGGGGAGCCGCTGGAGATCGCCGGGGGCTACGCCTTCGGCGCGGTGAAGGGCACGCTGCTGTGTCTGCTGGCGGCCTCCCTGGGCAGCGCGGCGGTGATCTGCCTGGTGCGGCGCTACGGGATGCGGCTGGTGGAGGTCTTTTTTCCCCGGGAAAAGATACAGTCTCTGCGCTTTCTCCGCTCCTCGCCCAGGCGCAACCTGCTTTTCCTGCTGATCTTCATGCTGCCGGGGACGCCCAAGGATCTGCTGTGCTACTATGCGGGGCTTACGGACATTAAGCTGCCCATGCTGCTCATCATCTGCTCTCTGGGCCGGATCCCCTCCATTGTCACCTCCACCGCCGGCGGGGACGCGCTGGGGACGGAGAGCTATCTCTTTGCCCTGATCATCTTCGCCGCAACCTTTGTGCTCAGCGCGCTGGGGCTTTTCCTCTATAATATGCTCTGCAAGCGGCACGAAAATAAGCGCGCCTCCGCAGGAAAAAGAAAAGCCTCCCCTAACAGGGGAGGTGGCATTTGCGAAGCAAATGACGGTGGGGTTTAAAACCGACGTAAAAAACCAGCATAAGCCCTACGTTGGCGCGTTGGTGACTTCAGCAGACCCCTCAGTCTGCCCTTCGGGCAGCCAGCTCCCCTTTCAGGGGAGCCTTTATTTAAAAAGTTCTCGTTCCAGGGCCTTGACAAAGCGCTCAAGGCCCTCTTTGTCTGCCTCGGTAAAGCGGCCCTCGGTGGGGCTGTCGATATCCAGGACGCCCACCACGGCGCCCTTTTTCCGTATGGGGATGACGATTTCGGAATTGGAGGCGCTGTCGCAGGCGATATGTCCGGGAAATTCATGGACGTTTTCCACCAGCACAGTCTCCCCTCTTGACGCCGCCGCGCCGCAGACCCCTTTGTTCAGGGGGATCTCTATGCAGGCGGGTTTGCCCTGAAAGGGCCCCAGCACCAGCCGGCCCTGCTCCATATGGTAAAAGCCCGCCCAGTTGATGTCCTCCAGCGTGTCAAACAGCAGCGCAGAGGCGTTGGAAAGATTGGCGATAAAATGGGGCACGCCGTGAATCAGCGCGGTGAGCCGCCGCTCCAGTTCAAGATAATCGGTCATTTTGCTCTCCTTTTATATACCGAACAGCCTTTGGCCGTTTTCCATGGTGATCCGGGCCATCTCCTCCGGGCTGAGGCCATTCACTTCGGCGATTTTCTCTACGATATAGCATAGGTTTCCCGAGTCGTTGCGCTTGCCGCGTTTGGGCGCCGGGGTCAGATAGGGGCTGTCCGTCTCGATCAAGATCCGGTCCAGGGGGCAAATCTCCAGCACCTCCAGGGTCTTTCTGGTATTTTTATAGGTCACAGGCCCGTCAAAGCCCAGATACCAGCCCCGGCGCAGCAGCTCTTTGGCCATCTCGGCGCTACCGGAATAGCAGTGGAACACGCCCCGCAGTTCGGGATAGTCCCGGACAATGTCCAGGCAGTCCCCGTGGGCCTCCCGGTCGTGGACAATGATGGGTTTACATAATTCAAGTGCCAGTTCAATTTGCTGCCGGAAAAGGGCTTTCTGCTCCTCCTTGTGCTCCGCGTCCCAGTAGTAGTCCAGGCCGATCTCCCCGATGGCCACGCACCTGGGATGGGCGGCCAACTCCCGAATCACGGCAAGACTGCCGCTGTAAGACGCCAGCTCCTCCGGGTGGACGCCTACGGCGGCATACACAAAGGGCAGCTCCTCCGCCAGCGCCACAGCGGCCCGGCTGCTCTCTTCGTCGCAGCCCGGGTCAATGATCAGGTCCACGCCCTGATCGTGCAGCGCGTTCAGCAGCGCGATCCGGTCGGCGTCAAAGGCCTTGTCGTCATAATGGGCATGTGTGTCAAAATACATCATCTCAACCCCTTTCCGGCTGATTATAGCATAAAAAATCATGTCTGTCATCCTGTTCGCTCTGCGGCCCAATCCAGGGAGATTTGGCGGAATCGTTCAAGGCCGGACAGGCGTCCGGACTTGAACGATTCCCGCTTGTTTTTCCTTTGCACCAGTGCTATAATCTGCTGGCATATTCGCTTGGGAGGAACGGCGATGGAAAAGAAACAGAGTAAAAGCATCATCTATTCTCTGCTTCAGGGCTTTTTCTGGATGGGTCTAGGCGCAGCGGTGGGCTACTGCGCGGTCTATCTTCAGGGCCGGGGCTACAGCAATTCCCAGCTGGGCACGGTGATGGCCCTGGGCTACATCATCAGTCTTCTGCTCTCCCCCAGTCTTGCGGCTCTGGTGGACAGCGCCAAACGCGTCACCGTTTTTCATGTCAGCTGGATGCTGCTGATCGTACAGGCCCTTGCGGTACTCTGTCTGATCCTGATTCCCGGCCAAAGTCCGGCAGTCTCCCTGATGTACATGCTGTACATCGCCGCCTGTATCTCCGGCAACCCCATGCTGACCCAGCTGAGCTTTGAGCTGAACCACGCCGGTCCGGCGGTGAACTACGCTGCGGCCCGGGGCTTTGGCTCCGTGTTTTATGCGCTGGGCGTACTGCTGCTGGGTTTTCTGGCCGACCGTGTAGGCTCTTTCATTTTGCCCTATGTGGGGCTGGCCATTATTCTGCTTCAGGCGGCGGCTCTGGGCGCGCTGAACCTTCCCGGCGGAAACCAGGCACTCTCCCCTTCCGGAGAAAAGAAGGCCGGGGTGTCCCTGCGCCGCTTCGTGCTGGAAAACCGCCGCTTCTGTCTGCTGCTTCTGGGTACGGCCCTGATCTACTTTACCCATAATTTAACAAACAATTTCCTCATCAATGTGGTACGCCATGTGGGCGGCAATACGGGCAGCATGGGTGTGCTCAGCTGCTTTATGGCCGTGCTGGAGTTTCCCGTGATGCTGCTTTACAATCGGGCCACAAAACGCTTCCGCTGCGGCTCGGTACTGCGTTTTTCTCTGGTCTTTTTCACCCTTAAAGCGCTGGCCATCGCTCTGGCCCAAAGCATGGCGGGGCTTTACGCCGCCCATCTGCTACAGATTTTCTCCTTTGCCCTGTTTACCCCTGCCATGGTGCGCTATGTGAACCTGCATATCTCCGGTGAGGATTCTGCCAAGGGCCAGTCACTTGCCTACAGCATGTCTACTCTTGGCTCGGTTTTTGCCTCTTTTCTGGGCGGAATTCTGTTCGATCATATCAGCGTCCCGGCGGTGCTGTTCATCGGCGTGGCCGTCTCCGCCGCCGGACTGCTGCTGTGCCAGTTCTGCATAGAGCGGGATAACTGAACTAATACCAAATCAGGCATAAATTTGCCCGGCGGGTTTTCCCGCCGGGCAGTTGGTTCAATTCATTTTCAGTCAACGGACTCCAGGAAGTCGTAAGAGATGTCTCTCACCTTGTCGCGGCCGTTGTTGTAGTCGTCGGTGTAGGTGGGATTCATCACCAGGAAGGTGTTGTCGCCGGCGACTACGCGCTTGACGATGACCCATTTGCCGTCCCGCTTCTCCCACTGGTCGATGTCGCGGCAGCGGGCCTCAACGGTGAAGGTGGCCTTCTTGGTCTTTCTGTCCTTGTACTTGCAGCCGGCGTACATGTAAGTCTCGCTGGCGGCCTTGGTGCCGTCCTCGTTGAACTTGATGAGGATGTTGGTCATCATGTGGTGGGTGGACACCATGGCGCGGTGCTGCTTGAGCATCATGTCGATGAAGCCTCTGCCAGTTCCCTTGTAGGTGGGGCCATAGTCAACCTCAGCGTCCTCTGCAAACACGGTGTAGCCCAGCTCGTTGTCGATTCTGTCCAGCGCGCGGCAGTAGGTGTAAATCTGGTCTCTGATTTTTTCTTTCTCGATCAGGATTTCAAGGTCGGTCATGTTTTTTTCTCCTTTCTTTTTGGGGAATGCTCTGCTGTGATTGTGTTAATTTTATCACTTAGTTTGCTTTGACACAACGGACATTACGTCTAAAATCACTGCATTGCTTTGTATAAAAAAAGCGAAATTACTAACCGTTTCCTTAGATCTGCGGCCAGAATGGTTTACATAACATTAATCCTTCAGGCTGGCAAAGAACTGGTCGGCAGGGTCGGCCTTCTTGCCGCGGCTGTTGTTGTAGTCCTCCAGATACTCGGGGCGGACGATATAGGTGTTGTCGCCGGCCACAACGCGCTTGACGATGAGCCAGGTGCCGTCCCGCTTTTCCCACTGGTCGATGTCGCGGCAGTGGGCTTCCACGGTGAAGCTGGGCTTGCCGGACTTGGTTCTGTACTTGCAGGAGGCGGAGACATAGGCCTCGCTGGCGGCCCGGGTGCCGTCCTCGTTGAACTCGATAAGGACATTGGTCACCATGTGGTGGGTGGAGATCATCATCTTGTGCTGGGTTTTCAGCATGGTGTCGATATAGCCCTTGCCGCTGCCCTGATAGGTGGGGCCGTAGTCCACCACCGCTTCCTCGGCAAAGACGGAGCGGCCCAGCTCATAGTCAATGCGGTCCACAGCGTGGCAATAGCGGTACAGCTGCTGCTTTATTTCTTCTCTCTCAACGTTTTTTTCCTGTGCGGTCATCATTTTTATTTCCTTTCCGCCCTGCAGGGCTCTATCCCAGATTTAGTGTATGGTAACACGGCGGGAAGCGAAAACACAATAGTGATTCTCTCTAAATTTGAAGCCCACCTTTTGGCGGAATTGGACGAAAAAACAGTCATTTTGCCTTGTGCCTCAGGTTTAGCTATGGTATATTGATGTCATGATCGTGATTGGAGGGACATGCTTGAAATACCTTGGACAGATCTTCATTATCCTGCTGATCTCCTTTGCGGGAGAACTGCTCAATTCTCTTCTCCCCTTGCCCATACCGGCCAGCATTTACGGCATCGTCATTCTGTTCTGCCTGCTGGAATTTCGCATCATCCCGCTCCGGGCCGTGAAGGAGACCGGGGATTTTTTAGTGAGCATCATGCAGCTGATGTTCATCCCGGCGGCGGTGGGGCTGCTGGAGGCCTGGGACGTAATAGCGCCCAACTGTCTTTCCTATATTCTGATCACCCTTATTTCCACCTTCGTGGTGCTGTTTGTCTCCGGCCGGGTGACCCAGGCGGTGATCCGGCACAGCCGGATAAAGGAGGCGCGCCATGAGTGAATTGGTCGTAAACTCGGCTTATTTCGGGGTCGTTTTGAGCATCGGCGCCTTCCTTGTGGGCAGGGCGCTGCAAAAGCGCTTCAAGTACCCCCTCTGCAACCCCCTTCTCATCGCCATTGTGCTGGTGATCCTGTTCCTGCTGGTCTTTGACCTGGACTACGGGACCTACCAAAGCAGTGCAAAATTGCTGAGCAATCTGCTGACCCCAGCCACGGTCTGTCTGGCCATCCCCCTGTACGAGCAGTTTCAGCTTTTGAAGAAGAACTGGCAGGCGGTGCTGGCGGGGATTCTGTCCGGGGTGCTGTCCAGCCTGTGCTGTGTGCTGGTTCTGGCCCTGCTGTTCCGGCTGGACCACGCTTCCTATGTGACCTTCCTGCCCAAGTCCATCACCACAGCCATCGGCATGGGCGTCAGCGAGGAACTGGGCGGCTATGTGTCCGTCACCGTGGCAGTCATCATCATTTCCGGCATCTTAGGCAATATCTTCGCTGAGAGCGCCTGCAGGTTTTTCCGCATCACCGAGCCTATCGCCCGGGGGGTAGCCATCGGCAGCGCCTCCCACGCCGTCGGCACGGCCAAGGCCATTGAGCTGGGCGAAATCGAGGGGGCCATGAGCAGTCTGTCCATCGTGGTCTCCGGCCTGCTGACGGTCGCAGGCGCGGCGGTGTTCGCCAATTTCCTGTAAGTCAGCAGCTATGAAAAAGCAGTTCTTTTTCAAATTGATTCTCTGGGTCGATTCCCTTATACTGAAATTGACCTGGCCGGGAATCACTTGAAAAGGAGCCGGAAGCCTGCGTGATCCTGGATCTTCCGGTGGCAGACCGGAAAACCCTGGCCGAGTTTTTCTGTTATCGGATCAGTGAGGGGAATTTCCGGAATATCCGCTTTTCCTTTGACGGCGTGGGAAAAACGCCCCGGGTCATTTTAAAAGGCGACGCCAAGGAGGTCTTGACGCTGGTCAACGCGTACTACGGCGCTTGAAGATGCCGCCGCGATACAATGAAAAAGTACCCGAAACGTGCAGTGTTCATAAGACAGTTGACGAATTTCAAAGCCTCCCTCGTCAGAGGGAGGTGGCAAAAATCTTTGATTTTTGCCGGAGGGAGAGAAAAGAAGGACTTATGGCAAAAGGCGTGACCACTTTCGTCACGCCTTTTGCCTGTTTTATTGTCATACGAACAACCCGCCAAGGGTGCTTCTAATTTGTTCTTCTTTTTCAGGCAAAGCTGACCAGTTCAACAGTGTATCCCGCGTCACGCAGGGCCTGGACAAGGCCCTCCTCCGTAAGCAGATGGGCAAGACCAACCGCGTAAAACACGGTCTGTCCGCCGTTGAGGTAGGAAACGGCCACATCCAGCATGCCCGCGTTGCGCTGGGTCATCACGACCCGGTCATACTCCTCAAACAGCGCCCTGTTCTCCTCGTACAGCGCTTTTTCCTCCTCCGTCATGGTGCTCAGGTCCCGGCCCACAGCCGTTGTCAGCGCCGCTTCGTCGCCGCCGCACCAGAGTTCAAACAACTCACTGCTCTGCCGGTTAAACTCCGCCTGACCGGTGTAAACCGTGTCCGCCAGCATCAGCTCCTGCAGTTCATCGGAAAACGCGGCCAGCATTTGCAGCTGCTGCTGACCGGACTCCACATTGAGGATGGGCTTGCCCTGCTCCCCGGCCAGCTTCATCAGCCCGGCGTCCACGCCGTACTCAGCGCTGAGCTCATAGCCCTGCTGCAGATAGAAGTTCTCAATGGTCTGGCTGAGCAGGAAAAGCCGCATATAATCGCTGTAGGCCGAGTATTGGCCCGCTGCCTTCAGCAGCCTGACGGCGTTTTCATACAGCTCCTGATCCTGGGCGTGATCGCTGCCCATACTGCCGTCGGAATACAGATAGGACTGGAACACCTGGGCGGCAAGCTCCGGGTCACTCTCCAGCTGGGCCAGGAAGTCCTCACTGTCAAACTCCACCGCAAGGGCGTCGGCGGCGGCGAAGGCGTCATAGATCTCCTGGGGAAGCCTCCTGGTCCGGCTGTCGCCCACATGGATGGTACCCAGAAGCCACAGCTCCTGGCCGTTTTCCCCGGTCACATGGTAAAAAAGGGGTGTGGGGGCCGGCAGACTCTCGTCCGGGGCGGGCTCCGTCTCGCTGATGGACAGGGCGATCCATGGACTGCCCAGGTTCATGGCCTGGACAAACTCATAGCCCAGACTGTAGCTCATGCCGTCGATCAGGTAGTCCGATGCATAGCTGATGCTCACAGAGGTGGGAAGGCCGGTGGCTTTGTCGATGCCGATATAGCCCTCGCCTTTCCGCTCGCCAGGCTCAACACTGGACTGCTGTCCCATCTCGTCCAGGAAATTTTCGTTGGAAAACAGGTTATATTGGAAATAGTCCTCAACGGAATCGCAGACCTCATCCGTCAGCACGTATTCGATCAGGTAGCTTCCGCCCAGGTCGCTCAGGGTGTATTCCGCGAACTCGGAGGCCGTCGGCATCTGGGCGGTAAGCACATTCTGATAGTAGCTGCGCATATCCAGCGCGGAGATGCCCTGTTCCTGCGTCTTTTCGCCGTCCACGGTATAGGTATATTCGCCGTTTTCAAAGTGCTCATTCTGCACAGTGTTGTAGGTTTCCCCGTAATAGCCGGAGCTGACCGTCACATTGACGTCCATATTGGCCACAAGATCCGACAGACCGCCGCAGCAGTCATAGGAGAAGGTCTGTGCCCGGGCTACATTATCCATGCCATAGGAAAGATCCAACATGGTAAAGGTCTCCATCTGCGTAAAGCTGATGGCTGTGCTCTTGCCGCTGAGGCCCTGAGCCCGGAAGACCATCTGAGGCACATAGGGGTCAGGCAGAGACACATATTGCTCCGGATTTGCCGGAGCGGTGATCTCCTCCGCACCCGGTTCCTGGAGTGTGCTGGTAATGCTCAGCTGAATCTCTGCCGCGCCTTTGCTGTAGCTGGCGTCAAGGCCGCTTTTGACGATGCGTCCCTCAGCGTCCAGGTCAACAAAGCCCTCCGCTCCGGTGAGCTCCGTCTCCTCCAGACCCAGCCAGTCCTCCGGCCCGGTGGGGTCTGTAAAGCGGATGGTGTCCTCGTCCTCCCACTCTACCGTGCCGTAAAGCTCCGCGGAGAGCAGGACCACCGGGAAGATGTAATCCGCAAAGGCCTCCCGGCTCAGCGTTGACTGATAGCTGTAGCCGTTGAGCTTGGAATACAGCACACCGCCGGTGTAGACTTCCTCCAGCATCTCGGTCACATTGCCGTAATTGCAACGCTCGCTGATGCTGGCGCTGAGAGCGTCTCCGCAGCGCCCCCGGAGTTCCAGCGTCTGGCTGAACACTTCCTTGTAGCTGTCTGCGCCCGCCTGGGTGATCAAAGTAATGTCGTTTTGCATACTGAGAACGTCGCTGGCGTCCAGCGCTGCTGCAGCCTGCGTATAGACCTCAGATGCAGACGGTACGGTCTCCTGCTGTTCCGGCAGACTTTCCGCCGGGGTCTCTGCCGTTTTTCCACATGCCGAAAGGGATAGGATCAGCGCTGCGCACAAGAGAAGGGAAATGAGTTTTTTCATTGTCTGCTTTTTCATGGTCAGCTCCTGCCTTTCTGTTTTTTCTCATCGGTTTTGCCGCTTGCCCGGTCAAAAAATGCATCTTGAGTTTATACTATCAGGCCGTCATATTACTGTCAATATGCAAGCCTGTACAGGATGACAAAATGGGCGGACCTGGAGGCCGGCGGGCAATTCGTGAATCGCCCCTACGAATGGATTTTGGGATGCGGTCGCCCGCGCAAAGCCCCCATTTTCCCTGTCATTCTGAACCGCCCACTCTCTCTGTCATTCTGAGGAACGTAGTGACGAAAAATCCCGTGAACAGAAGTCACAGCGTAACCGGACGGGATCCTCCGCAGTTCAGAATGACAAGAAAATTTGGAACAGCTTTTCTTCATCCACGTTTTGCAAAAAGAAAGGGTGCTTTTTGATGCACCCTTTCTCAAGGCGTCGACACAGTTCGACGCCTTGAAGACTTATTCAGGAGTATTCAAAAATACTCCTGAATAAGCATAGATTGTACGCCGAAAGGGGACTCCCGTCCCCTCTCTGCGCTCTCCCCATGCAGCTCTATACACTGCCGGTAATTTTGTCTACAGTCTGAGAAAGGGTGCTTTTTGATGCACTCTTTCTTTTTGCCTGTCATCTTTTTAAAATTTCACAAAGCCGGTGGTACTGCCCAGAGGGTAGCCCAAAATCCAGCCGCAGCGGCCGCAGTTGGGGCATTGCACGCCCTCGTCCCGCAGCTTCTGCACCCGCATTTCCGCCCGCATCAGGTACATGTTGGTCTTATCCACATAATTGCAGCTGGGGCAGAAGCACAGGTAGTTGGCAAAGCTGTCGTAGATGTCATTTGCCCGGTCCGCCTTTTCCTTCGTCGTCAGCGCCCGGGGCGTGACTTTCGGATTTTTCAGCATGGCAAACCTCCTCAGATGATCCGCTGGGGCTGCTGCTTGTCAAAATACTTGTCCATAAAGGGCAGCACCACAGAGCGCATCAGCTTCATGTCCAGATTGAAATAATACACCGCAAAAAGCCCGGAGAGCAGGGCCAAAAGCACAGTGATAAGCTTCAAAACCTTTTTCATCATTCTTCCTCCTTCTTACCAGCCCATGGAGTCGTCGAAGTCCACCAGCGTGGGGTCCAGCGGCTCCTCATGCAGAACGTCGGTCATATACTGGTTCACGGCCCGTCTGGCCTCGGCCGGCGGGACGATGCGGGGATCCATCAGGGAGTGGGGCATCCAGATGATGTGGAAGCGGTCCCGGTATTTGTTGAACTCCTCCTCCAGCAGGCCCTGAGCGCCGGCCATGCCCTTGCAGCCGATGTCGTCGTACATAATGATGGTGTCGCAGTTGAACTTCTCCGCCGTCTCGAACATCTGCAGGATATGCCGGTTGCCGCCAACGGTGTGGGTGCGCATGGGGGTGTGGGAGTACCAGTCGGCCAGGTCCTCCATCATGATCTCCTCGTCCTCGATGTCGATGATGTTGTGTCCGGTGAGTGAATCCATGTTGATCACGCACAGAATGCCCCAGCAGTTATACAGCCAGCTGACGCCCTGAATGTAATAGGTGGAGCCGCAGCTCCAGGCCAGGGCCCGGTGCCGGGTCTTGGGGAAGGGCTTGATGTCCTTCTCCACGCATTCATAGAACATTTTCAGCAGCTTGGGCGAGGTTTTGGCAAAATATTTGGTGCCGCCCTGCTGGTAGAAGTAGATGCGGAACAGACCCTGCAGCACGGCATTCAGGCAGCCGTTGTCGGTTCTGGCGTAGATGTCCCAGCGCTCCAGCTCCTCCCGGTTCACCTGGTTGGTGGCGCGCAGATGGTCCCTGAAGGCCTCCCAGTCAAAGGGGCGGCCGAACTGCTGCTCCATAAACTCGATGGCCTCGTACAGCTCGTGAACCCCCAGCTCCTTGGTGGTGGGGTCGTCGTACATCAGCGGCGTGGTCAGCGGGTGCACCGCTTTTTTGCCGTTTGCGGACAGCTCCCGATACATGGCGTTGTTGTCCATCATGTTGGCGTCGCAGGGGTTGTTGGTGGTCATCCAGAAGTTGCCGATGTCCGGGTATTCCCCCACCACGGCCACACCGGTCTCCACCAGGGGCAGAGTGCACATGTCCCCGGGGATGCCGCAGCTCACCGCCTGGTCCACATAGTAGGAGCCCAGCTCCTTGCGGATCAAAGGCAGCATAAAGGCCGCGTGCTGCTGCATGTTGATGGCGTAGGTGCCGGGAAAGCCGAAGATCAGGTGCTTGGGCAGGGTGTAGTCAAAGGCCACGGTCTTTTCCGTCCACTCGGTCTCACCCAGCTTCCGGTCGGCCCGGAGAGACGCCCACAGGGTGTCCACCGAGTCGCTGATCATGCAGTCCACGGCGGCCAGGTCACAGCGCAGGGCCATGCCCCGGTCTCCCTCGATCCAGCGGTCGATCATGGCCGGGGCGATGAGGTAGGCGCTGAGCCAGCGGTAGCGGAAAAAGGCCTTCAAAATGCGCACCGGGTCCCGGGCCACCAGGCCGCCCATCTTCACCCAGGTCACAAGCCAGCGGTAAAAGGCGTAGGAGGTGTCCTTCACGCCCCGCCACTCCCGGCGGGCAAAGATATTGGTGCCCTCTATGTAGCGCTGGCCAATGTAATGGCAGTCCTCGTCCCCTTTCAGAAAATGTTTGAGGGAGCCGTACTGCTCCTTGATGCTTACTTTTCTTTTCCACATAGGACTCTCCCCTTTCTCACCGTGCCGCCTGGATGCGCTTGATCTCCAGGGACTCCACAAAGGCCTGGAAACGGGTGCGCAGCTGCCCGGCGGCGGCGATGGTGTAGTCCCGCTCGATCTGGCAGACGGGCAGCGTGTCCGGCAGGGCAAAGCCCTCCTGCATCCACATGGCCGCCTGGGCCCGTTCGTAGCCCCAGTACTCGCAGAACTTCATATTCTGCAAAATGATCCCCTCCGCGCCGTATTCTTTGGCCAGGTCAAAGAGAAACTGCTTTCGCCCCACGATGGCCTCAGGGCCCATGGTGCGGGGGCATTGGTTGTGGTACAGATAGCTGTCGGCGATGGACTGGAGGATATCCTTGCCCTCTTCCAGAACAATTTCCTCCCGGCCGGGGATGGAGCCGAAGCAGTAGCGGTCCGCCGCAACAAAAGCGCCGCAGCTCTCCAGCAGTTTGGTAAACTCCGGATCGTCGATTTCAGAGCCGGCCACCATCACCCTGGCCCGGTAGAAGGGCTGAGGATCCGGCTCGCGCTGAAGGACCTCCTCCAGGGTCTCCCGCAGATAGGGTAGGATCAGCTCCTTGGGGCAGGTCAGGCTCACCAGCTCTATCACATGGAATTCATAGCCGGTGATGGGCGGATTCTCCCGCTTTCTCAGCGCGCCGATCTGACTGATGATCCGGCAGACCTCGTTGTGCCGCTCCACCGCCGCTCTCAGCTTCTCCTCGCTGAAATCCACGCCGTAGACGCGGCTCAGGGGCTCGATGATCTTCTTTTCGATCTGGCGGCGGAAATAGCCCGCGTGCCAGTCCGACTTTTTCAGGGGCATGTCGATGTAACTGACAAAAAACTTCTCCTTGGGGATGAGCTTGCAGTATTCGAAATACTGCTCGGTGCGGTTCATGGTGGTGCAGCACTCCTGGCCCAGCAGCGCGTCAATAAAATTGTAGCCGCCCTCGAAGGCCCGCTCCAGAATGCTCTTGGAATAGGGGCAGGAGCGGTTGGTCATGTAGTAGGTGGCAAGGTCAGGACTGGTGCAGCGCGGCGCCCTGAGCCGGACGCCGAAGCAGCCCTCCACATCCAGCAGAACTTCCGGGATATAGGAGCAGTTGTAGGCAAGAGCCAGCTTGCCCTGGGCGCAGGCTTGCTGAACTAAGGCGTTGTTCGCATCCTGCAGAAGGTCCTCAAAAAAGATCATGTGCTTTAGGTCTCTCAATGCTTGTTCCCCCCTATTTAAAATATCGTTTAATCTGTAACAATAATATGACTCTCTCCATTTTCAAGTCAAGCTTTTTTCGCCGTGCCGGTGAATATCTCCCTATTGGCTGAAAATACCATGGTATTTTTGTGCATTTTTTCAGTCCCTGTCGAAGCACCGGTGAGTCGGGCTGTTTTGCATTTTATGGTTTTCTTTGTGTGTTTTTGATAAAGAATCCCGCCTCAAGTTCTGCTTTAAATTTATGGATTTAGTCATTTTACCCAATTAGTGTCGATACACTTTACCGTGAAGTGTCGTAATCTCTCATTTTGGCTTACATAAAACGGTAAATTTTTTGTATAATTTGCCGGAGAAGTCGCATTTTCGCTCCTGCATTTCAGTGAATCCTACGAACTTAGTCATTTTGCCCGAAGACTTGCTTTTTCAGCCTTGATAAAAAGCAGCTTGTAGTCTAAAATGTACAAACACAGAAGCAAATAAACTAAAGGGAGAATCATTTTATGGAAAAAATCATTTGGCTTACGCCTGTGCTTGCGCTGATTGCGCTGCTGTTCGCCGCCTACAAGGCGCACTATGTGTCCAAGGCCGCGCCAGGAAACGCCAGAATGCAGGAAATCGCCTCCGCCATCGCCGAGGGAGCCAACGCTTTCCTGATGTCCGAGTATAAAATCCTCGCCATTTTCATTGTGGTGCTTTTTGTGCTGATCGCTGTTTTCATTAATATCGGCACGGCGGTCTGTTTCATCATCGGCGCGCTGTTCTCTATCGCCGCAGGCTTCTGCGGGATGAAGGTGGCCACAAAGGCCAATGTGCGCACCGCCAACGCAGCCATGGAGAGCGGCATGAACAAGGCCCTGTCCATCGCCTTCTCCGGCGGCTCGGTGATGGGCATGTGCGTTGTGGGCCTGGGCCTTTTAGGCTGCAGTCTGATCTACATTCTTACCGGCAACTACAACATTCTCTTCGGCTTCTCGCTGGGCGCTTCGTCCATCGCCCTGTTCGCCCGTGTGGGCGGCGGCATCTACACAAAGGCCGCCGACGTGGGCGCGGATCTGGTGGGCAAGGTGGAGGCCGGCATTCCGGAAGATGACCCACGCAACCCCGCCGTCATCGCTGACAATGTGGGCGACAACGTGGGCGATGTGGCCGGCATGGGCGCTGACCTGTTCGAGTCCTATGTGGGCGCGCTGGTCTCCGCGCTGACCCTGGGTGTCTCCGCCACCGGTCTTTTCAAGGGCGCCGGCGCCATCTATCCCCTGATCATCGCCGCCTTCGGCATTCTGGCCTCGGTGATCGCCACCTTCTTTGTCCGGGGCAAGGAGAACGCCAATCCCCACAAGGCCCTGAAAATGGGCTCCTATGTGTCCGCAGGCATCGTGGCTGTTGTCTCCGTCATCATGAGCTATTTGTTCTTCGGCGGCATTTACTGCGCGCTGGCCATCATCGCCGGACTGATCGTGGGTCTGGTCATCGGCTTTATGACGGAGGTCTATACCTCTGAGGATTACCGCTCCGTCAAGCGCATTGCCGAGCAGTCCGAGACCGGTTCCGCCACCACCATCATCAGCGGCGTGGCCGTTGGCATGATGAGCACCTGGGTGCCCATTGTGCTGATCTGCGTGGGCATTTACATATCCTACGCCGTCACCGACGATCTGTACGGCATCGCCCTGGCGGCAGTGGGCATGCTCTCCACCACCGGCATCACCGTGGCCGTGGACGCATACGGCCCCATTGCCGACAACTCCGGCGGCATTGCGGAGATGAGCGGTCTGGACCACAGTGTGCGCAACATCACCGACAAGCTGGACGCCGTGGGCAACACCACCGCCGCCATGGGCAAGGGCTTCGCCATCGGCTCCGCCGCTCTGACCGCCCTGGCTCTGTTCGTCTCCTACGCCACTGAGGTGGGTCTGGAAAACATCGACCTGCTGTCCCCCCATGTGGTCATCGGCCTGCTGATTGGCGGTATGCTCCCCTTCGCTTTCTCCGCCATGACCATGAACTCCGTGTCGAAAGCAGCCTATAAGATGATCGAGGAAGTCCGCCGCCAGTTCCGGGAGATCCCCGGCATTCTGGAAGGCAAGGGCAAGCCGGATTACAGCTCCTGCGTTTCCATCTCCACCAAAGCCGCTCTCCGCGAGATGGTGGCCCCGGGCCTGATGGCCGTGGCCGTGCCCCTGGCCGTGGGCATCCTGCTGGGGCCCGCCGCATTGGGCGGTCTGCTGGCCGGCTCTCTGGTCACCGGCGTGCTGCTGGCCATCTATATGTCCAACTCCGGCGGTGCCTGGGATAACGCCAAGAAGTACATTGAAGAGGGCCACAACGGCGGTAAAGGCTCCGAGGCCCACAAGGCCGCTGTGGTGGGCGACACCGTGGGAGACCCTTTCAAGGACACCTCCGGCCCCTCCATCAACATTCTCATCAAGCTGATGACCGTTGTGGCGCTGGTCTTTGCTCCCGTATTCATCAAAATCGGCGGCCTGCTGTAATATTAATACTATACTAATTCTTAATTTTCTTAATTTTTCTCCAAAACCCCGGTTTTTCCGGGGTTTTGGCATTATTTGCTGCAAATTTTAACATATTGACTATTGCATTATCGGGAAAAAGAAAATACAATACCATAGTGCGATTATTTTCTTATGAGGTTTGGTCAATGAAAAGATATCTTTTATGCCTTCTCTGTGTGCTGCTGCTGTTTTGCGCAATGTTTTATATTGTGCTGCAGCGTATGTCCCTGAATGTGGACGCGGTGAATATAGCCAACCAGCCCGCAGCGGAGGATGTTCAGCCCCCTCAGAATGCAAACCCTGCAGAGACCTCTGTGGAGGTGACGCCGGAGCCTGAGCCGGAGTCCGAGCCGGAATATTTCACCCTTTCCGCCATCGGCGACTGTACCCTGGCCCCCCGCCCCAACTCCGCTGACTTTGTCAACAAAGTGAACGGAGATTTTTCCTACCCTTTTGCCAACACCGTGCAGTACTTTGAAAACGACGAGTTTACCATAGCCAATCTGGAGTGTACCTTTTCTGACCGCAAGCTGACCTATGACTACACTGTCGCCATGTTCTATTTTCTTGCCGGCAGCGATTACGCCAACATCTTGACCCAGGGCGGCGTGGACTTTGTGACCACCACAAACAACCACAGTTACGATTTCTTCCAGGTGGGCGTGGACGAGACCTGCGCCTCCCTTGAGGCTGTAGGCCTGCCCTACGGCATTGAGGACCAGGCCCAGATCGTTGAAAGCAAAAACGGCATCAAGTTCGGCATCTACACCGCCTACAACGATTTCTACCCCGATGCGGGCAAAGCCGCAAAAGCCATTGCGCAGATGAAAAACGACGGCGCAGACTATATCATCTGCATGTTCCACTGGGGAAAGGACGAGGTGGTCTACACCCCCAAGCAGAAGCAGATCGACCTGGCCCACGCCTGTGTGGACGCGGGGGCCGACCTGGTCTACGGCAGCCATGCCCACTGTCTCCAGCCCATTGAGGAGTATAAGGACAGTGTGATCCTCTACGGCATGGGCAACTGGAGCTTTGGCGGCAGCGACAGGCCCAGGGATCCGGACACTGCCATCGTTCAGCTCACTCTGCGCCGGGACGCTGACGGCAGCGTCTCAAACGACGGCATCACCGTCATCCCCTGCCGGGTCAGCAGCAAGGAGCCTGACCCCAACGACGCCCAGAAATACGCCTACAACGACTATAAGCCCACCCCCTACGAGGAGGGCAGCGCGGAATATGAGCGGGTCATCTCCAAGCTCAACGGCAGTTACGAGGGCGGCGATATCAGCGTGGATTATAGCTCCTGGTATCAAAGAGGATAAAAACACATCTCCCGGGCCTTGCGCCCGGGAGTTTTTTGCGGCTCCTTGCCGGTACAGCTGCGGCATGATTCTGTTATGCAGGCATATACTATCCCTGTGCATTTCTTAAAATTCATAATTTTACCTCCGGCAGGAAAAGTATGCTTGCTTTATACGATAAACTTCATTATAATATGGAACACTGTCTGTTACTGTTGAGGTTTAAAACATGAAGAAATATATTGTCAGTGTCATCTGCCTGTTTATCACTTTCTGCGCCATGGGCTATGTGGTCATGCTGCGCGTGTCCCTGGGAAATTACAGCCCGGCCGCCGAGCCTTCTCCCACGCCTGCGGAGAGCGTGGAGCCCACGCCCACGCCGACGCCTGCCCCGACCCCCACGCCCACGCCCACACCTACACCGGAGCCGGAGTATTTCACCATCTCCTACATCGGAGACTGCACGCTGGCCTCCCACCAGTACACCACCGATTATGAGCGGAAGATGAACGGGGATTATGCCTATCCCTTCTCCAACACCGTACAGTATTTTGAAAACGACGAATACACCATCGGCAATCTGGAGTGTACCTTCTCCGACCAGGCCCTGTGGTCCAATCAGACCTTCTTTTTCCGCGCCCCTGCGGAATGGGCCAACATCCTGGTTCATGGCTGCGTGGACTTTGTGACCACCGCCAACAACCACAGCCTGGACTTCGGCACCACCGGCACGGAGGATACATACGCCGCGCTGGAGGCCGTGAACATGCCCTACGGCAAGGAGGACCAGGCCCAGATCGTCACCACGCCCAACGGTCTGAAGCTGGGCATCTATTGTGCGTTCAACAACTACACCCCGGATACCGGCAAGTGCCTTGCAGCCATTGAGCAACTGAAAAACGACGGGGCGGATTACATCATCTGCGCCTTTCACTGGGGCATTGAGCTGCATGTCCAGCCGGAGCAGTACCAGATCGACCTGGCCCACGCCTGTATTGACGCCGGAGCGGATATGATCTACGGCAGCCACCCCCACTGTCTCCAGCCCATCGAGGAGTATAACGGCGGCGTCATCCTTTACAGCATGGGCAACTGGAGCTTCGGCGGCAACACCAACCCCTCCGACTGGGACACCGCCATTGTGCAGGTGACGCTGAAGCGGGATCTGGACGGCAGCGTCACCAACGACAGCATCACCGTCATCCCCTGCTGTGTCAGCCAGGCCCGGGAGTCCAACGACTACCGGCCCACGCCTTATGAGGAAGGCTCGGAGGAGTATAACCGGGCCATCAGCAAGCTGGACGGCAGCTTCGACGGCCCCAACGGCAACGCGGATTACTCCGCCTGGCACAACGCGCACCCGTGAAAAAAGCACGCTTCGGCGTGCTTTTTTCAACGAAATAAAACCCTTGCGGGATTTGTGAAATACCGCTTCGCGGTGTGAAATATGGCTTTGCCATGTGAAATGCCTGCGGGCGTGAGGGGATTTATTTCATTTCACTTGATGCACAGCATCAAATTTCACAATGCCCGAAGGGCATTATTTCACATTTGCCGTCAGGCAAATATTTCACTAAAATAACCTGTCATTCTGAGCCGCAGACGGGCGGCCACGCAGGGCCAACCCTACCGCTATTCCCAATCAGAACTGTAGGGGCGACCCTTGCGGTCGCCCGCTTCTTCCGGCGCTTCCGACCGAATCAAACACACGGGCGGCCACGCAGGGCCGCCCCTACGGTCTTACACCAGACTGCCGATGATAATGTAGGGGCCGCCCTGTGTGGCGGCCCGCAAAAATGCTCCCCTGAAAGGGGAGCATTTGCCCGGTCGTTTCCGGCACTTATTGATAATCAAAGCCGCTGGGCTCGCTGAGGGGCCGGTCCAGCAGCTCGGGGTTTGCGAAAATGTGCTTGATCAGCTTGAGACTGCGGGCAAAATAGAAGCCGTCGGCAATGCGCTCGTCCAGCGTTGCGCCGATATCCACCACGTCCCGCTCCTCTTTGCTGCCGTCGGGCATAATGCGCTCTTCCTTATGCAGGGTGCCGATAGTGACCATGATGCTGTTGGTGCCGTAATTGTTCAGGTGGTGATAGACCGAGCTGCACTTGATGCTGCCCAGGTTGCTGCACAGCACGGTGGTGTAATTGGGGTCGCCATCGGTGATGAAATTGGGCGCAATCCCCCAGAAATCCAGCCATCTTATAATGCGGATCAGCAGCATCAACAGCGGGCGCGGGATTTTGGCGAAGGCGTCCAGCAGCGCGTCCACGCCGCCGGTGGAGTGCTCGCTCTTGCGGGTCTCGTTTACATCGCCCACGATCTTGCGGCTCACATCGTCGATGGTGTCCGTGTCCTTGGGCACCAGCACCATCAGCGCCTCCTCCCCGCTGTCAGAAAAGCGGCGCTTGCAGACGAAGCTCAGGCTGATCTCGTCCCGCTCATAGATGCGCCGGCCCTGAATGAAGCGGTTCATCAGCGGCCGCTCCTTTACCATGCGGGCGATGCCCAGAATAAAGCAGTGGAAAAGCGTGGTTTTGTATTCGGGGTGCTCCGCGTTTTTCTTCTCCAGAAATTTTACAAGCTCGGTGGCGTCAATGGTATCGTTGATATAGACCTCGCAGTCCGTGCGGTTGGGCATCAGGTGGGCCATAACGGTCTGCAGGCCGGGGGCCTCTCTCACCCAGCGGCCGTCGCGCCGGTCTCCCCAGCGCTTTTTCTCCTTTTCGCTCACGGTAGTTCCTCCCTTATACTAATTCTTGATAAAAATCTTTAAGATCAGCTTGGTCTATTGGCGCAATACTGCGTTATCGTCACTTGCCATACACAAAGTATGGCGGCGCTCCTCTGCCTTGTCTTGCACCAATATCCCTTCGCTGCTGATTCAATCTTTCCATCAAGAATTAGTATTATCTCCCTTCCGGGATCTCGGTTTTCATTTTATAACAAGCGTGAAGGAAACGCAATAAGGCGCGAAAAATTTATTTCAAAATTTAGTACTTTTGTCCATATCTGATAAAAAATGAGGCCCCACTTTAACGGGACCTCATTTTGAATCACTATGGAAAAATTACTTGTTCAGTGCTTCGTTCACGGCAACAGCCACAGCGACGGTTGCGCCGACCATGGGGTTGTTGCCCATGCCCAGGAAGCCCATCATCTCCACGTGAGCGGGGACGGAGGAGGAGCCGGCAAACTGCGCGTCAGAGTGCATACGGCCCATGGTGTCGGTCATGCCGTAGGAAGCAGGGCCGGCTGCCATGTTGTCCGGGTGCAGGGTGCGGCCGGTGCCGCCGCCGGAGGCCACGGAGAAGTACTTCTTGCCCTGCTCGATGCACTCTTTCTTGTAGGTGCCGGCAACAGGGTGCTGGAAGCGGGTGGGGTTGGTGGAGTTGCCGGTGATAGACACGTCAACGCCCTCAGCGTGCATGATGGCCACACCCTCGCGTACGTCGTCTGCGCCGTAGC
>JBJDXP010000054.1:0-3054 GCA_051866735.1 Candidatus Limivicinus sp.
GCCAGGCAGCGGAGCGGCTGGGCCTGACCTTCCGGCTGGCTATCAACGAACAGATGCTTTTATAAAATCAGCCCCCAAAGGGGCTTTTTCTGTATATTGGATCCCTGCATGGCTGGAGAACATCGATAAATGATCGTTTATCGTACAATCTACTGTTAACAATTGCACCCAATGTAGGGCGGGGGCTTGCCCCCGCCGACGCACCTATGGTTTTACATATCTGCGTCTAGCGCAGAAGGTTGCGTGTCCTACTACTCGGCGTGGGCAAGCCCCCGCCCTACATTGGGTGCAAGATTTCAATGTTACAACGTAATAGGAGAGGGGCATTTACCTTTCTCTGCAGTGAATGCTGCAATAACCAAAACGTTCCTTTATGAAAAGAATAATTCCCCGGCGGAATGATCACTTCCTCGTTGCTTTCCGGGAAAAACAGTGTTATAATCCTTCCAGAATCAGAGAGGTGATTTACTTGAAAAAACTTCTGAAATATCTGAAAGGCTATGAAAAGCAGTGCGTCCTGGGCCCGCTGTTCAAGCTGCTGGAGGCCACCTTTGAGCTGTTCATCCCCCTGGTGGTGGCCAGCATCGTGGATCAGGGCATTGCCAGCGGGGATAACGGCTATATCGTGAAGATGTGCCTGGTCATGATCGCCCTGGGCATCGTGGGCCTGATCAGCTCCGTCACTGCCCAGTATTTTTCCGCTGTGGCGGCGGTGGGCTTCTCCACAAGGCTGCGGCACGCGGTGCTGGAGCATATCCTGGGCCTGAGCTACAGCCAGGTCGACCAGCTGGGTACCTCCACCATGATCACCCGCATGACCTCGGACATCAACCAGGTGCAAAACGGCGTGAATTTGACTCTGCGGCTGCTGCTGCGGTCGCCCTTTGTGGTCTTCGGCGCTATGATTATGGCGTTCACCATTGACTTCCAGGCGGCGCTGGTGTTTGCCGGTGTCATTCCCGTGCTGTGCCTGATCGTGTTCGGCATTATGCTGATTACCATGCCCATGTACAAGCGGGTCCAAGCCTCCCTGGACGGCGTCACCTCCGCCACCCGGCAGAACCTGGCAGGCGTCCGGGTGCTGCGGGCCTTCTGCAAGGAAGAGGCGGAAGTGGATTCTTTCGAAAACCAGACCCAGCAGCTGACCCAGCGGCAGCTGTCTGCAGGCAGGATCTCCGCGCTGATGAACCCGGTAACCTATGTGGTCATCAATCTGGCGGTGGTGCTGTTGGTGCAGATTGGCGCCTGGAAGGTGGAAGGCGGCGTCCTGACCCAGGGCCTGGTGATTGCCCTGTATAACTATATGTCCCAGATCCTGGTGGAGCTGATCAAGATGGCCAACCTGATCATCACCATGACCAAGGCCGCGGCCTGCGCCAACCGGGTCTCCTCCGTGCTGGAGCTGGAGCCGGACCAGAAAAACGGCAGCCGCTCCGCCGAAAACTTGCAGGGCAAGGTGGAATTCCGGGATGTCACTGCCCGGTACGCGGGAGCTGCCAACCCCTCTCTGGAGCACATCTCCTTCACTGCCCAGCCGGGGCAGACCATTGGCATCATCGGCGGCACCGGTTCCGGCAAGACCACCCTGGTGAACCTGATTCCCAGGCTCTACGATGCTGCGGAGGGCAGCGTGCTTCTCGACGGCGTGGCGGCAGGGGAGTACGATGCGGTTTCCCTGCGGAGCCAAATCGGCATCGTGCCCCAGAAGGCGGTGCTGTTCAAGGGCACCATCCGGCAGAACCTGCTTTGGGGCAACGAAAACGCCGATGACGAAACCCTTTGGGCCGCTCTGGACACTGCCCAGGCCAGGGAAGTGGTAAAGGACAAGGAAGGGGAGCTGGACGCCCCGGTGGAGCAGGGCGGCGTCAACTTCTCCGGCGGCCAGCGGCAGCGTCTGACCATTGCCCGGGCATTGGTCCGCAAGCCAAGAATTCTGATCCTGGACGACAGCGCTTCGGCTTTGGACTATGCCACCGACGCCAATCTGCGTATGGCCATCCGGAACATGAAAAATCCGCCTACCACCTTCATTGTCTCCCAGCGCGCCGCCTCCGTGCGGTACGCGGATGAAATCCTGGTGTTGGACGACGGCGTATTGGCAGGCATCGGCACCCATGAGCAGCTTCTGGAAACCTGCTCTGTCTACCAGGAGATCTACTATTCCCAGTTCCCGAAGGAGGCGGCGCGGCATGAATAATCAGATGACGGTATTAAAGAAAGTCCTGCTGCGGATCCGCCGGTACTGGCCGGGTCTGATTGCATCGCTGGTGCTTGCGACCATCTATGTCCTGATGACCCTGTATATCCCCATTCTGGTGGGCAACGCCATCGACTGCATTGTGGAAGTGGGCCGGGTGGACTTTGCCAAAATGGGTGTGTATCTTCGGAATGTGGCCATCTGCGCCTTGGTGGCGGCCCTGTCCCAGTGGCTCATGAACGAGATGAACAACCGCATGACCTACCAGGTCACAAGAGACATCCGGGACGAGGCCTTCCGCCATATCCAGGTGCTGCCTCTGAGCTATCTGGACAAACATCCCCAGGGTGACCTGGTCAGCCGGGTGGTGGCGGATGTGGACACCTTCGCCGACGGTCTGCTGATGGGCTTTACCCAGCTGTTTACCGGCATCATGACCATCCTGGGCACGTTGGTATTCATGCTCCGGATCCATTGGGGCATTGCCCTCGTGGTTGTGTGCATCACGCCGCTGTCTTTGGTGGTTGCAAACTTCATCGCGACCCGTACCTATTCCATGTTTAAGCTGCAAACCATCACCCGGGGCGAACAGACCGGCCTCATCGACGAGACCCTGGGCAATATTAAGGTGGTCCAGGCCTTCGGACATGAGCGCGCCTCCATGGAGCAGTTTGACGAGATCAACGGCAGACTCCAGAAGGCATCCCTCCGGGCGATCTTCTTCTCCTCATTGGTGAACCCCTGCACCCGGTTTGTCAACTCCGTGGTCTATGCCGGGGTGGGCCTGACCGGCGCGCTGATTGCCATTTCCGGCGGCATCACCGTGGGCAACCTGACCAGCTTCTTAAACTACGCCA
>JBJDXP010000055.1:0-3006 GCA_051866735.1 Candidatus Limivicinus sp.
ATGCGCTTTGTTTATAATTTTTTGCGAGTTTGTTCATTACAAGGTCATAAATGCCTGTTATTTTATACGCGTAAAATAAATCAGCGCAAAAAGAGGTCTTCCTTATGTATGAACCCGCCGATAACGAGCAAACAAACGTAAACACCGATCCTGAACAGCAGAGCTCCGGCGGTTACTCAGGCGACACGGACAGAGTAAACGGCGAATACCACTACAAAAACGGTTATACGCAGAAAATTTACTCTGATGCGCACTATGTTCCCGAAAACGAGAACACCGTCCCCCCCAGATATTACACTCCACCCGAGAAACCCGTCAAAGCGCCAAAAGAGAAAAAGCCCCACGGCAAATGGGTAAAGGCCCTGTGCATGTGCCTGGTGTGTGCCCTCCTGGGCGGCGTCTGCGGAGCCGGCATCATGGCCGGCAGCATGAACAGCAGGATCGCCGCTCTAGAGGAAAAGCTGGAAGAGCAGACGAAAGAGGCCCTGTCCATCGGCCAGACGTCCACGACGCCAGCCCCGGTCAGCACCACGACTGCCGCAAAGCCCATCGCTTCCATTTACGACCAGGCCTGTAATGAGGTGGTCGGCATCACCACCGAGGTGACCTACACCAACTTCTTCGGCCAGACCAGTTCCTCCGCCGTCAGCGGCTCCGGCTTTATCGTCTCCTCGGACGGATACATTCTCACCAACTACCATGTGATCGAGTATGCCTACAAAGGCAACTATGCCGTTACGGTCATGCTCCACGACGGCACCCGGTATGAAGCTTCCATCGTAGGCGTTGAGGACTGCAACGACATCGCGGTGCTGAAGATCGACGCCAGCGGCCTTGACCCGGTCACCTTCGGTGACAGCGACAAGCTCTCTGTGGGCGACGACGTATACGCGGTGGGCAATCCCCTGGGCGAGCTGGAGTTTTCCATGACCACCGGTCATGTCAGTGCCCTGGACCGCCTCATCACCACCGATGAGAGCTCTGAGGCCATCAACATGTTCCAGATTGACGCGGCCGTGAACTCCGGCAACTCCGGCGGCCCCGTATATAACGCCAACGGCGAGGTTGTGGGCATTGTCACCGCAAAGTACAGTGACACCGGCGTTGAAGGACTTGGCTTTGCCATCCCCATCAACGACGCGGCCAAAATTGCCAACGACCTGATCACCAAAGGCTATGTCACCGGCAAGGCCTACATGGGCGTCTCCATTGACGAGCGCTACAACTCCATGTACAGCCAGTACTACAACATGCCCATCGGCGCCTTTGTCAAGTCCGTTGAATCGGGCAGCTGCGCGGAGAACGCGGGCATCCAGGCCGGGGATATCATCACCAGACTGGGCGATGTGGAGATCACGGGCTACAGTGATCTGAAGCAGGCCATCAAGCAGTACTCCGCTGGCGACAGCGCCGAGCTGGAGCTGTACAGAGCGGGCGAGAGCAGAACCATTACCGTCATCTTTGACGAGGCCGTGCCCGACTCTGCCAATCCCTGAACGGGACATTTAAATTGCTACTTTTCTACTCCTATAAATCCTCTCTTTTCTCCCAAAACGAAGGGCCGCACAGCCAAAAACTGTGCGGTTCTTTGTTTTTCCCGGGCTTTTTTTCGCGGAAATACTTGATTTTTTCCGTACATACGATAAAATAGTAGCGTTTTGAAATTACTATACGCTCAGGAGGAAAAATAAAATGACTTACGAGATGGACATTGCCGGCTTAAAACGGGAACTGCCCCTGTGCAAGGTCGCGGACGACCTGTACATCGGCGCCTTCGTCATGTTCGGCGATGTTGAGCTGACAGTCCACTGCGCCGCCGAGCTTCTCAAGCGCGCACCCGAGTATGATTACATCATCGCGCCGGAAGCAAAGGCGATACCCCTGCTGTACGAGATGGCCCGCCAGAGCGGAGCGGAGAAGTACTTCCTGGCCCGCAAGGGCGCAAAGGCCTATATGTCCGGCGTGTTCGAGGTGAACGTGAAATCCATCACCACCATGAGCATGCAGAAGCTGGTCATCGACACGGCCGACGCCGAGCTGATCAAGGGCAAGCGCATGCTCATCGTTGACGACGTGATCTCCACCGGCGAGTCTCTCCACGCCATGGAAGAGCTGGTGACCCGGGCAGGCGGCATTATCGCCGGCAAGATGGCCGTCCTGGCCGAGGGCGACGCCCAGAGCAGAGACGACATCATCGTCCTGGCCCCCCTGCCTCTCTTCAACCCCGACGGCAGCGTAAAGGCATAAATTTCCGCATAAATTAGTATAAAAAAGCTGTCATTCTGAGCGCAGCGAAGAATCCCGTAAACAGAAGGCCCACATCGCCATACGGGATTCTTCACCGCTTCGCGGTTCAGAATGACAGTTTTTATTTTTTTTACCGTTTCCCCCGGAAGAAGTCACGCAGCAGGGCGGCGCAGTCCTCCGCCAGGACGCCGCCGAATACGGCGGGCCGGTGTCCGTAATTTTCGGAAAACAGGTCGATCACGCTGCCGCAGGAGCCGGAGAGGGCCTCCCGCGCCCCGAAGACCACCGTGGGGATGCGGGAATTGATGATGGCTCCGGTACACATGGGGCAGGGCTCCAGCGTCACATAGATGCTGCATTTTTCCAGCCGCCAGTTTCCAATAGCGGCGCAGGCCTGCCTTATAGCCTCTACCTCCGCGTGGGCGGTGGCGTCGCCGCTCTCCTCCCGGCGGTTCCGGCCACGGCCAATGACGCGGCCTTCGCCGTCTGCGATCACGCAGCCCACCGGCACCTCGCCGGCCTCCGCCGCCTCCTTGGCCAGGGCCAGCGCGAGAGCCATGTATTCTTCCCGTTCCATGGTGACCTCCGTTGAAGAAAAAGGGGCTGCATTAACAGCCCCTTTACTATTGTTGAAATGTCCGTCTGCGTTTATGCAAGCGCGGCGGTGATGATGGACATCTGGTAGACCTCCTCCGCGTCGCAGCCGCGGGACAGGTCGTTGATGGGGGCGTTCAGGCCCTGCAGGATGGGGCCGTAGGC
>JBJDXP010000056.1:0-3003 GCA_051866735.1 Candidatus Limivicinus sp.
CAGCTTCGCTGACAGCTCCCTCATCAGAGGGAGCCTTGGGCTGTAGACGCCACCCTCATCATTTCCTGTACTCAAGCCGAAAACAACTTCCAATTTGCCGAACGGTTAAGGATACACTTTTGTACGCCATTCGACTCCGTGCATAGTGTGCGATTTCGCACCGCACCAAAGCCTCCCTTTGATGAGGGAACCCTGCCTGACGGCAGGGTGTTTTTTTGCCTGTATGCCCGGGCAGGTATCTTGAATTGTCTCTTGACAAGGTAACGATTGTTTACTATACTTTTGGTAAACGCTCGTTTACCAAATGAGAGGAAGGACAGCATGACAGACACAAAGGAAAAGATCCTGATGGCCGCGCTCCGCTTATTTGCCCGAGAGGGCTATGAGGCGGTTTCCGTCAGTGATATCGCAGGGGAGCTGGGCATAACCAAAGGGGCTTTATATAAGCACTACAAAAACAAGCGGGATATTTTTGACAGCATCGTGGCCCGGATGTTCCAGGTGGACGCGGAGCGGTCCCGGCAATACGAGGTGCCGGAAGAGCAGTTTGACCAGTCGCCGGAGACCTATGAAGATGTCTCTCTGGAGAATATCCGGCGCTTTACGCTGGCCCAGTTTGTTTTCTGGACGGAGGATGACTTCGCCTCCCATTTCCGTAAGATGCTGACGCTGGAGCAATACCGCAGCGCGGAAATGGCGGAATTATACAACGGCTGCCTTGTGGCCGGACCGGTGGCCTATATGGAGGACATTTTCCGCGAAATGAGCAAAAAGGGCGTACTCCGGGAGGCCGACCCGAAGCAGCTTGCCCTCGCTTACTATGCCCCGCTCTATTTGCTCATTAGCATGTGGGACCAGGCGGACGATAAGGCAGCGTTGACCGCGCTGCTGGAGGGCCACATTGCGCGGTTTATTCAGATGAACGCCGCCGGGACAGAGGAAAGGAAAGGGCCATGACCAAAGTAGATATGGCCGCCTACGGCTTGCTGGGACAATATGTGGAAGCCGCGCAGGCCTGTGATGAAGGCTTTGTTATCGGCCGGATCCTCTCTCAGGAGAAGGGGCTCTACCGCCTTGTCAGTGAAAGGGGCGAGCAGCTGGCGGAGGTGTCCGGCAGACTGCGTTACCACGCAACAAGCCCCTCGGACTATCCCGCCGTGGGTGATTTTGTGATGATCGACCCTCATTCTCAGCAGGGCCGCGCCATCATACACGGTGTCTTGCCAAGAAAAAGCGTTTTTATCCGCAAAGCCGCCGGGACGGGCTGTGCAGAGCAGGTGGTCGCCGCCAACATTGACACCGTGTTTATCTGTACGTCCCTCAATAATGATTTCAATCTCCGCAGGCTGGAACGCTACCTGGCCCTTGCCTGGGACAGCGGGGCAAGCCCGGTCATCGTCCTGACGAAAGCCGACCTGTGTACGGACCCGGCGCATTTCATCCGGCAGGTCCAGTCCGTCGCCTTCGGGGTGGATATCCTTCTGTGCTCCGCCCTGGAGCCGGAGGGGTATGAAAAGCTCCTGCCCTATATCGTGGAAGGGAAAACCGTCGCCCTGATCGGCTCCTCCGGCGTGGGCAAATCGACGCTGATCAACCGGCTGCTGGAAGAGGACCGGCTGGATACAAATGGCCTGCGCGGCGACGGCCGGGGCCGGCATACAACAACGCGGCGGGAACTGTTTTTGCTGAAACAGGGCGGCATGGTCATCGACACGCCGGGAATGCGGGAGCTGGGCCTGTGGGAAAGCGAAGGGGGGCTGGGCAAAAGCTTTTCCGACATTGAAGCTCTGGCGGCCAGGTGCCGTTTTCGTAACTGCGGCCACACAAACGAGCCCGGCTGTGCTGTCCGGGCTGCCCTGGCCCAGGGCGAGCTTTCCGAAGCGCGCTGGCTGTCCTATCAAAAGCTGAAAACGGAGAGCAGGTACATGGATGACACCGAGGGATATCTGGCCGAAAAGAACGCGAAATTCAAGAATATCGCAAAAATAAACCGGACTTCCCGCAGAAAATAAGGAGACCAGAAAAATGAATTATTGTAAAAGCGAAAAATACAACACGCCCGCTTTGCAGGCAAAGATCATGGGGCCCAATCCCGTCAAGCTGGAAGAGGAGCTGCTGCTGAATCATCGTATCCCCGACGGTGCCGTGGTCTGCGATCTGGGAAGCGGGCAGGGCCTGACCAGCGTGTTTCTTGCAAAGGAGTACGGCTTTACCGTGTACGCGGCGGACCTGTGGAGCGATCCTGAGGAGAACCGCAAGTTTTTTTATGCCATGGATCTGGACCGGAAACAGATCGTCCCCGTGAAAGCCGACGCCACGGCTCTGCCCTTTGAGAAGGAATTTTTTGACGCCGTTGTCAGCACGGATTCCTACAACTACTTCGGGCGGGACGGGCGGTATCTGGACGAAAAGCTCCTGCCCTTCGTCAAAAGCGGCGGGTATATTTACATTGCGGTCCCCGGCATGAAAAAGGACTGCCACAATGCCCTTCCCCCGGAGCTTTTGCTCTCCTGGACGCCGGAGCAGCTGGATTATCTGCACGACGTGGACTATTGGCGCGAAATTGTGGGCCAATGCCAGGGCGCGGAAGTCCTTTCCGTTCAGGAAATGGATAGCAACGACGAGGTATGGGCAGACTGGCTGAGGCAGGAGAACGAATATGCCGTCAGCGACAGGAAGTCCATGGAGGCCGGCGGCGGAAAATACCTGAATTTCATTGCCATTGTGCTGAGAAAGAAATAACGGTATGCAATACTATTCTTCAATAAAACCATTTATTTTTTAGCGGTCAGAATTGCGCCAACCTTCGTTGCTTTCCTTGCAAATAGTTGTCCATTATTCGCTGCGGAAAGCGCCTCGGCTGACACAATTCTGCCTCGCTAAAATTCTAAAGCGTTTTATCGCAGAATAGTATAAAAACCCGGCGTGACTTTCGTCACGCCGGGTTTACAGCTTGTCAAAGAACCCCGGTTTTAACTAAGCTAAAACCGGGGATTTGGCGTA
>JBJDXP010000057.1:0-16086 GCA_051866735.1 Candidatus Limivicinus sp.
CCGTATTTCTCCATGGCGTAGCCGTCGGTCATGCCGGAGATATAGTCGCAGGCGGCCCGCTCCCGGCCCTCCCGCTCGATCACCGGGCGGAAGTCCTCCGGCAGCTTGTCCGGATGCTGCACATAGTAGTCGTACAGCCGGCTCAGAATGCCGTCCACCTTGCTCTCCTCGCCCTTGGCCTGGGGGTTGGTGTAGACGTCAGAATACATGAAAGCGTGGAAAAAGTCAAAGGTCTCCTGCATTTTGGGAGACATTTTCAGTTGGCCGTCCCCGCTGTTTTGGATCAGGTCAGTGAGGATGGCATTGATGCGCTCGCTGTTTCGCATGCCGCAGTTGCGGTGGATGATCTCCGGCACCTGGTCCTCGGTCAGGATCCCGGCGCGGATGGAGTCGTCCAGGTCGTGGTTTATGTAGGCGATGCGGTCGCAGAGCCGGACCGTTGTGGCCTCCAGGCTGTCGTCCGGCGCGCCGTGGGTGTGGTGCAGGATGCCCATCCTGGTCTCATAGCACAGGTTCAATCCCTTCCCGTCCCGCTCCAGGATATCCACCACCCGCAGGCTCTGCTCGTAGTGCTTGAAGCCGCCGGGGTAGATGCGGTTCAAGGCCCGTTCGCCCGCGTGGCCGAAGGGGGTGTGGCCCAGATCGTGGCCCAGGGCGATAGCCTCGGCCAGATCCTCGTTTAAGTTCAGCGCCCTTGCCACCGTGCGGGAAAGCCGGCTGACCTCCAGCGTGTGGGTCAGGCGGGTGCGGTAATGGTCCCCCTCGGGCTGAAGGAACACCTGGGTCTTGTGCTTCAGGCGGCGGAAGGACTTGGAGTGGGTGATCCGGTCAATGTCCCGCTGAAAGCAGGTGCGGATGCTGCACTCCTCCTCCGGCGTCAGCCGCCCGGCGGAGTTTTCGGACAAAACGCCGTACGCGCCGATGAATGTATGCTCGGCCAATTCCCGTTCCCGTCTGGGACATGACATACCTGTCACCGCCTTTCATATAAAAAGAGAAGAATAGTGAGCAGTTTACCCGCTCACTATTCTTATACGACGCAATTTTTTATTTCCCTTTATTTTTTTGAAGATTTTTTTCCGCGCCCTCTTATTTCAGCGGCACGGCCCGGAAGGCCTCGCCGGTGAGGGCGGCGGTCACCGCCCCGGCGCTGAGATCGAAGATACGGGCCTTGAAATCCTCCGCCCGTTCCTCGGGCACAAGGGCCCGGATGGTCACGGCGGCGGCATAGTCCATATCCGTGACGATGCCGTCATAAGCGGCAACTTCCAGCTTCAGCCGCTCGGCCATGGCGTAGGAGCAGGGCAGCTCCGCCTCCACCCAGCGGCGCACCACGGAGACGCCCGCCGCGTCCAGCGCGTCCTTGGCGCTTTTGGTGTAGGCCCGGAGCAGGCCGCCGGCGCCCAGCAGCACCCCGCCGAAGTAGCGGGTCACCACACAGACCACGTTGCACAGCCCCTCCCGGCGGAAAACCTCCAGCATGGGGATGCCGGCAGTGCCCTGGGGCTCCCCGTCGTCGGAGTAGCGCTCGGCCCCGTCCCGGATGATGTAGCACCAGCAGTTGTGCCGGGCGTCGTAATATTTCTTTTTCATTTCCGCGATGAAGGCCTTGGCCTCCTCCTCGCTCTCCACCCGGCGCACATGGCCCAGAAAGCGGGAGCGCTTCTCCGTAAATTCCGCCTCGCCCGGCCCGGTGGGGATGTAGTATTCAGTCATTGCTCCCAGTCCTCCCGGCTGACAGAGTAATAGAGGGCCTTTCGCGTCTCGTTGAAGGCGGGGACGAACCAATCCTGGGTGCAGCGGTACTGAAAACCGCACTTTTCGATCACCCGGCGGGATTTTTCGTTGCCTGCAAAATGGCTGCACCAGACCCGCTCCGCCCCCTTTTCAAAGCAGCGGCGGAGAAGAAAGCGCACTGCCTCCGGGATATAGCCCTGCCCCCAGAAGGGCACGCCGATCCAGTAGCCGATCTCCGGCTCGCCGGCGCCCAGGGAGACCTCAGAGGGGAAAACGCCGATGCTGCCCACAGGCTCGTCGCTGCCCTTGAGGGTGACGGCCCAGGTGACCTCATTTTCCGCCTTTCCGTCATTCATCAGCACCGTGCGCAGGATATGCAGGCTGTCCGCCTCGTCCTTATGTACCGCCCAGCCGGCGGCAGGGCCCACCCGGGGGTCTTTTGCATAGTGATAAAGGTCTGCGGCGTCCTCCTCCCGCCAGGGGCGCAGGATCAGCCGGTCGGTTTCCAGAATGCTCAATCTTCCCAGTCCTCCTTGGGCTCTCTATAGCCGGGGATAAATTCTTTGACTTTGCCGAAGGTCTCCGGCGTGACCACAGCCTCCGCCTCTATGCCGTCGTCGGTGTATTCAAGCCTGAGTACCTTGGCCTCCCGGTTCAGCATGTCCGCGATACCGGCCTTCGTATAGGGGATCTTCAGCGTCACCTGCTTTTTGCCCTTGTCCAGCATCTCCAGCAGCTTTTTCACCAGCAGGTCCGCCCCCTCGCCGCTGCGGGCGGAGATGCAGACCACATTGTCCCCGTGGGGCAGGATGCCGATATAGGTGTCGCACTTGTTGCACACCCGCAGGCAGGGGGTGGTCTCCGCGCCCAGCTGGCGGATCAGCTCGTCCACCACCCGGGCCTGCTCCTCCCACTCGGGGTTAGCAATGTCGATCACATGCAAAAGCACATCGGCGTAGCTTAATTCCTCCAGGGTGGCCTTGAAGGCCTCGATCAGGTGGGTGGGCAGCTTACGGATAAAGCCCACGGTGTCGGACAAGAGCACCTCCTGGGTCTCGTCCAGGCGCAGGCGGCGGGTGGTGGTGTCCAGGGTGTCGAACAGCCGGTCATTTGCCGGGATGTCCGCGCCGGTGAGGCAGTTTAAGAGGGTGGATTTGCCCGCGTTGGTGTAGCCCACCAGGGCCACAACGGGCATGGCGTTTTTCTCCCGGCGGCGGCGCTGGGTGCTTCGCACCTTGCGCACGGCGGCCAGCTCCTCCTCCAGCTTCTGGATCTTGCGGCGGATGTGGCGGCGGTCGGTCTCCAGCTGGGTCTCACCGGGACCGCGGGTGCCGATGGGGGAGGAGCCGCCGGAGGCGGTCTGCCGCACCAGGTGGGTCCACATGCCGGTGAGCCTGGGCAGCAGGTACTTGTACTGGGCCAGCTCCACCTGGAGCTGACCCTCTCTGGTCTGGGCCCGCTGGGCGAAAATGTCCAGAATCAATCCGGAGCGGTCCAGCACCTTTACCCCCAGCTCCTCGCTGAGCACCCGCATCTGGGAGGGGGTCAGCTCGTTGTCAAACACCGCCAGGTCGCAGTCGTTCATGGCGATGAGCTCTTTCATCTCCTGCACCTTGCCGTCGCCGATAAAGCAGCGGGGGTCGGGCGTGGGGCGGTTTTGCATGATGATGGCCACGGTATCGCCGCCGGCAGTGTCCACCAGCGCGGCCAGCTCCTCCATGGAGACCTCGGTGGAGCGCTCATGCTCATCCATGCTGGCGGCGGAAAGCCCGGCCAGCACCGCCCGTTCTCTTTTATTCTCCGTATTTTCTATGGTAATCAGTCCTTTTTCGGGGTATTAAGTAAGTATAACGCAAAAGACGGCTTTTGCCAATACCAATATAATATGCCCCAAAACTCACAGAAAACCGTGCTTCCTCCGCTTCCGGCGCAGCAGTTCGCCTTTGGCCTCAAACAGAATAATGTCGCTGCCGATGCGCACGATGCAGTCCCAGGGCAGCACATAGTCGTCCTCCCGGCCCAGCAGCCCGAAAAATTTGGCCTTGCCGGGGGTGATCAGAGAGACAAGACGTCCCTCCGCGTCGTCAAATTCCGCGTCGCACACATAACCCAGCCGAAAGCCGGAGTGGACGTCGATCACCTCTTTGTAGCGCAGATCGGAAAAATAGCTTATCATAACAGATCACCGCCTCCGTATATTCTACGGGGGCGGTGGATTGTCCTATGTTTGATTTTGGGAATCTCTGATTAAATCCCCGCGCTTATCTTCACGGCATAAATCCCCGCTGGTCATCGTCAGAAAAGTTTGAAATACACAAAGTATTCCTGCACTTTTCTTCCTCGCCAGCGAAAATTTCTGCCGCAAATCTGCGCACGTTGATTTAAACAGAGCTTCCCTTGCTTTTCGGTATGGATATGGTCAGAATGAGGGAGTCCTCCGTCTCCTGCCGCTGCACCCCGGCGTCTATGCCGCCCTGCTTCATCAGGTCGATGCTGCGGGACAGGGTGTTGAGAAACACCCGCACGTCTTTGAGCACAAAGGTGCGCTTGTGTTCCGGCTTTTCCGGCTCTGCCGGCGGCTCCGGCTCCGGGCTGCTCAAAAGGGCGTCCACATAGGCGTCGGTGGCGGCCACGGTCAGGCCGTTATCAATGATGTACGCCAGAGCTTCCCGCTGGGCCTCCGGCCGCTGGAGCCGGAGCAGCGCCCGGCCGTGGCGCTCGGTCAGGCCGTTTTCCCGCAGGGCCTCCAGCACGTCCGGCGGCAGCTTCAAAAGCCGCAGCTTGTTGGCCACGGCGGACTGGGACTTGCCGATGCGCCGGGCGGCCTCCTCCTGGCTCATGCCGAACATGCGGATCAGCTGGTTGATGCCCGCCGCCTCCTCAATGAAGTCCAGATCCCGCCGCTGGAGATTTTCCACCAGGGCGATCAGGCTGGCATCCTCCATGTTCACGTCCAGCAAGATACAGGGTACTTCCGGCAGCCCTGCCAGCTTTGCCGCCCGAAGCCTGCGTTCTCCCGCCACCAGCTCATATTTCCCGCCGCGCAGGCGCACGGTGAGAGGGTTCAGTATGCCGTAGGTCTTTATGCTCTCGCTCAGCTCCGCCAGCGCCTCGTCGTCAAAACGACGGCGGGGCTGCACGGGATTGGGCGAAAGCTCGTCCGTTCTCAAATAAAGTATTCCGCCCCGCCGTACTCCGGGGCGGCTTCGCAGTGCCTGCATCACAAAACCTCCTTATTTTGTGGATGTGACACAATGATATACTACATCTTGCGAAAATACAGGCGAATATGGACGCAGAAAAGAAAAAATCCCACAGCCGGTGTTGACCGGCTATGGGATCTGGAATTATGATGTGGCTCCGTTCACTTAGTGATCTGGAAGGAGCGGGTGACAGGCAGGGCCTGATAGTTTCCGCCCAGCGTGACGACTGTCATCGTATAGCGGCCGGGCTCCGTGGGGGGAGTTGTTGTGCTGGTGTAAGGCTTCAGGCTGCTGGTGATGCCGGTGTAGAGATAATGCACGTTGCTCTGATCGGCGACAGCTTCTCCGTTGTAGGTCACGGTAGCGCCGAAGTCGGCAGCGGCAGCTTCAGCGGCGCTGAGCTTGCGGATGCTCTCGTTCCACTCGAGCTTCACACCGATCCTGCGCGCCTTGATAAGAAGCATACCCGTACCCACGCCGGTCTCATAGTTCTTGTTATCGGTGATGGCGTATACGGTGTAAAGGCCGGCATTCTTCGGCGTACCGAAAGCGACGCGAACGTTGTCAAAGATCCCGGGCAGCTTGTTGAGAACGCTTACGATCTGCCCAAAGGTGCCGGTGTCAATGTTCAGCTTGTCCAGCAGGTCAAGAAGCTCCTGTGCACTCAGCAGCTGGCGCAGCTCGCCAACGGTCATTCCGTCCTGCATGATCTGAGAGAGCGTTTTGCCGTAAATACTCTTTACCACCGGGTCAAGGACCTTCAGCACAGTCTCGTTGGTGAAACGAGCGGGGAGCTGCAGGTAAACGTATGAGGTGACGTTGTTGGTGAGACCTGCGTAAATTGTATAAATGTCGAATTTGTCGGCAGGGTCAGTGGTGATAAAGCCTGCGGGAAGGGACTCATCAACATAGATATTGGTAGAATGGACAGAAACCTTTACAGTGGCCTTGTTTACGGTAACGGTACCCTCCGCGTTCTTCACGGGACGGTATTCGGCGTTTCCGGTGTAGGAGATGCGAAGCTGCTGGTTTTCCCCGGCACCCATCTGCGGGTAGGTCAGAAGATTGACGGTGCCGCCTTCAACGGGAGCCCACTGGGATACGCCGCCGTTTATGTTGTCGTTCAGCACGTTCTCGCCGTAGTATTCAAAGGTGAAGTCCTCAATGCTCAGGAGGGACTTTTCGGGGAGTGTGGAGTTTGTCCAGTCGATGGCCGTGTCAAACAGCGCCTGCTTCATCACGTTGGCATCCATGTTGTAAGTAATAGCAGCGCCTTCTGCATAGATGATCTCGCTGGCAATACGGTTATCGGAAAGGGTTACCTTAACGGTGAAGGAACCATCCTTGTATTCTGTGGTCCCGCTCCAAGAGAAACGGATATCCCAAGTTCCCATGTCAAAGGCGTTGAGCCCGCCCTTGTCCAGCGGCTGCCAGACATTGAGGATGCCGGTGGGATCCGCATTGTATTCGATCTTCACCTGGCGGAGGGTCAGTTCGGGCTCGGAGGAGAGCACAACGGCGTCAAAAATAGCCTGCTCGATGGCGGGGTAGTTATAGCTCAGATCGTCGTTGAATACCGCACCGACCGAGTAGGGACCCTCAGTGGGCTTCAGTATGAACGCGACCTCCGGCCGGCCCAATATGTTAACTGAGACCTCGCCGGAAAATCCGGTGTGGCTGACGTCGCCGGCATAAGAGACACGGAGGGTCTGAGCGCCCTCAGCAATGGCGGGATAGTTGAGCCCGCCGACGGTTCCGCCCTGCAGAGGCGCATAGCTCTTGCCCAGAGAACCGGCGGAGCCGGTGACTGCCGTTGCATAGTATTCGATGATAACATCATCCAGCGTCAATGTATCCGGGGTGGTCTGGCTGACGACGTTCTCCCAAACCGCGCGCCGTAAAGCATCGTAGTCCACCGTCAGATCGTCGTTGTATACAAGCTTTACGGAGGGAGATTCCACAAAGCTTATGCTGCCGGCAGTACGGCTGTCCACGCAGCTCACAGGCACGGTGACAGAGCCGCCTGCATATTCCATGTTTCCGTCCCAAGAGATCCGGATGCTCCATTCGCCGGGGCCAAAAGCCTTGGTTGTCGCGCTTGTGTAGCTCAAAGACTGGTAGTTTTCGCCTACGTAGGCGGCGTTATACTGGATGCTTAGGTCTTCAAACGTCAGGCTGGGTTCCGTGGACTCCACCACCGCGTTGAATATGCTCTGCTCCACGGCGGCATAGTTATAACTGAGATCGTCGTTGAACACCATATCTACCTGATAAGGGCCTTCTTTAAGAGCAAAGCATACGGCGGGACGGCCGAGAACGGTAAGCTCGGTTTCAGCGGAGGCGCTGAAATGCGTGTCGTCTCCACTATAGGAGACGCGGATCTTACGCGTGCCCTCGGTCATGGCGGGGTAGTTGAGTCCGCTGACGCTTCCGCCCTCCAGCGGCACGTAGGCCTGACCAAGAGAACCAAGACTGCCTGAGATGGCGGTCGCGTAGTATTCAATGGTGACGTCGGCGAGGGTCAGCTCAGGCTCAGTCGCAGCGACGGCATTTTCCCAGATCTGCTGCCGCAGGTTATAGTAATCCACCGTCAGATCGTCGTTGTATACAAGGTTCACGGCTGCGCCGGCGTTCAGCGTAATGGAAGAGGCGTATTTTGCTGCCTTTGTCAAGGTGACGGAATCCGTTGCGCCCTCCAACCGTATCCGATATACACCATCGGAGTTCTCCGACAAGGCAGGGTGCTTATAGGTAGTAGTGATCAATCCAACCTTATTGGTGCTTTTAAAGCCTTCGATCGAACCAAAGGTTTTATTCCCCCATGATAATGAGGCTTTCCCTTCGCATTCATACTCCCATTTGAGGCTTTGCGCGTCGACCTGATCGGCGTTTGCCACAAGCGCGCTGCAAAGGATGTTCTTAACGGTAGCGGAATCTGCACCATAGGGGATCACGGCGGTGCCGTTTTTCAAGACCGGGGCTGCGCCGTCTTCTGCGTATGCGGCGGTCTGGAATGCCGCGGTTTGTGACAAGAGCAGAACAGCCAGCAGAACAGCCAGCAATCTGTAAGCCCTGTGTTTTCTCATGCTTTGCTTTCCTCCTAATTTCGTGAATATGCTTCCGCAGCGTCCGGTAAGGATTTGAAAGACGCGAGAAAGCAGGTTTGGCCTATAAGCTAACATAAATCCGTGAAAAAAGCAACAGGAAATGGAAATTTTATAGTATGGCACAAAAGAGGGGGGCGGCAACAAAACGAGCCCTTCCAAGCAAGAAAGCAGTCGTTTTACTGAAACCCCTTTACAATTTAATAAAATTTTTGCCAACGTTGTAAGAGGCATTGACCAGAACGGTCAATGCCTCTTGAGACTGTCAAAAAACTATGCTTCAGTCGTCGACAACAGAGGCGCGGGGGAGCGCGAGGGGTAGCGAAGCGGCGCTGCGGTAGTGAATGACATGCCGGTGGCATGTCAGAGCCGCAGCGTGACCGAGCCTCAGCGAGACCAAGGCCCCTTTGCTCGCCTTGCCGCAAAGCCATTTGCGGGCCTGTTTTACGACGGCCCGCAAACGGCGCGGCTGCGGAAATTGCGCATCGCCTTCATCTGCCGCTGGCAGCGGCGAAGCGCAATTCTCGCGTTACAATAACCCGCCGCAAAAAAGCTTGATTTTTCAAGCTTTTTGGGCGAAGCAGCGTTTTGAAGGATTCAAAACGCTCGGCGGCTGAAGCGGTCAAAAAAGTCCTGTAAGGACTTTTTTGACAAGCTGAAGAGGCATTGACCAGAACGGTCAATGCCTCTTATACAGCTTACTGCTTTTGTCCCGCGGTGGGATGGAGCTTCTTCTGGAGCCAATCCTTACCGTCCACAAAGCGGGAGACGATGAAGGAGGCCACATAGTCGCCGGCGGCGTTGACCATGGTTGCGGGGGGATCGATCAGGTTCGCCAGAGCGATGGAGATGGGGTAGGCGATGGCCAGCTGCTCAGGGAAGAACACAGTGCAGAGGACCAGGTCGCCGGTGCCGCCGCCGCCGGGGATGCCGGACATGGCCACGGAGGAGAACACGGCCACGATGATGGCCAGAATGGCCTTGCCGGTGCCGAAGTCCAGGCCGAAGATGCCGAACAGGAAGGCCACCTTGATGATGGCGCCCATGGCGGAACCGTCCATGTGCATGGTAGCGCCCAGGGGCAGGACGATCTCAGACACATCCTTGGAGATGCCGGTGTCTTCCGCGGCCTTCATGTTGGTAGGAATGGTGGCAACAGAGGAGCAGGTGCCGAAGGAGACGGCCGCCGGAGCAAAGAGATGCTGGAACATAACTTTGGCTGCCCCTCTGCCGCCGCCGAAGCGTGCATAAATGGGAGAGGAGATGAGCATGTAGACAAAGCACATCACATAGTAGATGATCAGGGTGCGGCTGTAGTCGCCGATCAGCTCGGGGCCGTATGTAGCCACCAGGTAGGCGAAGAAGCCGAAGAAGCCGATGGGGGCATAGTAGGTGATAATCTTGACCACGTTCATGATGCAGGCGGTCATGTCAGACAGAAACTTTGCAACCAGAGTATCCTTGCCGCCGGCCATCTGAACGCCGAAGCCGAAGAGGATAGCGGCGACGATGAGGGGAAGGATGGCCCTGCGGCTCCACAGCTCGATAAAGTCGGGCTTGGTGAAGAAGTTGATGATCATGTCGGCCACGCCCAGACCTGCGTCCACTTCGCCCTCAACGAACTCATAAGAGCCGGTGGTCAGGGGGAAGATGCGCACTACGATGTACATCAGAACAGAGGCGATGGCGGCGGTGACCAGGAAGGTGACGACGGTGGAACCCAGCACTTTGCCCGCGCGGCCCACGCTGTTCATATTGGCGATGGCGGAGGCGATGGAACAGAACACCATCGGCACCACAACGCAGAACATCAGGTTGATAAATACGGTTCCCAACGGCTCAAGGGCGGTAGCGCCGGGCCAGACAGCACCTACGATGCAGCCGGCCACGATACCCACCAGCATGGTTATCAGAAAGCCGTAATTCTTGAAAAAGTTCTTCTTGGAGGACATGGGATCAACGCTCCTTACAATGAAATGTTACGCTGCTATTATATTTTTGAGATATTGCAATGTAAATTGCAATCAGTGCTTGAAACATTGCAAAAAGTGCGCTACAATGATTTAGAGAGGTGCAGAAATGACAAAAGACAAGCTTTTTAACCGGGCGGGCTATCTGGAAGAGAACTATCACTATTTCCACCTGCGGGACACGGCGGGGCAGGAGCGGGACTTCCATTTCCACGAGTTTGACAAGGTGGTGGTGCTGCTGTCCGGCCATGTGGACTACACGGTGGAGGACATCACCTATGCCCTGAAGCCCTGGGATGTGCTGCTGGTGAAGCACCACACCATACACAAGGCCCTGATCGACAAGACGGAGCCCTATGACCGGGTCATCATTTATCTGGACGGGAAATATTTTGACCGGATCATGCCCAACGCGGGGCTGATGGACTGCTTTGAAAAGGCGGACAAAGACGGCCGGCAGCGCATCACCCCGGACGACGAGCAGCAGGAGCGGCTGGCGGCGGCGCTGGAGGATTACGAGGCGGCCATGCGGGATGAGGAGCTGGGGGCGGAGGCCATACGGGACACCCAGATGGTGAAGCTTCTGGTGCTCATCAACCGCATCTATGCCAGCGGCAGTGCCGCGCCGGACCGGGCGGAGGCCACAAGAGACCCGAAAATCGCGGCGGTGCTGTCCTATATCAACGAGAATCTGGGCCGGGAGATGTCGGTGGATGAGCTGGCGGAGCAGGCCTATCTGAGCCGCTACCATTTTATGCGCCTGTTCAAGGCCCAGACCGGCAGCACCGTCCACGCTTATGTGCGGCAGAAGCGGCTTTTGTACGCGGCGCGGCTGATCCGGGAAGGGGAGAGCGCGGCCCGGGCCGCGGCGGAGAGCGGTTTTTCGGACTACTCCGCCTTCCACCGGGCCTTCCGGGAGTGCTTCGGCATCAGTCCGGGGCAGTTGAAAAAGTGAGGTGGAGACGGCGTCCCCGTTGTTGGCGCGGTGGGGGGCGCTTACGACGCGGTATATATGAGGCGGATCATGGCCTATGCGGAGCTGAAATACCGGCGGCGTTTCTACTATAATAAAATGAAGGAAATAAAATGAAAATGTCATCCTGAACCGCACAGCGGTGAAGGATCCCGTACGGCAACGCATTGCGTTTGGTTTACGGGATCCTTCGCTGCGCTCAGGATGACAGTTTTTTTACGGGGATTTATACTAGACTCCCATAAAAAGTAGACAAAGTCTGCTTTTTATAGCGCGTCAGCGCGTCGGAGTCTGCATGAGACGTCTTCTGCGCTTTTTGCGCAGAAGGACGACGCATTAAGCGGCGTCTTTCCGATAAAAAGTGTCTACTTTTTATCGGAAAATAGTATTATTTGTGAAACAGCTTTTTTGCCTGGTATCTGGGCTCAAAGGAGATGTTCACGCCAAGCTTTTTAAAGAGATCTGCGTCCACATGGGACAAGATCACGGAGGAGTGGGCCTCGCAGCCTCTGAGCTTGTCCAGCTGGTCCATGGCATACTCCGCCATGGGGTTTGTCACCGCGCAGATGGCCAGGGCGATGAGCAGCTCGTCGGTGTGGAGGCGGGGGTTGTGGTTCCCCAGGTGCTCCACCTTCAGGTGCTGAATGGGCTGGATGACGCCGGGGGCGATGAGCGGCAGCTTTTTGTCGATGCCCGCCAGATACTTCAGAGCGTTCACCAGGCAGGCGGAGGATGCGCCCAGCAGGGAGCTGGTCTTGCCGGTGATGATGGTGCCGTCGTTCATTTCCATAGCCACGGCGGGGGCGCCGGTTTCCTCCTCCCGTTTCAGGGCGGCGGCCACCACGGGCCGGTCCGCCGGGCCGATGCCCAGAGAGTTCATGATCAGCTCGATCTTCCGCACCTCGCTGACGTCGCTGAGACCCTGACGGGCGGAGCATGCGGCGGCGTAATAGCGGCGGATGATCTCCTGTTTGGAGGCCTCCCGGCAGGCCTCGTCGTCGGTGATGCAGAAGCCGGCCATGTTGACGCCCATATCCGTGGGGCTCTTGTAGGGACTCTCCCCGTAGATGCGCTTGAACATGGCCTCCAGCACAGGGAAGATCTCCACGTCCCGGTTGTAGTTCACCGTGGTGACGCCGTAGGCCTCCAGGTGGAAGGGGTCGATCATGTTCACGTCGTCCAGATCGGCGGTGGCGGCCTCATAGGCCAGGTTCACCGGGTGCTTCAAGGGCAGGTTCCAGATGGGGAAGGTCTCAAACTTGGCGTAGCCCGCGCTGACGCCGTGCTTGTGCTCGTGGTAGAGCTGGCTCAGGCAGGTGGCCATCTTGCCGCTGCCGGGGCCGGGGGCGGTGACCACCACAAGGCTCCGTTCCGTTTCAATATAATCGTTCTTGCCGAAGCCCTCCTCGGACACGATCAGGGGGATGTTGGAGGGGTAGTCCGGGATGATATAGTGCTTGTACACCCGAATACCCAGGGTCTCCAGGCGCTTGATGAATTTGTCCGCAATGGCCTGACCCCGGTAATGGGTGATGACCACGCTGCCGATGTAAAGCCCGATGCCCCGGAAAGCGTCGATCAGGCGCAGGGTGTCGTCGTCATAGGTGATGCCCAGGTCGCCCCTGCGCTTGCTGCGCTCAATGTCGTCAGCGGAAATGGCGATGACGATCTCCGCCTCGTCCTTCATCTCCAGAAGCATCTTCACCTTGCTGTCCGGCGCAAAGCCCGGCAGCACCCGGGAGGCGTGGAAATCGTCAAAGAGCTTGCCGCCGAATTCCAGGTACAGCTTGCCGCCGAACTTGGAGATGCGGTCGCGGATATTCTGGGACTGGAGCTTCACATATTTTTCGTTGTCAAAACCAAGCCTGTTCATCTTTCTATCCCCAACTGTAAAATTTATTTATTTTTTTCAAACGCCGCAGCCTACCGGGCTGCCCAGCACGGTGCAGGCGCTGAGATATTTCACGGTGCAGCGCACCTGGTCAGCATGCAGCTCAAAGCTGCTGCCGTTGGCGGTGCCGATGTAGAGGTCACTGGGCCCACGGAGAGACATGCCGGTGATCTCCTCCACCGGCAGGCTGATGCCGGTAGGCAGCTCCAGATGGTCCTTGTATAAAACCAGCTCCCCGACGCCGATGATTTCGCTGCCTTTGGCGGAATCCACCCGGCTGAGCTGGAGCTCTGTGTCGGAAAAGATGGGGCCGTCCCCGGCGTTTTCGCAGAGCTTTTTGATCTGCTCCTCCTGCCAGCGGTTCCAGTCCCGCACATTGTCAAAGGGCAGTTTGCCGCCGGAGAAAAAGCCGTTTACGGAAAAACGGGTCTCCATGCCGCAGTTTTCGCAGACAAAGCGGTCGTCCCGGCTGACCATGCGGTGCATGGCGCCGCACTTGGGGCAGATGAAAAGCAGGGTCTCCAGATGCTCCGCAAGGCGCTTGCCCCGGTAGGGAACAGGGTGCTTTCGCTGCCCCTCAAAGGCGTCCTCGTACAGGTCCCGGCGGATCAGCTGGATGATCTCCTCCGGCTTCATGGCCCGCAGCTCCTCCGGGGAGTAGGTCCCCACCACCTGGCCCCGCATCCTCCCCCGGCGGGTGGAAGCGCCTGCCCAGCGGGGGCTGGCAAAATATCCGCCGCTGAGCCGGAAGGTGACAAGGGTGCCGCCGCAGCTGCGCACCAGCTTGCCGGTGGAGGCGGGAAAGTCCCGGGTCACACCGTCCCAGGTCCGGTTCCCCTCCGGAAAGAGGCCGATATTGTGCCCCTCCTTCATGGCCCGGAGCATGGCCTTCACCGCCCCGGCGGCGCTGCCGCCCTTCTGCCGGGCGATGGGGGCCTGCAGCCACATGATGAGCTTGGACACAAAGCCCAGGCGCAGCAGGTGCTCGCTGGTGACAAAATACATCTGCTCCTTAAAGGCCGCGCCCACAAAGATAGGGTCCCAGTCGGTCACATGGTTGCATAACACGATAAAGGGCCCTTTCGGCGCGTAAGTGGGGGCGCTGTAATTGAATTTGATTTTCAGCAGAAGCCGGGCAACAGGCCGCAGAAGCTTCCATACAATACGGTGTCTCTTGCTGTGTTCCATGTCTTTTCCTCGACGCCACATTTTTTGACAGCATATTCTACCATAATAATTTCCAAAGGACAAGCGGCGGAACCGGAAATTCCGCTTGATTCTTTCGCTATACAGCCCCAAAGGTCTTTCTTTATTCATAATTTTATGTTATAATCCAAAGTTGGAAAGTTATCTATTCTATTCGGAAAGGCATGTTACATGGGATTTCTTGATAAATTGTTCGGAAGCTATTCCGACCGTGAACTGAAAAAGATCAACCCGATCGTGGACGCCATTGAAAAGCTGGACGCCCCCTATTCAAAGCTCAGCGACGCGGAGCTTCGCGCCAAGACCGATGAGTTCAAGCAGCGCCTTGCGGGAGGGGAGACCCTGGACGACATTTTGCCGGAGGCTTTCGCCGCGGTACGGGAGGCGTCCTGGCGCGTGCTGGGCATGAAGCCCTTCCGCGTTCAGCTCATCGGCGGCATCGTCCTGCACCAGGGCCGCATCGCTGAAATGAAGACCGGCGAGGGCAAGACCCTTGTGGCCGTCCTGCCCGCCTATCTCAACGCCCTGACCGGCGAGGGCGTGCACATCGTCACCGTCAACGACTACCTGGCCCGCCGCGACAGCGAGTGGATGGGCAAGGTGCACCGCTTCATGGGCCTGTCCGTGGGCCTGATCGTCCACGGCCTGACGCCGGAGGAGCGCCGCCGGGCCTACGCCTGCGACATCACCTACGGCACCAACAACGAGATGGGCTTTGACTACCTGAGAGACAACATGGCCCTCTACAAGGAGAGCATGGTCCAGCGGGGACACGCCTTTGCCATCGTGGACGAGGTGGACTCCATCCTGATCGACGAGGCCAGAACGCCCCTGATCATCTCCGGCCAGGGGGACGAGAGCACCGACCTGTACCGCCAGGCGGACGATTTTGTGCGCCGGCTGAAAAAGCAGGTGTACGCCTCCGTGGACGAGAAGGAAGAGGAGAGCGAGGATATCGACGCGGACTACGTGGTGGACGAGAAGGCCAGGACCGCCACCCTCACCGCCCGGGGCATCGCCAAGGCGGAGCAGGCCTTCGGTCTGGATAATTATGCCGACATCGAAAACGCCACCCTGACCCACCACATCAACCAGGCCCTGAAGGCCCACGGCATCATGAAGCGGGATACCGACTACATCGTGAAAGACGGCGAGATCATCATCGTGGATGAGTTCACCGGCCGGCTGATGCTGGGCCGCCGCTATTCCGAGGGCCTGCACCAGGCCATCGAGGCCAAGGAGCATGTGGACGTTCAGAAGGAGAACAAGACCCTGGCCACCATCACCTTCCAGAACTATTTCCGCCTTTACAACAAGCTCTCCGGTATGACCGGCACCGCCGCCACCGAGGCGGAGGAGTTTGAGGCTATCTACCGGCTGGACATTATCGAGATCCCCACCAACAAGCCGGTGATCCGCATCGACAACCCGGACGTGGTGTATAAAAACGAGAGCGGCAAAAACCGGGCCATCATCGAACAGATCGTCCAGTGCCATGAAAAGGGCCAGCCGGTGCTGGTGGGCACGGTGTCCATTGAAAAGAGCGAATACATCTCCTCTCTGCTGAAAAAGCGGGGCATCCCCCACACGGTGCTCAACGCCAAGTACCATGAAAAAGAGGCGGAGATCGTGGCCCAGGCCGGTAAGCTGGGGGCTGTCACCATCGCCACCAACATGGCGGGCCGCGGCACGGATATCATGCTGGGCGGCAACGCGGAGTTTCTGGCAAAGACCGATCTGAGAAAGGCCGGCTTCGAGGAGGATGTGATCGCCGAGGCCACCGGCTATGCCGACACCGAGGACGAGAATATCCTGACCGCCAGAAAGCTCTTCGCGGAAAGGCTTTCTGCCCATAAGGAAGTTACCAACGCCGAGGCGGAAAAGGTCCGCGCCGCAGGGGGCCTGTTCATTCTGGGCACCGAGCGGCACGAGTCCCGCCGTATCGATAACCAGCTCCGCGGCCGCGCCGGCCGTCAGGGCGACCCGGGCGAGAGCCGCTTCT
>JBJDXP010000058.1:0-2989 GCA_051866735.1 Candidatus Limivicinus sp.
ACCAGAATGCGCCCCAGTTCAGTGTCGGTCTTGACATTGGGCAGGATGATATAGTCGCCCAGCCGCTTGGAGATTTTCAGAACATCATCCAGACCGTTGATGCTTTCCGCGTCCAGCGCTCCGGCGAAGATATCCCATTCCCGGTCATCCATCTGCTCGATGGCCTCAGCCAGTTCATTCAGCTTTTTCATCTCAGCAGGTTCGTGGATGTTTGCCCGCAAAATGTACGGACCAAGGTTCGGAACAGGACTGTTCACACCAGCGATCCGTACAGCGGAAGGATCAACACCGAGCCGCTCAAACCAGGAGAACGCTTCGCTCACTTCGGCAGGAGTAGCAGGCAAATCAAGAATAACACCCTCATTTGCGCTTTTGTTGGAGAGTTTCAGCCGTATCATGCCATGCCTCCCATCTGAAAGCCCTGTTCCTCCTGATAGGCTTCGGCAGGGTCTTCCATCATCAGCTCCTCCAGACTCATCGTGCCGTGGTAAGAGACATAACCTCTGTCGGTGAACATACCGGATTCCTGCTCCATGCGCTGAATACCGTACTTCTCATAGTCGTAGAATCCTTCCAGATTCTCGTCATATTCGAAGTGGCCGGATTCCTGGATCATGTACCTGCCGTACTCCGCAGGGGTATGAACATTGGGAGCGAATTCGAACTGGTCCAGGTTTTCCGCCAGATGACGGATCTGACTGGCGGATTCCGGCTCGGCCATAGCGACCACGGCCCCCAGCTTTTTCTGTTCCTTCTCAGAGAGCCTGCTTACCGCCAATGCGAGATCGTTCAGCTCATAAATGCTTTCCTGCTGAAAATCCAGAGCCGCATCGATCTCCGCAGGGAAGGTACTTTCGCTGAAGCGAAAGCACATATCTCCCGGGTCCGCAATACCGGAGCGAAGCCATGCATGGTCGATCTGTTCATGGGATGCAGGAAGGTACAGCCATGTGATGTTGGGCGTGTCCTCCGGTTCCAGCCGGGAGGTCAGGGCGACAGTCAGCAAATCTGCATCGTAGTGATAACAGGGCAGGTGCTTCCCATCGTAGAGCTGCTCCAGCTTCATACCGTTGTCGTAGACCACCCCGTAAGGCGTGACCTCTCCGGCACCGCTGTCGATGAGCAAACGGGCGGTTTCAGCGCCGTCCAGATCCTCCAGTTCCTGCGCACTGGCACAGCCGCCATGGAGGTTCATGTAGTGGTCACAGCCAATAGCTTCCAAGTCTGAGAAGTCCGTAATGACGGTGGCCTGCTGGCAGCAGAACGTGAGGTTGATGAGGTCCTTCAGCTCAAACAGCTCCAGCTTGTGTGCCATGGCCTGAAACTGTGCCGCCTCGCCAACATCAAAGCTGTCCAGCCGTTTGGCCAGATAGTCCAGATCGTCCAGATTGACCACCTTACCCTCCAGTCGGTTCAGCACAGGCCATGCACTTCGGATCTCATCCACATTGCAGTCTTTTGCAGAAGCGTTGCCGATTTCCAGCGCTTCGACCAGCTCGATGCAGTGATCGAATTGCTCCCTGGGTATGGGGAACGGAATGGTTACAACACCATATTCCGGGTGGTCAGCGTTGCTCAATACTGCTTCCATCATTGTTTGATATCACCTGTCTTTCTTTCAAAACTCAAAATCGCGTCACCGTACCTGGCCAGAAGCAGAGCGCAAATGATCAGTTGGAACGCCTCATCTGTGACCAGTTCCGGGGATGCGAGATCGGCTGTGGTAATGTTGCGGCTGCCAATGGAGATAGCCTTCGCCGCCTGATAGACGCTGTACAGCTCCGGGTGGATGCCGGAGAGCCGGACTGACTGGAAGTCAAAGCCGCTGCTGTCAAACTTCCAGATGACTCTGCGCCATATGTCCTCATAGGCCGTGAGCAGGAACAGCGCCGCCTTGTTGCGGTTGGACAATCGGTAATAGCGGTCACGCCAGTGCTTCCAGCGTTTCCAATGGGAGTCGCCCAGAAAGAAACTGACGGTGTGGCGGTTGAAATGCTCCCGCAGGCGCGGTTGGAGCTGCGGCCCCATCTCAGAGCAGAAGCAGTCCCGCACAAACTCGGTCAGGTCAAGGGCTCCTGCTTCGATCCGTTCTTCCAGGCAGATGCATTGGTTCAGAGGGCAGGGGTGCATTCGGTCATATTCCGTGCAGTAAGGGCATTCCACATCCTTGGATTTGTATCGGAAACCGGGATGGTACAGGCCGTGGCCTCTGGGCTTGAAGTGGGGCGGGGTCATCATCTGCTGTTCCATCTGGCGCAGAGGGGTATCCCGCATAAAGTAGCGTGTCATGGTTGATAGACTCCTTTCGGTTAAAACAAAAAAAGCGCCGGAGTCTTATTTCTAAAACTCCGGCGCTTGTCGTTGGTTGTTACATGGTCTGTTCCTGGCTGTAGGGTTCCACAGTATGCTGATCCTGCTCTCTGATCCGGTCCATGATATCAGGCATTCCGTTCTCAATCTGCGCCTGGACACTCTTGATGCACTTTTCCTGTTCGTAGGTAAGATCGAAGCCTGCGTCCAGCGTGTCAGCACAACAGCGGTAGATTTCAATGAGCTGCTCATCCTTGAAAAGCCGCTGTTCGGGAATAAGGCCGGAACGGGTGGCAAAGTCCTGTTTGGCGCCATCATAATTTCCGGTGAAATAGTGACCCAAACACACGCCTTTGTGGTCATAGTCCCAGTCCCAGGTCACGAACTGGACTCCGTACTTGCTGTGGGTTCCGGCCAATACAGTGCCGTTGAAGTCTGCCAGCACCTTGTAGCTGTCCTCCAAACCACTGACCTTTAAAGGAGGCGCCTGCTCCATCTGCCGAATATACTCGGCGGTGGTGCAGACGATCCTGTAGACTTCATCCTTTGCGGCTACGCGCTCCGGCGTAGCGATATTGTCGCCCTTGTAGGTGATACCGCCTACCTCGCTCACCTCACAGAGCGGCTGGTCATCCAGCCAGACCCCTAATTGTCCGCCAAGAACTTTTTCGACATGGAA
>JBJDXP010000059.1:0-2980 GCA_051866735.1 Candidatus Limivicinus sp.
ATTCAAAGCCGTATTTCAGATTTGTCGGGGTCGCCAGTTTTTCCAGGCCCGCCGCATAACGCAGGGTCCAGCCCCTGCCGTTATCCGTAATATCGAAGTCCGCCAGGTCAAAACCGCCCAGGATCTCAGCCGGAGAACTGAGCGTGTCGCTGTAGATGGTTATCTCTCCCGTGCCATTATAGCTGCCTGTCCCGCACAGTGACATCGATGCGTAGGTGTCGTCCCAATAAAGAACGATCCGGCCTGTATTGGTCAGGCTGCCGAGGATCGTAATCGGTCTTTCCACGGTCATATTGGAAGCCACGGAGAGCGCACCGGTTTCCGTAATGAAAAGGCAACAGCACACATTCAGCTGGGTATTTTCGCCCAGCGTCAGTTCTTCCTTAACGTAGAGCATGTCACTTTCTGAAAGGTTAATGCTATAGTATCTGTTCGGTTTATTGAGATTTGCCTCCTGTACCGCCGCTTTGAACGCGGCCGGAGTGCTTACGTCATAGCTGATCCAGAAAGAACCGGTTGTATTGCTTCCCTCGCCAAAAACAATGTTCTCCTCCCCGGTGATCGTGCCGGTACTGGGGATGCTGATGGTTGCATAGGCCTTCAGGCTTCCGCTCACATTGATATTTTGCAGTTCAATGTTGTTATTGGCAACAAGGGTCCCTTCCACATAAAGCGTTCCGTCCCAGACGCTGAGACTCCCGTTTGCCGTTACCTTCACGCCGGTGGGAACAAGGGTATCCACCATGGTGATAAGCTGGGTGTCCTCGGGCAGCGTCAGATCTTCTTCAAAGACAAATTCTTCCGTTCCTTCGTAGAATATCGCCGCGTACTCCGTAAGGCCCTCTGCCAGGAGCGCTTTCAGCTGGGCAAAGCTGGTAATATGATAGCTGCCGTTTTCGTCCGGAAACAGTTTTCCCTCTTCCCCGCATTGCACAGCCATCAGCGTGTCGCCGTAGCCGGTGTCATAGTAATAGGTAAAGCTGTCCGGCGCGTCAAAGCTGGCAATACCCGTCCCGGCGTCATAGTCCCCGTTCTCCACGGAAGTGATCCTTCCGATGTTCTCCGCACCAACAAAGGCAGACAGATCAACGAGATATTGCTCTCCGCTCTGGGTGAAGTCCTCCACCGTTACAGTCTGTCCGTCGCAGGAAACTGTGTTCAGCTCTGTGTTATTGCTCAGGTCAAGTGTCGTCAGGTGATTTCTCTGGCAGGAAAGCTCCCAAAGCGCAGTATTTCCGCTCACATCCAGCGCCGTCAGTTGGTTGGCATTGCAATTCAGCCTGTTCAGCTCTGTGCAGGCGCTAACATTCAACGTTGTTATCTTGTTGTCCTGGCAATTCAGCTGTCTCAGCGCAGTGTTTTTGCTCATATCCAGCGCCGAAAGCTGATTGGCATTGCAATTCAGCCTGCTCAGCGCTGTACAGTCGCCAATATTCAAGGTCGTTATCTTGTTGCCCTGGCAATTCAGCTCCCACAGCGCCGTGCAGCCGCTTGCCTCCAGCGCCGTCAGTCGGTTGGTATTGCAGTCCAGATACTCAAGCGCCGTGCAGCCGTTCGTATTCAGTGTCACAAGTTGATTGGAATAGCATTGCAGATACTTCAACGCTGTGCAGTCGCTCACATCCAGTTCTGTCAGCCGGTTGGAATAGCAGTGCAGGCGCTCCAGTGCCGTGTAGCCGCTTAAGTCCAGCGTCGAAAGCTGATTATTATTGCAATACAGATATGCCAGTGCCGTGCAGTCGCTTACATCCAGCGAGGAAAGCTGATTGTTCTCGCAGTCCAGCTGCCACAATGCCGTGCAGCCGCTTACATCCAGCTCCGTCAGCTGGTTGGTCTGGCATTCCAGACTCCCCAACGCCGTCAGGCCGCTTACATCCAGCTCCGTCAGCTGATTGTCCATGCAATTCAGCCATTCCAGTGCCGTGCAGCCGCTTACATCCAGCGATGAAAGCAGATTGATCTCACAGGTCAGATTCCGCAGCGCCGTGCAGCCGCTTACATCCAGCTCCGTCAGCTGGTTGGTCCGGCAATCCAGACTTTCCAGAGACGTATTCTGGCTTACATCCAGCTCGGTCAGCTGATTATAACTGCAATACAAATCTGTCAGCGCCGTATTCTGGCTTAGGTCCAGTTCCGTCAGCCGGTTATCGGTACAATACAGCTTTTTCAGCGCCGTATTCTTGCTCACATTCAGCTCCGTCAGCCGGTTGCTTTCACAATCCAGCTGCGTCAGCGCCGTATTCTGGCTTACATCCAAAGCGGTCAGCTGATTTCCCATGCAGCTCAAAGAGGCAAGATTTGGAAAAAATTCAATGCCCTCCAGGCTGGTCAAATCATACCCCTCACAAACAATGCTTGTTACACTATTGATCTCCTCCGTGCTGAGAACGCCGTCGGAGTCGACGTCAAAGTTTGTGGAGATATACTCCCGGAACACCGCGTCCGGGAAATTGCTCTCGTCGATGGCCACGCCCGTTTCTTCCGCAAAAGCCGCTGCCGGCAGCAGAGCCACACACAGCATCGCGCAGAGGAAAAGGGCCAGGGCCCTTTTTGCTGTTCTCTTCATTTTTCCTTCCTCATTCCTGCTCAAATTTTTTCTATAGATGATTTGAGCATATCTTATAATCCATAATCTGTCAAGAGCATTTGGAAGTGGACTTCCACTTTTTTGCTTCGCCGTGCGCATAGAAAAGCCTGCCATGTGCCGGCACGGGCACATGGCAGGTTTCGGGGTTTATTTGGAATTATTTCAGCTCCACATTCTCGCCGTTGATATACTTCATCAGCCGGATCAGGTCCATGGTGTTCACCTTGCCGTCCCCATTCACGTCTCCGGCACCTTCCACCATTTCTACCTCCTCGCCGTTGATGCTCTTCATCAGCCGGATCAGGTCCATGGTGTTCACCTTGCCGTCCCCGTTCATATCTCCGGGCAGTCTTTCAACCTCTTCCGCCGGCATCGTCATGACAAAGTCACTGA
>JBJDXP010000060.1:0-8674 GCA_051866735.1 Candidatus Limivicinus sp.
CTCACCGCAAATATGTAGCTTGTCGCCTCTGCGCTCGATTGTCGCAGGGGCGATATCTTTTATCCGCTTTCCGGTTTCCTTCCGTTTGTAATCCAAGGTGGTTACATCGTCGTCCTTACCTTCGGCACGAAGGTTTACGATCTGGAACATGATGTTTGCGCAGATTTCTGCGACATTATCCGGATGAGCATCAAAGCCATATTCAGCGACATCCGCTGCTATCTGCTGACGCGCATCAAAAGAATAGGAGGATTCTACGTATTCCGCGAAGTGTTGTTCATCCGACCTTTGAAGAAGGATAGCAGCGTCTTCCTGTGAAATCTTCAAGCGCTTGCCATTATAGATGCCTTGAAGTGCTGGAGTGGACTTGGCATACAGAGGATTAACCTCTTTTCCATTTTGCCCAAGGGATTCGAAGGCAGTATCTTCGAGGATAGCATCGGTAAGTTTTAGGACGCACATTGCTGCGTCTTCTTTTTTATTTGTCCGGTACTTATGGAAGATGTGAACTAAATCGCAAAACCTCACCAGGCGCTTCCTCCTTTCATGTATGCAGTGATGTATGCCACTGTATGCGACTGTAGGCGGCTTTCACGAGTATTCTTTTATACTATGCATGCGAGCTGAAGATAGGGAGATCTTCCCGCAGAGCACACTGTTGATATTGTATCACACTTGATCGCCATCTTCAACATCTTAGCTGCGATGGCAGACAAAAAAGTTCGGATGCACGATTAAAAGTTTCCCTGAAGACGGTGAAATGACTCACCCAGAAAACTCAGACTGGATGGTGAAGCGAAAATGATGAGCAAAAAAGACTGGATCATGAATTTGGAGAACGCAGCCGCTGAGGTTGCCGCCCTTTTAGTGAAGGAAACGGTGCAGCACGTTCTCCAGAAATACAGTGCAAGATCGACTGAAGACTTGAGTCCCTACTATTACAGCGAGGCGTTCGATGAATTGTATTTCATTGCCAACGATGCCCGCGACTGAGGACGCCCCGATAGAAAAGGTTGGAGCCTTCCTCCAAAAGGCCCCTATACCATGCGGCGCTATCACTCAAATCTGCATTCAGCTCTTTAACCCGGCGATGGAAAATCTGGCCAACTACCTGTCGGCTCAGCTTTCCTTCAAGCTCCTTGGCGATCTCAGAATACGAGCAGCCGCCCCGGAGGACCATCCTCACTATAGCGTCATCGAGTCGTCGCGTGGTTCTGGCATAGGCACTGGCAAATTCGATCTCGGGATAGTAAACGCACCCGCAACCAGTGGCTTCGCATTTGCTCTTTCTGAATTCCAGAGAGACGGTGATAAGCGCAGCATCCTTACCACGACAGACTACATCTAGGTAATCCCGGTGCATGTTTCCCTGATTGCGGACCGATTGATTCCCACATCGTGGACAACTCGGACGGGCTTTCAAGGGCACAAGGATACAGAAGAAATGATCCTTGTCACCTTTCCCGGATATAACCAAGAGCTCAGGTTGATTTAGTTCCCTCGTCCGCCGTTCATCAATCACATATTTCCCACTGTTCATCCGACTCCCCACCTTGACCGTTATTACTAACCATATCTTACCACCAAATTCATTACAAATCTACTGCGCTATTCGCAGCCTTTCTGTATAGTGTACAAGCCCCTATCGGGCATGTAGATAGACCCGTCCCGAGCACGACGTTAAAAGGCTCCGGGTCCCCAACGTGATCGCTCCGAGTGCACAGAAAGGAGCTGTTCGCCACAGCGGTGACACCGACAACTGAATACTAAGCCAGCACGCGAACAGCTGGACGCAACTTGAAGCGGAGACATTGTTCTCTCGCATCGGGTGGGATTTCTGCGTCCATTTTGCCGCTGGCACCCATACGGGCTCTCCGCTTCTCCACGCCTTCAGCGGTCGTGGGGCCAGAGGAGGGCCCGTATTATGAAAAAGAACGACAACCAGAGTAAACCCAACACCCTTTACGACAAGCCGACGCGCATGTGGTTTGAAGCTCCTGCTGATGTTTACGAATCCTACGTCCGGGAATGTAACACCTACAGGAAAAAGAAGCAGGATCATGGTCTCTGCAGCTGCCCCCGGAATAAATGGTGGCTGTGCGACATGGTCTGCATGGACTGCGAGTTCTGCAAGACCTGCGCCATCTCCTTGGATGCCCCGCAGGGTGACGATGAAGATACCACCCTCATGGACGCCATCCCGGACGGATGCACCCTTTTGGAAGACGATGCTGTCGACCGCGACCTGCTGGCCCGCCTGATCGCACGTCTCCGGGAACTCGACCCTGATGCCGACGCCATCCTTGCCCTGTGGCAGGAGAACGACAAGATCTCCGACCGGGCGATTGCAAAGGTGCTGGGCCGTCCTCAGCGGACCTTTGCGGATCAGATGAAGCGCTACCGAACTGAGCTACGGAAGATCCGTGGTTACTAATTGATTCTAAGATATGGCTTCTGGCTGTTATCCAATGGCGGTCAGAAGCCATGTCTCTTGTCTATATACGTATCAATTGATACAATAGCGCTTGACAAACGATGCGATTTCGTGTATTATAGTGTTGGGGGTGAGGCTGCCTTGAATCCACATTACAATCAGAACTACACGCGGGAAGAGATTGACGCTATCCTTGCAAAAATCAAATCCTGTGTTGAAAAAGGCCGCTATGTGATTTCTCAGAATGAGAATCGGCAGGAAAACATAGACTTCATCAATGAGTACAATATTCGAAGCGATAAGCAACGATCCATCCTCATGCAAATCAAAACCGAGGATTTTTGCCATTCGCTGCAAAATACGAAGATCGGCTTTGAGCACGAGGTCCTCTATGTCTTTGTTCCTCAAGTGCAGCTGTTTAATTCAGACGGCGAAGAAGAAACCGTGGATGTTTATACGAAATTCAACATCATTGACCTTCCGTCCGGCAGCCGTGCTGTAGTTATTTCGTTCCACAAAAGGAACAAGCCAATAGATTATCTGTTCCGTTGATTATCCAGAGGAAAGGAGGAGCCATTATGACCGAAAAAACCTTCTGCGAGGAATGCAGAAATGATGTGGAATATACCACTGCATCCGTTCCCATGACGGGTACAATTAAGGGCAAAGAGTATCACTATACCGGAACAGAAGCTCGTTGCGCGGATTGCGGAAGCCTCGTCTTCGTTCCAGAGATTTCCGATGATAACCTGCGGTCCCTTTACAATGTATTTCGAGAGGAGAACGGCATCGTATCGCTTGACGTGATTTGTGCCATCCCGGAGAAATACGACATTGGGAAAAGACCGCTTTCCCTGCTTCTCGGCTGGGGAGAACTGACCTTCTCACGGTATTGCGACGGAGATATTCCAACGAGGCAGTATTCTGATATCCTGCAGCGCATCTATAATGAACCACAGTTTTATTCGGAGCTGCTGGAAGCGAACAAGGCGAACCTGAAATCCCAGCGCACCTATGAGAAAACACGACGGGCCGTCGATGCTTTGCTCTCTGTTGATACTCCATCGAATAGCAAGATCAATACAGTGATCCAATATCTGTTGTATCAATGTGAGGACATTACTCCTCTGGCGCTCCAGAAAGCACTCTACTATATTCAGGGATTCCATTTCGCTTTCTACAGGACTTTCCTCTTTTCTGAAGACTGTCAGGCGTGGACGCACGGTCCTGTATATAGAGACATCTATTTCCGTTATCGCGATTATCGCTTTGACCCGATTGAAAAAACGACCACGTTTGATACTTCTGTTTTTTCGGCGAGTGAAAAGGCCATCTGTGATAGCGTAATCAATAACCTTTGCTGCTACAGTGGTAAAATTCTGGAGCGCTTTACCCACAATGAAGCTCCTTGGCTCACGACCAGAGGCGACCTACCCGATTCCGCTCCCTCTGACAGAATTATTGAGAAATCAGTAATTGGCGCGTATTTTGATGCAGTGAAGGCAAAGTACAACATGGTGAATCCAAGGGATATCAAAGACTACGCACAGGATATGTTCCAGCAACTCTGATGCTGACAATTTGAATTGAATACTCGCACATCAAGAGCATCTACTCCGGTAGGTGCTCTTTTCAGCCTCCTGACTGTCCGCTTTCCGACAGTCGGGAGGCTTTTTTTCTTTCTTTGTATTTTCCTCCGCTCAAATCCGCCGCCCATCTCCAGTGGAAAGTGTAAGGCAACGACACCGGCCTTGCAGAAACGGAGGTGAGACGACATGGATCACGGTAACCGCAGAGACAGCAACATCGCGGCTGAAGAAATCATGGTGCTCAACGCGATCAGCCTTGTATCCGCCCGCATGGCGCGGAGGCTTGCTGCCCTTGCCAAACAAGGACAACCCGAGGAAGGAGGAAAACACTATGAGCAAGATGAGCGATATGGCTCAGACCATCGAAGAGCTTCGCAGTGCTGCTGCCGCTATTACTGACGTAGCTAACTGGCTGGCCCAACAGTTTAGTGACGCAGGTAGCACGGACCCAGTCCCTGAGGCACAGCCGGAGAAGAAACCGGAGCTAACCTTGGAGCAGGTCCGGGCCGTGCTGGCGAACAAGTCTCGCGCTGGCCACACCGCCGCTGTCCGGGAGCTCCTTCAGAAGTATGGTGCCACCAAGCTCTCGCAGGTCGACCCCAAGCACTATGAGGCCCTGATGAAGGATGCGGAGGTGATCAGCAATGCCACCTAATGGACACGCGCTTCTCTCCGCTTCGTCCTCGGACCGCTGGCTCCACTGTCCGCCATCGGCACGGCTTTGTGAGAGCTACGCCGACAAGGGCAGCGACTACGCCGCTGAGGGCACTGACGCCCATGCGCTCTGCGAGTACAAGCTCCGGAAGGCGCTGGGCATGCAGGCCGAGGACCCCACCGAGAACCTCACCTGGTTCAATCAGGAGATGGACGACTGCGCCACCGGCTATGCCGCCTACATCCTTGAACTGGTAGCGGCCGCCAAAGAAACCTGCGCGGACCCGGTCGTCTTGATCGAGCAGCGGGTGGACTTCTCTCGCTGGGTGGAACAAGGCTTCGGCACTTCCGACGCCATCCTGATCGCGGACGGCACGATGCATGTGATCGACTACAAGCACGGGCTCGGCGTCCTGGTCTCGGCGGAGGACAACCCGCAGATGAAGTGCTACGGTCTTGGCGCTCTGGAGCTGTTCGACGACATTTATGACATCGACACGGTGGCCATGACGATCTACCAGCCCCGAAGGCAGAACATCAGCACCTTCGCCATCTCCAAGGAGGAGCTCTACCGGTGGGCAGACGAGATCCTGAAACCCACGGCCCAGCTGGCCTTTGCCGGTGACGGTAACTTCCTCTGCGGCGAATGGTGCGGCTTCTGCAAGGCCAAGAACGACTGCCGCGCAAGGGCCGAGGCCAATCTGGAGCTGGCCCGCTACGACTTCAAGCTGCCGCCGCTCCTGACGGACGAGGACATCGAGGACATTCTCTCCCGCGTGGACGATCTGGTCGCATGGGCCTCGGACATCAAGGAGTATGCCCTGCAGCAGGCGGTCAGCGGCAAGGAATGGCACGGCTGGAAGCTGGTCGAAGGCCGGTCCAACCGCAGGTACACCAATGAGGCCGCCGTCACGCAGGCGGTCAAGGAGGCGGGCTTCGATCCCTTTGAGCACAAGCTGCTCGGCATCACCGCCATGCAGAAGATGCTCGGAAAGGCCCGCTTCGACGAACTACTCACGGCTTACATCGAGAAGCCGCAAGGCAAACCCACGCTCGTGCCGGAAAGCGACAAGCGTCCGGCCATGAACACAGCAAAAAATGATTTTATGGAGGATTTTGGCAATGAATAAGAACGTAAAACCCAGCAACCCCATGAAGGTTATCACCGGTCCCGACACCCGTTGGAGCTACGCCAACGTCTGGGAGCCCAAGTCCATCAACGGCGGCACGCCCAAGTACAGCGTGAGCCTGATCATCCCCAAAACCGACACCAAGACCCTGACCAAGATTAAGGCTGCCATCGAAGCCGCCTATAAGGAGGGCGAGGCCAAGCTGAAGGGCAACGGCAAGTCCGTACCCCCGCTGACCGCCATCAAGACTCCGCTCCGCGACGGCGACACCGAGCGTCCGGATGATCCGGCCTACGCGGGCTGCTACTTCGTCAACGCCAACGCCACCTCTGCTCCCGGCATCGTGGACGTGGACCGCAACCCGATCCTGACCCGCTCCGAGGTCTACTCTGGCGTGTACGGTCGTGCCAGCATCACCTTCTACGCCTTCAACAGCTCCGGCAATCGTGGCATTGCCTGCGGTCTGAACAACCTGCAGAAGGTCCGTGACGGTGAGCCCCTCGGCGGCAAGGCCAGCGCTGAGTCCGACTTCGCCACCGACGAAGACGACGATTTCTTGGATTAATGGAGGTATATGACAATGAATGAAATCATGATTTCCACCGTGCTGTGCAACATCCTCATCGGCTGCTTCTGCGTCGTCGTCCTGTCTTGGGCGGTGGTCGCCATCCAGACTGTGATCAACGACTTCCGGCGTGAGAAGCGCGAGGAAAAGAAGTCCGCGCAGGATGACGAGTACCATCAGGCGCGCATGAAGGCCCTGAAGTGAGTAACCGGGCTGGTGGTGCCAAGCTGCCGCCAGCCCACTTCTGACAAATGAGGTGACGATTATGGAACAACTGGTAAACACCGCAAATGAGCTGATTGCTGTCATCGTGAACTATGCTGCCTTCTTCATCATTTACGGAGCGATCTTCTACTTCATCGGCGCTGTGATCTATCAGGTCCTCCGCGCCGTGGTCAAGAGGTTCCTCCCCACGTGGAAGCGCTGGTATCAGGCCATCCGCAGCAGGAAGCAGTGATCCAACCGGGCGACAGGGTGTCTTCTCTGTCGCCCTTTTCAGGAAGGATGGAATATCTATGAAAACCCTATCAATCGATATCGAGACCTACAGCGACGTCCCGCTCCAGAAAAGTGGTGTGTACCGTTACTGCGAGTCTCCCAATTTTGAAATCCTGCTCTTCGGGTACAGTGCGGACTCTGGCCCGGTGCAGGTGGTGGATCTGGCCTGCGGCGAGAAAATCCCCGCCGATGTGCTGGACGCTCTCACCAACGATGCTGTGACTAAGTGGGCCTTTAACGCCAGCTTTGAACGGGTCTGCCTGTCCCGCTATCTTCGGGATCTGGGGATTAGCCTTGATCCCTTCCATGACAAACATCCTCTCTCGCAGGAGATGGCCCTCTTCCTGAACCCGGAAGGCTGGCGCTGCTCAATGGTCTGGGCGGCTACGATGGGCCTGCCGCTCTCCTTGGAAGGCGCCGGTGCCGTGCTGGGGCTGGAAAAACAGAAGCTGACCGAGGGAAAGGAGCTGATCAAATTCTTCTGCCAGCCCTGTGCGCCTACGAAGGCCAACGGACAGCGTACCCGGAACCGCCCCTTCCACGCGCCGGACAAATGGGACGCCTTCAAGCGCTACAACATGCGCGACGTGGAGACTGAGATGGGCATCCAGCAGAGGCTGGCTAAATTCCCGGTCCCGGATCAGGTCTGGGAGGAATACCACATCGATCAGGAAATCAACGACCGTGGCGTCCGGCTGGACATGGAGCTGGTCCATGCCGCCATCGACATGGATACCCGCTCCCGGCAGGAGCTGACCACCGCCATGAAGCGGATGACCTCTTTGGAGAACCCCAACAGTGTGCAGCAGATGAAGCAGTGGCTTTCGGACAACGGCATGGAGACCGAGTCACTCGGCAAGAAGGCCGTGGCGGAGCTTTTGAAGGATGCCCCGGCGGAGCTGCGGGAGGTGCTGTCCCTGCGGCAGCAGCTTGCCAAGTCCTCCGTCCGGAAATACCAGGCGATGGAGAACACCGTCTGCTCCGACAGCCGTGCCCGTGGGATGTTCCAGTTCTTCGGCGCTGCCCGGACAGGCCGGTTTTCCGGGAGGAACATCCAACTGCAAAATTTGCCTCAGAATCATCTTCCGGATCTCGCCGAGGCCCGCGCCCTTGTCCGCGCCGGTGACTTCGACGCCGTGAAGCTCCTATATGAGGATGTGCCGGACACGCTTTCTCAGTTAATCCGCACCGCGTTCATCCCCAAAGATGGCGCTCAGTTTCTCGTGGCCGACTTCTCCGCCATCGAGGCCCGTGTCATCGCCTGGTACGCCGGGGAGACGTGGCGGCAGAAGGTCTTCGAGCAAGGCGGCGACATCTACTGCGCCAGCGCCAGCCAGATGTTCAAGGTTCCCGTGGAAAAGCACGGGATCAATGGCCACCTGCGGCAAAAGGGAAAGATCGCAGAACTGGCCCTCGGCTACGGCGGCTCTGTCGGCGCTCTGAAGGCGATGGGTGCCATCGAAATGGGCCTGACGGAGGACGAGCTCCCGCCACTGGTGGACGCCTGGCGGCAGTCGAACCCCCGGATCGTGGAATTCTGGTGGGCCGTGGACCGGGCGGTCATGGAGGCCGTGCGGTATAAGCATTCCACCAGCAGCTACGGGCTGACCTTTTCCTGCCGGAGCGGGATGCTGTTTATCACGCTGCCCTCCGGAAGGAACCTTGCCTATGTGAAGCCGAAGATCGGCACAAACAAGTTCGGCGGCGAGTGTATCACCTATGAAGGTGTCGGCGCGACGAAAAAATGGGAGCGATTGGATTCCTACGGCCCCAAGTTCGTAGAGAACATCGTGCAAGCCACCGC
>JBJDXP010000060.1:8774-15793 GCA_051866735.1 Candidatus Limivicinus sp.
TTAGAGGTGGACGCCCTTTTCCTATGTCCGCCCGGAAAGGAGGAATCGCGTCATGACGATCAGCAAGTACAACAGCGAAGGCTATCCGGACCCAACCGCCCACGATGCCCTGACGGCTATTGAGCAGGAGCACCGCGCCCTTCGCGCCTTCCGGCCCATCGTGTACATCTGCTCTCCCTATGCCGGAGATGTTGCAGCCAACACCAAGGCCGCGAGACGCTACAGCCGCTTTGCTGTCGAAACCGGGTATATCCCCATCGCGCCGCATCTGTTGTTCCCGCAGTTTCTGAACGATGCCGACCCCGCCGAGCGTGAGCTTGGGTTGTTCTTCGGGAACGCCCTGATGAGCAAGTGCTCAGAGGTCTGGGTATTCGGCAGCCGCATCTCTGCGGGTATGAAGGCAGAGATCAACCGCGCCAAGTGGAAGAGCTACCGCTTGCGCTACTTCACCGAAGACTGTCAGGAGGTTTGAGACTATGTATGAAATCAAGGAAAAACGCCGTATGCTGCCGGACGGCACAGAGATCACAACCTATACCCGCGACGTGGTGAGCGCCAACATTCTCGAAGTGGAGGCTGGAACCACCGGCTTCATGGGCGGCGACACCGGCCACGGCGGACGCACCTATTTCCGCATTCAGGATGAGGGCAGCACAGACATGAAGATAAACACCTATGTCGACAGGTACGGCTGCAGAGGCTTCGAGGTCTTCCTCGGCGGCGACTGCGAACTTGAGACCACGATCCGCGCTCTCAAGTTCATCACCAAGGTGCTGGAGGATGAATCTCAGGAGGTGTACGACTGATGTTCACGATCTATAGCGCCGACGTTACCGGCAATCCCGGCAACTGCTCCTACCCGCACAAGCATGTCATTCTGGACGAGGCCAGCCTGAAGGAGGGCATCTGTCACGACTATGTATGCGCGGAGTACCGGAACAGCTACCGCAACGGTGACAACTTCATTGGCAGCGACTGCCTGCCGGTGGACTGTGACAATGACCATACCGAGGACCCTGCCGGTTGGAAGACGCCGGAGGATGTCATGGAGGCTTTTCCCGGCGTGACCTTCGCCATCCACTACAGCCGTTTCAACATGCGGGAGAAAAACGGGAAACCGGCACGGCCCAAGTTCCATGTTCTGTTTCCCATCGACTACATCACTGACGCGGCCCTGTACAGTGACATGAAGAAGCTGGTCAATTCCATATTCCCGTACTTTGATACCAAGGCGCTGGACGCTGCCCGATTCTTCTTCGGGACCAACGCTGCGGATGTCGCCATCTATCCGGGCCGCATGACCCTGACGGAGTTTCTGGAGGAGGATGCCTTCGACGACGATCTGCCGGATGGTCAGTACGACGGGAATACTGTCATTCCCGAAGGCAGCCGCAACGCCACCATGTCCCGCTTCGCCGGTCGTGTCATCAAGAAGTATGGGGATTCCGACGAGGCGTATCAGGCGTTCATGGACGAGGCGGTAAAGTGCGTCCCGCCGCTGGAGGCATCGGAGCTTTCCACCATCTGGCACAGCGCCCAGCGTTTCTTCGCCCGCATCCGGCAGCAGGACGGCTATGTGCCCCCGGAGGTCTACAACGATCCGGCCAGCTATAAGCCGGAGGATTATTCCGACGTCGGACAGGCCGAGGTGCTGTCCAAGTATTTCTCCAAGGAGCTGCGCTACTCCCCGGCAACCCATTTCATCCGCTACAGCGATCATTACTGGCAGGAGTCGGAGCCCGGTGCGCAGGCTGTTGCCCATGAGCTGACCCGACGCCAGATGAAGGAAGCCGGTCGGGACCTGCTCTCCGCGCTGGAGAAGATGAAGAACAGCGGTGCCCAGACCATTCTTGACGGCACCACCAAGAGCAAGGCCGAGCAGCTGATGAGTGATGAGCAGCTGCAGGCCTATCAGGAATTCCTCGCCGCGCAGGCCTACCGCGCTTTCGTCATCAAGCGCCGGGACTCCAAGAACATCACTTCCACGCTGAAGGAATCTCACCCGATGCTGGAGATCTCACCGAGGGATCTGGACGCTGACTGCTTTGCGCTCAATACCCCAGAAGCCACCTATGACCTGCGTCTGGGCATGGCCGGTGCACGGGAACACTCCCCGGAGGACTTCATTACGAAGATCACCTCCGTCACCCCCGGCTCGAAGGGCCAACAGATCTGGCAGGACTGTCTCGATCTCATCTTCCAGCGTAATCAGGAGCTGATCGACTACGTCCAGATGATCTGTGGTCTGGCCGCTATCGGCAAGGTCTATGTGGAGGCACTCATCATTGCTTACGGCGATGGTCGCAACGGCAAGTCCACCTTCTGGAACGCGATCTCCCGCGTGCTGGGGCTGTACAGTGGCAACATATCCGCCGACACCCTAACCGTGGGCTGCCGCCGGAACATCAAACCGGAGATGGCCGAGGTCAAAGGCAAGCGGCTCCTGATCGCCGCCGAAATGCAGGAAGGCGCAAGGCTCAATGACTCCACCGTCAAGCAGCTCTGCTCCACGGACGACGTGTTCGCGGAAAAGAAGTACAAGGACCCGTTTTCCTTCAAGCCCTGCCACACGCTGGTGCTTTATACCAATCACCTGCCGAGGGTCAGCGCCTCCGATGACGGCATCTGGCGCAGGCTGATCGTCATCCCGTTCAATGCAAAGATCACCGGCAAAAGCGACATCAAGAATTATGGCGAGTACCTGTATGACAACGCGGGTGAGAGCATTCTGGCGTGGGTGATCGAGGGTGCCAAGAAGGTCATCGAGCTGGAGTACCAGATTCCCGTGCCGACGTGCGTGCAGGACGCGATCCGCGAATACCGCAGCCAGAACGACTGGTTCGGCCACTTCATTGAGGACAAGTGTGACACCGGCGATGACTATAAGGAAAGCTCCTCGTCCCTCTACCAGGCGTATCGGAACTATTGCATCGATACCAACGAGTATGTGCGCAGTACGGCGGACTTCTACTTCGCCTTGGAGAGCGCTGGCTTTGAGCGCGTGGTGCTGAACCGGAAGCGGTATTTCAAGGGCCTGCGTATCCGCACAGAGGACAACGCCGGAGATGATTTCCTGAAGTGAGGCCATGGGATGACAAGGTGTATCAAGGTCTTATACAAAAATTCTCTAAGGCCTATAAAAACAGCCCTAAGAAAAAGTTCTGAAATGGCATTGATACACCTTGCACGTCCCGGATTTAAGCCCTGATGGGAGGCAAGTATGAGAGAAAAACAGATCGAAAACAAGTTAACGATAGAGGCAAAAAAGCTCGGCGGGATTGCAGTGAAGTTCGTGTCTCCGAGCTTCGACGGAATGCCCGACCGCCTCGTTTTAATACCTGATGGCCATATCGCCTTCGTGGAGCTGAAGGCCCCAGGTAAAAAGCCGCGCCCGCTCCAGCTCTCACGCCACCGGCTCCTGCGGTCACTGGGCTTCCGGGTATACGTCATCGACAGCGTGGAGCAGATCGGAGGAATGCTGGATGAAGTTCGCACCTCATGATTATCAGGCCTACGCCATCGACTACATTGAAACCCACCCCGTGGCTGCTGTCCTGCTCGATATGGGTCTGGGCAAGACGGTGATCTCCCTGACTGCCATCGCGGATCTGCTGTTTGACAGCTTCGTAGCCCATCGCGTGTTGGTGATCGCGCCGCTGCGTGTGGCCCGCGATACGTGGCCCGCCGAAATCGACAAGTGGTCCCATCTGCAGCATCTGACCTATACCGTAGCTGTGGGCACCGCTAAGGAACGACGCGCCGCCCTGATGAGAAGTGCGGACATCACGATCATCAACCGGGAAAACCTGAGCTGGCTGATCGAGGACAGCGGCTTTCCCTTCGACTACGACACCGTGATCGTGGACGAGCTCTCCTCCTTCAAGAATCACCAGTCCAAGCGCTTCAAGGCCCTGCTTCGTGTCCGGCCCACGGTCAAGCGGATCATCGGCCTGACCGGCACACCCAGTTCCAACGGCCTCATGGACCTGTGGGCGGAGTTCCGGCTGCTGGATATGGGACAGCGTCTCGGACGCTTCATTACCCAGTATCGCAACACCTACTTCATGCCCGACAAGCGCAACGGCGAGATCATCTACTCCTACAAACCGCTGCCCTTTGCGGAGGACGCGATCTACCGGAAGATCTCGGACATCACGATTTCCATGAAGTCCACCGACCACCTGAAAATGCCGGATCTGGTCTCCACCCAGTATGAGGTGCATCTCTCCGACGCGGAGGCCGAGCGGTATGCGGACTTGAAGCAGGAGCTGATCCTACAGCTGCCGGATGGCGAGGTCACCGCTGCCAATGCCGCTGCCCTTACTGGAAAGCTGGCGCAGCTGGCCAACGGCGCAATCTACGCCGACACCGGCGAGGTGGTTGAGTTCCATGAGCGGAAGCTGGACGCGCTGGAGGACATCATCGAATCGGCAAACGGTAAGCCTGTGCTGGTGGCCTACTGGTTCCGACACGACTTACAGCGGATCAGGAGCCGCTTCGATGTCCGAGAGTTGAAGTCCAGCAAGGACATCACCGACTGGAACAGCGGAAAGATCCCCGTAGCGGTGATCCATCCCGCCTCCGCCGGTCATGGCCTCAACCTGCAGGCCGGTGGTTCCACCCTCGTGTGGTTCGGCCTGACCTGGTCCTTGGAGCTCTACCAGCAGACCAACGCCCGCCTGTGGAGGCAAGGCCAGAGCGCCGGTACCGTGGTGATCCAGCATATCGTCACCAAGGGCACCATCGACGAGCGCATCCTGAAGGCCCTGCAGGCAAAGGACAAAACGCAGGCCGCCCTGATTGAGGCGGTCAAAGCGGACCTGAAAATCTGATGACAACCTTCGAAAAAATTCGACAATCCGTGCCAATCCGAGAGGAACACTTATCGGAGGTACAAGGATGGACCCTTATCAGGAGCTTGCAAACGCCATCGTCCTGCAGGCAGTGAAGGATTACCGCATGACGGACGATGAGCAGGAACTGAGAGAAATCGAACGCTTCTTCCGTTCCGGCTGGTTTGGAGTGCTGACCAAAGTGGACCCAGACCTCCTGATCACAAACCTGCGGAAGGAGAAAAAGACGTATGACTACTAAGGCATATCTGGGTCAGGCGCGGTTTCTGGACATGCGGATCAAGTCAAAGATACAGCAGATCGATTCCTTGCGGGAGTTGGCCACCAGCTGCACGGCGGTGCTCTCCGACATGCCAAGGAACCCCAATCACGGCGCGTCCAAGGTGGAGAACTGCGTGATGAAGATCATCGAGGTTCAGGAAGGCCTGCAGGACGACATCAACGCGCTGGTGGAGCTGAAGAAAGAGATCATGGCCACCATCCATGCCGTGGAGGATGTGGAGCTTCAGACCCTGCTGGAGAAACGATACCTCTGCTTCCTCTCCTGGGAGCGGATCGCCGTGGAGATGCATTACAGCATCCAGCATATCTACCGGATGCACGAGACGGCGCTTACCGCCGTAACGGAAATTCTCGATGGCCGCTCAGCATGAGAGGAAATGAGAGGGATTGAGAGTCGCCTCTTATGATAGGATTAAGATGCGAAAAATGAAGGTCAGGACCGGGAAACCGGCTCTGACCTTTTCTATTGGAGAGGCGGTGACGATGATGCCAAGGTTCCCGGACCATCCCTGCAGGCATCCCGGCTGCCCCAAGCTGGTGCCCAAGGGAAAGAAATACTGTGATGATCATATCGCGATGCACCCGGAGGAAGTCCGGCCCGCTGCCGCCCGTGGCTACGGTGCCCGGTGGCAACGGCTCTCGAAGCTGTTCCTCCTCTCGCACCCGCTGTGCGCCAAGTGCCAGCGCGAAGGCAAGTACGTCAAGGCAACGGTCGTGGATCACATCCGTCCGCATCGTGGTGACCCGGTACTCTTCTGGGACCAGACCAACTGGCAGCCGCTGTGCAAACATCATCACGACGTGAAGACCCGCAACGAAGATCAGCACCCGGTGTACCACTACTGATTCCGATGGGGAGGGGCGGTCAGAATCTCTGTGAGGCGACGTCTAAAAGACCGCCGCCCCCTCTTTTACGCAAAAAATCCGGTTCAAACAGGGTATTAACCCCAAGGCCATCGAAAGGACGGTGAAAGCATGGCGAAAGACGGAACGAACAGAGGCGGCAGGCGCGTCCGTGCGGGCGATAAACCGGATGCTCTTGCCGATAAAATTGCTCGTGGCAAGGCTGCGCAGGTCATGGATCTTCCGATCACCGACCTTGATGGCGCGGATGACCTCGGCCCAGTATCAGACCTAACCGGTGCGGACATGCCACACCCCAGCGACTACCTGTCCGCCAAGCAGCGCGACGGCGAGCCTCTCGGAGCGGACATCATCTTCAATGAGACCATCCGCTGGCTGAAGGAGCGCGGCTGCGACAGACTGGTGAATCCCCGGCTGGTGGAGAGCTACTCTGAGGCCTTCGCCCGGTATATACAGTGCTCGGAGGCGGTCAGCAACTACGGCCTCCTCGGCAAACACCCCACCACGAAGGCCCCCATCGCCAGCCCCTTCGTACAGATGATGCTCAGTTTTCAGAAGCAGGCCAACCTGCTCTGGTACGAGATATTCGACATCGTGAAGCAGAACTGCACCACGGCCTACGAAGGCTCCCCGCAGGATGACGCGATGGAAAAACTGCTGAGAGCAAGGAGCAAGAACAGATGATAGAAAAAGTGAATCCGAGCCACCCGGACAAGGTGGCAGACCGAATCGCGGGTGCCATCGTGGACCTCGCATATAAAACAGAGCATGATCCCAAAATCGCTGCGGAGGTCCTGATCGGCCACGGCAAATGTCATGTGATCATCGAAACCACTGCTGTGCTCGACGAAGGCGCGATCACCGCCGCCATCCACCGCATTGCTGGCAATGTAGATCCGGACATCATGATCGTTCCGCAAGATGCGCACCTATCCGAAAACCAGGCAGTGGGCCTTCGCTGTGGGGACAACGGCATATTCAAGGGGATGCCTCTGACTCCGGAGCAGAAACAGCTCTCGA
>JBJDXP010000061.1:0-2935 GCA_051866735.1 Candidatus Limivicinus sp.
TTGGCAACAGAGGCAAAGTAAGTATATTTGTTCCGGGCCTGGCTCTCACCGGCAAAGGCTTCCCACAGGTTCTTCTCAGTTTTAGTACCAGCATAGGGGTTCTTGGCAGGAGCCACAGTATCCTCAATCTTCACAAACTTATCCGCAGGCTGCTTGCAGATGGGGCACTTGAAATCCGGGGTCATGGAGCCTTCGTGAATGTAACCGCAAACCGAGCATTTCCACTTTTCCATTTTTGTTTCCTCCGTTTTTTCATTGAATTGAATGGTATGTAACAGGGATTCTACAGCATCCACCGGGATGCCAGGATATGTTTTAATACTTTCCAAAAACGCTTTGGTGTTGCCGCTTTGGGACAGCATAAAGCCGGCTTCCCGGCACAGATCCTCCGCCATCAGGCGGGAGGATTTCTCAACAGCGACGCTCAGAGCATCCGGCAGCTGGGAAGCAACTGCCTCCGCCTGTGCCTTACTCTGAACCAGCCCCCGCAGGGCTTCCACCACCCTGTCCTCCTTGGGCTGCTGTACCGGGAGGGACTTGGGAACCATGGAGATGGCCGAAGACGGACAGGCCTCGGCGCAAGCGCCGCAGCCGATGCACTTGCTCACGTCAATCACGCTGTCCTCGGTATCTGTGGCCCCGGTGGGGCAGACGTAAAGACACAGACAGTCCTTGGTGCATAAACGAAGATTTCTTACCGCGTATTTTTCAGCCATGTTCAAGCCCTCCCTTCCACTTTTTCAAATTTCCAGCTGGGCACCTTGCAGACCGGGCACTGCTCCGGGGCCGTGTCGCCCACATAGACAAAACCGCAGACCGTGCAGACCCAGACGCCGGTGTTCTCCAGCATCTTGTCCCCTTCGCTTTCGTAGCGGGTCAACAGAGATTTGAGCATCCGGGTGACCTTTTCGCTCCAGACCTGGCAGCGCAGGGCGCCCCGGTCTGGCTTTTCAGCGGACACTGCATTGCCGTAGGGATAGCCCACTGCGAGATCATGTTCGATGAGCAAAAGCAGTTTCTGAAAGCTGGCCTCCTGCACCGGCTCCGCCTTGCTCCGGAAGAACGCTGCCAGCTTGCGGAAGTCCTCCGCCTGCCGGGGCAGGTACTGCTTCTCGCATCCTCTTGCCAGGTTCGAGCAGATGATGCTCATTTCCATGGGGGACAGCTCTTTCTCCACATGGGGCTTTTCCAGTGTGGCGGCAGCCGTGGGCTGCTCAGCCTTCTCACGGAACTGGGATTTATCCGCACCGCACAAGGGGCACTTCCAGTCCTCCGGAAGATCTTTCCATTTGGTTCCCGGCGCAATACCTGCTTCCGGGATGCCTTTTGCCTCGTCATAGGTGTACGAGCAGATGGAACAGATATATTGATTCATAGGGTTTTTCGCCTCCTTTGGCCATATTTTATCAAATGACGGGAAAAAAACCGTGACATTATCACGGTTTTCAGCCGCAGGAATGACTGCCACAGCCGTGCTCGCCGCAGCTGTGACCGTCGCCATGGTGCTCATGGTGGTCGCAGTGCACGTTGGGATTGAAGACCAATCTACCGGCTGCCAGAGCCTCTGCCGCCGCGTCCGCGCTGCCGGTCACACCGCCGTATAGCTTGATGCCTGCCGCCGCCAGCGCCGTCTGGGCACCGCCACCAATGCCGCCACAGATCAGGGCGTCCACATGCAATGCGCTCAACACACCTGCCAGTGCGCCGTGGCCGCTGCCGTTGCTGTCTACCACCTGGGCGGACACGATTTTGCCATCTTCCACATCATAGAGCTTGAACTGCTCCGTGTGGCCAAAGTGCTGGAAGATCTCTCCGTTTTCATAGGTTACTGCAATTCTCATCATGTTTTCTCCTTTCGGTTTTGCATATTGCCGGTTGTACTTCTGCTTGTAGCAATCGCCGCTGCCGCAGGCCCGGCTGCCGCCGTTGCAGAGCTGGTAATCCCCGCCCTCAATCCGCAGGGGCAGCCCATCCACAATTACATCCGCCAGCTTTTTTCGGGCGCTGGCATAGATCTGCTGCACGGTGGTGCGGGCGACCTGCATTTGTTCCCCGCACTGTTCCTGGGAAAAGCCCTCTTTATCAATCAGGCGGATAGTTTCATATTCATCCACAGTCAATACGACGGCTGCCTCTCCCTTCTCCGGATTCTCCGGAGCGAATGCCAGCGTTTGCGGGAAGTCGCACACCCGTCTACTTTTTCTCGGTCTGGGCAAGGGAAATCCCCCCTTTGTGTTTTCCTGTATCCAGTATAGCAAGTTTTCGTCATATGTCAATAACATAATTGACATATGACGAAAATGGATTTATACTATCAAAAAACGGGGAGGGGAGAACCATGGAAATCAGAGATTTTTTTCCCGTCTGGGAAGAATTCAGCCCGATCCAGCAGGAGATACTCACCGGCAGCGCCATCAGCCGTAGCGTCAGCAAGGGTACGATTCTTCATAACGGCAGCAGGGACTGCACCGGCCTGCTCCTGGTCAAATCCGGTCAGCTTCGGGCTTATATCCTCTCGGACGAGGGGCGGGAGATCACGCTGTACCGGCTGTTTGACCGGGACATTTGCCTGTTTTCCGCCTCCTGCATGATGCGGTCGATCCAGTTTGAAGTGACCATAGAGGCAGAAAAGGATACCGCGCTGTGGCTGATTCCCACGGAAGTCTACCAAAGTGTGATGCAGGAATCCGCACCGGCAGCCAATTTCACCAGTGAGATTATGGCATCCCGGTTCTCCGAGGTCATGTGGCTGATGGAACAGATTTTGTGGAAGAGCTTCGATAAGCGGCTGGCGGAGTTCCTGCTGGCGGAAAGCGCCCTGGAGGGCGACGGCCGGCTGCAAATCACCCACGAACAGATTGCCAGGCACCTGGGCACTGCCCGGGAGGTGGTCACCCGGATGCTCCGTTATTTTCAGAGCGAGGGTCTGGTAAAG
>JBJDXP010000062.1:0-54693 GCA_051866735.1 Candidatus Limivicinus sp.
GTATAATTAAGGTTCTGATATCCCGCCGGATACTTCCCGGTGACCGCCCTGTATTCCTCCGCGCTCATGCGGCCGGTGTTGTAGGCCAGGTCCGGGTTCTGGGCCTTCCAGAGGGCGGCCATGCTGGCCGCCGTCTCCTGGCCGTAAAGCCCTGCGTAGCCGGAAAAGTCCCCGTAGGCTGCCAGGGTCTTTGCCGTGTTCAGGTCCCGGGTGTAGCCGTTGCTGTACTCATTCAGCAGGGCCTGGGCCCGCTGGTAGTCGTTGTCCGCGATGGCGGAAGAGACATTGGCCTGGTACTGCCGCTCCAGCTCCGCGATGCCCCGGTCAGCCTCCGTCATCGCGTCGGCCTGAGCCGTGCGCAGGGCCCCCATGTCCCGCTGGTATGCGCTGTTCTGGGCCAGCGCCGCCTGGGAGGCCGTGCCGCTGTTCAGCCCCGCGCCCGCCGCCTGCATATTGAAATTCCGGCGGTTTCTCTCGTACTGGGCGGACAGATCGTTGGCCTGCTGCTGGTACTGGCCCGGCAATCTCTCCCGTGCCGCCTCTGCCTCGCTCCGGCTGGCCTGATACGCGCTCTCCAGCTGGTTCAACTGGCTCTGCTGCTTCGCGTCGTACATGTCATTGATGGCCTGCCCCTGCCCGCTGGTGCTGTATTTTTTATACTGCTCTTCGAATGTTGCCATTTTTGCTCCTCCTCATATCGCCGTTATCTCGTCCGGGACGTTCCCAGCCACTCCCCATGCGGCGGGCAGCCGGGCGCAGAAAACCGTATTTCGCATCATATAGGCAAAGCGCGTGCGGTCGTCGTTATATCTGCCGTCTTGCGGTCTGAGCGCGATCGGTGCTGACAAACCGCTGGTGCACTCCGCCAGCGTGATCTTCCCGTCGGAGGAAATGTCGTAGACCAGAAAAACGTGGGCAATATTTCTCCAGGCCATTTTGTGGAAAAACGTTGCGCTTTCCGTTGCGTCGTCCCCCTGGTGCTTATTGAAGAGAATGTCTCCCACTTCCAATTCCGACAGGGATATTTCACAGCCCTTCTGGTAAAGCTCAAAGGCCATATCCCCGGCCAGCATGAAGCTGTTCAGGTTCTGCCCGCCCACATTCCCCGCGTCCTCAGCGTACTGGGTCCAGTAGGAGTTGCGGGAATAGCTGTACTTGTAGCTGTCGGCCAAAGGTTTGACGTAGCCGTAATAATATTCAGCAGGGTCTGTGGCTTCCGAATCCCTGATCAGTCCGTATGCGGTTTTTCGGTTTTCAAATTCAAAATAATGTCCAAAATCTGACACGGCTGTTTTTGTAATAGTGTTGGAATAAGTGTCAGCGGTCTTGCCCACATAGTCGCTCACGCTCCGGCCCATGAGAATGTTCTGCACGAATGTCTCACAGTTCAGGCCCCATTTGCCGCTTTCGCTGTCATAGATGCTGCCGGTGGCAAAGGCGTTCCGGGTGTGATCCCCGTAGTAATAAAAAGCGCTGCGGTTATCCACATAGTCCTTGATAAGGGCCTTTATGGCCGCCTTTTGGGTGGCGGTCAGCGATGGGTGTCTTTTTATGGTCTCCACCCTGACCAGACTGTTCCACTCCTCACTGCCGGTCTTGACGGTTTTCCGCCAGGCGTACCAGGTGCCGTTGGAATAGCTCCGCACCCAGTCCCCCGCCGCGTAGCTTTTGATCTCCTGCCGGATATATTTGTAGTCGTTGCCTGTGGAATAGGAAACGTTCAATATAAACCCGAGTCCGGAAAAAGGGCAGTTGAGCAGCGAGTTGGTCGTGGTACTGTTGGGGCTGTAATAAGTTCCGCTGACGCCATCGTCGGCGCTGGCAGGGACGAGACTGTTCAGGTCCGTCCCGCTCTCCAGCTTCCTGCCGTATTTCATGAAGGGTACTTTCGCCTCTATCTTCCCGGATATATACGGGGCATCAATCTCCAGCGCCAGCTTTTCCGCGAATGCCGCCTCTGTGCCGGTGTAGCCTCCCTCCACGGCGTAAGTATAAGCGGACTTGCCGTCTGCGCCGTCTTTCCCGTCGGCTCCGGTCTCGCCCTTGTCACCCTTCTCGCCCTTGGGCCCTGCCGGGCCGCCAAGTTTCCCCAGATCCGCGTCCTCCCGAACCGACCGGGCCAGGGCCTCCGCGTTGGCCGCCGCCTGCTGGATCTGGGCTACCACGTCCGGGGTTGGCTCCGCAGGCTCCTTGCCGCTGGGATAGGCGCTGCGCTGGATCTTCCCCACCGTGGCGTATACCGTGGGGATCACTGTGTCCCCGGCGCTGTTTTTGCCGTATACGCCCACGCTGAGGGAATAGCCCTCGGCGGAAAGGCACTCCGCAGGGACGGCTACCGTGTCGCTTTTCAAAATCACATCCCGGCTGTCCGCGCCGTCGAACACCGCCGTTTTCGAGAGTCCACTCCATTCGTCGGTAAAACGGAACTGACACAGCAGACCAACGCGCCCTTCCGTCAATGTCTCCTTTTCTTCAACGGCAATATTTGCCGCCGAAACATTAAGCTTTATCATGCCGTAGTCTCCTCTCGTCAGAAGAAGCTCGCGCCGTTCCGTTTCCCGCTGTTCGCGGAAAACTGCACTCTGCTCCCTCCTTCTTCCTCTCAAAATCAAAGCCCCCAGGGGCGCCTCTCTTGCCGCTGCGCGGCAATTCACCTTCCCCACTTCGTTGGGCTTTGATTTTGTTTTTTTGTTGTTGTAGGGGCGGCCCTGTGTGGCCGCCCGCAAGCCTCCCCTTGTCAGGGGAGGTGGCGCGAAGCGCCGGAGGGGTAGTAGGCTCCCCTTGTCAGGGGAGCTGTCGGCTCCGCCGACTGAGGGGTAGTCCCGCCTCCGTCACCCCTCCCCTCATTTACCATCTGGAAAACTGCCCGTACTCTATCCCGCCGTACACGTCGGTAATGTCCTCGCTCTGGGCCGGTATGCCCACCGCCAGCCGGTTCCTCAGCTCCTCATACCTTGACTGGAAAAAGGCCGCCGCACTGGGGTTTTCGTCCATCAGCAGGTGGGCCGCCAGCCCGTATGGCATGATGGTCTGGCAGATGTAGTCGTCCAGCTTTACCACCGAATCCATGTTCCGGATAACGTCCGCAATGGGCCGCCCTCCCTCGGTGTTGGGGTCGTATGTGTCCGAATAGGGGTACAGCTCTCCCCGCAGGGCGTTTAGGATCAGCAGCGTCCGGTTTTTGTACTCCGCGGTGTCGGTGGTGTCGGTCTTGCCGTCGGAGCTGACCTCGTCCATAAAGCCCATGGCCGTGTTGAAAATCTGCATAGCTGTAGTAGCCATTTTTATTCCTCCTCACTTGAAAATGGCGCGGAAGTTTTTCCGCACGCCGCCGGAATCGATCAGGATCAGAAAGCGCTTCCGCACGCCGCCCACGTCCAGCAATACGCCGGGCATGGCCTCGGTCGTTACCGTTATGGCCACCGGGCCGGACACGGTATGGCTTACTTCCGTTTCCGGGCTGATGGCCGTGCCGTTCAGGTCCGCCGCGCTGACTTCATATCCTGCCCTAGCTGAGACCCTCACGGCCAGCACGTCAAAATGGCTGATCGTATCCCCGCTGTCCAGAGCAACACCGCCCCGCGTCACCGTCACAGCGGCGTGGCCGTCGGCGTCGATGGTCAGGGTATAAACTTTCAGGACGGCGGAGGCGGTCACGGTCACATTGGCGGAAACCTTAAGGGTTTTGCCGCTTTCAAAATCCGCGCCGTTGACCTTCTGTGCCGTCAGCGCATAGCCGGTCAGAGCGGCAAAGCTGATTTCCAGCACGTCGCCGTCGTACACTGTCCCCCCTGTAAGCTTCCCGGTTGCCGCCCAGGGGGAGGACTGCCGGGTAACGGTGATGCTCGACCCTGTCCCGGCGGTAATGCTGAGCGTCCGGGCTGTGGCGCTGGCCACGGTAACGGTCGTGTTGGTGTCATCGTCTTTCAGCGTTGTGGAGTAAGCGACGGAAAGGATCGTGCCGTTGAACGAGAGCGTTATTTTCTTGCTTGTCCCTGTACCATGGGACACTTCAATGACCTGTGACACATCGCTGGAGATTGTCGGGTAATAGGCGTCTCCTTTGTGATGTTCCACACTAAGAGTTCCGTAGCTCCCGGGATTGTCCGTGGCTTTTACGGTCAGCTTGCCTGTCAGCTGGCAATAACCGGTTCCACCGCCGGTATCGAAAACGGACGTGTAGTTGGTGATCGTCACCTTTGTCTTGTTGGTGGCAGGGTCGTATGCAGCCGTATAAGTGAATGTGACTGCCGCGCCCCGGCCGATGTTATAGCCGGAAAAAGTCCAGGTTGCCATAAGCCCTCCTTATTCCAGCGCGAGGAAGTACACCCGGCCCTCCTCCAGCAGCTCCGGCAGCTCTGCCTCGCTGTCGAAATAGTGTACGCCCTTGGTCAGGCGAATGGGGCCAGCCGGGGAAAAGCCCGCGGAAAAGTCCGTCTTTTCGTTGGTGACAGCGCCGGTGTAGATCTTGCTGCTGGTTACGGCCCCGGTGGCCAGCTTCGCGTCAGTCACCGCCCCGGCGGCGATCTTCGCCGTTGTCACCGCAAGCTCACTCAGCGCCCGGGTGCTTACGGCAAGGTCGGCAAATTTACTTTCGCCGATGCTCTTGTCCGGGATGGTTCCCAGGGTGGCCTGCACGATCTGGGCCGCCAAAGCGTCCAACGCCGCCTGGATAGTAGAACCCATGTCCGTGCCGTTGACCTTGTCCACGCCCAAACTCGCGGCTCCGGAAGTCCCGCCCAGCTCCTTGAGCAGCGTGTTGTTGATATATTCCTTGATGAGCTTCCCCGCCTTGTCGTGGCTGGATTTCAGCTCTTCGGGCGTCATCCCGTCCGCGTCGTTGGGATAGGTAGACTGTTTGGAGATGATCTCCATGTCCTCATTGAATGTTGTAAGTGCCATGCAATCTCCTTTCTTCTAAGCCTCCCCTTGTCAGGGGAGGTGCCCACGCAGTGGGCGGAGGGGTAGTCCCCCTCTCATTTCACATACCCCGTAAATCTTACCCTGATGTCCGCCGCAAGGATCGTCACCGTGGAATCCGCCGCTGTCGTGCGGAAAATCAGCTTGTAAAACACAAACTTCTTGGCCTTGATTTTCAGCCGGGACATCTGGGGCTTCCGGTTGGTAGCGTAGCTGTACTTTGCGTAGTTCACATGGGCGAAGTTTGCCAGACTGGATGTTACCACCTTTTCCGTGTATCGGCTTGACCTGTCAGTCTGAACCGTCACTTCCACCTCTGCGCTGCTCTCCGGCTTCACGCCTACCCAGAGCTGGGCTGAGTATTTCCGCTGGTAGTCCTGTCCAAAGCTCATGGAGCCGCTCTCCCAGTAAGCGTCAATGGCCCTGCCGTCGTTGCTGAGATAGTCGGTGGAAAAGTGCATCAGCCGCCCGTCGGAAGTGCCGCACAGCAGCTCGCCCCGGAAGTTTGCCATGCATACCGCGTCAAAATCCTCGTAGTAATACCAGGCGTCGGCGGCGTAGTTGTGCACCAATGCCCTGCCGCCCTGGCAGATGTAATACTCCTGTGCCCAGTTGTCGTCATAGCAATAGCAGTTTTCAAGGTCAAACTTCCGCACCGTGGCATATATCCGGTCGGAAATGCGCTTGGCCTGCCGCTCGTCATGGGTCAGGTTGGCGGAATAGGCGCTGTAGTTTTTCCACTCGTACACATCGCTGCCATGGAGGGTCCGGGGGCTGTTCAGCACCAGCCGCACTTGCCCCGGGGCCGCGTTGCCGATGGCGCGGTTCACCGGCGTGACGTAAAAGGCCTCGGTCTGCGCCCCGCCCGCCAAGGTGACGGTGCCGTACTCAATGGTCCAGGCGCTGTCGCTTTTAAAGCAGCTGAGCCGGGAGTAATGCCGGATCATGCCGGTGATGGGGGTGTTGGCGTCCCCTACGGCCACTTCGTTCAGATCCGGGAAGTAGTCCGCCCGGGGCTTGCCGTCGTAGTCCAGCCCGGAGTAGATGGCACGGTTGCTGCCGTCGCCGTAGAGGAAAATGCGGGTGTCCTGAGTTCCGGCGTAAAGCTCGCCCCAGCGCATTGACTGCACCTGGGAGCGGAAATTTTCCCCCATGGTCCAGCCGATCTCGATGGTATTTACCCCCACGGCCGGAGGCTCAGTGAAGGTCACCGTCCCGGCGGCGGGTTCCGCGCTGTACGCCGAAGGGTCAATCTCCTCGCCGGTGGAGAGGTCTTTCACATAATCCACGGACTGAAGCCCGGTCTCGGGCAGCTGAAACACCGCGCTTTCCCCGTCCGGGGAAACCCAGCAGCGGCGCTCTCCGGTCAGCTTGTTTACCTGCTCCAGGGTCTCCCCGCCGCCCTCCGGAGGCACGGAGACCGTGACCAGAGGCCGGTATCCGCCTACGTCAGAGAGGGTTTGGCCATCCCAGACCTTGTATTCGCTTCCGTTGACCATGTAGAGGGCGTTGGAAAAGCCAAAAAAGTGGATCTCCCGCTCCGTTTCCACATCGCCGATCTCTTCCCGGATAAACTCCCCTGTCTCATCGTCCCAGAGCTTCCAGAGCTTCCCGCCGCAGGCGGCGATAAGCTGTTCCACGCCGCCCACATTGCCGTTCCAGATGCCTCGTACCGGAGCGGCCTCCGCTCCCTCAGGCAGCAGTGCGGCGATCTCTTTGCTGCCCGGGCGGCGCTGCAGGTTGCCGTCGCGGGTGATCCGGAAATTCCGCATCACCGCCGCCTCGCCCATTTTCAGCTTGGTGTCCCCGTCCGGGTTCTCGTTCAGCCCGCCCCAGGCTTTGATCTGGAATACTTTTTCGTTTGCGCTCCCTGTTATCGCCGCCATTAGCAATTCCTCCTTTTGAAAAGAGGCGGGGCAGAGCGCCCCGCCCGGTGAATAGAATCAGGTAGTGCTGATGTACACGCCGTCGCAGGCCGCGTCCTTGACGAAAGAATCGTAGATGTAGCGGCCTTCCACCACGTCGCCGTCGATGCCCATGGGGTTTTTCTGCACCCGCAGGTTCTTCAGCTTCATGGGGTCCACAGTGGCGCCCTTGTACTTGATGATGAAGTTCAGCGCAGCGGAGCCGCCGGTCAGTGTGGGCCAGAGGGAGGAGGGCACGGTGATGACCTTCATGCCGTCGATGGTGCCCCGGAAGCCCTTTTCCACGGCCTCCTTGTTCAGCTGGCCGCCGCCCATGACCACATCGGCCAGCTTGAACTGGACGAAGGTCAGCTCGGGGATGAAGAGGAAGCGGTTCTTGCGGGGCACCTTTCTGTCGCTCATTTTGGCCGAGCCGGTAAAGATGCTCTCCACGATGTTGGCCTTGGTCAGGGTCTCGCCGGAGCTGATGAGGATGCTCTTGCCCTCGCTCAGGCCCTTGCCGTTGGCCCAGGCGCTGAGGCGGTAGGCGTCGATCTCCGGGGTACAGACCTCGTCCCACTCCCGCTTCAGACAGCGGTTGGCCTGCTTGACGTTGAACTGCTCGGAGGCGTTGCCCGCGTCGATGGAGAAGGTGAAGCCCTTGTCCACGGCCAGGGTCAGGGTCTGCTTGGTGTCTCCCAGTTCGGTCACATCGCCGTAGCGGGCGGTGCCGCTGCGGGTGTAGTCCACGGTCTCAACGGTGTCCACGCTGAGCACCTCGATGGTCTTTGCGCCGGCAAAGTCGTAGTCGTGTCCCGCCGCCTCGTCGGTCAGGGAGCCCAGGGTGAAACGCTCCGCGATCTTTTTCTGATATTCGGTGATAAGGTTGATAGCCATTTTTGATTACCTCCTAAAATTTTCTTTGGATAAAAGAGCGCTGCGGCGCCAGGTAAGCGATGATTCAGCGCTTGCCTGAGCGACGTTTAGGTGCCGTCATACCAGTCGGCGTCCAGCTTGCTCATGGCGCTGCCCGCCGTGGCCCGGCTGCCGGTGCTCTTTCTCCGGTTCTCCTCGTTCTGTCTGGCAGCGGTGAGCTCTGAGCGCAGCTGCCGGTTTTCGTGTCTGGCATAGAGATAGGCCAGGTCCCCTTTCCCTGCAGCAAAGTCTCGCCAGATCTCCGCCGGGATTTCCTCCGCTTTCACCTGGGGAAATTCCCGGGAGAAGCGCAGATAACTCTGCCGTCTGCCGGCCTCCGGGTCAGGAGTCGGGGAAAGGGCCGGTTTTTCCGGCCTTTCGGGCGCCGGGGCAGGCGCTTCCGGGTCTGAAAGCGCCGCCTCCTCTCCTTCCGGGCCGGTCTGAGCCGGGCGCAGGGAGCGGAGCAGGGCATCAACGCTCTGTCCGCTGCCGGCGGCAAGCTCCTGCAGCAGAGCCTCATGGGCGTCCCGCTCCGGCTGGTCTGCCCGGAGCGCGTCGTACTTTGCCCGGATGCGGTCATAATCCAGGCCCTTCTGGGCCAGGGCGATGACCTCCTCACGGCTCACACTGCGTTTTTCGTCCAGATGCTTCAGTTCAAACCGGTCTGCCTGAACCTCAGCCTCCGGCTGTATATCTTCAGCAGCGGCGTCCTGCCGGTCAGCGTTTTCGCCGCTGTCTGATGCTGTATTCTGCTCTGCAGGCCCATCCCAGTCCTCGTCGACGGCCTCGTTGGTCTCGCCGCTGAGCGCCGCGCTGTTGTCGTCTGCAAAGATTACGCTCTGATCGTATTCGTCCATCGTGCTCTCCTTTCGATTCATGGAAACGGGCGGCCACGCAGGGCCGCCCCTACGGATCTGTTTCAAGCAAGTTGTAGGGGCGATTCACAAATCGCCCGGATGCCTCCCCTTGTCAGGGGAGGTGGCGCGAAGCGCCGGAGGGGTAGTAGGGGCGATTCACGAATCGCCCGTTAAACCCCTTGTTATTTGCTTTCTCCCTTTGATTTCAGCAGCTCCACCGCGTCGGTCATGGCCTTGGGCATGGGCAGGCCCATCAATCCCCAGTTTTCAATAATGCTCAGCAATTCATTCACACAAAAGGCGATCACCAGGGCGTCTTTGATGTAAGCCGTACCCAGCAGAATATCCATTCTTGCGCCGATCAACACCGCAAGCAGGGTCATGCATTTGCGTATAAGACCCTTCCAGCCTGCCCGGCTCTCCAGCGCGCCGTTCTCGCTCTTGGGCGAAACATGGAACACCCCCGCCGCGATCAGGCCGGACACATAGTCCACCAGCATAAACACCAGCAGCGTGGTCAGCGCGGCGGACCAGCCGCCGAAAACGCTGGCCGCAGCCCCCAGAACCGCACACAGGATCCCCGAAATTGCTCCGAAAAAGTTTTTCATATTTATCCTCCTCGTTTTAGTTGGTTCCCAGCAGAGCGCCCATGGTGAGAGGCCCGGCCTCGCCGTCAGGCGCAAGCCCCGCAGCGCTCTGGTATGAGATCAGTTTTGCCTTTGTGGCGGCGCCGAACTCCCCGTCCGCGCCGTCTTTGTTGGGCCCGTAATTACCGCAGGGATAGCCCCGGGCCTTCAGCATCAGCTGGAGGGCGCGCACATCCTCGCCAACACAGCCCTCTTTCAAAATCCGGAAACTCAGCGTAAAGGCTCCCCTTGTCAGGGGAGCTGTCTGCGAAGCAGACTGAGGGGTAGTCTCCCCGTTTTCCTCGCCGTACTCAATCCACTCCGGCATACCCCAGTAAGCCCAGCCCCGACCATTGAGCTTTGTCTTTACCACCCCGTAGGCGTGGCCCATGGCCTCCACCACTACGCCGCCGCCGATGTATACACCCACATGGCCCATATTGGCCATAAAGACGCACACGCCGGGTATCTCCGGGATGCTGCCGATGTCGCCTTTCCGGCTGCATGTTTTATACAGCCCATCCACGGCCACATCCTGGGCAGCGTTATATTTGGGAGACCCCTCCGGGCCGTCGCACCAGAGATAGCCCTTGATCAGCCCCACACAGTCGTGAACCTTCTGCCCGTACTGAGACGGGAAGTCCGCCGCCGTATAATAGGCCGGGTACTGCTTTTTCTTCTGTTCATACAGCGCGGCATCCGCCGTCTGCCCGAAGCAGCCCCACCAATAGGGGCGCCCCAGCTGGGCAATGGCGTATTCCGCCAAACCGGTTCCTGTTTTCATATAACCTCCTTTACTGTTAGACCCCCGTGTCATCCTGAGCGAATTGCGGGCCGACGCTGCCGGGGGCAGAGGAAGGCGGACCGCAATTTCCGCAGCCGCGCCGCTTTGCGGGCTGTCGCGGAGCAGGCCCGCAAACGGCAATCGCGGCAAGGTGTATGCGAAGGATCCCGCATGGTGACGCTGGGGCCTTCTATTCACGGGATTCTTCGTCACTGCGTTCCTCAGAATGACAGATGGTTTATGGCGGGCCGCCACGCAGGGCGGCCCCTACAGTTCTGTTTCAGTCGGGCCGTAGGGGCGGCCCTGTGTGGCCGCCCGTTCAGCCTCCCCCAGCGCGCCGTTTTCCTGGGTCGCTTTCATCTCGTTAATGAGCGCCCTTCTTGCCGGGATATAGCCGTCCGGGATGCGCTCCAGATACTGCAATGCGGTGATATGTCCGCCGGACAGCAGGTTGTCCAGGGTCTGCATGGCGGCGATCTCGCTGTAATAGCTGCTGGCCCCCACATCCAGCTTCAACGCCATGGGGTGTTGCCGCAGCAGGGAAAAATCGAAGTCCATGCAGATCTCTTCCGGCATTTCCTGCCCGGCGAAAGCGAACACCGGCCGCAGCTCTTCCGGGGTCTCCATATCCACCGGCCGCCTGCCGTAAAAGCTGCCCATAAACTCCAGATAGATGCGGTACAGCTCTTCTACGCTCTGGTACAGGTTCTGCTTGGTCATCTCGGAGGGTGTGGCCGCCGCCCGCTGCAAAGCGATAATGGCGGAGGTGTTGTCCGGCTTGGTGTCGCCCAGCGCTACACTGGTGGCCCCCAGGCACTTCTCCGTCATCTCCACGGCCAGTTCCAGGATCCTGGGGATCTGAGGCGAGACCACTGCCCCATCCATATTCCGCGCCACGGTGTTCACGTCGCCGCCGTTGATGCCGATGGCCGCGCCCACCCGGTTGTCCCAGTTTTTGATGCGGGTCTTGTCGTAGATCACCTTGGGAAAGGCTCCCCGCTGGTTGGAGAGCATCACCGCCGCCCAGATCTTGTTGACAAAGATCTGGTTGGGGATCAGGCCGGTGATCATGGCCTGGCCGTGGTAGCAGTCGGGCACATAGTCCCAGTTCAGCCAGCAGACCGGATAGAGCCGGATTCCCGTGGAGTAGGGTTCCCGGAGAGGACAGGTCCGTGTGGTCTCAAAGGCCCAGATCTCGCCGCTGTCCCGGTCCCGCCACAACAGCAGCAGCTCCGTCACCTTGTCGCCGGTGCGCTTGGCCGCATCCATGGCCTGTTCCTCGCCATCAGGCCGGATGGCGTCCCAGTCTGCCATGCCGTTTTCCCTGGCTCGCCGCTTTGCCTCCCGGACGATGCTCTGCCGGGTGATGATGATCCAAGGCTGGCTCTGGACATGGCGGTCATTGGGATTGCCGAAACGGACCCTGGTGTTTTCAATGACCTCCGTCCGAACCCCGCCTTTAGCCTCCTGGCCGGTCTCCATATCCGGGTCCCACCAGGTATACAGACAGCCGTCGCCGTCCACGGCAGCGTTCCGGGCGTATTCCCGCAACAGGGCAGGAATGTTGTTGCGCTCGGTGATGGCCTCGAACTCCTCGTTGACAATGCGGGCCGGTTCCAGAAGTTCACCGGTGGCCGGCGTGGCGGCCAGGGGCGCGGCAGTGACCTTCACCGCGTCGGTGGTGATGGTGGCCACGATAAAGCCCACGACCCGCTTGAGGAAGTTGAACTGGGGCGTGGGCAGGCCGTTGCTTTTTACTCCCTCCCACTGCTTGCCGATGTAGAAGTTTTCGTTGACCCGCACGGTATCATACAGGTCGATTGCGCTGTTAAAGCGCTCGCTCTCTTCATAAAGCGCCCAGGCGGAGGCGGCGTCGGGCCGGTCCTGGCCACCGAAAAGACCCTGTTCGCTGCTCATTCGCCATTCCTCCTTTCTCCCCGGGCGTCAGCCACACCGTAAGACATGATGCCCTCCAGGCCCTTGGCCCAGAGTTTTTCCCAGCTCTCTGTCTCAAGAACGGCAGGGTTTTCCTCCGCCGGTTTTTCCTTCGGCTCCTGTTCCAGCTTCTTTACCCGGTCCCACAGCAGGACCTGGGCCGCCAGCTGGGTCAAAATTCCGGCCCACAGGGCCGCTATTATGATGTTTTTCATTGCCGCACCTCACTTAAACGCTTCCTCGCCGCCGACTCCGGCGAGATTGATGGTTACTTTGATTTCACCGCCCTCCCGGGGCCGGTCGGAATAGCCGCCGTTCTGGGGTTGCTTCAGGGCGTTAAGGCAGCCCTGCACGGCCTTGTTGTCGCTGGTCATTTTCCGGATGAGCCAGCTCTCCCGCCGGGCGGCGGCCATGGCGAAGATCTCCCGGCAGGCGGTGGCGCGCTCGTCGTCCCCCTCCTGCCACTGCTCGTAGGTCCGGTCGTCAAACTGGCCCAAAAAGAGCTTCAGCCCGGCCCAGTCCGGGAACACTCCCTCGGCCTCACACTGGGAAAAGTAGGCCTCCACCCCGGCCCGCAGCGCCTCCGTGGAGGGTGGGCTGCTGTTTTCGTCTGTTTTCGACATGCTTCGTCTCCTTTCTCACTTCTTCACTGCCTCCCCCCAATGGAGTGCCTTTTCGCCGACGCTCGCCTGCCTCCCCTTGTCAGGGGAGGTGCCGCCTACGGCGGCGGAGGGGTAGTCTGCCTCCCCTGTGTAAGGGGAGGTGCCGAACGCAGTGAGGCGGAGGGGTTGTTATAACTGCCCAGCGTAACCGGAACGGACAATCCCTCAGTCTGCCCTCCGGGCAGCCAGCTCCCTTTACACAAGGGAGCCTTTGCGCTCCCTGCCGCAAGGCGGATATCATTTACACCAAATACTCCCCCGTGATCTCCCCGCCGGTCATGAAGCTGTCATAGCTCTCCTCGTCCTCATCCTCATTCTGAGGAAGCTCTGCCTTGCCGGCCCCGGCCTCCGCCGCCAGCACCCGGGACACGCAGAAATACCGTATCCCGTCCACCGTATGGGTGATCTCGTGGGGCTTTTTGGCGCAGTCGTTGGGGTTTTTCTCGTCCGCCTGGATGTCCCGCAGGTCGGTAATGACCCGGCTCAGGTTGTCGAAAAACATCAGCCCGGGCAGGGTTTCCGGGGCTTTTCCCGGGGAAAACAGGCCCTTCACGAAGGGGTCCGTCAGGGGGATGGGCGAGAGCATGTCCTTGATCATCATGTGGCCCTGGACCCGGCTGCTGCTGCTTTTCACCAGGGGCACGCCGTTGAGCAGAAACAGCTCCGCCATAGTGCGCCCGCTGTCCTTCTGCCTGGACCACATGTCCGGCGGCGCGTAGGTGGCGGCGATCCGCTCCCCGGGCAGGCTGTGCTCCAGAAGAGTCCGGGCCGCCTCCCCCACGATCAGGCCGCTGTGTTCAAATTCCCGGATGCACCAGCAGCGCCCGTCCTCGTCCACCGCCCACCAGAAGCAGGCGAACATGTCCAGCCCGTAGTCAAAGCTGCGGTAGCGCTCCCAGTGCTCCGGGGGCCTGAAGGGCTTCATGCTGTGCTTTTCCGCCCGGAACTCCCGGAAATAATTGCCCCCCAGTACGCTCCAGTCGCCGTAGCGGTAGGCCCTGCGCAGATCCTCCGGCATGTTGGCCAGATTTCTCAGATATGCGGGCGAGGATTCCAGCAGGTAGCTGTTGTCCTCCACGGTGGCGAAAATGAAGCGGTAGTCCTCCGGGTGCTCGTCCCGCTCCGGCTCGTCCGGATAGGTGTGGTAGTCCCGGTCGATAAACAGCCGTTTGACCCAGTTGTGGCCCACGCCGCCGGGGTTGCAGGTCAGGTACATCCGCTTGGGGAAGTCGTTAACGCCCCGCAGACAGCCTCCAAGGAAGTTAAAAGCACGTTCTGAGAACTGGGTCGCCTCGTCGATGAAGATCCAGTCGTACTCCAGGCCGTTGTATTCGTTCTCGCACTCGTCCCCGGACCAGTGACCAAACTTGATGATGCTGCCGTTAAAGAAAGTCATCAGGCGGGAAGTGACGTTGTAGTCGGCAAGCTCCAGGGGAACGGCCTTACGGATGGGGCGTACATGGTTTTCCTCCAGCTCCGGGTAGTGACAACGCATGATGAGGATGCGGATGCCCGGGTTCAGCAGCGCCCCGCCGATGGCCTTAGTGCGCACAGCCCAGGTCTTGCCGCCGCCCTTGGCCCCGCCGTAGGCGGTGTAGAGCGTGCGGCTGCGGAAAAATTCCAGCTGTTTGGGGTTTGCCTGCCCCGGGTCCCAGAGAATTTCCCTGGTTCCCTCCACTTTTTTCTGTCTTGCCGTATGCATCACCTCCCTTCCCATGAAAAAAGAAAAAGCCGTACATCAGAGGCATACGATCCTCCGACGCACGGCTCAAGGCCTTTGGTATTCATTTGTTTCGCGGCTGATTACAGCTCTACCAAAACGGGCATTTTGCAGCCCTTACCGCTGCACCACAGCTCCAGGCCGCTGGCCCTGGCTCCGGGACAGGTTTTGGCCAGAAGCCGCCCGCACCGCGGGCAGCGCACCTGCCCCCGCTCCACTGCCGCCCGCGCAGGGGCTTTTGCCGTTTTATCTGTACTGCTCATCTGCCACAGCTCCCCTTTCCGTTTTCAGCATACGACAGCAAAAGGGAAAAATCAACAATGGACAGCAAGTCCATTCGGGGCAGGGAGAGCAAACTGTCTCTCCATAAAAAGGCTTTTGTCATTATCCATAGGGTATACAAAAGAGAGCTTTTCCTTCTGGAAAAGCTCTCTGAGACAGTATACAAAGACAGTATATAAAGTGATTGGAAGTATCTTCTATTTCTTGTTTCCGAACAGGCCCCGGATAATGGACTGTGAACCCTCCCGCATGACGGAGCTGAGGGCGTTGGTGGCGGCGCGCTTGGCCATGGTGCCGGTACTGACGGTTCTTCCGCCGGTGAGGGAGTTGACGATATTGGTGCTGACGGAACGGGCCACGGAGGACGCGGCATTGCTGGCCGCCCGCTGGACGGTCTTTTTCCGGCGCTCGGCCTCCTTTTCCGCCTCACGCTGGGCGGCGGCCTCCTCCTTCAGACGCTGCTTCTCGGCGGCAGCAGCCTCTCTCTGGCGCTGCTTCTCGGCGGCAGCTTCCTCTTTCAGCCGCTGCCGCTCGGCCTCGGCCTCCTCTTTCAGCCGCTGCTTTTCCGCGGCGGCGGCCTCGGCCTCCTGCCGGCGGCGCAGCTCCAGCTCCTCATTGGCCCGCACCAGGATCTCGTAGGCCGACTCCCGGTCCACACTGTCCCGGTACTTCAAATCGAACTCGTCGCTGACGATCAGGCTCTGCACAGCCCTGTCCTCTGCCGGGCCCATCAGGCTCTGGGGCGGCAGGACAAAGGCCCTCTCCGCCATGGAGGGCACACCCTCCTCATCTAAGAAGCTGACCAGGGCCTCACCCACGCCCAGGGACATCAGCGCCTCCTCTGTATCGAAGGCGGGATTTTTACGGAAGGAACGGGCGGCGGCCCGGACGGCCTTCTGCTCGTCGGGCGTATAGGCCCGCAGGGCGTGCTGTACCCGGTTGGAGAGCTGGGCCAGCACGTCGTTGGGAATGTCCGAAGGGCTCTGACTGATGAAATACACGCCCACGCCCTTGGAACGGATCAGCTTCACCACCTGGACGATCTTCTGCACCAGCGCTTTTCCGGCTCCGTTGAAGAGCAGGTGGGCCTCGTCAAAGAAGAAGATCATCCTGGGCTTTTCCAGGTCGCCCACCTCAGGCAGGCGCTCGAAAAGCTCGGTCAGCATCCACAGCAGGAAGGTGGAGTACACCGTGGGACTCTGGATCAGGCGGCTGCTGCTGAGAATGTTGATATAGCCCCGGCCGTCGATGTCGGTGCGCATCCAGTCCCGGATGTCCAGGGCCGGTTCGCCGAAAAACTGTTCGCCGCCCTCGCTCTCGAAAGCGAGCAGGGCGCGCTGGATGGCCCCAATGCTGGCAGAGGACACATTGCCGTACATGGTGGTAAACTCTGCCCGGTTGTCTCCCACATATTGCAGCATGGCCCGAAGGTCCTTCATGTCCAGAAGCAGCAGACCGTGTTCGTCGGCCACCTTGAACACGATGTTCAGCACCCCGGCCTGGACCTCCGTCAGGTTCAGAAGCCGGGACAGCAGCACCGGCCCCATCTCGGAGATGGTCACCCGGACGGGATGGCCCTTTTCGCCGAAAATGTCCCAGAAGCGGGTGGGATAGGGCTTATATTGGAAGTTTTCTATGCCAAAGCGTTCAATGCGGCTGCGCATATTCTCGCTGTCCGCGCCGGGGCGGCACATGCCGGAAAGGTCGCCCTTCACGTCAGCCATAAACACCGGAACACCCAGATCGGAGAAGGATTCGGCCATCACCTTCATGGTGATGGTCTTGCCGGTGCCGGTGGCGCCGGCGATCAGGCCGTGGCGGTTGGCCATAGCAGGCAGAAGATAAAGATTTTTATCGGACTGTGCAAGCCATATTTTTCTGTCGGTAAGCATATTGTTCCCCCTTGACTGTCTTTTAAAGAATCATATCACAGCTTGCTCCGGTACACAATATAAAGATTGCAGAAAACAGCAAATCCCCGGCAGCACGTTCAACCGAGCTGCCGGGGAGTATCCGATTTCTTTTCTTATTCCTTCTGGGAAAAGACCCATTCCCGCTGGATATTGTAGCTGATGAAAAACAGGCAGGTGTCCACCACAAACTTGATGATGGTGGCGATAATGGGCACGGTGTTGGAAAACAGATGGTTGATCAGCGTTACCAGCCCCGCGGACACCAGCATCTGGGGGATGCACAGGCAGTAATACCGGAGCATAGCCCGCTTATAGCTGCCCTTGTTGCCGAAGACCACAGCGTTGTTGGCGTTGAAGTTGGCAAAGGAGGAGCAGACCCGGGCCACCAGGGTGGAGAAAAGCTCCGCGTACTTCCCGGCCCAGCCACCGAAAAAGCGAAACACCAGGTAAAACACCAGCAGATCGATCAGCGTGGAGCCGAAGGAGCTGAGCAAAAACTTGAACATCACCTTGAAGATGCGCCAGGAGTCCTTAACAGCGTTATAGTGGGAGCTGTAGTCCTCCTCGTCGTAGACGGTCTCGATGGGCTGCTCAATAAAGCCGATGCCCAGGCGCTTCATCTGCAAAAGCATGTTGGTCTCATACTCGAAACGCTCGCCCTCGATGGCGCAGAAGCGCTCCAGCCAGCTGCGGGGGATGGCCCGCAGGCCGGTCTGTGTGTCGGATAGCCTGATGCCGTAGCAGATGCGGAAGAGCCGGGAGGTGGTGCGGTTGCCCGCCACGCTGCGGGGCGGTACACCGGGCTGGGAAAAGTCCCGGCAGCCCATAACCACCTTGTCGCTGTTTTCCAGCATTTTCTCTCCGCAGGCCACAATGTCCCCCAGCAGATGCTGGCCGTCGCCGTCGATGGTGATAACGCCCTTTACCTCCGGAAGATTTTCCAGCACATAAGCAAAGGCGGTTTTCAGTGCACGGCCTTTTCCCTTGTTGGCCCCGTGGTGCAGCACATGGCACTGGGGATATTGTTCCGCCTGGTCGAACCAGCAGCGGTGTTCATCATCGCTGCCGTCATCCACGATGACGATATGTTGAAAGCCGTTCTCTGCCAGTCCGTCCACAACGGCCTTGAATTTGTGATCCGGGTTCAGCGAAGGGAGAACAATGGCAAGCGTCTCCTGACAGCTTTGTCCTTCTGTCATATGCTTATCCTTCCTTAATAGCTGGCAATGGCAGCGACCTTCAGGCCGTTGTCTGTCTGGCTGATGATGAGTTTCAGATTGGTAGTCGTCTGGACCACGCCCTTCTGGCCGGTGGTATCCACCACATAGGTCACGTCGGCATAGTAGTTACCGTCATCCAGATCCATGCAGCCGTTGAGGGTGATGGAGACGATATCATCGCCCCGGCTGCTGGCATAGGTCTGGCCCTCCACAGCCTCCGCGATGCGCAGCGCCAGGTCGCTGTTGGGAACCACATACTGCATAACAGCGGAGTAATTGGACCAGATAAAGCCGTTGGCGCTGGACATAAAGAGCACATAGTTGGTGATGAAATTATCCACAATGTCCTTGATCTCGGCCTTCTCCTTCTGGGTGCAGTTATCGGTAAAGAGCTGCTCGTCAATTACACCCTCGGCAAGTTCCACGATCTCCCCGGCCTCATTGGTCAGAGTAAAGGCGATATCGCCCACGAAGTTATCCACGTGGTAAGTGTCCATACAGGGCAGATTGAAGCCCTCGTCGTAAAACTCCTCCAGCATGTCATAGGGGGTCTTTTCCCCGGCGAGATAGCTGCTGTCCAGAACATTGCCGTTGCAGGACACGGTCCAGCTCTCCGGTACCGTTACATTCTTTTCGTTGAGGAGCCATGAGAAGTCCATCTCCTCCTGCGACACAGCCCAGGGGGAGAAGCCGAAGGTGGAGTCCACATCCTGCTTGGTCAGTACCACCCGGCCCAGCTTACTGCCGTCCTTGGTGATAATATAGACCTGGCTGTCCTCGGTGCTCTCCGCGCTCTTTTTGGCGTAGCTCAGCTCCTCATCCTTTACCGCATTGAGGATGCAGGCATAGCTCTCCTCCTCGGTCTGCACATTGTGGTCCAGTGTGCTCACAAAACCGAAGGCCAGGCTTTTGATATGTTCCTCGTCCAGAGACTGGACATACTGTTCCATGGCGGTATTGGGCCGGGACTGTTCGTATTCGTCGATAAAGCTCCAGAAAAAGCGCAGGCCCACCGCGCCGATGGCAGCAAAGACCAGGGCGTAAAGCAGCATCCCCAGCGCAAAGGTGCCGGAAGAGCTTTTTTTGTTCTTTTTTGTCTTAGCCATTGCTGCGCGCCCCCTCTTTCAGAACCAGGAATGTTGTGGGTACCGGACGGATGCCGATAACGGAGGCACAGTTGTTCACATAGCCCCCCTGATACCACATCAGAGAGGAGGAGCCGCCATCCAGGTTGCAGGCGTTCACCGCGCCGTACTGGAGCATGATGTCCACCAGGTCCTGGAACTTGGCGCCCATACTGGTGACCTGGCGGCCGTCGATGACCAGCATCAGCACCGCGCCGTCAGAGCGCTGGCCGATGGCTGTACGGGGGTTGACGCCGGCGCCCAGAGTACTGGGATCGGCGGGCTCACCGTTTGCCACCAGCACCGGGCCGAAGCAGGCGCCAGTGACAATGCTCTTTTCCTTGATTTCGGAATTGGTTGGCATGCCCACATGCATGATGTAATTGCTGTCAAAGCCCACGAAGCCGTTTCTCTCGCCGTTGGCGGCGTAGTAGATTTCGCCATCCACTACCACCAGGGAGTCGGGAATACTGCCGTTGCCCTGGCCGTTGGGATCGTAAAAGCCGCCGGCGTTGATGCCGGCCACGGCGTCGAACTCCTGGACCATCTCCTCAACAGTATAGCCCCGGACGCCAAAGCTCTCCGGAATGCTGCCCATAATAACCCGCGAGGGATCCAGAACGATCATCATATAGCCAGAATAGCCCTCACCCTTGACGGTATCCAGAATGATGCCGTCGCCGTCCTCATCCACGAAGCCCCAGGCGTCGGCCTTGGGCCCCTGGCTGTCATCCTCGGTCCCGGTGGGTTCGGTGCTGATGTTGATGAGGGAGGTATCCGTCTCCACATATTCGTAGCTTTCTCGCGCCTCAATTTCGGCGATTTCCTCGTCTGTAAAATAGAGGTTGGCCAGAAAGCCGATGGCGCTGGTCTCCCGCACGGAGGTGACGAACATGTCCCGCGCCGTGGGGGAAGGTCCCTTGGCCAGCACATACATCACGCCGTACAGCAGCATGGCCACCAGCAGCACCGTCTCCATCAGAATCAGAATAAATCTGCCCAGATAGGTAAAAATGCGCTGTATGGCCGAAGGCCCGCTGTCTCTCCTCCAGTTGTCAAATTCCTCAAATCCCGTTTCCGGGCCGCCTCTCCCGTTTCTTCTGCTCACTGAGATTCCTCCGCGTCTTTCTTATACTGACTCATCTCTGCGACCCGCAGATCGCTCATGTCTCCGGTCTTGTCGATTACGATCATTTTTATATTATTTTCAAAGTCCTGTGTTCCGTTGATGCCATTGGTAGTAAAGGCCGAGGAAAAATCACAGAGATACACGCCGCCGCCGAAGCTGACGGCAGAATTGAGGGTGGTGTAATGGATGTCGATGCTGTTGGTATGGGCCCAGCCCAGACCGTCCTGAACAGCCTTCATCCGAAATTCCAGATCGCTTCCGGGCATAATGTAGCCGGCAATACGGTTTGCGTACACCGTAGCCGGGTCGCCGCCGATACCTGCGTTGTAGGACTGGTAGCGCTCGGCAAAGCGCTCGGTAAAGTCGGTGAGCTTGGCCAGCTCCTCCTCGCTGCAATTATTCAAAAACTGCTCCTCGCCCTGACTCTCGTCGATCTGGGTCACGTTGCCATTCTCGTCAAGGATCTCCGGCTCCAGCTCGCCGATGATGTGCTCAAAGCGGTAGGTCACCATCACCGGCAGCTTGGGGTAGGAGGAATAGTAGTCTTTCAATAAAGAAAACTGGATATCGTCCTCGATAATGTACTCGCTGCCCAGCGCTACGCCGTTGAGCTTGACGGTGTAGCTTTTGGGCACCGTCACCTCCACGGAAGAATACAGCCCGGAAAAATCAAATTCCGCACTGCTGACGATCCAGGGCAGCATACCATACTTCACCTGATCCGCCAGGGAGCTGTCCTCAATCAGGGTGACATTTCCAATGACCTTGTCGCCGCAGCGCAGGGCGTAGTTTATGGTGTTCGCGCCGCCGCTGCTGGCGGCCCGGACATAGGTGATACCCGCACTGAGCATGTCCTTGATCACCTGGGCGCAGTCCTCGTCAGACTGGACCTCATGGGGCATATCGGCGATGGCCTGTGCCACCTGGTCGTTCCACAGGTTGTTGTTCAAATCCTCCACATAGGCGTCCATGGTGTGGGCCGGGCGGGCAGCCTCATACTCCTCCGCGAAGCCCCAGACCTTGGTCATCAAAAAGGCAATTACACCCAGCACAATAAGGACGTAAACCAGGAGAAAACGGAAGTAAAACAGTCCGCTTTTCTTTTTCTTTTCCATCATCGCTCACCCCTCTCTTCTGACAAGGAAGCATGTGGGCAGGGTTCTGGGGTTGGTGGAGCAGTTGTTCACATACTCTCCGTCAAACCACATGGCCGTAGAAGAGCCGCCGTCCAGATTGCAGGCGTTGATTGCGCCGTAGTCCAGCATGATCTCCGTCAGATCGGCGTAGGTTGCGCCGGCGCTCTGGGCCTGCCGCCCGTCGATGACCAGCATCAGCACCGCGCCGTCAGCCCGCTGGCCGATGGCGGTGCGGGGATTCATGCCGGTGGTGATGCCGGTGGCGTTCACAGGAAGGCCGTTGGCCACCAGTATGGGTCCCAGGGAGAAGGTAACGCCGTCACGGATGCTGCTCTGATGGGCCTGCTCTGCGGTCATATAGCCCACATGGAGGATGCCCTCCTCGTCAAAGCCGATAAAGCAGTCCGCGTCGGAGCTTTCATTGTAAAATACGCCCTCGGATACGGTCAGACCCGTGGGAATGCCGCCGGTGCCGCCGCCGCCGTCGTCATAATAGCCGCCGCCGTTGATACCACCGATGGCATCATATTTTTTGCACATGTTCTCCACGGAAAGGCCGCTGCCGCCGAAGCTGTCCGGCTTGCCCACAAAGACACGGCTGGGGTCCTGGACGATCATCATATAGCCGGTGCACAGCTTTTTCACCACCTGGTCGATGATGATGCCGTCGCCGTCCTCGTCCACAAGGCCGTAGTCGATGGCCTCAGCAGCGGAGCCCTCCTCCCCTTCTTCACTCTCGGTCCCCTGACCGTGGATGTTGATGAGGGAGATATCCTGCTCCACCACTTCCGTGCTGGTATTGCGGCTTTTGATCTCCGCTACCTCTTCATCAGACAGGAAAATGTTGGCCATAAAGCCGAAGCGCCTTGTCTCCAGCATGGTCATCACAAAGGTATCCCGCAGGGAGGGGGAAGGCCCTTTGACCAGCACATATTCCAGACTCAGACCTGCCACACCGATGAGGATCACTGTGACCACAAGGAATCCCAGAATCTTGTTGATGACGCCTATGGCTTTTTTCTGCCGCTCTTCTTTGCTACGGCCAGCCTCAATCTCCATATCTTCGGAAGGGGCGTCAGCATAATCTGTATATCTCTCTTTTCTTTTCACTTGAGCACCTTCACTTTATCACAAAATAATCTTTACCGCGCGATAAGCGCAATACGCGATTATTTATTTTAGCATATCCGGCACCGCAGGACAAGAACTATTTATATTATTTAAGAATTTCGTCTGATTTTTCCAGCAAAAATACCCCCGGCAGCAGGGCCGGACGCGGAGGAAAACCAGGAAAGAAGCGGCCCTTTATTCTGCGCTGTGCTTTCTGCCGGCAACGATCAGCGTGAACAGATCCCACACCGCCTCGGCCAGCAGCACCACGGCGGTGAAGCGCCAGAGAAAGACGGTGGTGTCAAAGGGATTGAATAAAATCACCGCCGCAAGGATCAGGGACAGGGCCGCGCTGACCGCCATCCATATCCAGCCCGGCCTTTTCAGCCGGAGCATGTCAACGGTCATCTGGGTCTTGATGAAGCCCGCCACCAGCACGGCCAGGCCGTAGAGAATGGTCAGCACCGGGAAGGTCTGCACAAACCACCCGGTCCGCAGAATGCAGAACAGCCCCGCCGAGATCGTCAGCAGACCGATGGCCAGGCCCTGCCCCGCCGCAGCAGCCAGGGCGTCGGTGCCAAAATAGCGCAGTACAGCGGCCACCCCGTAGAAAAGCAGCGCCAGACCAATGGCAATAATGATGGCCGAGGTGAAGGCCACCGGGTCGATGAGCAGCAGCACGCCCACGGCGATCTCCAGCAGCAGAATGATGATCCCGCTCAGATTTTCCCTCAGTTTTTCCTTCATGGTGCTCTTCCTTCCCTAAACTTTTTCCGTATCCATGACTGTATCATACCCCTTTTTCCCCCGCTTGTCCATGGATTTTCCGCACTTCCCTTGACAATGGTCAAAACTGGAATTATAATAGGATTGAATCCTAATAAGAGGCGATTATATGAAAAACCGGCGAAGCACCAAACAGCGGCAGCTGGTCCTGGAGGCTGTGGAAAAGCGGCACGACCACCCCACGGCAGAACAAATCTATCTGGATGTGAGCTCGGTAGATGACCGTATCAGCCGGGGCACGGTATACCGCAATCTGGGCATTTTGTCCGCGTCCGGGCAGATCAGCAACGTGAAGGTCCCGGCGGCGGACCGTTTCGATTCCCGCCTTGACCGGCATTACCACCTGTTCTGCACCTGCTGCGGCAGGGTGTTCGACGCGCCTGTCAGCTACCGTGAGGAGATCGACGCCCAGGTAGAAAACCACACCGGCTTTCAGATCAGCCGGCACAGAACAGTCTTTGAAGGGCTCTGCCCTGATTGTATAAAAAAGAATCGGAGGTAAATTTATGGCAGTGTATAAATGTTTGATCTGCGGCGCGATCTACGACGAGGAAAAGGAGGGCAAGCCCCTCTCAGCCCTGGACGGCTGCCCGGTGTGCAAAATGCCCCTGTCCAACATGGTCCCCGTGGAGGGCGAGGCAAAGCCCGCGCCCAAGGCGTATTCCGGCAGTTTGGACTATGATCCCGCCACCGCCCGGCACGACAGCTCCAGCCGCTACATGGCGGAGATCCACGAGATGGCCGTCACCGGCCGGACCATCGGCGGCTCCATGGGCACGCAGATGAAGGTTCCCGGCTGGGACGACGTGCTGCTTCTGGGTTCCCAGCTCAATCCCCCTCCCCTGAATGACGACGACCCGGTGGACACCACCACTGTCATCGGCAAGCATGCCAGAAAGCCCATGGTGCTGCAAAACCCGGTGTACGTCTCCCACATGTCCTTCGGCGCCCTGTCCCGGGAGGTGAAGGTGGCCCTGTCCAAAGGCTCCGCCATGGCCAGAACCGCCATGTGCAGCGGCGAGGGCGGCATTCTCCCGGAGGAGAAAGAGGCGGCCTACAAGTACATCTTCGAGTATATCCCCAATAAATACAGCGTGACCGATGAGAATCTCCGCTCCTCCGACGCCATCGAGATCAAGATCGGTCAGGGCACCAAGCCCGGCATGGGCGGCCATCTGCCCGGCGAGAAGGTCACGGCGGAGATCGCCGCCATCCGGGGCAAAAAGCAGGGCCAGGATGTCCAGAGCCCCAGCAAGTTCCCGGAGCTGAACTCCAAGGAGGATCTGCGGGACATGGTGGACATGCTCCGCCGCCGCTCCGAGGGCCGGCCCATCGGCATCAAGATCGCCGCCGGCAACATTGAGCAGGATCTGGAATACTGCGTTTTTGCCCAGCCCGATTTCATCACCATCGACGGCCGTGGCGGTGCCACCGGCTCCAGCCCCCTGTTTCTGCGTGAAGCCACCACCGTTCCCACCCTCTACGCTCTGAGCCGTGCCAGAAAGTATCTGGACGCCGTGGGCTCCGACATCGCCCTGGTCATCACCGGCGGTCTGCGGGTCTCTGCGGACTTTGCCAAAGCCCTGGCCATGGGGGCCGACGCTGTGGCCATCGCCAGCGCCGCGCTGATCGCCGCCGCCTGCCAGCAGTACCGCATCTGCGGCAGCGGCAATTGCCCCGTGGGCGTAGCCACCCAGAATCCGGAGCTGCGGGCCCGCCTTAAGGTGGACGCCGCCGCCCAGCGTGTGGCAAACTTCCTGAACGTCTCCCTGAATGAGCTGAAGACCTTTGCCCGGGTCACGGGTAATCGCTCCCTCCACGGCCTGTCCCTGGACAATCTGGTCACTACCGACAGCGACATCGCCAAATACACCGGCATCCGCCATGTTGGCGAGCCCAGACCCTTTACTGTGCCCGCTCCCGCGCCTGCGGCCCCGGCCCCTGTGTCCGGGGAGAGCGTGAAATACCGCTGCCTGCTCTGCGGCGCGGAATTTGAAGTCAGGCCCGGTGAAGAGGCCGTCTGCCCCCGCTGCGGCGCGGGCAGGGAGATGCTGGAGCAGTTGAACGCTGTCCCGGTGAAAGAGGCAGGACAGAACAAATACGCCGGCACAAAGACGGAGAAGAATCTGCAGGAGGCCTTTTCCGGCGAGTCCCAGGCCCGGAACAAATATAGCTTCTTCGCCTCCGTGGCAAAGAAGCAGGGCTTTGAGCAGATCGCCGAGCTGTTTTTGAAGACCGCGGAGAACGAGCGGGAGCACGCCAAGCTCTGGTTTGAGGAGCTGGGCGGCGTCGGCGACACTGCCGGGAATCTGCTCCACGCCGCCGAGGGCGAGAACTACGAGTGGACCGACATGTACGACGGCTTCGCCAAGACCGCCGAGGAGGAGGGCTTCCCCGCCCTGGCCGCCAAGTTCCGCATGGTGGGCGCCATCGAGAAGCACCACGAGGAGCGCTACCGGGCGCTGCTAAACAATGTGGAGACCGCGTCGGTCTTTGAAAAGAGCGAGGTCAAGGTGTGGGAATGCCGCAACTGCGGCCACATCGTGGTGGGCACCAAGGCCCCCCAGCTCTGCCCCGTCTGCGCCTATCCCCAGAGCTACTTTGAAGAGAGAAAAGAAAATTATTGAAAGAACCGATAAAGCGCATCCCCTTCCAACGAGGGGGATGCGCTTTTTTAGTAAATCCTGTTCACTCTGGGCCGCCACATAGGGCGGCCCCTACGCTTCTGTTTTGGTTTGGTCGTAGGGGCGGCCCTGTGTGGCCGCCCGTGAAAAAGGCTCCCCTTGTCAGGGGAGCTGCCGAGCGCAGCGAGGCTGAGGGGTAGTCAAAGGTAGAGGGAATCGTGAAAAGTGAATAGCTGTGGTGTCGCCTGCGGCGACATTTTTTGATCCGGCCGCTTTGCGGCCACATCACTCCTTCACTATTCACTATTCACTCTTCACTCTTCACTCTTCACTATTTATTCCCCTCCAGTGAGAGGCTTTGTGTGGCCGCCCGGAAACACCTTTACCCCTCAGCCTTCTTTACCGGCCGGACGTATTTCCAGAAGTGCCGGCAGTCGTGGTAAAAATAGAACACTCTGCCCGGGGCGGTGTCCAGGACATAGCCGCTGGCGGGATAGTCAAAGTCTTTCATGGCCTGTTCGATTTTAGCCTCCACGGCGGCGTTTTCCGTCTCAAAGTCGAAAGGCCCGTGTTCAAAGACGATGTACTCCCCTTCCGGCACGTCCATGATCTGCATCTGGCTTGGGATCTCCCCGGCGTAATCCATGGGCAGGCGGACACCGTAGGCCTCGGCCAGAGGGATGCCCCAGCTGCAGATCCTCCCCCGGGGCTCGTTGATGAAGGCCATCAGCTGGCCGCTGCTGCTGTCTGCCTGGTCTCCGCCCATATCGTCCAGCTTGCCCTTGATGCTCTCCAGCAGACCGCAGATGGTCTCGCAGTCCTGGCCGGGAATAAGGCTCTGCTTCTGCCAGAAGTCCCAGTAGCCGATGCTCTCATAATTGCGGATGTGCAGAAACTTGTGAGCTGGGATGGTCACAAAATAGCTTCTTACTTCCTTGGTTTCACTTGCCATGCCTGTTCCTCCGATTTCTAAAAGATAGCAGTCGAAAGGCTTGATGACCGTGCGCAGGACCACCGGCACGGGATTTCGCCGGTACTCGCTGGGCGTAAGGCCGTAGGCCTCCTTGAAAGCCCGGGTGAAGGCCTCGTGGGAGGAAAAGCCGTAGTTTAAGGCGACGTCCAGAATGCCCTCCTCCGTGTCCCGCAGGTCCTTCAGGGCGAAGGCCAGCTTCCGGCCCCGCAGATACTCCCGCAGGGGCATACCGGAGATCTCCCTGAACTTCCGTGACACATAGCAGGCCGAATAGCCCAGAAACGCGGCCAGATGCTCCAGGGTCAGGGCCTCGTCGTCCTTGTTTTTTATGCACTTGTCGATCTCCAGAACAATATTCTGGATGCTTCTGCCCCATTCGTTCACCGGTTCACCGCTCCTTTCAACTGTCACTGATTATACGGAAAGAAAAGCAATTTTGCTTGATTTGGCTTGCAGAGATGTATTGCCTACACTTCCACATTGATGGCTGAACCGCCGGGTCCCTTGGAGATGATGATCTTTTTGTCGATGCGGTTTTTCAGCTCCGCCACATGGGAGATGATGCCGATCATCCGGCTGCCCCCGGCAAGGCCGGACAGCAGATCCATAGCCTGCCGCAGAGATTCCTCGTCCAAAGAGCCGAAGCCCTCGTCAATGAACATGCTGTCCAGACGGACGCCGCCGCTTCTGGCCTGGGCCACGTCGGACATGCCCAGAGCCAGGGCCAGGGAGGTCATAAAGGACTCGCCGCCGGACAAGGTGGACACATCCCGCCAGACGCCGGTGCTCCTGTCCAGCACGTCCAGATCCAGCCCCGACTGGCTGACCAGATTTTTGGCCTCCTGCTTGCAGCGGAGGGTGAATTTGCCCTCTGTCAGCACATTCAGGCGCATATTGGCCGCCGCAATGACCTGTTTGAAATAAAACTGCTGTACATAGGCCTCAAAGGACAGCTTGACCCGGCTGCTGGTCTGGCCGGACACGTTGTAATACAGCTCGTGGACCAGGGCCCAGCGCCGCCCCAGCTTGCTCTTCCGGTCTTTGGCCTCCAGCAGCTCCCGGCAGGACAGGCGGTTGATGGCAAGCCTGTTTCCCAGACTGCTCTCCGCTTCCGCGAAGCGGCTGCGCTCCTCTTCCGCCGCCTGCACCCTGTCCTGCAGGGCCTTCAGGTCGGCAGGCTCCTTTCCTTCCAGCTTCCCGGCCAGCTCCGCCAGCCGGTCGGCCAGGGACCGGGCCTGCTCATCATAGGCGCGGATGCGCAGTTCCAGGGCGTTCATGGCACTCTCGCTGATTTTTGCCGTCCGGTAGGCGTCCTCACCGGCAAAGCCGTTGGCCGACAGGGCAGTCTGAAAAGCCTCTGTCAGCGTAAGCCGCTCCTTTTCCAGCTCCTTCAGGCGCTTTTCGGCGGTTTCTGTCTGGGTCTCCACCTCTTTGGCGGAAAGGGCTGACGCGGTTCGCGCCTTCTCGGCCTGCTTATAGCGCGTTTCGATCTCCTGAATTTCCCGGGTAATGCGCTTTGCCTCTGCCTTCAGCGCGTCGGCGTCCTCCTGGGCTGAGACGCCCAGCTCCGCCAGCCGGGCCTGGCCCTCCCGGAAGGCGGACTCCGCCCCGGCCTTCTCCTGCAGGGCCGCCTGCGCCTCCTGTTCGGCTCTGGCCCGGCTGCGCTCGGCTTTATCCAACTGGGCTTTGGTGGCAGATTTTTTCGGCGCACTCGCCGGGGCCGGATGCTGGCAGGAACCGCAGACCGGGCAGGGCTTCCCCTCCTCCAGCGTGGCGGCGATCAGGCTGCTCTGGCTGCGGAAAAAGGCCTCCTTCACCCGAGAATAGGCCGCGTCCTCCTGACAGCTCTTTTCATACTTCTCCGCCGCCCTCTTTTCCGCTTCATCCAGCGCCCGGCGCTGCTGCGCGGTCTTTTCCAGGGCCGGAACCGCGGATTCCAGCCGTGCCTGCTCTTCCTTCTGCCGGGCCAGCTCCTGATAGGCCTGTTCCGCCCGGACAAAAGCCTCCTCCGCCGCTTTTTGGGCCGTGAGGGCCTTTTCTCGCTCTTCCCGGCAGCGCAGGATCTCCGCCCTCTGCCGCCGGATGCTCTGGATACTCTGCTGCAAAAGCGCGTCGCTGCTCTGTACGTTCAGGGCCTTTCGCGCCATGGCAAGGCGCGCTCTCCCCTCCCCGATTTCTTCCTCCTTCAGGGCGTGGGCCTGGGCCTCCTGTTCCAGCGCTTCCAGCCGCTGAAAGTCCTGGTTGCACTTTTTCCCCTCGGCCAGGGCCTCCTTCAGCCTGTCCAGCCGCTGTTCGGCCTGTTCCCGGCCTGTCCGGGCCTGGCTCTGCCGCTGCTGCTGGAAGCTGATCAGTTCCTGTACCAGGGGAAGCATGGCATCGATATACCGTGCCTCGCCCCGGATCTCCCCCATCTTCTCGGCCCCTTCAAAGTCCCCGTCGATCTGGAGCCGGGAAAAACAGGAGAGAATGTCGCTGTCGTTCTTCTCCGCCTCCGCGCTGCAGGCCCGGTCCCTCTCCTTCAGCTCCTGCTGAAGCGCCTCGAACACGCCGGTGTTGAAGATCTTCTGAAAGAGCTTTTTCCGCTCATCGCTTTTGGCGTTCAGGATCTTCATAAAATCCCCCTGGGCGATCATCACTGTCTGGGAAAACTGGTTCCGGTTCAGGCCCAGCAATTCAATGACCCGCCGGCTCACCGCCTCCGTGCCGGAGACCAGCTCCCCGGTCTCCGTGCAGGAAAAGACCGCGTCCGGGCTCTCCGTGATGAAGCCCTCTCCCCGCTTTTTCGGGCGCAGATACTCGGGATTGCGCCTGACCGTGTAGACCCGGTCTTTGTGCTGAAAGGTATATTCCACAAAGGTGGGCGTGTCCGCCCGGGCATAGTCGGAGCGGAAGCTCTTGGCGGCCCGCTTCTGGCTGCCGCCGGAGGCCTCCCCGTAGAGGGCAAAGCTGATGGCGTCGAAGATGGTGGTTTTTCCCGCGCCGGTGTCGCCGGTGATGAGGAAAATTCCGCCGCTGCCCAGGGCAGAGAAGTCCACGGCCGTCTCCCCGGCATAGGGGCCGAAGGCGGACATGACAAGTTTAACGGGCTTCATGGTGTTTTTCCTCCATTTCTTTCAGCACTTCTTCCAGCAGGGACAGCTGCTCCTCCGTGGGCGAGGCGCCGTTGTTCTGCAGCCGGTAAAAATCGGCAAACAGTTCCTTCACGTCCTTTTCCTCCACCTTTTCGGAGGCGAGCACGTCCCTGTCCTCCTTGGTTTTGGAATTGACCACGGCAAATTTCATCATATTGGGAAAGACTGTGGAGATGGCGGCCCGGGCGTCCGGCGGCGGCAGCTCGTCGTGGATGGTGACGCGCACATAGTCCTCGGAATAGTCCATTTTCATTACGTCGCTGAGCAGCCCTTCCACCTCCCGTACCTCGTGGGGCTGGCTGATGGGGAGCAGCCGGATGCGGCAGTCCCCCTTCTCCCCCAGCTCCAGCAGCACGGCGCTTTTTTTGTGCCCGGCCTCGGAGAAGGAGTATTTCAGGGGCGATCCCGCGTAGCGCAGGGTGGGTCTGAGGAGCTTCTGGGGCTTGTGGATATGGCCCAGGGCCACATAGTCAAAGCCGTCGAACAGAGCGGCGTCGATATTGTCCAGACCGCCCACGGCCCGCTCCTCCGAGTCGGACAGCTCCGCCCCGGTGATAAACTGGTGGCAGAGGAGCACATTCCGCTTGCTTTGGTCAATGGGCGAGGCCGCAAGCACCGCCTCTGCCGCGTCCTGATAGTTCACAATGTTCCTGTCCGGGAAAAAGCGCCTCACCGTCAGGGGCTTGATGAAGGGCAGCAGACTGACGACCACCTCCCCGTACTGATCCGTCAGGGTATACTGCTGCAGGCGGCCGGTGAAGCTCTCGCTGACGTAGACCCCGGAGGGGCGCAGCAGAGAGGAGAAATAGGAGATCCGCTGGTCGGAGTCGTGGTTTCCGCTGATGACAAACACCTTGATCCCCGCCCGGACCAATTCAGAGACAAAGCCGTCAAAGGCCGCCATGGCCTCAGCCGGGGGAGAGGCCTTTTGATACACGTCCCCGGCGATCAGTACGGCCTCCACCTTTTCGATCACGGCCATGTCCAAAAGCTGGTCCAGCACACAGCGCTGGTCCTCCAGCAGATCTATATCATTCATCCGCTTACCCAGATGCAGGTCGGCGATATGCAGCAGTTTCATCTTATCTACCCCCGGTTTATCCGTTGTATTTTGTCTCTACTATAATCCAAAATCCTCTTCATTGCAAATTTTCACTGTCGAAATTCGGCTCACATGCAGGGATTTCCCCATTCCGGTCAATGGCACGGAAAAGCGCCGGAAGAGTTTGCTTCTTCCGGCGGTTTTTCTGTATATATGTACGGTTCATTCCCCGTCCTGCTGCGCCAGAAAGGCCAACAGCGCTTCCCGCTGCCTTATTGCTGTTTTCCTGCCTTCTTCATATACGGCGCGGAGCTTTTCCGGGTTTTTCTCTATGCGATGGACAGCCAAAGGCGCTTCCGGCTGGATAACAAACATCCGCCCCTCCGCTCTGGCCTGGGCCACATAGTCAAGCTCCCCGTTGTAGACCAGATGCCGCCGCTCCATGGCCTCCACCAGTCTGGGGTAGGCCCGGTATTTCCGACGGATCAGCGGCAGCGCCTGATTTTTCTTTTTCCGGTAGCCCTCCGGCTGGGTCAGGATCACCACATTGCGCTCATAGCCCAGACCTTCAAAAAGTTTCGCGGGTATGGAGTCGGCAATGCCGCCGTCCAGCAGCTTTCTGCCCTCGATCTCCACCATCTGGGAAACCAGGGGCATGGAGGCGGAGGCCCGTATCCAGTCAAAGCCGTGGTCATCCCGGCCGGTATAGCGATGGCAGAGAGCTTCGCCGGTCTCCACGTCCGTACAGACCACATAGAAGTCCGTAGGGTCCTTTTCAAAGGCTTCAAAGTCGAAGGGATCCAGCTTCAGCGGCACTTCGCCGTAGCAAAAATCCGTGTTGTAGATATCGCCGGTTTTCAGCAGGGACCCCAGCCCGCAGTAACGCTTATCGCGGCAAAAGCGCACATTGTAGCGCACCGCCCGCCCGATCTGCCCGGACTTGAAGTTGCAGCCGAAGGCCGCCCCCGCCGAAACACCGATGACGCCGTCAAAAGTGATCTTGTTTTCCATGAGCACGTCCAGCACGCCGGCTGTAAACAGCCCCCGCATGGCTCCGCCCTCTAAAATCAGTCCTGTTTTCATTTCTTCTCCCTGTGATAGGACAGCCGCCGTCCCCGCCCCGATTTTTAAGGCATTACTGCGCCTGAACCAGCCGGCTTTTCAGGTTTTCCACCAGGTCGAAAAGCTCCCGGTCAAGGATACAGGGTTCAGTAAAGGCGTTGATAACAATGCCGCTGAGCTGTTTTTCGTTGTTTCTGGCCAGGGCGATCACTTCAAGAAAATGCTTCCGCACCTTGGAGAAGTACTGCCCGTACTGGCCCAGATCCTCCTGGGTGATAAAGGCAGGGAAGAAGAAATTTTCGCCGTTTTGAAGGATGTCCGGCACCAGGCGGATCTTTTCCTGATTTTTCATCTCCATCCCGACCAGCGCCGCCGGATCGCCGCCGGCCTTGTCCATCATATCGGCAAAGGCTTTCTGGTCCGCGTCGCTCAAAACCGCATTGCAGGGGACCCAAACATAACTGTCCCGCAGGGTCTCCAGAATTTCAAAAAACGCCTCTTTCGTCCCTTCCGCATGAAAAGCGCGGATGGCCCCAAGCAGCATGGAGCCGTCCTCCAGATCCTCCGGCTTCAGCAGTCTGACCGGATTCATATTGGCATAGCAGATCACTTTCTTGTCTTCCGCCTCGTCAAGGTTGACGGCGATCTCTTCCCCCTGATGGCAGCCGAAGTCCTGCTCCGGCTCATTGAGCAAAATGCCCTTGATATAGTTCTCAGCCAGGCCGCTGATCCTGGCCCAGCACGGTTCCGGCTTTAAGCCGCTGCGCATGAGGTACACCTGCACATCGTCCGGAAAACAGGGGTGGCGGCTGTCGTCCAGAAAACGCATCTCTCTGGTCTTTTCGATCTCTTCGCCGGCCTCATATTCCTGCAAAAGCCCAAGCACCCCCGCATAGCGGGTGCGCAGGGCCTTGTTTCTGTCGTCCAGCAGCGAAAACTCCTGATCCTCCACGTTCTCTGCGCGGATGATGCAGGGCGTCTCCCTGGGAGGGTCAAAAAAGACGTATTTGTTCTCCTGCTCGTAGCCCGCGGCCAGCACTTCCAGCGTCAGTCCCGCCTCCCGGTCGATAAAACCATAGGTCAGCAGGCAGTTGGCCCCCTCGATCTGGGGATAGGCCGCCATGTCCTTTTTGCTCTCTTCGCTCAGCGGAAACACCGTAAATTGACGGTAAAGGGCCCGAAAGCCGGTGTCCTTGAATTTCATTTTCTTCCTCCTCTGGGTCGTTCACCCTGTTTTGCGCCTGAGACAACGCGTTTATTTGCCTGTAATTCTATCATAAATTCCAGAAGAATCAAGCTTGCAAAGTGGATCTGGCAAGCATTTTCTTTTCAGGAACGTGGCCGCGAGCCGGGAACGTGACTTGCTGCCGGGCCGCGGCGCTCCGTCTGTCCAAAGGCAGGGAAATATTTGGTTTTTCCTGTTGACAGTCAGCTCATGCAGAGATATAATAGTGACATAAGAAATAATTATGTTAATTTTCTCTTCAGTTTTCCGGAAGGAGATTCCCATGAAAAAAACTTACGAACAGCCTCGTTTTTTTGCTGAAGCCTATACCTTCAGTTCCAGCATCGCCAAGTGCGCATATCAAACTGATCCCAATACACCTGTCGAAATTTCACTTGGAACCAATCTCTGCACCGTAGGCGACAACGGTCATGCGTATTCCGAGAAATCAGAAGCTTTCAAAGTATCTAATGGTCGTGACCCTGTCACCATTTTCAATGACGGTGACAGTCTTGGATGTTATTTTGACTGGGCAGGCCCGGGTACTAATGTTACACAGACAGGTCATTCCTTTGCACAAACATTTTACAGTAATAGTGCTACTCCGCAAAACCACGCACCCGGTTATGAAGGGGCTGCGTTTTTCTCCTGAATATTATGTACCGTGTCGCAAATCTTACATTTTCCATTCACAACTTAACAGGGGATCAATCTTCAGGTAGGTTGGTCCCTTTTTCATGCTCCGGCGCCCGTGCGGACTACGATTATGAACTGCAGTTCTGCCAGACACTGACCGCTCAATGCTCCGGTGATGAGATTTCTCACAGCGCCGATGCCCGGGTTTTCCGCAGTGAGGATGCCCTTTCCATTCTCCATCTGCTGAACGGGACGCCCTATGCTCTCAGCCGGGAGCAGCCGGACAGGACTACCATCTTTCTGCCGGAGAGCAGTCTCGGCAAGCCCTGGCACCCCTATTTTCTGCCGGACCTGCTTCATTTGGAAAGGCCCCTGCTGCGCCGGAATTGCTTTGTTCTCCACGCTGCCTATATCGTTGCAGGAGATGAGTCCATTCTCTTCACCGCCCCCAGCGGCGGCGGAAAATCCACCCAGGCCGGGCTGTGGGAGACGGGCAGGGATGCCCGGATCATCAATGGCGACAAATGCGCCGTAGGCAAGCAGGATGGGATCTGGTTTGCCCATGGGCTGCCCGTCTCCGGCTCCTCACCCCACTGCCTCAACGAGAGCCACCCCATCCGCGCCATCGTCATTCTGGAAAAAGCGCCGGAAAACACGCTATATCCCCTTGCCCTGTCCGGCTTTTCCCGGGTTTTATCCCAGACGGTCATGAACACCTGGGATGCGGCATTCTGCGGGCGGGCCATGGAGCTTGTGGCCCAGGCCTGCCAGGAGATTCCCGTCTTTCTTTTCCGCTGTACCAAAACTCCGGATGCGGCCGACTCACTGTATCACGCGCTTTTTGAAAAGGAGAAATGATCCCATGGGAATGAGCAACGGCATTGCCCAGGCGCTGATCGAACAAGCGAAACAGGACCGAAGCCCGATCACAGTGAATTTCGAGCTGCTTCCTGTGTGCAATCTGGACTGCAAAATGTGCTATATCCGTACCGATATGGCCGCCGTAAAGAAAAACGGTGGTCTGATTTCGGCGGATGAATGGCTCCGCCTTGCCGGTGAACTTCACCGGGCAGGGACCCTGTTCATTCTGCTCACCGGCGGAGAAGTTTTTTTATACCCCCGCTTCCGCTATCTCTATGAAGAACTGGTCAAAATGGGCTTTGTTCTGACCATCAATACAAACGGCAGCCTGATCGATGAGGAGACTGCGGCATGGCTGAAGAAGTTTCCCCCCAAATGTGTCAGCATGTCTCTGTACGGTGCCAGCAATGAGACATACGAGGCACTTTGCGGGCAGAAAGGATTATTTGACCGGGTGGACCGGGCGATCACCGCCTTACAGAACGCGGGGATCGCCGTTGAATGTAAAACCATGCTCAATCCTCTGAACGTGCAGGATATGCAAGCTTGTATGCGCTACTGCCGCAGCCGGAACATTTTTTATGAGATGGCCACCTATGCTTTTCCCCCCGTCAGGAAAGCGGAAGACAGCAGCCAGATCCGCTTTACCCCTTCTCAGGCGGCGCAGGCCCAGTTAGCGGTCAACCGACTGATGTCCTCCCGGGACCAGTTTGATCAGACGATTCTGGAGCATCTGCAAAAATATGCGGCAGGAAAACAGCTCCCCGGCCATCAGCAATACGGCCTTTCCTGCTCCGCTGCCAATACCAGCTGCTGGATCAACTGGAAGGGCCGCATGACACCCTGTGCCATGCTCAACGAGCCGTATACACTTCCCTTTCGCCAGGGTTTTGCCGCCTCATGGGAAGAACTGAAGAAAAAAACGGACGCGCTGTGCCTGTCTCCGGACTGTTCCTTTTGCCCCAAACGCACCGTGTGTACTGTCTGTCCCGCAGCATCCTACGCCGAAACAGGAAGTCTCTGCGGCACTTCCCGCTATCACTGTGAAATGACAGATACCCTCCTCCGGGAACTGGAGGCCTATGTAAAAGAAAATGATTTGACATTGAGGAAACAACCGTAATGAAGAAGAAGGAGCAGTTTATTGTCCGAACCATTGGTGGTTCTATGATTATGATGCCCATTGGTGATACCACCCTGCGATTTAATGGCCTGATTACGCCGAACGAAACAGCCGCTTTTATTTGGGAACACATTGAAGAAATCAATTCCCCCGAAGAGCTTGCCGCTCTGCTTTGCGAAGAATTTGAAGTCTCGCCGCAGCAGGCGCTGGATGACAGCACCGTTCTTCTGGAGCAGATGAAAAAGGCCGGTTGGATCGAATAAACGGTAAGCCGGATACATATAGAAAACGCATTTTCACAAAATGAAACCGCCCGCTGAACTTCAGCAGGCGGTTTTTCATTATCAGGTGAGAACAGCGACCATGAGCCAAATCAGAAGCCCCAGGCCCACGATATAAGCAGAGCCGATGAGCAGCGCGGCTTTCAATGCCCCCAGGATGGCCATGCGCCGTTCACTTTTGGAAAACTGGTCCATCTGGGCCTCCCAGGGGCGATCGTTGGTCCCGGATCGTCCCTCTTCCCTCTCCGGCTCCGGCTTTTTTGGCCGCACGCCCCGGAAGGAAAAGGCGCCGGGGAAATCCAGACCGCTCATATCGGCTATGGTGCGGCCGTCGTCATCGTCGTAGACTTTTTTTGCCATGGGGACTTATTCGTCGTAGAGATGGCAGACCACATAATGGCCCGGCTCGATCTCCTTCTGCTCGGGAGCCACTTCCTTGCAGCGCTCCATGCAGTATTTGCAGCGGGTGTGGAACTTGCAGCCGGAGGGCGGATTCGCGGGAGAGGGAATGGAGCCTTCCAGCACGATGCGATCCATCTTCACAGTGGGGTCGGGCACGGGGATGGCGGAGAACAAAGCCTTGGTGTAGGGGTGCAGCGGATTACGGAAGATGTCCGCCGTGTCGCCGTACTCCACCAGGCTGCCCAGATACATGACGCCCACAGAGTCGGAGATGTGCTCAACCACGCTCAGGTCGTGGGAGATGAAGAGGTAAGTCAGCTTATACTGCTCCTGCAGGTCCTTCAACAGGTTGATGATCTGGGCCTGAATGGACACGTCCAGGGCGGAGACCGGCTCGTCGCAGACCACAAACTCCGGGTTCAGGGCCAGGGCGCGGGCGATGCAGATACGCTGGCGCTGGCCGCCGGAAAACTCGTGGGGATAGCGGTCCTTGTGGAAGGGCTGGAGGCCGCAGTTGTCCATGATCCGGTCGATATAATCGTCAAACTCGTTGGCGGGGACCAGATTGTGCTCCCGGACGCCCTCGCCGATGATCTCGCCCACAGGAAGACGGGGAGACAGGGAGGAGAAGGGGTCCTGGAAGATGATCTGCATCTTGGTGCGCATGGGACGCATCTCCTTCGGCGTCAGGTCATAGACCTCCTGGCCGTTGAAGAGCACCTGGCCGCCGGTCTTGTCGCCGGAAAGGCGCAGAATGGTGCGGCCCACAGTGGTCTTGCCGCAGCCGGACTCGCCCACCAGGCCCATGGTGGTGCCCCGGCGGATGTTGAAGGTGATGCCGTCAACCGCCTTGACATAGCCCACGGTGCGGGAGATCATGCCGCCCTTGATGGCAAAATACTTTCTCAGCTTATTGACCATCAGGATGTACTGCGGGTCATATTCCACGGGGGTGAAATCGTCGGGGGGAATGATAACTTTCTTATCGGACATGCTTATTCACCCTCCTTCTTGTCGTAATAGCGGTAGCAGCTGACCTTGTGGGTGGGAGACAGGCTGACCTCGCAGGGGTAGTCACCCTCACAGCCGGCAACACACATCTCGCAGCGGTCCTTGAAGTAGCAGTAGTCCGGCATGTTGACGGGGTTGGGGACCTTGCCGGGGATGGAGTAGAGCTTATCTACCTGCTTGCCCACAACGGGCTTGGAAGCCATCAGACCGATGGTGTAGGGGTGGGCGGGATGGGCAAAAATCTCCTCCGCAGTGCCCTTTTCCACAATACGGCCGGCGTACATGACCACAACATAGTCCGCCATCTCGGCGATGACGCCCAGGTCGTGGGTGATGAACATGATGGAGGAATTGATCTTATCCTTCAGGTTGCGCAGCAGGTCCAGCACCTGGGCCTGGATGGTCACGTCCAGAGCGGTGGTGGGCTCGTCGGCAATGATGACTTTTGGGTTGCAGGCCAGGGCCATGGCGATCATGACGCGCTGGCGCATACCGCCGGACAGCTCGTGAGGGAACATTTTGTACACGCCCTCGCTGTTGGCAATGCCCACCATCTCCAAAAGCTCGATGGTGCGGGCCTTGATGTCTTCCTTGGTCTTGCCGTTGCCGTCGTGCAGCTCGATAACCTCGTTGATCTGGGCGCCGATGCGAAACACCGGGTTCAGGGAGGTCATGGGCTCCTGGAAGATCATGGAGATAAAGTTGCCGCGCAGATGCTGCATCTGCTCCTGGGGGGTCTTGGCAATGTCATAGGCCTTGTCGCCCAGGTTCAGACGGATCTCGCCCTCAACCACCTGGCCCTGGGGCCGCTGCAGAAGCTGCATCAGGCTCAGGCTGGTGACGGATTTTCCGCAGCCGGACTCGCCCACCACGCCCACGGTCTTGCCGATGGGCACCTCGAAGGTCACGCCGTCCACGGCCTTGACCGTGCCCACGTCGGTGAAGAAGTAGGAGTGGAGATTGTCAAACTCCACGGCGTTGTTGGGGTCCTTCATCTGGGTCAAATATTCGGATTCAGGGACATTTTTGCGCTTGCGCTGCTTTTCCAGCGCGTTGGTGACCTTGCGGTTTTCACGGGAGATCCGGCGGGACTCCCTGGCGGACAAATAGCCCTCGGGTTTTTTCTTAGCCATTTTACTTCCTCCTTTACCGCTTCATCTTCGGGTCAAAGGCGTCGCGCAGACCGTCGCCCACCAGGTTGAAGGCCAGAACCGTCAGCAGCAGAAGCACACCGGCGGGGATCCAGATGAACCAGTAGTTGGTGAGAACGAAGGTGTCGTTAACGTCATTGATGATGTTGCCCCAGGAGGCGAAGGGGAACTTGACGCCCAGGCCCAGGAAGGACAGCGTGGCCTCCGTCAGGATGGTGGAGCCCAGGCCCATGGTGCAGGTGACGATGAGCTGGGGAATGACGTTGGGGATCAGGTGCCTGAAGATACGGCGGGAGACCCGGATGCCGCAGGCCTCGGTAGCGGTCATAAACTCCTGCTCACGGAGAGACAGGATCTGCCCGCGGACGAGACGGGCAACGCCGGCCCAGCCCAAAAAGCCCAGGATCAGCATCAGATAGAGCATTCGGATCTGCGGGTCCACGCGCATGGCGTCCATGGCCGCGCCCAGAATGATGATGATGGGCATGGAGGGGATGCAGTAGAAAATATCCACCAGACGCATGATCAGGTTATCCACCCAGCCGCCGAAGTAGCCGGAGATACCGCCCATGATGACGCCCAGGAAAGTCTCAATGAGCACGACGATAAAGCCGATGATCAGGGAGACGCGGCCGCCGTACATCAGACGGGTCAGCATATCCATGCCGTTGCGGTCGGTGCCCAGGGGGTGCGCTTTGCTGGGAGAAGCATAAGTGTCAAACACCAGGGTCTCCGTCAGCTGGTTAACAGACCAGGTCTTGCTGGCCGGGTCGTAGGTGATGGTATACTCGTGGGTTTCGCCGTTTTCGTCGGTGAAGAGGAAGTCCTCATCGCCGGTGTCGATGGCTTCGGCCAGCTCCTCCTTGAAGGCGCGGGTCAGGAAAATGTCCGGCATGATGGCCTGGGCCACATAACGGCTGATGTAGGCGACCTCTTCGCTGCCGCGGAACAGGCCGCCGTCCTCGTCGATGGTGTAGGCGGTGCCGTCCAGAGTGAAGGAGGTCTCGTCGTTGGTATAGGCCTTCAGCGCCTCATACTGGAGGGCAAAGGGAACGCTGCTGCCCTGTACGCTGGAGGAGATAATATCCTTATAGGCGATAGCCAGGATGGTGTCCTCACCGCTGTAGGTGACGGAGTAGAAATCCTTGCCCTCCTCGGTGACGTCGTAGCTCACGTCACGGTAGGTAAAGGTCTCGTTGTTCTGGATCATGGCCAGGGTCATCTGGGCCTGGAGCACGGAGTTGAAGTCCTGCCCCTCGTTTACCGCAAAGCGGAAGTCGTTGTTCATGGTGACACCGGCGTACTGCTTGTTCTGCATATCCATGCGGTAGAATTTCTGATCCTCGGCATAGGGGGTGATCAGCCCGCCAACAAAGGAGAACAGGAACATGAAGATCAGCGTGGCCATGCCTACAACAGCGATACGGTTGCGGAAAAAGCGCTTGGCAACCATGGCGCCCGGGGAGAGGACCTTAACACGGCGGTCGTCGTTCAGGGACAGATGCTCAAGCTCTTCCTCGTTTTCGGCCTTTTTCTTCAGGTCGTTATTTTCGCTCATGAAAGTCGCCCTCCTTTCTTATGCGATGCGTACACGGGGATCGACCACCGCGTACAGAATATCCGATATCAGGTTGCCGGCCAATGTCAACACGGCCAGGAACACCAGATAGAACATGGAAAACGGAATATCGCCGGAGATCATGGAGTGATAGGAGGCGTATCCGATGCCCGGGATGCCGAACAGGGTCTCGGTGATCAGTGCGCCGGAGAACAGGCCGGGCAGAGAGCCGCCGATGATGGTGACCAGGGGGATCAGGGTGTTGCGGAAGGCGTGGGTGTAGATGACCTTATGCTCGCTGAGACCCTTGGCCCGTGCGGTGCGGATGTAGTCGGCGTTCAGCACTTCCAGCATGTTGGTACGGGTGTAACGCATCAGTCCGCCGATGCTCAGCACCGTCAGGGTGGTGACAGGCATGACCAGGTGGGCCGCCTTATCCCAGAATTGCCCCCAGGGGCTTAAGTATTCGTAGCTGCGACCAACCAGACCGTACAGGTCGAACCAGCCCAGCTTCACAGAGAACACCAGCTTCAGCAGCGAGGCAAAGAAGAAGGTGGGCAGGGAGATACCGGCCAGAGCGATGACGGAGATGGTGTAGTCGGTCTTGCTGTACTGCTTGGTGGCGGCAATAATGCCCAGAGGGATGGCGATCAGCAACTCCAGCACGAAGGAGATGGCGCCCATAACAAAGGATACCCAGACCGTATCATGGAACTTCTCCACAACAGGCACAGTCCATTTCCAGCTGTCGCCGAACTCGCCCCGGAACAGACTGCCTAACCAGGCAAAGTACCCGGGTATGATGCCTTTATCCATATTATACATTGCCGTTAATTGTTCCATCCACTCCTCAAAGCTCTTGGAGCCGGGCTGCATGGATTTTTGACGGGCCATGGCCTCAATATATGAGGTGGGCAGGCAGCGCATCAGGGTGTAAATAATCAGCGCCACGAAAAACAGGATCACAATGGATAGCAGTATCCTCTTTATGATGTATTTGCGCACGTAAAGACCTCCGTTCTGATAGTGCATAAGTAATGGACCCCGAAACGGGCGAGATCCCACTGCATATCAAGCAAAAGTCTCCCACGGGGAAACTTCTCCTTGATACGCAATCAAGAGTGAAAAACTATGCTGTAATCTACGAAAACTGAGTCGCGGGGGAGCGCGAGGGGGTAAGACCCGCCTCGCAGTCTAATAATCCGCCGCCAAAAAGCTTGATTTTTCAAGCTTTTTGGGCGAAGCAGCGTTTTGAAGTATTCAAAACGCTCGGCGGTATAAGCTTGTCGAAAAAGTCCGGGTCGGACTTTTTCGACAAGCTTATACGCAGTCGGGGTTGCCCCGCGGCCCTTTGGGGCCGCAGGGCAACCCTTTGCCTGGTTAATTAAGGTTTACCGGTGAACTCTCGATCAGTTGAGCTCGATGTTCTGAACCTCTGCCATCCAGCCGTAGAAGGTGGTGATGTCAGGAGTTACGGTGTCCATGTTCACGCGCTCAGTGCTGAAGATGATGGCGTTCTGGCGCTGGTAAACAGGGATCTCAACGGCCAAGTCGATGACGATGTCAAGGCAAGCCTTGTACATGGCCTTACGATAGGTCTGGTCGGTAGAAGCGCGGGCATCCAGGATCAGCTGGTCCAGCTCTTCGTCAGCGATGGCGTACATGTAGTTGGAGCCACCGGCGTTGGTGCCGTCGTTGGCGACGTCAGCGTAGTAGATCTGGTACATGTCGGGGTCAACGGTTGCGCCCCAGGCGGCACACCACATAGCGACGGTCTGGGCCTCAAGAGCGGTCCACAGGTCGGAGCTGTTGGTCAGGTCATTGATGATCAGGTTCATGCCGATGGTCTTGAAGGCGTCGGAAGCCAGAGAGCAGATCATGAAGGAGGGGTGGTCGCCCACGCCGTCACCGGGGATCCACAGCTCATACTCCAGAGCAGCGCCTTCGGGAGCAGCGGTCAGCTTGCCGTCCTCAACGGTGTAGCCGGCGGCTTCAAAGTAGCCCAGAGCAGCCTGCATGGCGGCCTCGTACTTCTGCTCGGCGGTCATGTCGGAGGTGTAGATGTCGTTGCCTTCCACGTCGGTGGAGAAGGCCACCTTGTAGCCGTCGTCAGTGGGCTGAGGAGCGGCCCAGGAGGTGTTGGAGATGGGGTAGTTGATGACGGAAGCGCGCTCGCCGTAGTAGGAGTCGATAGCGACATCACGGTACACAGAGAACACGGTGCCGAAGGCCTTACGCAGGTTCTTAGAAGCCTCGGAGTCGGGCTCGCCGCCAACGTTCATGACCTTGGCGCACATGCCGATGTAGCCGTAGCCCAGGTTGTCAACGGTGTTGACGGTGATCACGTCGCCGTTCAGGGTGCCGCCGTTAGCGGACTCGACAGCTGCGACAGTGTCCTTGCTGAAGGAAGGATCGGTGATATCAACAGTGCCGGTGACGACGCCGTTGAGCTTATCGGCTTCCTGCGTCTCCAGGAAGTTGATGTACTTGGTCTTGGGAGCACCCTGGAAGTAGAGCTCGTTTGCCTCGAAGTTGACAACGCCGTTCTCAAACTTGATGAACTTGTAGGGACCAGCGCCCATGGGCTCGGTGGTCTTGGAGCGGACAATGCTCAGATCGCCCTTGGGGAAGCCGAAGCTGTTGTTGTCATAGTCATAGAGGGAAGCATCGCCGTAGTAGTGCAGAGGAGCGATGGTAACGCCCAGCTGGTAGATAGCAGTGGCGTCAACCTTGGTGGTGACAACGCGCATGGAGTAGTCGCCGGTCTTCTGGATACCGGAGATGTTGGCAGCAGACTCACCGGTCTGGATACCGACGGTGTAGTTGCTGTAGCCTTCCATCAGGTCAAACAGGCTGGAGCCTGCAGACTCGGTGCCGGACATAGAGGCCAGATCCCAGCCGTATGCTTCGGCCATGATGTTGAATACGTCCAGCAGAGTTGCATCTTCGGGAGCATCAAAGCCCCAGTTGGCGATGCAGACGCCCGGAGTATCGTCCTCAGTGTTGTAGCCCAGTGCAACGAGGTAATCGCAGATTTCCTGAACAAACTGCTCGCCAGCCTGGTTCAGGTCTGCCCAGAAAGCGGTCTGGGTGGCTTCATCCCAGTAGGTGAAGTCGGTGTTGTCGGGGCCTGCAGCAACCAGCAGGTTGAACAGGGTGTCCATGCCGGAACGGTACTCTTCCATACCTTCGATGGGCTGAGCATACAGGGTGCTGCTGCCGTCGTAGGTGGGATCGCACAGAACGTACATGGAGAAGATGACATCGTCGATGGTGACAGGCTCGCCGTCGGAGAAGACCAGATCCTCACGCAGGGTGAAGTCGTAGTAGACGGTGCCGTCAGCATTCTCGGTGACGACCAGGTCGGCAGGACCATAGTAGGTGTAGTCGGTGCCGTTGTAGTTGATGGTCTCGCCCTCGATGCCATTATAGATGATGGCGCCGGTACGGTCGCTGGTCAGAAGGCTGATGGCGGTCATGCCCCAGACGTCCTGGTCATAAGCGGTCTCGGAGAAGAAGGGGGAGAACTTGCTGGAGAAGGGAGAGTAACCCACAACCAGCGGGGTGTCGGAATTGTCGGAAGCGGGCTCAGCAGGAGCGGCGCTCTCGGCCGGTGCGCTGGACTCTGCGGGAGTGCTGGTGTTGCCGCAGCCGGCAAGAACACCAACGCACAGCATCAGAGCCAGAAGCAGTGCAAGAAACTTTTTGCTGCTTTTCATTGGATATCCTCCTAATTATATTTGAACTATTTAAAAAAGGTTCGGAACATTGCCTAAGCCCATAGTTCACAAAAAGTAATGCAGAGAGCAAAGTGCCCATCAGCTGCCTGCCATGCAGGCAGCTGAAAAAGAGACGTCTCTTTTTCAGCCAATGGTTGAGCTTCGCTCTGGCCCATTCAACGAACGGGTCATTGGATTTCGCTCAGAAAGCTAATATTATATAGTAGAAAAATCAATCGGTTTTTTTCACTTTATTTTTGTCCAGCCGCTTCCACGCGGAAGCCTTGGCCGTCCTGCGGCAAAAAACGGAGAGCAGCAGCACCAGAAGCTGACAGCCCAGGAAAACAAGCGCGCCAAAAAACTTTCCCTCTGTGCCGTGGAGGACCAGATACAGCAGCTCGCCCACAAGGCCAAGCCCGGCAAAGCCCACACAGAGAGCCGTGCGTAAGGGAAACTCCTCCATCGTGGCAGAGTAGATATATTCCCGTAGTTCCTCTCCCCCGGCGATGAGCCGGATGACGGCCCAGAGCACCGATATGGTCGAAAGAATACTCCCCAGCAGGGGCAGCAGCACATAAAAGCAGTTCAGCGTACCCGGCGCGGGAACGCAGCCAGACAGCACAGACAAAACTACAGCAACGCCGGAGAGCGCCGCCATCTTCAGCAAAAAACGCTTTCTGGCCCTGACGCTGCCCTGAAAGGCAAAATACGCGCCGCAGTAAATCATCTCACCGCTGACAGTGGTTTGAAAGTCGTCCAGATAGGCCCTGCGGCCCTTTTTCTTTTTATTTTTTTCAGCCATTGTTCAAAACCAAAACCCCTGTAAAAATGGCATAGTACATTATACTATATCATTTTAGCCATTTCAAGTGAAACCACCATATTTAGGGATAAACGACAAAAATTTGTTATTTTATTAAAGTGGGAAATGGCGTGTCATCGTCATTTTGCGCAAATCTGACATAAGAAAGCTGAAGTGGTAAAAACAGTTTTCCCAAAAGGCAGAAAAAGCACGGAAATCACAGCAAATTCTGGTCATAGACAGCGCGGATGCCGCCGATAAACTTGGGCCGCACCCGGGCAGCCAGGACCATGGCCTGACCAATACGGTTATGCTCCAGCCGCACAGGGACGGCCACCTTCTTCAGATGCATGCCGATGAGGGTATAGCCGATGTCCAGCCCGGCATCGGCCCGGATCTCCTCCAGGGCCACAGGGTCAGAAAAGGCGGCATAGGCGGCGGTGGCAAAGGAGCCGCCGGCCTTGGGCGCGGGGACCACATTGACAATGTCCGCGCCGGGCCAGGCTGCCCGTTCGGTAATGATTGCCCGGTTTAAATGCTCGCAGCACTGGGCGGCAAGGAAGATCCCCTTTTCCCGCAGGGCGTCGTAAATGCCGGAAAAGACGATTTTCGCCGTCTCCGGCGAGGAATGGGAGCCGATCTTGTCCCCCAGAATCTCACTGGTGGAGCAGCCCACCACAAGGATCTGGCCCTGGCGCAGGCCGGCCTTTTCAATGATCTCTTCAGCCGCCGCTCTGGCCTGGGTGTAGAGCAGATTTTCTTCCATGACAGGCCCTCATTTCTTTAACAAATGTGAGTTTATATTATACACGCTTTATGATAATAATTCAATAGATAAAATTGGGCAGGGGCCGGATTTTCGGGCCTCTTTTCGCGGGCCGCCACATAGGGCGGCCCCTACGTCGTCAGAAAAAACTCGCACCGTTTCATTTCCCGCTTTCGCGGAAAATTCCACTCCGCTCCTTCTTTCTTCCTCTCCGATTTGAAGCCATTTCATTGGGCTTCAAATCGGGTTTTTACGGGGGCCGTAGGGGCGATTCATGAATCGCCCGCCATCACCTCTTCACTATTCACTATTCACTAAAAAAGCTCCCCGATCGAAACCGGAGAGCTTTCATTTTGATTCAAAATGCAAACAGCGCGCCAACAGCGGCGGAGCCCAGGATGAAAAACACCGGGTGGAGCTTTTTCAGGGGTTTGACGTACCTGGTCAGCACGATCAGCACCGCGGCCAGGATGATGGCCTTCCAATTGAATACATTCATCAACACCCCGGTCTGCTGATACAGGTCAAAGTCAAACAGGGCGATCTTCACCACCAGCAGCCCGGCGGCGGCGATCAGGCCCACAGAGCAGGGACGCAGGCCGTAAAAGGCGGCGTCCACATACTTATTCTGCCGGAAAGCGGCCAGCACCCTGGCGATGATGAGGATGATGATAATGGACGGGGTGATAAGCCCCAAAGTGGCGATGACCGCACCGGGGACGCCGGCGGTACTGAAGCCCACATAGGTAGCCATGTTCACGCCGATGGGGCCGGGGGTTGACTCGGACACGGCGATCATATCCGCAAGCTGGGCGTGGGTGAACCAGCCGGTGGCGTCGGACATGCTGTACAGGAAGGGCAAGGTGGCCATTCCCCCGCCCACGGCGAAGAGGCCGGTCTTGAAAAACTCCCAGAACAGGCGCAGATACAGCATCATTTCCCGCGCACCCCCAATCTGGTGAGCAGGATGCCCGCGGCGGCGCAGACGATCACATAGTACACCGGGGAGATGTCCAGAAATACGGACAGCACAAACACCGCAAGGCAGAGGCACAAGGCCCCCTTATCCGGCACGGCGCTCTTCCACAGCTTCACCACCGCGTTGAAGATCAGCACGCAGACGCAGACGCGGATGCCGGCAAAGGCGCTTTTCACCGCCGGAATGTCCGCAAAATTGGTCAAAATTCCGGCGATGACGCAGATAATGACCAGGGAGGGAAAAACCACGCCCAGGGTGGCGACGATGCCGCCCAGGGTCCCGGCGCATTTCTGCCCGATAAAGGTGGCGGTGTTCACGGCGATGACGCCCGGGGTGCACTGGCCCACGGCGTAATAGTCCATCAACTCCTCGCTGCTGGCCCAGCCGTGCTTATCCACGATCTCCCGCTCTAAAATGGGGATCATGGCGTAGCCCCCGCCGAAGGTCATCACGCCTACTTTGGCAAAGGCGACAAATAGGGAGAGAAGGTTCATTTACCCAGCGCCTCGGCGTACTTGATGTATTTGGCGATGCGCTCCTCGCAGTCGGCGCCGCTCTTGCCCCGGATCAGCAGGTAGACCTTGATCTTGGGCTCGGTGCCGGAGGGGCGGATGATGAAGCTGCTGCCGTCGGCCAGCTCAAAATAGAGCACGTTGGAGCCGGCAAAGGGCGTCTTGTCCACCTTGCCCAGGCCCGCCACAAAGATGCTGCCGTCCTGGTAATCCCGCAGGCGGATGACCTCCTCCCCGGCGATCTCGGTGGGCGGATTCTGGCGCAGGGAGCTCATCAGCTCCTTCATCTTCTGCAGGCCGTCCAGACCGGGCATGACCAGGTTCAGGGTCTTTTCCTTATACCAGCCGTACTTCTCGTACAGGGCGTTCAGCGCGTCCAGCAGGGTCATGCCCTTCTGGTAATAGTGGGCTGCCATCTCGGCCACCATCATGGAAGCGGTGACGGCGTCCTTGTCGCGGACATAGTCGCCCATCATGTAGCCGTAGCTCTCCTCAAAGGCGAAGATGTATTTATAGCTGCCGGCGGCCTCCCAGGAGGCGATACGCTCGGCCATGAACTTAAAGCCGGTGAAGGTGTCCTCAAAGTGGACGCCGTTCTGCTCCGCCACCACTCTGGCCATGCCGGTGGAGACGATGCTGGACAGAGCGCCGGCATTTTCCGGCAGGGTGCCGGTGGCCTTTTTGGCGCTGATCACATAGTCCAGCAGCAGTACGCCCATCTGGTTGCCGCTGATGGTGACATATTCGTCCCCGGAGCGGACCATGGTGCCGATGCGGTCAGAGTCCGGGTCTGTACCGATGATCAGGTCGCTGCCCACCTTCTTGGCCAGGTCGATGGCCAGATAGAAGCCCTCGGGATTTTCCGGGTTGGGGCTCTCCACGGTGGGGAAGCTGCCGTCGATGACCATCTGCTCAGCCACAGGGTACAGGTGCTTTATACCCAGGCGCTTCAGTGCCTCGGGCACTAACTTGTAGCCGCAGCCGTGGAAGGGGGTGTAGACAATTTTGAAGTCGTCGGCCACGGCGGCCACGGCCTCTTTGTCAATGGCCTGGGCCAGAACCTGCTCCAGGAAAGCCTCATCAGTCTCCTGGCCCAAAATCTCGATCTGTCCCGCCTTCACGGCCTCGTCAAAGTCGCAGGTCTTGAAACCGGTGAAAATGTCGATAGCCTCCATCTGCTGGGCGATGGCCTCTGCCTTCTGGGGAGGCAGCTGGGCGCCGTCGGACCAGTAAACCTTATAGCCGTTGTACTCCTTGGGGTTGTGGCTGGCAGTGATGTTCAGACCGGCGGCGGTGCCATAGTGCAGCACGGCAAAGCTCAGCTCCGGTGTGGGGCGCAGATCCTCGAAAATGCGGACGTGGATGCCGTTTGCGGCCATGACGCAGGCGGCCTCACGGGCAAATTCGCTGCCGTTGAGACGACAGTCTCTGGCGATGGCGATGCCCTTGCGCATGGCCTCCTCACCCTCGGCCACGATCACGTTGGCAAAAGCCTGGGTGGCGTGGCGGATGACGTGTATGTTCATGTGGTGCAGACCCAGCTTCATGGTGCCGCGAAGGCCGGCTGTGCCAAACTCCAGGGGCGCGAAGAAGCGGCTTTCGATCTCCTTCTCGTCGCCGGCGATGGCGTTGAGTTCGTTCCACTCCTCCTCGCTGAGTGCGGGGCTGTCCAGCCAGCGCTGGTACTCTTCTTTATAATTCCTCATTGTTCATTTCTCCTTCACATAGTACTTTTGCATCATTATATAAGCTCTTGGGCACAAGGATATCCACTCCCTGGCCGCTGATTCCCAGTATCAGGCGGCCGAAGCTGCCATTGCCGGGGTAGCGGCGCAGGCAGGGAATACCGTATGCCTCAAGCATGTTCACCAGAAGCTCGTCGCTGAGATCAATATTTTTACGGCAGCAGAGGAAAACCGGCTCCTCCGGCTCTCCGTTGGGGTCCTTGGGCCAGCGCTCCGACAGTTCGCCGATGGGAGTGCTCCCCCACTCCAGATCCTTGTCCTTTTCCATTCTGCCGCCTCCGTTCATTTATGGTATTTGGAGCCTTCATTGATTTTAAATCCCCGGTAGATCTGCTCCATGAGCATCACCCGGGCCAGGTGGTGGGGAAAGGTCATCTCCGACATGCTCAATTGCAGATCGGCCATGTCCTTCACCCGGGGCGAAAGCCCGAAGGAGCCGCCGATAATAAAGCACAGCCGGGGCTTTCCCGAGCCCTCCTGCCGGGCGATCAGCTCCGCCAACTTTTCGCTGGGCATCTGACGGCCCTCCACGCAGAGGGCCACAGTATAAGCGTCCGTTGGGATGGATTTGACGATCCCGGCGGCCTCCTTTTCCAGGGCCGCTGCGATCTCCTTTTGTGAAGGGGCGTCCGGGAGCCGGACTTCCGCCAGCTCCGTCAGTTCAAAGCGGCAGTATGCCCCCAGCCGCTTGGCATATTCGGAAAACGCGTCCAGATAGAACTTTTCCCGCATTTTTCCCACACAGATCAACTTTACCGCGAGCACAGACAGCCCTCCCCCACCTTCAGGCGCAGACAGCCGGACACCGGTGCGCAGTAGAGCTCCACGGGAAGCCCCGCCGTGCTCTCTCCCGCGGCACGCATAGCCAGGGCCGGGGTGTTGTTCTCCCGGCTCAGATGGCCCAAAATGATCTGCCTTGTGCCGCCCAGGGCCAGCTTCCGGGCCAGCTCCGCGCAGCAGGCGTTGGAGAGATGGCCGCTGTCGGACAAAATGCGCCGTTTCAGATAGACCGGGTAGGGCCCGTAGCGGAGCATCTCCTCGTCGTGGTTGGATTCAATTAAAACCGCGTCCGCGCCGGAGAGGGCGTCGAACACCTCCTCCGTCACATGGCCCATATCGGTGGCCAGGGCAAAAATCCCGCCGCCCTCGATGCGGTAGCCCACGCTCTCGTCAGTGTCGTGGGGCGTGTGGAAAGCGGTGACGGAAAGATTGCCGATTTCAAAGGGCTCGTTCACCGGGATGACGTGCAGATAAGGCTCCGCCTCCGGCAGGCAACCCCGCAGGCGGTTGGCCACGGTGCGGGGGGCGTAGACCGGGACGGCGTAATACTTCATCAGCATTTTCAGGCCGGAAATATGATCGGAGTGCTCATGGGTAATGAGCACTCCGCCGATTTCGCGCATTGAAATACCTGACTGCGCAAGGGATTGTTCGATTCTGCGCTTGGAAATTCCGGCGTCGATCAATATATGAGACCTGCCGCTGGACAGCAGCAGACAATTTCCACTGGAACCGCTGGCAAAAACACAAAGCTCCATCAGCTGATGCAGACGATCCTTTCCGCCCCGTCGGAGTCGTCGGGAAAGTCCACCACTTCGATCTCCGCGCCCAGGGCCTTGAGCTTGCCAACAAAGTTTTCATAGCCGCGCTCGATAAAATGGATATCCTCCACCACGGTGGTGCCGGCAGCACACATACCGGCAATGACCATGGCTGCGCCGGCCCGCAGATCGCAGGCCTGAACCACAGCGCCGGTGAGCTTGGTGCCGCCTTCAACCACGGCCACGCGCCCGTCCACCTGGATCTCCGCGCCCATCTTGCGCAGTTCGTTGATGTATTTAAAGCGGTTGTCGTAAATGCCTTCGGTGATTACCGAGGTGCCGTTTGCAAGGCACAGCAGGGTGCCCATCTGGGGCTGCATGTCCGTGGGGAAGCCGGGGTAGGGCAGAGTCTTGATATTGGCCTTACGCAGGGTGCTGGCGCCCTTGACCAGGACCGAGTCCTCGTATTCCTGGACGATGGTGCCGGTCTCCCGCAGCTTTGCGCTGATGCACTCCAGGTGCTTGGGGATCACGTTTTTCACCAGCACCTCTCCCCCGGTGGCGGCGGCGGCTACCATGTAAGTGCCGGCCTCAATCTGGTCGGGGATGATGGTGTAGGTGCCGCCGTGGAGCTTATCCACGCCGTTGACCTTCACCGTGTCGGTGCCCGCGCCGCGAATGTCCGCACCCATGGAGTTGAGGAAGTTGGCCAGGTCCACAATATGGGGCTCGCGGGCGGCGTTTTCGATGATGGTGCGGCCCTGGGCCAGGGTGGCAGCAAGGATGATGTTCATGGTGGCGCCCACGGACACCTTGTCCAGGTAGATCCGCGCACCGTGGAGCCTGCCGTCTCTGGCATCGGCGTAGACAAAGCCGTTTTTCACGTCCACGTCCGCGCCCAGGGCGGTCATGCCCTTGATGTGCTGCTCGATGGGCCGCACGCCGAAATTGCAGCCGCCGGGCATAGTGGTCTTGGCGCAGCCGAAACGGCCCAGCATTGCGCCAATGAGATAATAGGAGGCCCTGATCTTACGGGTAAGGTCAAAGGGTACGTCCTGATAATGCACGTCCGTGCAGTCGATTTCAATGGTAGAAGTATTGATAAACCGGACCTTCGCGCCCATATGGGTCAGGATGGTCAGAAGCATATCGGTGTCGCTGATCTGGGGCATGTTTTCTATGCGGCAGACGCCGTTTACCATCAGGGCCGCAGGGATGATCGCCACGGCAGCGTTCTTCGCGCCGCTGATCTCCACTTCGCCGTGCAGCATAGTGCCGCCTTTAATCACGTATTTTTCCAAGATTTGCACCTTCCAACAATGTAGGACAGGCATGCCTGCCTACCCGATTTTTGATTTTATCATACCCGGAGAAAAAAGGCAAGCTTTTATCGGCTTGCTGGTCTGTTCCGGGGTTTCCAAAGCCTCCCCTGTGTAAGGGGAGGTGCCGAACGCAGTGAGGCGGAGGGGTTGTATTAACTGCCCAGTGTGACCGGGGCGGCAATCCCTCAGTCAGCCTACGGCTGACAGCTCCCTTTACACAAGGGAGCCTTTTTGCCCTGCGTGGCGGACCGCCGCGGTTATTTCTTCCGCTCTGCCAGATATTTCTCCGCCTTCAGCACGGCCACGATGGTTTTGGCGTCGTCAATTTCGCCGTCCATAACCATGCGGGACAGCTCACTGAGGGGAATCTTCTCCACGTTCAGAAACTCGTCCTGATCCGGGTGGCACTCCCCGGCGTGCAGGCCCAGGGCCAGATAGATATGCAGCACCTCCGTGGAAAAGCCGGGAGAAGTGCAGCAGCCGCCCAGGTACACCAGCTCATCCGCCGTGAAGCCGGTCTCCTCGGAAAGCTCGCGCACGGCACATTCCCTGTGGTCCTCGCCGTATTCCAGCTTGCCCGCCGGAGCCTCCAGCATCATCCGCCCAAAGGGATAGCGGAACTGGCGCACCATATAACAGCTGCCCTCCTCGTCCACAGGCAGGATGGTGACACCGCCCGGGTGCTCCACCACCTCCCGCTTTACTACCTTGCCGGTATAAAGCTCCGCGTCGTCCAGGCGGACGCGGACAATGATCCCTTTATATTTCTCAACGCTGCCAACCGGCCGCTCAAGATACTCCATATCAAACCACTCCTTTGGGAAAAGTCTGTGCATAATAATTTAATTTACATAATAACCATGAGCAGTATAACACAGGCTAAGGAAGATTTCCATATTTTTTTAGTAGAAATCCGCCGGATTTTTTTGTAGAATTTGAATATCCGGGAACTATTTATGCCAATTTGGAAAAGAAGGGGTAACAAAATGGATACATACGCAATTTCAGAAGATTCCTTGGCCCTGCTGCTGCCGGGAGACGTGGTGCCGGATGTGGGCAGGACGGTGCGGCTTTTGCTGCGCATGGCAGGCTTTGCGCCCTGGGCGCGGGTGGAGGCGGAGCTGTTCAGTCTCAACGGCGCTTCCCTGCTGCTGGCCCGGCCCGCGCCGCCCCGCACAAGGCGGCTTCGGGGCCATGAGCCCAGGCTGAACAGAAGGTCATAGAAATTTTCCTTTTATTTTTCCTTATAGTGTGGTAGAATGATATGAACCACGGAAAAAGGAAGTGAAAGCAGTGTCGGCAAAGCAGAAGGGCGTGAAGGAGATCACCTCCAACCGCAAGGCCTTCCACGAATACTTTGTGCTTGAGCGCTTCGAGGCCGGCATTGAGCTGGCCGGAACGGAGGTCAAATCCATCCGGGGCGGCAACGTGAATTTGAAGGATGCTTTCTGCACCATCAAAAACGGCGAACTTTTTATCCGGGGTATGCACATCAGTCCCTATGAGCACGGCAATATCTTCAATAAAGACCCGGTGCGGCCCCGCCGCCTTCTGATGCACAAGCGGGAGATTATCAAGCTCAACGCCCGCGTGATGCAGGACGGCGTGGCGCTGATCCCTTTGTCCCTGTACTTCAAGGACAGCCGGGTGAAGGTGGAGCTGGGTCTGTGCAAGGGCAAAAAGCTCCACGACAAGCGGGACAGCGAGGCTGACCGCCAGTCCAAACGGGACATAGACAGAATGATGAAGGAGAGAAATTACGCATGAGCAACCCTATCGTTACCATTGAAATGGAAAACGGCGACGTCATCAAGGCGGAGCTCTACCCCGAAGTGGCCCCCAACACCGTCAACAACTTTATCTCCCTGATCAATAAGGGCTTTTACGACGGCGTGATCTTCCACCGGGTCATCCCCGGCTTTATGATCCAGGGCGGCGACCCCCAGGGCACCGGCACCGGCGGCCCCGGCTACAGCATCAGAGGCGAGTTCAGCTCCAACCGCTTCCTCAACGAGCTGAAGCACACCAGAGGCGTGCTGTCCATGGCCCGCACTATGGACCCCAACTCCGCCGGAAGCCAGTTTTTCATCATGCATGAGGACGCCCCCCACCTGGACGGCCAGTACGCCGCCTTCGGCAAGGTCATCGAGGGCATGGAGGCTGTGGACCGGATCGCCGCGACGCGCACCAACTACAACGACAAGCCCCGGATCAACCAGACCATGAAGAAGGTCACGGTGGAGACCTTCGGCGTGGACTATCCCGAACCGGTGAAGCGCTGAGTGGTACTGTAAACCTGCGGGGAGCGGTACTTCCGCTCCCCTGCCCCCAATGCGGTGCCGTATAACATATAAAAATGAAAAAGTATTTTTCATTTTTATATGTTATATGGGGATGCACTGGTTTCGACGGGGGTGTGGAGGCAGGAATAGCGGGCGGATGCGCCTACCATCCTTAAAATGGGCACTTTATAAATTAAAGAACAACGACAATACTGTTCTTCTCGCTGCTTAATTAGCGAGCGTTCCGCCCGGGAGGACCACGGCCCGGGACGGGGCGTCGATCAGTGGTGAACATGCGTGTGCAAAGCTTTGAGCGCACCATGCACAATGAAGCTACCAAGTCCCCGAGCATGACGGCTTGCGCCGGGATGAGGGAATGTAAATAACCGTCTGCGCCCGGAGAAGTTCCTGTCAAAGCGCTTTCGGACGGGGGTTCGATTCCCCCCATCTCCACCATAAAATCAAAACGGTATAGATGCCACTGGCGAAAAGCCAGTGGCATCAACCGTTTTCGGGGTTTTTGACCTCTAAAATTTTCTGAAAAATCTATAGATGCCAAAGGCTGTTCTTCAGTAACTGGCGGGATTTGAACCTCGGTTATCCCGCATTATGGCAGCATTTGAAGCCAGCGCCCTTTTTGAACACGCCGGGATTTCAAAAAGGGCGCTATTTTTATCAGAAATAAATATACCAAAGTTTTGGGCGCCGTTTTGTTGGTCTTACAAGGCCATACAGAACGGCGCCCTTTTTCATTTTCAGCAGAATCAAAAAGGGCGCAACCCATAAGGAGGAATACAAATGAGCATCAGCGCAGAGGAAAAGAAAAAATACTTCGCAGAATCGGCACTGGCCCTCCGGCGTGAAGGCTTCCATGTCGAAAAAGTTCTTGGCGGACAATTAGGGGTCTGGCTGGATGACCAGC
>JBJDXP010000063.1:0-54497 GCA_051866735.1 Candidatus Limivicinus sp.
GACCACACCATCAACTACAAGTTCACCGACAAGTTCAAGAAGACCTCCGACAAGACCCGTCACTTTGACACCCTGGTCGTCGCTTTCGGCACCGTTTCCCGTCCCACTGCTGACCTGACCGCCAAGTGCGAAGAGCTGGGCATCGGCTGCGATGTGATCGGCGATGCCAAGGAAGTCCGCATGGGTCTGGATGCTGCTGCTGACGCTTACGCAGTGGCACTGACCATCTGATAAACAAGCGATTTATAGAAAAGAGGTTTTTACAATGACTGTTGAAGAACGTCTGGAAGCCCTTGAAAAGGAAGTACAGAGACTGAAGGACATCGAGGAGATCAAGGCCCTGAAGAGCAGATACTTTGCCGCTCTGGACACCAAGGACTGGGAAGGCCTGAAGGCTACCTTCCATCCCGATGTGACCACCTCTTACTCTGACGGCAAGCTGTCTTTCCACGGCCCCGAAGAGGTCGCCAACTACATGGCGGAGAATATGCCTCAGACCGAGATCACCCTGCACCAGGGCCACACCCCCGAGATCGAGATCGTCAGCGATACCGAGGCCATCGGCCACTGGTATCTGCAGGACAACCTGATCTTTGCCAAGGGCAACCCCTACGAGGGAACCCAGATCCAGGGCAGCGCTCTCTACACCGACAAGTATGTCAAGCTGGACGGCAAGTGGCTCATCAAGGAGACCGGCTATCTGCGCATCTATGAGGAGTCCTTCCAGAGAGATCAGACCCACTACATCCGCATCAACATGTTCGCCCCCAAGAAAAAGAAAGTCGTCAAGAAAAAATAAAGGTCCCATCTGTGCCCGGGCCGGGCATTACCCGCCCGGCCCGGGTACTTTTTCAGGAGAAAGTTGCTATGCTTTTAAAAGATAAGGTCGCTGTGATCACCGGGGTCAACTCCGGTATCGGCCGCAAAACGGCGGAGCTTTTTGCCCAGCAGGGAGCGAAGATCGCCGGTGTGGATATCCGCACCGACCGTATGGAGGAGCTGAAAGACCATGTGGAGGCCTGCGGCTCCGAATTTCTTGCCTGCCCGTGCGACGTGCGGGACGCGGAGAGCGTCAAGGCCGTCTTCAAGCAGGCGGTGAAGCGCTTCGGCCATGTGGACATGGTGGTGAATATCGCCGGCGTCTCCAGTGACCGCCCCATCACCCGCACCACCACAGAGGAATTTGAGCGGGTCATGGATATCAACGTCAAGGGCGTCTTTAACTTCTGCAAGTATGCCACGCCTTACTTCAAAAAGCAGCGGCAGGGCGTGATCATCAACACGGCCTCCGTCACCGGGATCTACGGTTCCGGCATGGGCTGCCCCTATCCTGCCAGCAAGGCGGCCATTATCGGCATGACCAAGTCCTTGGCCTTCGAGCTTGCCCCTTGGAATATCCGGGTCAACGCCGTGGCCCCGGGCGTCATCAATACCGAGATGGTGGCCGCGCTCAACGAGAAGCAAAAGCAGAGCTTTGCCAAAACCATCCCCCTCAAACGGATGGGAGAGGCAGAGGATATTTCCCGGGCCATGCTTTACCTGGCCTCCGACTGGGCCTCCTATGTCACCGGCACAGTGATCAGCGTGGACGGCGGCTACCGTCCCAGCACAGTCAACCCGTAAGGAATTTTCGGGCTGCCGGATTTGTGCAAAAGCCGCTGAGACATCATTATATTCCCTTGCTTTTTTGAATTTACTGTCCGCCGTACACGGACAGTAAATTTGTCAGCTTGTCAAAAAATCCTGAGAGGATTTTTTGACCGCTTCAACCGCCGAGCGTTTTGAATCCTTCAAAACGCTGCTTCGCCCAAAAGCTTGAAAATCAAGCTTTTTGCGGCGGGTTATTGGAATGCGAGGCGGGTCTTGCCCCCTCGCGCTCCCCCGCTGCTCTGTTGTCGGTGATGAAAGCATAGATTTTGCCTGCTTCTACAAATTTACTGTCCGCCACTGCGGACAGTAAATTTGTGCTATTTACCGCGAAAAACGTCGATTTTCTGACAAAGAGAAAAGAGTGTGGATTCCCGTGTTTCGTAAACTCAGGAGAAAAATTTACTACAAGATCCGCTTCAAAAACTGGTACCGCAAGTATAACTACCGCCGCCGCAAAAAGGGACAGATCGACGAGATCATCGCCCGCTACAAGACCCCGGAGGAGATGGCGGACAAGAAATACATGCGCGCACTGCGCCGGGATATGAACCATTGCCTGCAGAAGTTCGGCTCTTACTACGACGAGTACTTCAACTTCGGCTTTGAGGGGCAGGACGACGCCTACCGGGATTCCTTCATCACCGAGGGCATTCGCCTGAGCTACTATCCCCGGATGAACGACCCCAAAAACACCAACATGCTGGAGAACAAGTATCTGACCTACAAGAAGTTCCAGGACATGTTCAAGCGGGATATGATCTGCATCCGTCAAAGGGATGAGGTGACGGAGGAGATGATGGAGCGCTTCAGGGAGTTTACGGACAAGCATCCGGACTATATCGTAAAGCCCATCTTCGCCGCCTTCGGCAAGGGCGTCCATTTTGACAGTGTCAAGAATTATGACACGTTGGAGCAGGCCCTGGAAGCCGTCCACGAAAAGGGAGCTGTGCTGGAGGAGATCATTCAGCAGGGGGCCGAAATGGCCGTCATCCATCCGGAATCGGTGAACACCCTCCGCGTGCCCACTGCCGTGATCAAGGGCGAAAACGGGGAGCCTGAAGTGCGGCTCTTCAACCCCACTCTGCGGGTGGGCCAGCACCACAGCATTATAGACAATTTCAGCGCCGGCGGCATCAGCGCCCTGATCGACCCGGACACCGGCGTGATCTTTACCGACGGTGCGGATAAAAAAGGAAACCGCTTTGAATGCCACCCGGACACCGGCGTGCGCTTCAAGGGTTTTCAGATCCCCCACTGGGATGAAGTGCTGGAGATGGTCAAAACCGCTGCCCTGATGGTGCCCGGCAACCACTACTGCGGCTGGGATCTGGCCTATACGGCGGATCGGGGCTGGTGCATGGTGGAAGCCAACTGCACCGCGCAGATGGGCGGCATGCAGCTGGTGACCAGAACGGGCAGAAAAGCGGAGCTGGAAGCCCTGATCGCGAAAATGTAAGAGGGAGAGCACACAATGAGAAAGACGGCCCACACCATAAAGGACATTTACGCCGCCAGAAAGCATATCCGGGAGTTTTCCCGGGAGCTTTCGGAGCGCTGCGGCAAGGACGCCAGGTTTATCGAAAAGGATATCCTGCGGGCAAAAAAAATCAACCACATCTCCCTGAACGAATATGAGTGGACAGGCTATTTTGACCTGTCCGAGGAACAAAAGGCCACGGTGTCCACCCTCTGGACCCGTGCGGAATACAGAAAAACCTTTACGGACCGGCGATATATATGTATACTGATGAATAAATACATATTCTCAAAGGTCTTTTCCGATTTTTACGGACGCGGCTGTGCCATGACCCAGGATGTAAGCCCTGAAAAACTCAGGGAGCTGGCCGGGGACAAGGGCAAAGTGGTGCTCAAGCCCAACTGCAAGGGCCAGGGCAAGGGCGTCCGGGTCCTCCCCACCGGCACAGAGGAGCAGTTCAGCTCCGCTCTGGAGCAGATCGCCAAAGTGGAAAACGGCGTGGTGGAGGAGTATATTATCCAGCACCCTGACATCGCCCGCTTAAACCCCGGCGCGGTCAGCATCGTGCGCTTTTACTCGGTGGTCTCCCCGGAGGCGAGCTATCTCTTTGCCCCGGTGCTCACCGCCGCAATCAACAAGGACATTTCCAACGGCTGCCAGGACGCCCTCACCGCCATGATCGACATCCGCACCGGCGAGGTCATCAGCGACGCCGTTGATCAGAATAATTTCGTGGACTACGCCGAGCATCCGGTCACAGGGGTTCCCTTCAAGGGCCTGAAAATGCCCTTCTGGCAGGAGACGATCGACATGATGCGCAAGGCTGTCCCTCTGGCTTCCAAGATCTCCAACATCGGCTGGGACGTGGCCATTACCGAGGAAGGGCCGCTGATCATCGAGGCCAACACCATCCCCGGCTTCAACACCGCCCAGTACCGGGGCTTTGCCTGGGTGACGGACGGCTTCGGTTATCAGCCCCTGTTTGACGAGGGGATGAAGGGCGCAGCCTTCGACGGCCGCGGCCATTATGACCGTGTGCTGATCAAGCTGTAAATCTGTCCGCAAAGTACGGACACAAACCATAAATAGAGCCGGCCGTGGCCGCTTGCTGGCAAGATACGTTTGTTCAACATGAAGCGGCAAAATGGAGGAAAGCATGGAAATTATACTCTCCGCCGCTTTCGGCGTCTGGATTGCCGTGACCGCTCTGATCTACCGGTCCCTGACCGCCCTCAGGCGAGATAAGGACGGCAAGGAATGAATATCTATCTTGTGGGCATACTGGCCTCCCTTGTTCTGTTCTTTGCCGTGGGGATTCTGGCGGGGCGCCGGGTAAAAAGCACCAACGACTACTATGTGGCCGGGCGCAATGCGCCCACGGTTCTGGTGGTGGGCTCTCTGATCGCGTCCTTCCTGTCCACCGGGGCCTTTCTGGGGGATACGGGAGAAGTCTATTCGGGCTTCTTTATGGGCATCGTCATTGTGGGCGTGATCCAGGCCACCGGCTATATCTACGGCGCGGGCTTTTTTGGCCGCTATATCCGCCGCAGCCAGGCAAGCACCCTGCCAGAATATTTCGGCAGCCGTTTTGACTCTCCGGCGCTGAAAAAGCTCTCCTCTCTCATTCTCATCGTCTCTGTCAGCGCCTACCTCCTCTCCGCTATCCAGGGGGTTGCCACGCTGATCAGCAGCATCACCGGGCTGGACTATTCGCTCTGCACGGTGATCGTGTGGCTGGCTTTTACGGCCTTCACCATTTACTCCGGCTCTCCCGGCGTGCTGCTGACGGACACCATCATGTTTCTGGTTTTCCTGACTGCCGCCCTTGTGGCCGTGCCCTTCATTGTCCACGCGGCAGGGGGCTGGTTCGGCGGCATCGCCGCCCTGGCCAACTGCGAGAGTATGCCCGGCATCATCTCCTGGTCCGGGAACCTCGGCTATCTGTACCCGGACGGCGTGAGCAATCTGGCCTGGGCCCTGACCTACGGCCTGGTATGGGCGCTGGTGGTTTCCGTCAGTCCCTGGCAGACAAGCCGCTATCTGATGGCCAGGGACGAGCATGTGGTCATGCGCTCCTCCATCTGGTCCTCCATGGGTGTGATGGTGGTCACCATCGCCCTGTATTTCACTGCGGCCTTTGTCCGCAATATCAACGGCAGCCTGCCCGGAAATCAGGCGCTGATCTGGGCGGCTATGAACGTGCTGCCTCCGGTGATCGGCATCGTGATGCTCACCGGCATCAGCGCGGCGGGGATCTCCTCCGCGTCCACGTTTTTGTCCCTGGTGGGCTTCTCTCTGGTAAACGACATTATGCCCGACAAGGGCCGGGACGACAGAAAAAAGCTCCGCCTGTCCCGCCTCACCATGCTGGCTGCCAGCCTGGTTATTCTTGTGCTGGCCTATTTCAATCCGCCGCAGATCTTTGTCATCATGTACTTCGGCGGCACCGTGATTGCCAGCTCCTGGAGCCTGGCCGCCTTCGGCAGTGTCTGGAGCAAAAAACTCAGCAAAACCGGTGCTTTCTGGGGGATGCTTCTGGGCTTTCTTGGCTGCGTCGTGTCCAAAATACTGTACTCTGCACTGGGCGTTACGCCCCCGGTGATTCTGGACCCCTTCTTTATCGGTATTGCGCTGAGCCTGATCGGCGCGGTTCTGGGCTCGGTTCTCCGCCCCGTATCCGCCGGGGAAGAGGAGCTTCGCGCAGCCCTTTTCCGTGCACCCGCTTCCGCCCTGGATGAGAGGGAATGCCGGAAGGATCACCGGCTCTGGATCGTATATCTGCTCTTCGGTATTGCCCTGGGGGCATTCTTCCTCTTGATGTATGCGCTGCCCTATTGCAGGGCCGTGGGATGAAAGGCTGAACTATGCAGGAAACAGTAAAGCTCTATTACGCAAAGCTCGCCAATATGGGCGACCTTCTGAACGTACTTATCATTGAAAAATGCTTCGGCTACAAGGTGGAGCGGCACTCCTTCCTGACCGGGGAGGTCTGCGCCATCGGCAGCTGTCTTGGCCAGTATACCCTTCACGGCAGCCTGCCCATGCGTCTGCGCCAGCGACTCAACGGCCTTGTCCGGCCCAAAGTGAGCATCTGGGGCACCGGCTTTATCAATTACACCGACTGCGAGGGGAAGTTTTTCAAGCGGGACATGGACTTTCGGGCCGTCCGCGGCGAGCTGACACGGAAAAACGTGGAGCGGATGACCGGAAAAAAGTTAGATATTCCCACCGGAGATGCGGGCATATTGGCCGATGAACTACTGGACGAAAGGCCGGAAATGGTGTATGATATCGGAATAGTACCCCATATCTGCGATCTCAGCGACCCGGCCTGTCAGAAGCTTGCGGACAGCTACCCCAATTCGATCCTGATCAACGTGAAGGATGATCCCCTGACCGTGGTCCGGCAGATCGCCCAGTGCCGCACCGTGCTGTCCAGCAGCCTGCACGGGCTGATCGTGGCAGACAGCTTCGGTATACCCAACCGGCATCTGGTCTTTTCCGACCGCCCCCTGGGCGACGGCTATAAATTTGACGATTATTACTCCGCCTATCCGGTGCCCCACCTGGTCTGTGATCTGAGAACGGACAGGGCGCCTTCCACGGCGGAGATCAGGGCGGATTACGCCATTACCCCCTCCATGGTGGAGACAAAGAAAAAGCTGATGAGGGAGAGCTTCCCGCTGCCCCGGATAAACGGCGGGGAGAAAGAGCATGGATAACAAGCTGATCTCTGTGGTCATACCCTGTTACAACAGGCGGGAAAAGCTCCCCGCCTGCCTTTTCAGTGTCCTGGGGCAGACCTACAGCAATCTGGAAGTGATCGTGGTGGACGACGCCTCCACTGACTCAACCCCGGAACTTTTTGAAAACATGACGGACCCCCGGGTAAAATACTTCCGTTATGAGACGAACCGGGGCGCCTGCTACGCCAGAAATTACGGCGCGGAGCGGGCCCAGGGAGAACTTCTGGCCTTTCAGGACAGCGATGACACCTGGCATGCGGAAAAGCTGGAAAAGCAGCGCAGACTGCTGGAGAAGACCGGAGCGGACCTGTGCTTTTGCGGCATGAACCGCATCGCCCACGATGGCAGCAGCTTTTATTTCCCGGTACATGCCTGTCACCCGGAAAAGGCGCTGGAGGAGTTTCTGGCAGAGAACCGGGCCGGGACCCAGACCATGCTGATGAAAAAAAGCGTCTGGGAGGCGCTGCGCTTTGACGAGAGCTTCCGGCGCTACCAGGACTGGGATTTTGCCATTCGGGCCGCGGAGCGCTTTGCGCTCTGCTACCTGCCGGAGGCCCTGGCCGACTCTGAGGTGGGGGGAGACAGCATCTCCTTTGCCGTCAAGTCCTATCCGGCGCTGGTGCATCTCTACGAAAAGCACCAGGCCCTTTACGAAAAATACCCCCAGAGCGACGCGGTGATGAACCGGCGCATGGGTAAGCGGCTGCACAGGACCGACCCGGGCCGGGCCGCAGAGCATTTCAAAAAAAGCTTTCAGCTGAGCCATAAATGGTACGACCTGGCATATTATCTGGGAGACAGGGTGAGAGCATTCCATCCCGGAAGAAAGAGAGAGGATAAAGAGATATGAACGCTTTCGTGATCCTCCATTACCGCGCTATTGACAGCACAGTCACCTGCACGGAATGCATCAAAAAGCTCCTGGGCGAAAATCATGTTGTCATTGTGGACAACGCCTCCCCCGATGATACAGGCCGTATGCTCCAGGAAAAATACCGGGACGACCCGCAGGTCACCGTACTGTTGAACGGGGAAAACGCCGGCTTTGCCCGGGGCAACAATCTGGGCGTCCGCTGGGCCTGGGAGAACCTGCGCCCGGCGTTTACCGTGGTGCTCAATAACGACGTGGAGATCGAGCAGGAGGATTTCTCCCTCCGCCTTGGCGAAATCTATCGGGAGCACCCCTTTGACCTGCTGGGGCCGGATATTCTCTCGGTCTTCTCCGGCATACACCAGAGCCCCAAATCCCTGCACCGCTGCACCCTGGAATCCACCCGAAAAAAGCTGGAGTATGTGAAACGCAGCCAGAACCCTATCCTCCTGCTGCTCAGCAGCGGCGAAAAATGGAACCCCGCTTTCTGGCGGCAGGTCCAGCGCTATAACCGGGCCAAGCAGAAGATCGACAGCTCTGTGCCTGCCGAGGGCGTCATCCTCCATGGTTCCTGCGTCATCTTCTCTGCCCGCTATCTGACGGACCATCCGGAGCCCTTCTTCTGCAAAACCTTTATGTATTACGAGATGGAGATCCTGGACTGGCTTTGCCGCCGGGAAGGCCGGGTCATCCGCTATGACCCCTCTATCACCGTCAAGCACTACCAGTATGTGGCCTCCAAGATGGAGTACCGCTCCATCGTCAGGCGCTCCAAATTTGTGGCCGCCTGCCTTCAGGACTCTCTGGAAGCGGCGGAGGAGATGATGATCTCCGTCACCCGCCACGACGCGGAGCATAAGATCCACAGCTGCGCTGTGGCCGAGTGAGGACGGAGTGCTGTGAAAAAGAAAAAAATCAGGACGCTGAGCCGCGGCTTTTACGCGGCCTTGTCCTATATATCGCCCCGCCTGAATACGGAGCTGCTGTTTTTGAAAAAGTTCGGCCGCCGGGTGAATCTGAAAAACCCGGAGACATTGAATGAAAAGCTGCTGAAGCTGAAGCTGGAGCGTTACGGCACGGATCCCCTGGTGCGCCGGTGCGCCGACAAATACCGGGTGCGGGACTTTGTGACGGAGCGGGGCTGTGCAAGCACTTTAAATCAACTGATCGCCGTATACGACCGGCCGGAGGACATTGATTTCAACGCTCTGCCGGAGCGCTTTGTGATCAAGTGGAACTTTGGCTGCGGGTATAATCTGATCTGCCAGGATAAGTCCGCGCTGGATATCCCGGCGGCGGTAAAGCAGCTGAAAAAGTGGGGACGGGAGCCCTTCTGGGCCTATTATTCCGAGCTGCAATACCGGAATGTACCCAAAAAGCTGATCGTTGAGGAATATATCGGCGGCGATACGCCGCCGGAGGATTATAAATTTTACTGTTTCAACGGACGGGCCTGCTGTGTGATGCTCTGTATGGGAAGGGAAGAGGGCTGGCCCCGCTTCTATTTTTTTGACAGGGATTTTCAGCTTATGCGCATCAACCGGGACTCGAAAGAAGCACCGGCGGATTTTGCGCCGCCCCGGCCTGAAGGATTGAATGAGGCTTTTCAAACGGCGGATAAGCTCAGCGCGGGCTTTCCCTTTGTACGGGTCGACCTGTATATCACGGGGGGCCAGGTGCGCTTCGGGGAGATGACCTTTACGCCCGCCGCCGCGCTGGACAATAAGCGCCTGCCGGAGACGGACCGGATGTTCGGAAAAATGATGGAGGGTGACAAGCGGTGATAATTGCGGTTTTGGGCGCGGCGCTGAGCCGGGAAAAGCTTCACCGGGTCATCCGGCGCGGAAAGGGCGGCGCTGTCTGATGTCAAGATGGAACGCCGCAAAGAAGCTCTGGGCCGTCAGCCGCAGCCTGCGCGAGCAGCGGGGCGGCTCTGTTTGGCACTATTTTCGGGACGCCGTGCACTGCTCCTGCCGCCACGGCGCCTCGGCGGAAAACTATCTGGTCCTCCGCTTCTACGAGCTGAGCGACAGGCAGAGAGAGGCGTATCTCACCTCCGGCCGCTCCAAGGCGGCGGACAGCGCCCTGAACCGGAAGGCCGCAAATGAGGATATCCGGAAGCTTGGCCGCAAGGAGCTGTTCGACAGGGCCTTTTCGGACCTGCTCAGGCGGGAGTTTTTGTACGCGCCCGACTGCTCTTTTGCAGAATTTACCGCTTTCCTTGACCGGCATGAGGAGTGTATCATAAAGCCTGTATCCGGGATCATGGGCAAGGGCGTCGAAAAGCTCCGCTGCCCGGAGGACAGGGAGGACTTTTACCAAAAGTGCTGCCGGGAGAAGCTGCTTTTAGAAGAAGTGATCGTGCAGCATACGGCCCTGAATGCAATCAACCCCTCCTGCGTCAACTCCGTCCGCGTCAACGCCGCAAGGGACGCGAAGGGAGAAATCCGCCTGATCGGGGCCTGCCTGAAATGCGGCGGCTTCGGCGCGGTGACGGACAATTTCCACTCCGGCGGCGTGGCCTACCCGCTGGATCTGGAGAATGGTCGGGTGTCCGGCCCGGGGCGGAACAATACGGAGATCCGGGAATATACACGCCATCCGGCCACCGGGTATTTCATGCCCGGCTTTGCACTTCCTTACTGGGAAGAGCTGAAAGCGCTGGTGCGGCAGGGCATGGAGCGTGTGCCCAGCCTGGGCTATGTGGGCTGGGATATCGCCCTGACCTCTGACGGCCCGGTGCTGATCGAGGGCAATGTGCACTGGCCGGGAGGCAATATAATCCAGTTTGACAGGGTTGGAAAATACCCGTTGATATTAAGCTGTCTGGGTGAGAACGATGAAAAACATACTGACTGAAAATATGCTTGTCAAAAGCATAAAAGCATACCCCGTCCTGCGAAAGCGGTTCAAAATCTACGTCAAGGGCATACAGAAGCTGCCCGAAGGCTTTACGGAAAACAAGCTCTTTTACGATTATCTGAAGGTGCGCCGCAATAACCCGGAAAAGCGGGTCTCCATGTCCGAGTATACCATCTTCGGCTTTGCGGGCTTGCCCCTCAGCGAGCAGAAAAAGTATCTGACCGATACGGAGGCCACACTCCTGATGCGCCCCTACAACAGCCCCTCCGAGCCTTACCTGAAGGACAAGGTCTGCTTCCTCAAGACCTTTTCGGAATTTATCAGCCGGGACTGGCTCTATCTGCCGGAGGCCACAGTGGAGGAGTTTGGCGCATTTCTGGAAAAGCACCGCTCCATCGCCCTCAAGCCCCCGCTGTCCAGCTGGGGCATCGGCTTTAAGAAGCTGAATATTGAGGACGTGGAGGATTTGGACGAGCTCTTCACCGAGCTGTCGGAAAAGGGGTATCTGGCGGAGGAGTTTCTGGAGTCTGACCCGGCGCTGGCCTGCTACCATCCCGAATCCCTCAACACCCTGCGGGTCATCACCTTCCGCAACGGCGAACGCTTTCAGGTGTTCGGCGCTGGCCTGCGGGTGGGCAACAAGGGACTGCATGTGGATAATGCCCACGGCGGCGGCATCTTCTGCGAAATCGACCCCAAAACCGGCCGCATCATCACCGACGGGCTGGATGAGCACGGCAACACCTATCTGAGCCACCCCATGACCGGCGTCCGCTTCCGGGACCAGCAGATCCCCTACTGGGATCAGGTGGTGGACCTGTGCCGCCGGGCCTCTCAGACCCTGCCCTGCCTGCGGGTGGTGGGCTGGGACGTGGCCATCCTGCCGGGAGGGAAGCTGGAGCTGATCGAGGGCAACCACAACCCGGGCATGAACATCGTCCAGGCCCCGGCAAAGCACGGCGTGCACGACAAATTCGCCGCCCTGCTTCTGGACTTCTACGGACCGCCGGAGACTGTCGCGGCATCGGAGGAACTCTGCGCCCCAGGCGTCTGAGCGGGAGGCGCGGAAGATGAACATTGCCATCGCCGGAGCGGGCTATGTGGGGCTGTCCCTGGCCGTGCTGCTGTCCCAGCACAACCATGTGGACTGCGTCACCACCACTGCCGCTAAAGCGGAAAAGATCAATTCCGGCGTCAGCCCCATCCGGGACAGGGAGATCGAGCGTTTCCTTACCGCAAGCCATGAGGGGAAGATCCATCTGGATCTGACGGCCACCACCGATGCCGAAACGGCCTACCGGAGGGCGGACACGGTCATCATCGCCGTCCCCACCAACTATGACGAGCAGCTGGGCTGCTTTGACACCTCCGTGGTGGAGCAGGTCATCGGGACGGTGCAATCCGTAAATCCCCAGGCCCTGATGGTGATCAAATCCACTATCCCCATGGGCTACACGGAGCTGGTGCAGGAAAAGTACGGCACGGAAAATATTCTGTTCAGCCCGGAGTTTTTACGGGAATCCCGGGCCCTTTACGACAATCTTCACCCCAGCCGCATCATCGTCGGGGCAAAACCCGCCCAGCGGCAGGCAGCGGAGGAATTTGCCGGGCTTCTCGTCCGGGCGGCAAAGGAGCCGCTGCTGGAGCTGGAGCCTGCGCCGGAGCAGATCCCCACGGTCTTTGCCGGCCCCACCGAGGCGGAGGCCATCAAGCTTTTTGCCAATGCCTATCTGGCCGTGCGGGTCAGCTTTTTCAACGAGCTGGACACCTATGCCCAGCTGAAGGGCCTGGACGCGGGGCGGATCATCCGGGGCGTCTGCCTGGACCCGCGCATCGGCGAACACTACAACAACCCCTCCTTCGGCTACGGGGGCTACTGCCTGCCCAAGGATACGGTGCAGCTGCTGGCCAATTATAAGGACGTGCCCCAGAACCTCATCGGCGCCGTGGTACAGAGCAACGCCACCCGCAAGGACTTCATTGCGTCGACTGTTCTGGCGCGCAAACCCCGGACTGTGGGCATTTACCGGCTGACCATGAAATCCGGCAGCGACAATTTCCGCACCTCCGCCATCCAGGGGGTCATGGAGCGGATCCGGGAAAAAGGCGTCCCCATGCTGATCTACGAGCCTACCCTGGGCGGGCAGGAAAGCTTCGCCGGCTGCCGGGTGGAAAAGGACCTGACCTCCTTCAAGCAAAGCGCCGACGTGATCCTGGCCAACCGCTGGGACCCCTGTCTGGAGGATGTACGGGAGAAGGTCTACACCCGGGACCTGTTTTTCAGAGATTGACCCTTCAGCGCCTCTTTGGATATGAAGAGGCGCTTTTCCTATGGTACAGCGAGGTGCTTTCAGTCAATACGGTTTACATAACGTATTAAAAAGGGAGAAAAATTGCAAAAAAGATAACATAGGACGGACTTTCGAAGATTTTTCTCTTGGAATTGACAGTGATTGGCTGTATAATAAATTGGATATTCCGTTATGTGGATATCCAACAGTTACAAAAGGTTGCTTACGACAGGAATGAAAAGGAGAATTCACCCCATGAACGAGAAATTGCAAAAGTATATCCCGCGGGACGATATCTATCTTTTTAATACCGGCGCCGCACAGAAGGCATGGCTTGCCTTTGGCTGCCACTATATCGCACGCATCAAAATGTACCGCTTTATGGTTTGGGCCCCCAATGCCCGCCGGGTCACCCTGGTTGGCGACTTCAACAACTGGGACCGGAACGCCACCCCCATGGAGCCTGTGGAAGGCGGCGTGTGGGTCTGCTTTGTGGAGGGCCTGGAGCACGGCGCACTGTATAAATACTGCATCGACGGGGCCGACGGCCGCCAGGTGCTGAAGGCCGACCCCTTTGCCGCCTGGAGTCAGACCGATAAGGAGACGGCCTCCAAGGTCTTTGCCCGCAGCCGTACCCGCTGGACCGACAAGGACTACATGGAAAAGCGCGCGGAGCGCAAGTTCATGCAGGAGCCCATGAGCGTGTATGAAGTACACATCGGTTCCTGGAAGGACCTGCCCGGCGAGAAGCCGGTTTACCGGGAGATCGCCGAGGAACTGGTCAAGTACTGCAAGGACATGGGCTACACCCATGTGGAGTTCATGCCTCTGACCGAGTACCCCTATCCCCCCTCCTGGGGCTATCAGGTCACCGGCTATTACGCCCCCACCTCCCGCTACGGCGACCCGGACGACTTCAAGTACATGATCAACCGCCTGCACAGAGCGGGCATCGGCGTGATCATGGACTGGGTTCCGGCCCACTTCCCCAAGGACGAGCACGGCCTGGCCATGTTCGACGGCACCCCTCAGTTTGAGTGCAAGGAGCGCCGCATGGCGGAGCATCCCGAGTGGGGCACCCTGATTTTTGACTACGCCTCCAACCAGGTGAAGAGCTTCCTTGTCTCCTCCGCCTGCAAATTCTTTGAGGACTACCACATCGACGGCATCCGGGTGGACGCGGTCAGCTCCATGCTCTACCTGAACTACTGCCGTAAAGACGGGGAGTACACCCCCAACCGCGAGGGCGGCAGCACCAACCTGGACGCGGTGGACTTTCTGCGGAAGCTGAATTCCACGGTTCTGGTCAATTACCCCGGCGCCATCACCATCGCCGAGGAATCCTCCGCCTTCCCCCTGATCACCGCTCCCCCCGAGGTGGGCGGCCTGGGCTTCTGCTTCAAGTGGGATATGGGCTTCATGCACGACACGCTGGACTACATGGCCCTGGACCCCATCTACCGCAGCTATAACCACAACAAGCTGACCTTCTCCATGATGTACGCCTTCTCCGAGAACTACGTTCTGGCCTACTCCCACGACGAGGTGGTCCACGGCAAGAAGTCCATGCTCAACAAGATGAGCGGCGACTACGACCTGAAGTTCGACTCCCTGCGCACCCTCTACGGCTACCAGTTTGCCCACCCGGGCAAGAAGCTGACCTTTATGGGCAGCGAGTTCGGCCAGTTTATCGAGTGGAACTTCAAGCAGCAGCTGGACTGGCTGCTTCTGGACTACCCCAAGCACAAGGCCATGCAGGACTACTGCCGTGAGCTGAACAAGCTCTACGTGAAAACGCCCGCCATGTACATGATCGACCGCTCCTGGGACGGCTTCAAGTGGCTGAACGTGAACGACAACCAGCGCAGCTCTGTGGCCTTTATCCGCCTGGCTCCGGAGCAGGACAGCTATCTGGTCTGCGCCTGCAACTTCACCCCCGTGCGCTATGACGATTTCGTCATCTCCCTGCCCGCCCCCGGCACCCTGAAAGAGATCCTCAGCAGCGATGAGGAGCGCTTCGGCGGCCACGGCATTAAAAACGAGGGGGTCATCAAGAGTATAGACGAGCCCTTCTTCGAGATGGACTATTCCGCAAAGATCACCCTACCCCCCATGTCTACAGTGTACTTTGAATATAAAAAGGACAAAGAGACGGAGAAAAAGAAAACGGAGGCAGAGAAAGATGAAAAAGGAATTTCGTGAAATGCTGAAGGAAAAGGGCCGCAGTGAGCTGCCCGCAGTGCTGCTGGCCGCAGCGGAATGCGCCCCTCTGGCAAAGACCGGCGGTCTGGCCGACGTGGTGGGCACCCTGCCCAAATCCCTGGCCAGACTGGGCATCGACGCCCGGGTCATTATCCCTTATCACCGTGTCATCAAAAACAAGTATGCCGGGCAGACGGAGCATATGTTCCATTTTTACAGCAATCTGGGCTGGCGCAAGGCCTATGTGGGCATTGAAAAGCTGGTGCTGGACGGCGTTGTGATCTACCTGGTGGACAACGAGCAGTATTTCGGCGACAAGATCTATCGCGGCGGCTATCCCGAAGGGGAGCAGTACGCCTACTTCTGCCGCGCCGTGCTGGACACCCTGCCTCTGCTGGACTTCCGGCCCGAGGTGGTGCACTGCAACGACTGGCACACCGCCATGATCCCCATGCTGGCCAAGACCCAGTATCAGGGCGGTATGCAGGAAAATCTCCGTTTCCTGCTGACCATCCACAACATCGCCTTCCAGGGCAAGTTCGGCTTTGACTATGTGCAGGACCTGCTGGGCGTGGATTCCAAATATTACACCTGGGAGTTCATGGAGCTCAACGGCTGCGCGGACTTTCTGAAGGCCGGCTGCGTGTTTTCCGACAGGATCAATACCGTCAGCCCCAGCTACGCCAACGAGATCAAGACCCCCTATTACGCCGAGGGTCTGGAGGGCATCCTCAACGCCCGCAGCGAACAGCTCTCCGGCATCATCAACGGCATCGACAAGGATGTATTCAATCCCCGCACCGATGCGCTTCTTCCCGCCCGCTACGACAGGGGACACCTGAACGGCAAGGCCGCCTGCAAGGCCGAGCTGCAGCAGCGCATGGGCCTGGAGGTCCGGCCCGACGTGCCCCTTTTCGCCATGGTCACCCGCATGACCGAGCAGAAGGGCTTTGACCTGGTGGCCCATGTGATCGACGATCTGATGACCAATAACGACATGCAGTTCATGCTCCTGGGCACCGGCGACGAGCGCTTTGAAAACTTCATGCGCGGCGCGGAGAGCCGCTATAAGGGCCGCCTCTGCGCCTATATCGGCTACAATGAGGAGCTGTCCCACCTGGTTTACGCCGGCAGCGACTTCTACCTCATGCCCTCCCGCTTTGAGCCCTGCGGCCTGAGCCAGATGATCGCCATGCGCTACGGCAGCATCCCCATCGTCCGGGAGACCGGCGGCCTGCGGGACACCGTGGCTCCCTATAACGAGTATACCGACGAGGGCGTGGGCTTCTCCTTTGCCAATTACGACGCCTGGGAAATGAGAAATACCGTGCTGTACGCGCTGAGCTTCTGGAACAACAAAGAAGTGATGCATGGTCTGGTCAGCCGCGCCATGCAGGCCGACTTCGGCTTTGAACTTTCCGCGCAGGAGTATGCAAGGCTATATATATGGATGCTGTAAACAGAGGAAATCAGACAACGATAACGGACGGCGCCCCTGACCGGGGCGCCGGAAAAAAGAAATACAAAATTTATTTCGGCGGCAGCTATGAGGAGCACTGGTCCGAGGACTACACCCTCTTTGTCAGCTATAAAAACCGGCGCTTCGTGGAGGCCTGCCTGATCGACGGCCGCTGGGAGGCCGTGGGCGGAGACGAGGCGCTGTGCGCCCTGCTCTCTTCCGCCGACTGCCCGGAGGCCACCCGGCGCTACTTCAACGCCGCCGCCGGGGCCTATTCCGCCGCCCAGGACTGCCTTGGGGGCAATCTGGGGCTGGACCGCTTATATGAGTGCTTCAGCGCCCAGGGCGAACGCTTTGTGGCGCCGGAGCTTCTGCGCCTTTTGATGGACGACTGCGGCTTCAAGCTGGAGGACGCCTATACCGTCACCGCCCGCTGCTGCGGCAGCTGCACGCTGACGGACGAGGACGCGGCCCTGCTGCGCCCCCTGCAGCCCAGAACCGCCAGCCTGATCCCCGTATTCAACGACGCTGCCAGACGCATCCCCCTCATTGAGCACGACGGACGCCGGGAAGAGTATCGGAACCCGCCCCGGGCGGCCCGCTGCGCCGATGAGCTGCGCTTTGCCTTCCGGCTGATCCGCGGCAGTGTTCGCAAGGCGGAGCTGATCCTCACCGGCGACGGCAGCCGCAGGGAATACCCCATGGAACAGGACGGAGATATTTTTTCCGTAAAGCTGACTGCGCCGGAAGAGCCCGCCCCCCTGTGGTATATCTTCCGCCTGGACACCCCCAGCGGCGATTACTACGCCGGGCCTGACAGCAGCGGCTTTTCCTGCACCGTGCGCCCCAGAGAGTGGCCAGGCTTCCGGCTGACGGTATATCTCCGGGACTTTGAGACGCCCGCCTGGTTTCGCCGCAGTGTGATGTATCAGATTTTCCCCGACCGCTTTGCCTTTTCTCAGGACGGCACGGCGGAAAAGGGCATTGCCTACCACAAGGCTCTGGGCCAGACCCCGGAGCTGCACAAGAGCCTGGACGAGCCGGTGCGCTGGCAGCCCAGATCCTTTGAGTTGAGCTACAGTCCCGACGATTTTTACGGCGGCACCTTCAAGGGCATTGAGGAAAAGCTGCCCTATCTGAAAGAGCTGGGGATCAGCTGCATTTACCTCAACCCCATCGTGGAGGCCCGCTCCAACCACCGCTACGACACCGCCAACTACCTGAACGCCGACCCGATTCTGGGCACCAACGGCGACTTTGTCCGTCTGTGCAACAAGGCGGAGGCGCTGGGCATCCGCATCATGCTGGACGGGGTCTTCTCCCACACCGGGGCCGACAGCGTATACTTCAACCGCTACGGCAACTACCCCAGCCAGGGCGCCTGCCAGAGCAAAACTTCCCAATATTACGACTGGTATGAATTCAAGAACTTCCCGAAGAAGTACCGAAGCTGGTGGGGCTTTGAGGATCTGCCCGAAGTGGACGAATTAAACCCCCGCTGGCAGGATTTTGTGGTCACAGGGCGGGACAGCGTAGTCAAAACCTGGCTTCGCCGGGGCGCCGCCGGCTGGCGGCTGGACGTGGCGGACGAGCTTCCGGACGAGGCACTGAGCCTGATCCGCAAGGCCGCCAAAGAGGAAAAGCCCGACGCGCCCATCCTGGGCGAGGTCTGGGAGGACCCGGTGCTGAAGGAGGGCTTCGGCGGGCGGAGAAATTACGCCCTGGGCTACTCCCTGGACAGCGTAATGAACTACCCCTTCCGGACCGCCGTTCTGGACTTCTGCCACAGGCGCATCAGCGCCTACGGCCTGCGGGATTTCCTGGTGGGCCAGCAGATGAACTATCCCAAGCCCATGTATTACTCCCTGATGAACCTGATCGGCTCTCACGACATGGAGCGCGTCCGCAACGCCCTGGCAACCGACATCACCATCAAGAATTATTCCCGGGAAGACCAGGTGGCGATGAAGTTCAGCGCTGAATCTTTGGAGAGAGCGGTGACGCTGGAAAAGCTCTGCGCCGCCATCCAGTTTGCCATCCCCGGCGTGCCCAGTGTGTATTACGGGGACGAGCAGGGCATGTGCGGCGTGAATGACCCCTTCAACCGCATGCCCTTCAAAGAGGGAGACAGGGAACTGCACGATTATTATGTAAACCTCGCTGCCCAGCGCAACGCCAGTCCCATCCTGTCCACAGGCGAGGCGGAGTTTGCCGCAGTGTCCCAGGACGTGCTGACGGTTTTACGTTATGTAAACCGCGGAGAGGACGCCTTCGGCCTGCCCTGCGAGAACGGGGCATACCTTCTCGCCGTGAACAGGGGAGAGGAAGAGGCCCGGTTTACAGCCGACTGCAGCGCTGCCGGCAAGGGCCTGGTGAAGCTCACCGTCCCGCCCCTCAGCGCAAAAATGCTAAAGCTCTGAGCATCAATCGCATAACGCAAAAAAGTCCGCGCTTACCAAAACGTAAGCGCGGACTTTCCGCTTTTATAACAATATCAATCCTCAATGGCGGCCTTGTGGATCCACTTGTCGCCCCGGAGGCGGACGGTGTAGACCACCACGCGCAGGGCCCAGTCGATAAACATGGCGATCCAGACGGCCAGCGGGCCCATATGGAACACACGGACCAGGACAATGGCCAGAATGACCCGGCAGAGCCACATGGAGCTGATGGAGAAGATCATAGTGAACTTCACGTCCCCGGCAGCCCGCAGGCCGTAGGGCGGCATGAAGCCGAAGGCCCAGAGGAGGGGCTTGACAATGCAGATGAGCCAGGTCAGCTTTATGCAGAGCTCCGCTGCGGCAGGCTCCATGCCGCCCAGAACAGTGATGGGCTTGACGGCGGCGGCGATAATGGCGCAGCTGACGATGATGCCGGACTCCCCGTACCAGGTCAGGCGCTTGATGTAGTGCTTGCCTCGTCCAGCTTCCAGGCGCCAACGCACTGGCCCACAATGGTCACCATGGCAAGACCTACGCCAATGGAGGCGTTGCTGGTCATCATCTCCAGGGTGGAGGTCATGGCCTGGGCCGCGATCTCATAAGTGGCCAGGGTGGAGACCGTGGACTGGATAGCCAGCTTGCCGAACTGGAACATGCCGTTTTCGATGCCGGTGGGGATGCCTATAGCCATAATGCGCCGAATCAGACGCATGTTGGGGCGGATGGACAGATAATCCCGGACAACAATGGCCTGGGTGGGGCGACGCAGACAGATCATCACCGCCACGGCGCAGATGACGCGGGAGATCAGCGTAGCCAGCGCGGCGCCGGCCACACCCATGTGGAAGCCGAAAATGAAGATAGCGTTGCCGATGACGTTGATCAGATTGGCCATCGTGGAGATGGCCAGAGGCAGCCGGGAATTGCCGCAGGTGCGGAACAGTGCGGCCCCGGAGTTATACAGGGCGATAAAGGGATAGGACAGGGCAGTAATGAAAAAATAAGTGAGGGAGTTTTCCATAACCTCCGCTTCCACCGAGCCGAAAATGAGGGAGAGCAGCGGGCGGTGCAGCACAAGGCAGAGGACCGTGACCACCACGGAAAGCGCCGTGACGGAAAAAACCAGCTGTTTTCCCGCCTGACAGGCCATGTCCTCGTCCCGGTGGCCAATGTACTGGGAGCAGACAATGGTACCGCCGGTGGCCATGGCGGTGAAAACATAGAGCACCAGAATATTGATGGAATCCACCAGGGAGACTGCGGAGATGGCGGCGGAGCCGGCGTTGCTGACCATCATGGTGTCCGCTGCGCCCATCAGCGCATTGAGCACCAGCTCGATCAACAGCGGGATGATGAGCGCCCAGACCTGTTTCTTTGTAAACATCGAAAAAGCCTCTTTATTCAAAAAAACATTGAAATTATATCTGTTTATGGCTTTTTGTCAACATCTGTATGAAAAATTGCCCTTGAAGCAGCCGCAAAGCCGTGGTACACTGGGAAAAAAGAAACGGAGGGCTGCAAAATGCAGAATATATTGCTGGTTATCGACATGCAGAACGATTTTATCGACGGCGCTTTGGGCACGCCGGAGGCCGTGGCCATTGTGGACAAGGTGGAAGAAAAGATAAAGAGTTTTTCCGGCAGGGTGATCTTCACCCGGGACACCCACGAGGAGAACTACATGGAGACCCAGGAGGGCGGAAACCTGCCCGTGCCCCACTGCATCAGGGGCAGCCAGGGCTGGCAGATCCGGGAGGAGCTGGAAAAGCTCCGCACTGAGCCTGCCGTGGACAAGCCCACCTTCGGCTCCCGGGCCCTGGGCGAGCTGCTCTTGCAGCTGGATGAGGAAGAGGAGATCGGGAGCATCACCCTGGTGGGCCTCTGCACTGACATCTGCGTCATCTCCAACGCCCTTCTGGCAAAGGCCTTTTTGCCCGAGGTCCCCATAAGGGTGGACGCCGCCTGCTGCGCCGGCGTCACGCCGGAGAGCCACAAAACCGCCCTGGCCGCCATGAAGATGTGCCAGATCCAGATCATCAACGAATAAGCGAACACTTGTCATCCTGAGGAACGAAGTGACGAAGGATCCCGTATTCAGAGGCTTTCGCTTCTGTTTACGGGATCCTTTTTGTTTGTCGAGCCAAAATCCTTCAGTGGAAATTCAATTTGTACTGCACACCGTCCTTAAAGAGCACGGCGTCGGTGAGCCGGACACGGAGAATGCAGGTGTTAGGGTCTGTTTCGTCCACATGGCCGTTATGATACCAGGAGGAAAAGACCTGCCGCAATGTTAAAATCAGCTCCCGGTTTTCCTCTTTCAGCACATGGCCCAGATTTTCTGCCACCCCGTGGGCGCTGAACCACTCGCCGCTGATGGCCACCCGGGGATTTTGGGCGATCTGCTGCATTTTCCCGGACAGGGCGTGGGTGATGATGTAAAAGGAGCCGTCCCGGTAATAGCCGTTCACGTCCCGTACAGAGGGAAGGTCATTCACAGAGGTAGCCAGGGAGATCATCCGGTCCCGGCCGAAGCGCTCATCCATGATCGCCAGTGCTTTTTCCAAATCGGTCATTCTTTTCTCCCTTCTGCCGCAAAAGCGGTTGATTATATTCCCAGCATACCATGGCGTGGGAAGAAATTCAATTTAATCTTTTGCAAACATTTTTCAAATGAAACCCAAACAGGAAAGGCCTATTCTCCTTCTGCCGCGAAAAGTAAACAGAAATTTTCCCGAAAGGAAAAATTCAAACAAAACTTTAACATTTCTGTGATATGCTATTTTGACAACTTTGTGGAGGAGCCTGAAATGTTCAAAGTATTGGTAGTTGAGGACGACAGAGAGCTGAACCGGACGGTCTGCGCGTGGCTGGGACAGGACGGCTTTGAGCCGGTGGGCTGTCTCAGTGCCAACGAGGCCTATGACGCCATGTACGGCAACATGTTCGACATCATCGTCTCGGACATCATGATGCCGGGCGCGGACGGCTTTGAATTGGCCAAAACCATCCGGGAGCTGGACCAGAACATCCCCATTCTGTTTATGACGGCCCGGGACGACATGGCCTCCAAGCAGCGGGGCTTTCGCATTGGCATAGATGACTACATGGTCAAGCCCGTGGACCTGGATGAGCTGGTGCTGCGCATGGGCGCGCTGCTGATCTATGTGTTCGGTTTCGACCATGAGGACACACCAGTGGCCTATGCTGCCTATGTGTTTTCCGCCTACATCACCGTGACGCTGTGCGTTCAGATCCCCGGAATAGTAAAGAAAACAAAAGCGCTCCTGCACAGCAACCATCTGATCCACCGCTATCTGACGGACCTGCCCTTTCGGATGCACATCTCCCTGTACATGTCTCTGGGGATCAACCTGCTTTATGCGGTGCTGAAATCCTTTTTGGGCCTATATTACAGATCGGCCTGGTTTATCTCCTTTGGCGTGTATTATGCCCTTCTGGCCCTGATGCGCTTTATGCTGCTGCGCCATGCCAGGAGGAACGCCTTCGGGGCGGAGCTGGTGCAGGAGCATAAAAAATGCCGCCTGTGCGGCATATTTCTGCTGCTGATGAACATCGCGCTCTCCGGCGTGGTGGTGCTGATGGTGCGGGAAGATGCGGGCTTTAAATACCCCGGCTATCTGATCTATGTGATGGCGATGTACGCTTTTTACGCCACCATCAGTGCCGTGATCAGCATGGTCAAATACAGAAAATACCAAAGCCCGGTGCTCTCCGCCGCAAAGGCGGTGAGCTTTGCGGCCGCCCTGGTGTCTCTCCTCTCACTGGAGACGGCCATGCTCTCCCAGTTCGGGGAAGGGGATCTGCTGTTCAGGCGCTTTATGACCGGGGCCACCGGCGCGGGCGTGTGCTGCATTGTGCTGGCCACGGCAGTATATATGATAGCCACCGCCACGGTGAGGCTCAAAAATTTGAATCAGGAAGGCGATCAAGATGGATAATAAAGAGACGTTCAGTTATACCTACTCCGCAAGGCAGCAGGAAGAGGTAAAAAAGATTCGGGAAAAGTACCTGCCGGCGGAGGAGGACAAGATGGAGCAGCTGCGCCGCCTGGATGAGAGCGCCGTAAGGCCCGGCACCATGGCGTCCATCATCCTGGGCGTGATTGGGGCGCTGCTGCTGGGCGTGGGCATGTGCTGCACCATGGTCTGGGGCGGCAGCTGGTTTATCCCCGGCGTACTCGTCGGCATTGTGGGGATGCTGGTCATGGCCTCGGCCTACCCGGTCTTTAACCGCATCACCAAAAAACGCCGGGAAAAACTGGCCCCAGAGATCCTACGGCTGACCGACGAACTGATGAAATAAGGAAAAGCCGCTGCGGATTTTCCGCAGCGGCTTTTGATATGGGTATAAAGCACGGGAGAAAAAGCTCACTCCTCTTCGCTCTCCTCGCTGCGCTCCAGCCAGGGCAGGCGGTAGATAAAGCCCGCAAAGCCGCAGAGCACCGCGGGCAGCACCCAGCCCATGTCCACGCTGGACAGGGGCAGATACCGGAGCCAGGGCATGGACAGCCCGTAGGAATCCAGGGTGGTGAGGATACTTGTGACCAGCGCGCCGCCAATGGCGCAGATGCAGATGGCGTTTGGCATATGGGGCGCCACAAGAGAGACGATCACCAGCACCAGCACCGGGGGATAGACCACGTTGAGGATGGGGGCCGCGATGGACACGATGGTGTCCAGCCCCAGGTTGGACACCACCGCGCTGAACACGCAGATAATGACCACAAAGGCCTTGTAGGAGACCTTATCACGGCAGATGGTGGAGAAATGGTCCGCCGCCGAGCTGACAAGGGCCACCGCCGTGGTGACACAGGCCAGGGCTACCACAATGGCAAAGATGACAAGCCCCGGCTTCCCCAGCAGGCTCTGGACGATGGCGATCACCAGATCCGCCCGGCTGATCTCCGCCGTGTAGATCTCCGACACGGTGGCACCCAGATAGCTGAGCCCCAGGTACACCAGCATCAGCAGCGCGCCGGCCAAACCGGCGGCTCCTGCCAGCACCTTCATCTTGCCGCCCTGGCTCTCATAGCCCTTGTCGGCCGCGCTTTTGATGAGCACCGCGCCGAAAACCAGGGCCGCCAGAACGTCCATGGTCTGGTAGCCGGCCTGCACGCCGGTGACGACCACGCTGTCCACAAAGACGGTTTCGGAAATGTCTCCCAAGGGCCTGATGATGCCCACAACGATGAGTGCGGCCAGGCCCAGCAGCAGAGCGGGGGTGAGAAATTTGCCGATCAGGTCGATGATCGCCGATTCCCGGATGCTCAGGGCCAGGATGATGGCGAAGAACAAGACGGAAAACAGTACGGAGGACACTCCCGGCAGCAGGGGAGTGATGCCCATCTCATAAGTAGTGGCGGCGGTGCGGGGGATGGCCAGCATGGGGCCGATGCAGAGGATGATCACCGTCATCAAAAAGACGGCGGCTTTTTTGCCGATCCGGTCCATGACCCGCTCCGCACTGCCCTCACGCAGCAGGGCAAACAGCGCCAGCAGGGCCAGCAGCACGTCGGCAAAATAGTAGGCGAAGAAGCCGCCCAGCCACTGGTGGCCGGACTGCAGGCCCAGGTACGGGGGGAAGATCACATTCCCCGCGCCGAAGAACATGGAAAACAGTGCAAAGCCAATGGTGACCACGTCAAGAATTTTCCGGTCTTTTTTCATCTTCGTCACCCCGTCATTCCGGCCTGGTCCAGCCCCGGCTGGGTCCGGCTTTGACGCGCTCGGCCTCCAGCGCCTCCACTTGCAGTTCGTCGCTGTTGTTTCCGGTGTCACTGTTTTTCAGGAAGGCGAAGTATAGGACGGCGCAGATCAGCAAAATCCCATAGGCGCAGACCACAATGCCGCAGCCGTCGGCGGAGAAGCGGCGAACGCCCTTATCCAGGGGCATGATCAAATCGTAAATGCCGAAGATTTCGATCACAATGATGAGCAGAGGGGTAATGACTTTCAGCATCAGGCCCAGCAGCCGGTGGGCTTTGCTGTCCCCCTCCGGGGAGATGGCCTTGACCGCCTCCCGGGGACCGATGATCCAGCCCACGGCCAGGCAGGCAAAGAGGGCGCAGACCGGCATCAGGATGGTGTTGGTGATCATATCCAGCACCTCCAGCAGGTTCCGGCCGAAAAGCGCCATCAGACTGCCGCCGTTCATGGCCGCGCCGAAGGACAGGCCCACCGGCACGGACAGGGCCACGCAGAGGCCGGTGACAAGCAGGGCGGCTTTGGTGCGGAAGATCCGGAATTTCTGGATCACGAACTGGGTGACCACCTCCAAAATGGAGATGACCGAGGTCAGCGCGGCGATGGCCGCCATGGTGAAAAACAGCAGAGACAGGGTGCTGCCCACAACGGGCATATCCGCAAACACCATGGGCAGGGTGATGAACATCAGCCCCATGCCGCCCATGCCCAGCTCCGCTGTGGACACGCCGGAGACGGCGGCATAGTGAAACAGGGCGGGGAAGATGGCCAGGCCCACCATGAAGGTGAGAAGGCTGTCCAGAATACAGATGACCGCCGTGGAGCGGAACAGGTTGACTTTTTTCCCGGAGTAGGAGCCGTAGCAGATCATTGCCCCGCAGCCCAGGGACAGAGAGAAAAAGGCCTGACCCATGGCAGACAGCGCCCCGGACCAGGACATGGCGGAGAAATCCGGCCGGAGATAAAAGGCCAGACCTTCAGATACGCCCTCCCCCAAAAGCAGGGAAAAGCTGATGATGACCACCAGGATCACCAGCATGGTGGGCATGAGGATCTTGGCGGTCTTTTCGATACCGCCGCGCACACCGGCCACCACAATGGCCAGGGCCAGCAGGGAAAATACCGCGGTGTGCAGAATCACATCGCCCGCGTTGCCGGCAAAGTGTTGAAACATTCCGGCGTTGCCCGCAAAGGAATTGAGGGAATACTTTACGGTGTAGCCGCCCAACACAAAGTAATAGCACATGATGAGCGCCGGGATCACCACCGCCGCCAGACCAAACCAGCCGCAGTTTTTGGAAATCTCCTTGTAGGCCGTCACCGGGTTGGCTCTGGCCCTGCGGCCGATGATGAACTCCGCCAGCATGGCCGCCGCGCCCACCAGCAGAATGCAGGCCAGGTACACGAACAGGTAGGCCGCGCCGCCGTTTGCGCTGGTCTTGTAAGGAAAACCCCACAGATTGCCCAGACCCACTGCGGAACCTGCCGCCGCCAGCTCAAAGCCTATGCTTGTGCCGAAGCTTGTTTTCTTCTTTTCCACATGGTCACTCCTTCCAAAGCATTTTTTCGGTTTTCATAACAAAATTATACTAAAAATAGTTCCATCCAACAACAGTATTCCGCAAAAAGCACGGAAATTAAGCGCTTTTCACGAAATTACAGCTCGTTTTTTTACGCAGCCGTCAAATATCAGGGAATAAAATGGAACCAAAACGGGTACTATCTTTGCAGATAGTACCCGAAATTGTTATTTTTTTCTCTTTTCAATACGGATCAGACCGGGCTCCTTGCTTCCGCCGGGGCAGAAGATCGAATCGTCATGGGACCAGCCGTGGTGGATGAGCCAGTATTCGGTCTCGTCATCGGGCGCGGCCAGATCCTCTTCCGTCAGCTCCACGTCCCGGTGCCGCCGGGCGTAGTGGGCCGTCTCATAGTCCTGAAGCTCCTTGATGCTGAACTCCAGACCCAGCTCCCGGGCCACAGGCAGCAGCACCGCCTCCACCAGCGGCTCCCGCAGCTCCAGACTGCCGGGATAGGCGGCTTCCGCGTCCTTCACGCGCTTTTGCAGCGCGGGGTCGGCATTATACAGGGCAAAAAATTTCTCAACGTTCTCTTTCACAGCATCCTGCCTCCACGTTCATTTGTTGCTCACAGTATAGCACGGAAAACCTTCGGAGGCAACATCATTATAGCTGATAGAGGGCCACCACCACAGGCAGGGTAAAGATGCACATCAGGGTGCTCACCACGTTGATGGCGCTGGCGTAGTCCGCGTCCTGGCCGTAGACCTGGCTCATCTGGGTCACCATGCCGGCTGTAGGGGTGGAGCTGGCCATGAGGACGATGAGCAGCACGGTCGCTCCGTCGGGAACAAGACCGGCCAGGCCGGAGAATTTGACCAGCAGCAGAGCGGGCAGGGGCAGCAGCACCAGCCGCAGAAAGGTGACAAGCCAGACCCGCTTGTAGGTAAAGACGGTTTTCAGATCCATCCCGCCGATGATCATGCCCGTGACCAGCATGGCGATGGGCCCCACGGTGGCGCTGACGGAAGCGACGGCGTCCTGAATAGGGGCGGGGAAGGAAATGCCGGTCAGCAGCATCAGCACGCCCACAAACACCGCAATCAGGTTGGTGTTGGTGAGGATTTTTTTCAGCTGGAACCCCTTTTCTCCGCAGAGCAGGGCCTTGCCGTGGCTCCAGAAAAAGAAAAGCTGCAGGGCGGTATAGGGACAGGTGAAGATGATCCATTCATCCCCCAGCATGGCGCTGATCAGCGGGATGACAATGTTGGAGGCGTTGGAATAGACGGCTGAGCCCTGTTCCACCGGGTCCAGCTGCAGAGGCTTTTTCAGCAGATGGGCGAAGAAGATGGTGCCCAGTTGAATGATGAGCGATGCACAGAGCGCCAGCAGCAGTCCGCCTTTGATCTCCTGAGAAAACTCCACCTGAAAAGCGTTGAGGATCACGCAGGGGATGATGAGATACAGCGTCAGCTTGGAGAGGACCTTGCTGTCCTCTGCTTTCAGTACCTTCAGGCGGACAAGCAAAGCACCCAAAAACAATATCAGAAACAGGGAAATGATCTTCTTGATCAACGCAGCGAGTATCATCGGTTTAACTCCGTTTTTTTCTCATTTTTTCGGCGCAGACATTATCACCCTAATAACCGGTAAAGTCAAGATATTGTTATAAAAATCGCAATTTATCCGGCAGTATCCCCCAAATTTTGAAGAAATCGTAAATAAGTTGAATAAGCGTTGAAAAAGAGAGCAAAGACGTGTATAATACCTATCGCAAGGAATACTTTCAATTTTTGAAATAATACAGGAGCTTGAAATGGAAGCATTAAAGTATCTGCTTGTTATCGTTGCGGGCTATCTGCTGGGCTCGATCAGCGTGTCGGTGTGCCTGTCCGTGGGAATGGGCAGGGACGTGCGCAAGGAGGGCAGCGGTAACGCCGGCGCCACCAACATGGCCCGGGTATTCGGCATGAAAGCGGGGCTGATCACCCTGCTGGGCGATATGGTGAAGGCGGCCCTGGCCGTGCTGCTGGGCTATCTGCTTCTGGACGACATGGGCCTGATGGCCGGCGGCATTGCCTGCATTGTCGGGCACTGCTTCCCGGTGTTCCATCAGTTCAAGGGCGGCAAAGGCGTGTCTGTGGGCGGCTTGCTGAGCCTGATGATCGACTGGCGGGTGGGACTTCTGGTGTTCGGCAGCTTCGGCCTGTTCGCCGTGGCATCCAAAAAGGTCTCCCTGGGCTCCATCTGCGGGGCTGTGGCCATCACCGTGGGCTCGATCATCTTCCATGTGAGCACCCCCCGGCTGATCCTGGCTATTGTGGCCATGTGCATGGTCATTTTCCAGCACCGGGGCAACATCAAACGGCTCATCAACGGCACCGAGCCGGATTTCAAGCCCAAGAGCACCAAAAAAACCGAAAACGCATAAAAAAGAAAGATTGAATTTATCCCCTGTCCACGGACAGGGGATATTCTTTATGTTTATGCAAATTCAATATTGTCCCAGTGCCGGTAGTCCAGCACCTGCCGCCAGTTGGTGAAGGCGTTGCGGATGGCGGTGTTCCTCTCTGTGGAGCGCCAGCCGCAGCACACGGCGGAGATGTCTGAGGGGTTGCCATACACAAAGGTGATCTCCGGCCGGCTCTCCGCGTAGGGCCTTATATCCTCGCTATTGACTTTGGTGCCCCGGAACCAGCCGTTTTCAAAATCCGGCATGTTGTCGATGAAGCTGATGTCCTCTAAGTTGCGGCAATAGGACAGGTTCAGGTCCTGCATTTTGCTTAAGCCGTTCAGGGGGCTGAAATCCGCGATATCCCAGCAGAGAAACAGCTCGATATATTGCAGGTCCTCCAGCCCGGCCAGGGGGGAGATGTCCACTAAGTTGGGATTGTCTGCCAAAATCAGCACCTGAAGCTCGCTCATTTCCCCGATGAGGCTGATGTCCGTCAGGTCATTGTGCCCCAGATCCAGGGCCCGCAGATGTCGGCAGAAGCGCAGCAGGGGGTAGAGCTCCTCCGAGGTATAGCGGTGGCTGCCCTCCGTGCCGGTGCGCAGGGAGGAAAAGCAGGTGATGTCGCTTCTGACCTCCCAGTTGCCAAACCGCACGGTCCAGAGAAAATCCACATCCGGCCGCAGGTCGGACAGCGCCTCCATCTCCTCCACGGAGAGGTCACAGGCGCTCATGTCCACGGTTTTCAGACCTGGCAGATAACGCAGCGCTTCCGCCGCGCCCTCCAGGTCCGTAATGGTCAGCGCCTCCGTGTCGGAGGGGTAGCTCAGGCCCTGAAATTCAACATTCCAGGTGATCTGGCAGTCCGGCAAAAGCTGGGACAGCGTCAGCAGCGCCTCATATTCCCGGCTTGCGGAAGCGTCGATGCGTTCAAGATAACCGCAGCCGGCCAGCGCCAGGATCTCCTCCGCGCTCTCGTCCGTCAGCACGATGGAGCGGGGTGGCTCCGGCGTGGGGGAGGGAGTAGGTATCGGCGTTGGCGTGGGTTCGGGCGCGGTCTGCCCGCCGCATGCGCAGAGCAGCGCGGCAATAAGAAGGAACAGTAAAATCAAAGTCGTTTTTTTCATATTAATCTCCGTTCTGCCGCAGATGCATCAGCACAAATAGCAATTTAAATCTCCCCCTGCGGTAGAATGGAGATTTTTGGCATGTGCCGCGGTTGCCGCTTCAGCGGCAAGCGGCATGCCGTTTTAATCTGGATCGTGTGAATATTCACACGATCACCGGAAAAAAGTATACACAAGGAAAAAGCGCAGGTCAAGCGATATAAAGGAAAAATCTCCCGCCATGTACTATGGCGGGAGAATAATTCGCTGTGGCTTATTTTGCTGTTTTCACGCTTTTTCCGGATATACCTTCAAGCAGAGCGGCCACGGCCTGCACAGCCAATGCCGCAACGATGACCCCGGCGCCAAGGGCGGAACCTGCTATAGCGGACAGGGGGAGACTGAATCCGGCAACCAGAGCGGCTATAAAGCCCGCCGCCGCGGCGGCGGCAGTCACAAGAGCCAGGATAAAGACCTTTTTACCCATCAATCCCATGATCCCGGTTACGATACCCAGAATGGCGGCGGCAATCGCCAGTACGGCAGCCACGGCCCGGGCGCCCAGCTCCCTGGTGACAAGAGCGGAATTATCGGCGGAGAACTGCCGCGCGGCAGCCACGGCCTCAAACCCCCGGTCCAGATCCACCAGTGACGCATCCTTCATATAATTGAAGTCGGGCCCCAGCCGGTCGGCAATGCTGGTGAGCATGGCATTGCCGTTTTTGTCGTATACGGTTTCTGTGGCGGTCAGAATGGCAAGGCCCTCCGCAACCTGGGCGTTGCCGTCCTCAAAGGCCTTCAGCTGGGCTTTGCCGTCTTCAAGGGCCTGAGCGCCGGCTTCCAGCTCCTTTACGCCGTCGTCATAGGTCTTCTGACCCTCGGCAAGCTGGGCCTCGGCGTCAACAAGGGCCTGCTCGCCCTCTTCCAGCGCCTTCTCTGAGGACTGCAGCTTCGCCATGCCTTTGGCAAATTCCGCCTCACCGGCCATCAGCTTTTTGTAGCCGGCTGCCAGCTCCGCGTCTTTCTCGGCCAGCAGGGCGGCACTGGCATCCAGCGTGGCCTTTGCCTGGGCGAGCTGCTTTTCACTTTCGGCTATTTTGGCTTCCGCTGCCTTTGCCTCGGCCAACTTCTGATTATAAAGTTCCCACTTGGCAGCAAGCTCTGCCTCGGCAGCTTTGCCCGCCTCGTAGCTGGGCTTCATGGAGTCCAGATAGGCCTCGTTTTCGGCGATGGTCTTTTCGGCCTCGCTGATGTAGTTGGCAAAAATCGCCTGGGCCTGTTCAGCGGAGACGGTCTTGTTTTCCCCGTCAAGCCAGATAGTTTTGTCCAGCCCGGTCTTGGCCATCACAGGATTCACTCCGGCGATAATGGCGTTGAGCTGCTGGGTCTGCTCCTCGGGCAGTCCGCCGTATGCGTTCTTGGCGTCAATCAGCTGATTATAGCTGCCGATGTAGCTCACCAGGGTATCTTTGCTGGCCTTAAAGGCCGCAAGATCCGCCTTGCCCTGCTCCAGGGCGGCCCGCCCCTGCTCATAGGCTTCCAGCTGAGGCTTGGCGGCGTCGAGCTGGGCCTGGCCTGCGTCCAGAAGCTTTTTGCTCTCGGCAAGCTGTGCCTGACCGGCCGCAAGCTGGGCCTTTCCCGCTTCCAGTGCCTTAAGCCCGTCGTTATACTGGGCAAGGCCCGCATCGTACTGAGCGTGGGCAGCGGAGAGCAGAGCGGCGTTTTCCTTATAGCTGGCCCAGCCTGCTTTCAGTTCCTTCTGCGCGTCTGCCAGTTTTTTCTCACCGGCGGCATAATCCGCGTAGCCCTTTTCCAGCGTTTGCTGCCCGGCCTCATACTCCTTCTGCCCGTCGGCCAGAGCCTTGGCCCCGGCCTCCAGCTCCAGCTGCCCGGCTTCGTAGTCCTTTTCGCCCTGAGCCAGAGCGGCAAGACCGTCGTTGTATGCGCTCTCGTTTTCCTTCAGCTGGTTCAGACCATCCTCCAGCATTGCGATGCTTGCGTCTGACTCCTCGCCCTTCTGTTCCCAGTAGGCTTTGCAGTCCAGCATGTCTTTCAGCGTCAGCCCTCCTGCGCAAAGCCCAAACAGGCTGGCAAGAATCAGCACGACGCTCAGGACCTTCACCGATGTTTTTTTCATGTTTCTTCCTCCCTTAAACAGTTTTTACTCAGTTTCGGCTATCATCATACTAATGTTAAAATGTTAAAAAAGTATTAACAACCGCATAAAAAGTGAAGAAAAATCGAAAAAATCCATGAATTTGTACACTTTTGAACAATGTGTCAAAACAAAAACAATACGAATGTCAACTGCATTCAAAGTTCTGCTCATCCCTTGACCGAAAGCGGCTTTCGGTGTATATTCTTCTATATATTATTAGAAAGGAGCGGCAATATGAACGCAGAACTAAGCCGTGATATAGATAAATTCATTGCGGAGAACGAAGAGGAGATATTCAGAAACATTGCCCGGCTGGTGGCCATTAACAGCGTGGAGACCGAGGCAAAGCCCGGCGCACCCTTTGGCGAAGGCCCGGCCGCAGCGCTGAAGGAGGCGCTGGCCATGGCCCGGGAGCTGGGCCTGGACGCCGTCAACTGCGAGGATATGATGGGCTATGCCCAGATCGGAGAAGGGGAGGACTATCTGGCCACCATCACCCATCTGGACGTGGTGCCCACCGGCGACGGCTGGAGCAGCGATCCCTTCACCATGCGCCAGCGGGAGGGCTACATCATCGGCCGGGGCGTGATGGACGATAAAGGCCCCAGCGTGCTCTGCCTTTATGCCCTGAAATACCTGAAAGACAAGGGCGTGGCCCTGCGCTACCCGGTCCGGGCCCTGCTGGGCGTCAGCGAGGAGACCGGAATGCAGGATGTGGAGTACTATCTGGAGCATTACCGCGCGCCGCTGTTCTGCTTCAGCCCGGACGCAAACTTCCCACTGTGCAACGGGGAGAAGGGCATCTACCACGGGCGCATGCTCTCAAACGTTCCCATGGAGAACATCGTGGATATCCGGGGCGGCTTTGCCCCCAACGCCGTGCCCGACAAGGCGGAGGCCTGGGTAAAGTCGGACAAGGCGCTGGAGAATACGGAGAGAGTCACGGCGGAGCAGACTGAAAAGGGCCTTTGGCACCTGACGGCCACCGGCGTGGGCGGACACGCCTCCCTGCCGGAGGACACGGTGAACGCTATCGGCGTGCTGGTGAATTATATTCTGGACAGCGGCACTGCCGGAGCGCAGGAGAGCCGCTTCCTGAAGGCCGTGTCCATGCTCAATGAGCATTATGACGGCCGGGGTCTGGGCGTTCAGGCGGACGACGGCCTGTTCAAGCCCCTGACCATCGTGGGCGGCGTCATCGGCGTGGAGAACGGCCGCATGTTCCAGACCGTGGACAGCCGCTATCCCACCACCATGAGCGGGGAGAAGATCGCCGCCATCATCGCCGAAAAGATCGGCGGCGCGGCGGAAGTCACCGTAGAGAGCGACGCGGCCCCCTTCTACGTCAGCACCGATAAGCCGGAGGTTCAGGTCTGCATCCGGGCCTATAACGAGGTCACCGGCGAGAATGCGGAGCCTTACACCATCGGCGGCGGCACCTACGCCCGCCATTTCCCCAACGCCGTGTCCTTCGGCCCGGAGCACCCGGAGCGGCCCGCACCGGATTTTGCCGGCCCCATCCACGGCGTGGACGAGGCCGCCTGCAAAGCCTGGTTTATTGAGGCCCTGAAGGTCTATATCGTGGCTCTGATCGAGCTGCAGAAGGTAGACTTCTGATGTGAAATCTGCTGTCCTTCTGGAGAACGAAGCGATAAAGGATCCCGTGTTCTGCGGCACCAGTGCCCTTTTCACGGGATCCTTCGCTGCGCTCAGGATGACAAGGACGTTTTGGAGAGCGGCCCGCATTTGTTCATCAAAACAGGCGGAAGCGGTCCGCCGGAAAATGGGAGACACTTTTTTACACTTTTTTAACCTTTGACCTTTCCGGTGTTGTATAATCGTTGTATAATGTGATATAAAGTTTATTGACAGGTTTTTTAGCAAAGCATTGGAGGAAAAGAAAATGAGTAAACGCGCTCTTATTGTTGAGGATGACAGCAATATCGCCGAACTTCTGCGCCTGTATCTGGGCAAGGATGGCTTTGAGGTGATGATCGCCTCAGACGGCGGCAAGGCCGAAAGCAGCTTTGACCTTTTCGCCCCGGATGTGGTGCTGCTGGATATCATGCTGCCTGTGAAGGACGGCTGGCAGGTCTGCCGGGATATACGGAAGAAATCCTCTACGCCTATAATAATGCTTACGGCAAAGGGAGAAACTAACGACAAGGTGAACGGCCTGGAGATGGGCGCGGACGACTATGTCACCAAGCCCTTTGAGATCAAAGAGCTGCTGGCCCGTGTCCACGCCGTTATGCGCCGCAAGGACGGCGACGCTCCCGTGGACAAAAAGCTCACTTTCGACAAACTGGTGATCAATCTGGACTCCTACGAGCTGATCGTGGACGGCAAAAAGATCGACACCCCGCCCAAAGAGATGGAGCTGTTGTTCCACCTGGCCTCCTCTCCCAACCGCGTTTTTACCCGCAACCAACTCCTTGACGAAGTGTGGGGGTTTGACTATTTCGGAGACTCCCGCACCGTGGACGTACATATCAAGCGTCTGCGCGAAAAGCTGGAGGGTGTGTCCGAAAAATGGTGTCTCAAAACGGTCTGGGGTGTGGGATATAAGTTCGAGGTCGTGGAATAAACCGTGAAGAGCATCTATCTTCGTAACTTCGTGGCTACCGCCGTAATGGTGACGGTGTGTTTTCTCATCATCGCGGTGGCCTTCGTGGGCATCGGACGCAGCTATATTATCGACGAATACCGGGACAACATGGAAAACAGCGCGGGGGAGGTCTCCCGTATGGCCTCCGCCATCGCCCAGAATGAAAGTCTCAACAGTTGGGCGCTGGGCATGAGCCTGAGCTCCATCTCCCACAGCACCGGAAACCACATCTTCATCACCGATACCGACGGCGTGGTGGTGGCCTGCTCCGACCGCACCATGATCTGCGAGCATATGGGCAGGCAGCTGTCTGACAGCGTGATGAGCCTGCTGAGGATCAGCGGAAAAATGGACCAGATCTCCAGTCTGGACGGCATGTACGCCAAGGAGCGCTTTGTGGTGGCCACCCAGATCGTGGACGCTAAGGACAATGTGATCGGCTACGCCTTTGTCACCAACGTCATCGACAATATCCTTGGCGCCTGGACCACCTTCCTGGGCATTGCCGCCATCGTGGCCATGGGCGTCTTTGCCGCCGCGCTGCTGATGAGCCTGGTGTATTCCAAGCGCATGGCCCGGCCTCTGGATGAAATGGCAGCGGCCTCCCGGAAGTTTGCCCGGGGCGATTTCTCCGTCCGCGTAAAGCAGCAGGAGGACCCCACCGACGAGATGGGCGCGCTGATCGAATCCTTCAACAAAATGGCCGACTCTCTGGAGAGCGCCGAGGCGCGGAGAAGCGAGTTTATTGCCAACATCTCCCACGAACTGCGCACCCCCATGACCACCATCGCCGGCTTTGCCGACGGCATTTTGGACGGCACCATCCCCAAGGAGGACGAGGAAAAATATCTCATCTCTATCCGGGATGAGACCCGGCGGCTGTCCCGCCTGGTGCGGGATATGCTGGACGTCTCCCAGATGAAGGCCCGGGCGGCTGACCCGGCCCGGCGTGAAGTCTTCGACCTGACGGAGCTGATTTTGCAGACCATGCTTTCCTTCGAATCACGGGCCACAAAGAAAAATCTGGATGTGGACCCCCAGTTCCCGGATAACCACATCATGGTCCGGGCGGATAAGGATGCCATTACCCAGGTGATCTATAACCTGACCGATAACGCCGTGAAATTTGCCTCTCCCGGCAGCTGCATTACCGTGCGGCTGTATAAGGACGGCGGCAAGGCCTATATCTCCATCAAGGATTACGGCGAGACCATCCCGCCGGAGGATCTGCCCTTCATTTTCGACCGTTTCCACAAGTCTGACCGCTCCCGCAGTCTGGATAAAGACGGCGTGGGCCTTGGCCTGTACCTGGTGAAATCCATCATCAACAGCCACGACGAAGATATTGTGGTGAAAAGTGAGGACGGCATGACGGAATTTGTATTTACTCTGCCCCTGGCGGAGTAAGAGAGAGTATAGTGAGGATTTGATATGAGCAATAATGATTGGTATAACGACGAGAGCTGGTATGCTCCCCTGGCCCCCCGGGAGGAAGAGCCCCAGTCCAAGCCGGCAAAGAAAAAGAAAAAAACCAGAATCAGAGTGATCGGCGCGGTATGCCTGGCTCTGCTGCTGCTTATCGGCACCTCCATAGCTTTCCGGGAGCCGGAAAGCAAGGAGACCAGCAGCCCGTCGATCCCCTCCCTGGAGGACAGCGACGATATGCCCGAAAACTGGCAGGATTTCTTTGACGACTATTATGAGTCGGTCCAGACCGACGTGGCGGAGATCAATATCCCCCGGGCGGAACTGCCCATCGACTTTCGTCTGGAACTTCAGGCCGCCCCGGAAGAGGAGTTGAGTCTTCAGGAGCTGTATCAGAACTGCTCTCCCTCCATCGTGGCAATCTGCGGCTATGTGGACGGCAAGAGCGCCTACAGCTGGGGCACCGGCGTGGTGCTGTCGGAGGATGGCTTGATTTTGACCAACACCCATGTGATCGAGGACTGCGACAGGGCCACCGTCACCCTCTATGACGACAGCGTGCACGAGGCTACACTGGTGGGCGCGGACGCCATCAGCGACGTGGCCGTGCTGAAGATCGAGGCCACAGGCCTGGCCGCCGCCAGCTTCGGCGACAGCGGCAGTCTTATGGTGGGCGACAGGGTTGCCGCCATCGGTAACCCCCTGGGCGAGACCTTCCGCATGACCCTGACCGACGGCATCATCTCCGCCATCGAGCGGGGCATCAATTACAACGGGCACAGCATGACCCTGCTGCAGACCAACACCGCCCTGAACGAGGGCAACTCCGGCGGCCCGCTGTTCAATATGTACGGCCAGGTGGTGGGCGTCACCAACATGAAGATGATGTCCTCCTATTCCAGTATTGAGGGCATCGGCTTTGCCATTCCCTCCGCTACGGTGAAGAGCGTGGTCAACGCACTGGTGGCCGACGGCGAAGTGCGGGGACGGCCCTCAGTGGGCATCACCATCGGCGGTATTCCGGATAACGCCTCTGATTATTACAGCATCCCCGGCGGCGTGTACGTCTCCGACGTTACCGAGGGCTCTGACGCGGAGGCAAAAGGAATCCAGGCGGGCGACATCATCACCCATGTGAACGGCCAGCCGGTCAGTACCATTGAGGAGGTGGGCGCCATCAAGAACCAGTTTAATGTGGGCGACGTCATGTCCTTCACCATCTGGCGGCAAGGCGAGACCTTCGACGTGGACGTGGTGCTGATGGATACCAACGATATCTACGGAAAATAAACGAAAAAAACCACTTTGTGGAAAGCAAAAAGCCAAGCTCAACAGAGCTTGGCTTTTTGCCATTTTTTGTACCCAAAAACAGGGATTCTTAAAAATTATTTAGATTTTAAGATTCTTAAAATACCCGGATTCGACTTGCTTCGACACGGCGGGCCGGGTATAATCAGATCAGAAAGACAAACGGCAGACAAAGCAGTGCCACTCCTCCTCACAGAGATGAGCGGTTACGGCAAATCCGTTTTTCTCCAGGGCGGCACGGACTTCATCCTGACGCCCCTCAATGATCCCGGAGGTGATGAACACACCGTCCTCTGCCATGAAGCTTCGCACAAAGGCGGAAAGGGGGATGATCACGTCAGAGACAATATTGGCCAGCACCACATCATAGCCCGTTCCCAGCGCTCGGCGGAGCCCGGCGTCGCCGATGATGTCCCCGGCGTAGACCGTGAAGCGGTCCGGCCCGATACCGTTCAGCGCGGCGTTAGCCATGGCCACATCCGGTGCCTTGGGGTCAATGTCGCAGCCGGTGCAGCGCTCCGCCCCCAGCACAAGAGCGCCGATGCCCAGAATACCGCTGCCGCAGCCCAGATCCAGGATCTTCTTTCCCGGCCCGGCGTAATTCTCCAGAGAAGCCAGGCACATCCTTGTGGTGGCGTGACTGCCGGTGCCGAAGATCAGCCCCGGGTCCAGCCGCAGGGGCAGCCTGCCGTCCTCCGGCACAGCCTCCCATTCGGGGACCACCACCAGCTTTTTCCCCACCTCAATGGGCTTGTAATATTCCCGCCAGTTGTTCTCCCAGTCGCTGTCTGCTACATAGTTTATCCCGACATCCTCGTAGGCTGAGCGGATGCGGTGCAGAATGTCCCAGCCCTCTTCATCGTCGGACAGATAGCACTTTATCCGGCTGACGCCTTTGAACTTGTCCTCCAGCTCCTGGTCCACATAGTCCCAGTACTGGTGATTGTTTTCGAGAAAATCCCGGAAGTCCGATTCGTTCTCAATCACAAAGCCTCCCGCCCCCATGGCGGCCATGGCCTCGCAGCGTTCGTCGATCAGTTCCTCCGGCGTGTTGACACAGACTTCGATCCAGCGCATACATTTTCCCTCCTGTGTTGTTGAGCTTATTGTAACGCCTGGGGGAGGACTTGTCAAAGAAAAAGAGAAAATTACAAATTAAGATCTTAATATTTACAAATATATTTAAAGAAGTGACAATTTACCATTGATTTGTGACAAAAGATGTGATATTTTAAACGTGAGCGAATAAAAATTTTATCATATATGACTTCCCGTTTGGGAGCGAACAGCAAACGGGAAAAGCATTCAATAATCAGGAGGTTATGAAATGAAAAGGGTTCTGTCAGCACTGCTTTGCATTTTGATGATCGTGTCCGTGTTTGCCTCAGGCACAACCGCCTATGCAGACAAGGGCAAAGAGTGGACTATGGAGGAAGCGAAAAAGGTTTATGAGAGGACAACGAATTTCGACCATATCGATATTCGCGTGGCCGGAAATCTGACCATAGACGGCGTGGCTACGCCGATCACCGTTTCTTATCCCCGCGTGGAGGTTTACACGAAGGATAACGAAGGAAACTATGTTAAGTCGGATAGCTGGTCCTTCCAAAACCAGGAAAGGTATGAGTGGCGGAAGACCGGCCTCAGTATACCCAAGGACGCTAAAGTGGTCCTGACCTGCGATATCACCATCAACAATGAAGAGAAGAAGGATCTGCAGTTCACTTTCCAGGGTGAGGATGATTTCATCAGAGCCATCTACATCTGCGATGGTCACCAGGGTTTGGATTTTGATGTGGACGAAGAGCAGATCAAGGAAGAGTACTTCTATCAGGTCAGCTACCAGTGGACCGGTCTGCCCACCGGGCTTGCCCAGGTTCCCACAGACAGCAATCATTATCAGGCAAATGAACAGGTCACTGTGGACACCACTTTCCCGAAGGACAGAACCATCCTGGACGGCGAGGATGTATACACATTCTCCGGCTGGACGGAATACGAGCCTGAGAATGGCACACGGACACCGCTCAACGGCGCGGCGAGTTTTGAAATAACTGCCGACACCGTGATCTACGGCGTCTGGACAAAATATACTCCGCCCACCACTGATCTGGGCAGCATCACCATCACCAAACAGTTCGAGGGGCTGCTCGATGGGCTGCGCCCCGAAGCCATCAGCTTCAAGGTTGAAAGCACGGAAGGCGCTGAGGTGTACAGCAACACTGTGACCCTCAACGCGGAGAATCAGTGGAGCGCCACCATCAGCGGCCTGAGTGAGGGGTCTTACACCATCACCGAGGGGGCAGCCGATGTGGACGGCTATGTCTACGCCAGCAATTTCACCGGCGGCAGCACCACCGTGACCCTGAAAAAGAGCACCCTTGACACGGATACCAATAAGTACACTGTGTCCTCCGAAACGGTGACGTTCAAAAACACCTATACCAGGCTGGGCAGCCTGAAGATCGTCAAGGACTTCGGCGCGGACAGCGAGCTGAACAAGAACAGCGCGAATATCGGCAAATTTGTGTTCACTGTAGCCGGCCCCGACGGTTTTGAGACGCGTACGATAGAGCTGCCCATCGCAAGCTCTGAAACGCCTTGGGAATTCACGCTTGAGAACCTGCCCGCAGGCGATTATACCGTCACCGAAGACCCCGCCTCCGCTGCCCGGGACAGCTATGTTCTGACCATCAATGGCCCGGAGGCCGGAGATGACGCGGTCGTTGCCGCTGTTGTAAACGGCAGCACAGCCGAGGCGAAGATCACCAATACTTACACCAAGAATATGGGTGAGGAGATCCACAATCCCGCCAGCTTCAAGATCGTCAAGACCGACGGGCAGGAAAACAAGCTCTCCGGTGCGGAGTTTACCCTTTACAATGAAGACGGCAGCGTGGTAAGCACCCAGACCACCGACAGCAAGGGCGAGGCAGTTTTCGGCGGCTTCACCAAGGCGGCAGAGTACACCCTGAAAGAGACCAAGGCCCCCGAGGGCTATGTGGCCACAGAGCAGACCTGGACCGTCACCGTCAAGCTGAAGGACGGCGATCCCACCATCCAGATCAGCGAGGACGGCAAATTCTGGAACAAGGTATTCAACTGGGTCGTCAGCAGCGATCCTAAAGATGTGGACGGCGTGCTGACCGTGACCAACGCACGGCAGACCGGCTCCCTCGTTATCACCAAGACCGTGGAGAACAACAAAAAGCTGGGGCCCGAGGCTGAGGAATACAGCTTCAGCCTGACCATCGGCAATGAGGAGCAGACCTTCACCCTGAAGGCTGGGGAGAGCAAGACCATTGAAAATATCCCCTATGGCACTGCCTACAAAGTGCTTGAAGAAGTGAGCGAGGACGCCTCCTGGAACGTGGTCTCTCCTGACGGCGGCAAAGCTGAGGGCACCATTACCCAAGAGAGCACTACAGTCGACTTCGTCAACCGCTATGAGTATGCCGATGAAGCCGAGATGGTGGTATTCTCTGCTGTAAAGCAGAGCAGCAAGGACGGCAAGGCCCTTGCCGGCGCGGAGTTCACCGTGTATTCCGACAAGGAATGCAAGACCAGCGTGGCCACCGCAACCACCGATGCCAACGGCAAGCTGGCCTTCGGCTTCAAGAGCGCAGGCAGCTTCTATCTGAAGGAGACCAAGGCCCCCAGCGGCTATGTCCTCTCTGGCAAGGTCATTGAACTCACCGTCTCCAACAAGGGTTACGCTGTGGAACGGGTGGAGAATGAGGATCAGACCGACACGACGACGATCGTCCCCGTGCTGGAGCTGACTGTCAAGGGCGCAGAGCTGCTCACTGGCTCCACCAGCGTGTTCCTCCTGGAAAACGACCCGGAGAGCTATATTGACATCACCGTCAACAAGCTCTGGAAGAACGACAAGGAAGCGGGCAAGCGGCCCGAGACCATCACCGTCACCCTGTACAAGGACGGCGTGAAGTACGACAGCAAGACCATCAGCGAAAAGGATAAGTGGACCTGCACCTGGAAGAACCTGCCCAGCCAGTACAAGTGGACCGTAGATGAGAGCAACCTGCCCGCGGGCTACACCAAGAGCATCAGCCAGAAGGGCAACACCTTCACCATCACCAACACCTACAGCTCCATTCCCACCACCGGCGATAACAGCGCACCCATCCTGTGGGCCCTGCTGGTGCTGACCACCGCCGCCGGCGCGGTGCTGACCATAAGGAAGCTCCGCAAGGAAAAGGGCTGATCGCCCAAGGTGATAACACAATAAAGACGCACTAAAGCACTCCCTCTGTGAGAGACAGCGAAAGCTGCCAATCACAGAGGGATTTCTTTAACCGTAATGCTCTGCCATGTAGAGGCTTAACCGGCTCTGTATTTGTCCGGCAGCTTCCCCGGCAGATTTTTGACAGCTCAGGAAGGCATTGATTTCCTTTTCCAGCACCTCCGTCACCGCCCCGTCCCGGATCACCAGCTGATCCGTATTATAGACCAGCTCCCGGATCACAGCGGCGTCCCTTTCGTTGAAGGATTCATAGGTGCTCACATTGCTCTGGGGCCGGTGAAGGCTGTTCTCCACCGCCTGTTCAAAGCCGTCCCGGAAAACGGGAATGCCGTCGGTCAGGTAAGGCTCATTCTCGCCCTGCATAAAGGTCTTGACAAAGCGCCATGCGCCGTTTCGGTTTTTACTGGAAGCCATGATGCCCAGACTGGTGTTGCAGCCCGCGGTGTGCATCAGGGCGTTTCCCAGCCACAGCTCGCCGGTGTGCCCTGTCCCGTCCGGCGGCAGCAGCTTCATAAAGTAGGTTCCGGTCCCGGAAGAGCCGGGAAAGCCCAGAACCACCGCCTCATCCGCAAAAAGCAGCCGGGGATAGAAGCCCGCATCAGCGGCATAGTCATAGGAGAGCAAAAATTCGCAATCTCCATCTGAAATGGTGCCGGACACAGCCGCCGATGAGGCACACCACTTCAGAAGCTCCAGCCAGCCCAAAAATTCCGGACTGTCAAAGCGGCAGCTGGCGGTGCTGCGGTCCATGAACTCCGCTGTGGCCGCCCAGGAAAAGAGGAGGACAATTTCTTCCCGGGTGAGACGCAGCGCCGATTCCGTTTCCTCCATCGCCGCAATGGCCCGCTCCACGGTCCATTGGTCAGGATCGATGCCCAGATGCTCCGCGCCCAGCATGGTCAGCAGCGTGAATTTGTCCGTGTACTCGTACAGTCCGCCACCCACGGTCAATGCGGCAAACAGACCGGGGATGAAGTCCTCCCGGCGGATGTCCGGGTCGGCGTCAATATAGGGGAGCAGATCCACCAGCAGCTCTTTGTCCACCGCGCCGGGCGGGAGCAGGCTGGTGTCCAGCACGTCAATGTCATTGGATGTGGCCAGTTCGACCATCAGGCGGTTTCGCTCCGCCTCATCGTGCCAGACCATGGACTTGATGACGATCCGGTATTCCGGGTCCGTCTGATTAAAGCGCATCACCGCGTCCAGCAGCGTCTCCGGGCAGGTGTACTCTGTTTCGTTAAATTCATAGCCATAGGCAGAGGCGTCGGCAAAGCAGCCGAGAGTCAGCGTTTTCTTCACCGGCACCATGCCGGGGCTGACCTTCACCAGCTTACTGCCTGCCAGATAGTACAGTTCGCCCAGGGAATTTTCCAGCCCCTCATAGGCGCTCCACAGCGTGCTGTATTCCAGGGCCACGTCCATCCAGGGGAAAACCGGACTCATGGCGCCGCTGGCAGGGTCAAATTCGTACAGCATCCGTTCTTTTGTCACAAGAAAGCGGCCGCGGCTGCTGTTGTAAATATTGGCCTGAAAAAGCGCCTCCAGCGGTTCCCCGCACTGAAGCGTGGCCGGGTCCAGTGCGCACCAGCCGTCCCGGGTGTCCACATAGAGCCGGTCTCCAATGCGGACATTAGCGCAGCTGCCCTCCAGCGGAAGGTCGACTTGGCCGGTCACCTGTGCATCCCGGCTGATGAGGCGCACCCGCTCGTCGTCGTTCAAAATGGCCCGCTCCCCGTCCAGGGCAATCATGCCGCTGAAGTAAGGGTCGTGGCCCGTGCTGTCGTTGCGCCAGAAATCCATGCGGGTACAAGTCTGTCCGCCGGTCTCTGGGTCCAGCACGATCAGATAATAGTGCTGCCTGCGAGTCAGGTTCATGGTCGCCAGTTCCTCATCGGAATAACCCTCGAACAGCCGCACCCAGACGGCATCCTTTGTCGCGGAAAAGGCGTCCACATAGGGATATTTTGCCTCTCCCGTGTCCAAAATCCAGCTTTTCCACTGTGCTGTGAGCGTGTCATAGCGCAATACGGCAAAGCCGCCTTCCCTTGTCTCCGCGTGAAAGTACAGGCAGTCCTCCACACGCTGAAGGCCGCGCAGATTCTGAAAGCCCTCGGGCACAGGCAGCTGCGTTGTGATCCAGCCCGGCTCCGTCTCCACGCAGGCCTGGGGCGTTTCTATCACGAGAGGGGATGCTTCGCTGGCCTCTTCTGCCGTTTCTGCCTTTCCGCAGGCGCTGAGCTGCGTCAACAGGGAAAGGACAAGGAGAATAATGAGTCCTCTGCTTATCTTTTTCATGGTTTTCTTACCCGATGTAGATGTCGCAGAATGCGTAAGTGTTTTCAAAGTCGCTCTGCCGGACGGTGTTGCCCGTAGGCTCCACGATCAGACCGCGGGCGATCCGCTCCATGTTCTCCATGCTGTCGTAGCCCCGGACGCCGATGATCCAGCCCTGTTCCGGGTGGAACAGGATCACAAAGTTTCCCGTGGGAAACTCCGTTTGTTCTGCGTCAATGGCGTGGGTGGCCTGAGCGCTAAACTTTAAGACCTGCAGCTCGCCCCAGGTCTCCTGATGGATCTCCTCTGGCTGAAAACCCAGCAGGAGCATGGCGCCCCCGTCCACAAACTGGGAGGCGTACAGCACATCCACCACGCAGGAGGGCATATAAATATCGAACTGTTCGTTATAGAGCTCTCTGCCCTCCAGCAGCTGGGTCCAGTCCGCCGCCCACGATGCCGGGTACCAATAGTCGTCGTTGGGCGCCCAGGTGGTTTTAAAGTGGACCTCCGGACATTCCTCCGGCCCCGCAAAGGTAAAAACGTATTCGCTGTTCCATTGGATACTCTGGTCCTCAAAATGGACGGTAAAGCTCTCTTTGCTGCTGCGCCCGCTGATTTGAAACAGGCCAAGAGCATAGGCGCTGACGGTAAAGAGGGAGATCAGAATTGCGGCCACCAGAATGGTGCTCCACAGTCTGCGGCGGACATGGGGCGGGCTCTGGACCGCCTCGCCGTAGCCCAGAAAAACCTCCGCCTTATGGACATTCTCCGGGCGGACGCCCTGCATGGCATCCAAAAGCATATCGGCATTCAGCATAAATTTTCCTCCTGTAAATACAGCTTCAGTTTCTCGCGCAGCCGGAAGAGCGTGACCTTCACCTTGCCCTGAGTACAGCCGCGCTTTGCGGCGATCTCCGCCACCGGCGCAAGGAACCAGTAGCGGGAAATGAAGAGGATCTGCTCCGCTTCCGGCAGACTGTCCACAAAGCGGTCTATGGCCTGCGCCAGCTCCTTGGCCTCGATCTCCCGTTCCGGATCGGACGGACCGGGCACGCAGCCGCCCAGCTCGTCCAGGGCCAGGGGGATCTCTCCGCCGCCACGCTTCAGGCTGTGTTTTGCCCGGCAGCGGTCCAGCGCCAGATTCCGGGTGATGGCCCCCAAAAATCCGGACAGTGCAGAGGGGCGCTCGGTGGGCATGGCGTTCCAGGCCCGAAGCCATGTGTCGTTCACACATTCCTCCGCGTCCTCGTTGCTTGCGCAGATATTGTAGGCGATCCGGTGGCAGTATCTGCCGTATTTGCGGTCCGTTTCCGCTATGGCCTGATCGGAACGCTGCCAGTACAGATCGACAATGGCTGAGTCTTCCATAGGCACCTCCTTACGTCTCATCTGTATATACGGAAAGTATTTGGAAAGGTTACAGGAAAAATGAAAAAAAGAAAGAAAAAGGACCTGCCGCACAGCGGCAAGCCCATGATTCACTTCTCCAGACGGTAGGAATTGATGGTGACGATGTCGGGCTTCAGCCGGGAAAGGGGACGTTCACTGCTGCCCACAAAGCGAAAGCCGCATTTTTGAATCACCCGGTTGCTGCCGGTGTTTTCCCGGACCGCCTCAACGATAATGGCGCTGTAACCGCAGGCGAAAAGCTCCCGGATCACGGCCTGAAAGGCCTCCGTCATATAGCCCTGATTCCAGTAAGCCCGGCCGGAGCAGTAGCCGATGACCGGGCTGCCGTCCACGAAGCCCACCACGTCGAGCATACCCATCAGCACCCGGTCCGCCTTGCGCTCAATGCCGTAGCGAAAGCAGTCCTCTTTTTCGTATTCCGCAAGCCAGTAGTCCATGATGCTCTGGGTCTGCTCAGTGCTCTCATGGGGGTTCCAGGTCAGATACCGGGTCACCTCCGGGTCGCTGGCCCAGCCGTCATAAATTGCCTGCACGTCATCAGGCCGCAGTGCTCTCAGCCGCAGCCGTTCGGTCTCTAATTCTCTCATCATGTTTTCCTCCTTCCGATATGAGAAGTATACAGAAAAGCACAGGAAAAGTCAAAAAAAGTTTCCGCAGCCGCCAGGAGAGCGGGACTGCGGAAACTATTTTACCTTCTTTTATGCGACGTATTTTTCAAACCAGGCGCTGATGGTACTCTCGTCCAGACCCAGCCCGTCGGCCATAAAGGCCACGGCTTCGTTAAAGTTCATGCCGTTGAGACGCTCATAGTTGGTCACTACTCTGTCGTGGATGGGATTTTCGCCCATGTTACGGCCTTCCATATAGCCGCATTCATAGCACATCATCAGGTCATATTTTCTGTGGTTGTCTTTGGTCATCTCATGTCCGCAGCGAGGGCACTTCATGTTTCATTCCTCCCATTTTTCAAAGCAGGCGACAGCTTTTGCTTACCTGTTAGTTATTTAACTTACAATCATAATATAGCACTTGGGGCAGCGGAATGCAATTCGCAAATCGACAAAAAAATAGCAATCTTTCCGGCCCGGCGGCGCTGTTTTTGTACATCCCACACAAAAACCTCAAAAAGGATTTGTATATTGCGCTTGCAAAAGGCGATAGCCCGTTGTACAATCCGGGTGAAAGGTGTGATGACGATGCAGCCGGAGATTCTGTATCAGGACAGACATATTGCCGTAGTGGTCAAGCCTGCCGGAGTACTGTCCGAGTCTCCCGGGATGCCGGAGCTGCTCCGGGACAGCCTTGGCGGGGATTTTTTCTGCGTTCACCGGCTGGATGCCGGGGTAGGCGGCGTGATGGTCTATGCCCGGACCGGGCAGGCCGCCGGAAGACTCTCCGCCGCCGTGGCGCAGAGGAGCATGACAAAGGAATATCTTGCCGTCGTTCATGGCCGCCCCGCCCAGGACAGAGGCGTACTCCGCGATCTGCTCTTTCACGACAAAGGGAAAAATAAGACCTATGTGGTGGACCGTATGCGCAAGGGAGTAAAGGAAGCGGAGCTGGAATATGCGCTGATCGGCTGTGTAAATGACAGCTCTCTTTTGCGTATCCGGCTTCATACCGGCCGCTCCCACCAAATCAGGGTGCAGTTTGCCTCCCGGGGCATGCCCTTGCTGGGGGACGCCCGCTACGGCAGCAAGATCAGGAACTGCGGCATAGCCCTCTGGTCGGAGAGATTGTGCTTTCCTCACCCTATCACCGGAAAAACCCTGGATTTCCGGCAGGCTCCTCCGGAGATTTTCCCCTGGACGGAATTTCCTGTCAGTTTTTTTGCCGGATAACAACAGAAAAAGGACAGACAAGACGGGCGTTGCTCGTCTTGTTTTACTAAAAATTTATCCCCCGGTTGTACCGGGGGATAAACTGTGTTATCATCAATTACAATAATAAAGATAATATAATGGGTAGGAATCGGGTTTTATGAGCGTTTCCAATATTATCTCTCTTTTGGGCGGCGTTGCGCTGTTCCTGTTCGGCATGACGCTGATGGGTGAGGGCCTGAAAAAGGTGGCCGGAAACAAGATGGAGCTTGTGCTCTACCGCCTTTCCAGCACGCCGCTGAAGGGCGTTTTCCTGGGCACCGCCGTCACCGCCATCATCCAGTCCTCATCGGCCACCTCTGTTATGGTGGTGGGCTTCGTGAACTCCGGCATGATGAAGCTGGAACAGGCCGTGGCCATTATCGAGGGCGCCCTCATCGGCACCAGCGTCACCGGCTGGATCATCTGTCTGTCCAGTGTGGACGGCAGCGGCTGGGTCTCTTTGCTCTCCACATCCACCCTGACCGCCGTTGTGGCGGTGATCGGCATCATCCTGCGCATGTTCTCCAAAAAACAGCAGCACTGGCATGTGGGGGATATTCTGCTGGGCTTTGCGGTGCTGATGTTTGGCATGCAGAGCATGAGCGGCGCGGTCTCCCCCTTGCGGCAGAGCCCGGAATTTATCCATCTGCTGACCACCTTCTCCAATCCCATTTTGGGCATCATCGTGGGTATGGTATTCACCGCCGTGCTGCAGAGCGCCTCTGCCGCCGTGGGTATCTTGCAGGCCCTGTCCATGACGGGGGCCGTCACCTTTGCCACCGCCTATCCCCTGATTTTGGGTATCGCCATCGGCGCTGCGGTGCCTGTGCTGCTGTCTGCCCTGGGCGCCAAGACCGAGGGCCGGCGCACCGCCTTTTTGTATCTGGTGATCGAGATCGCAGCAGTCGCGGTCTGCTCTGTTTTGTATTACGGCCTTTCTGCCTTTATTGACCTGGGGCTGTCCGGCCTGGTGATGAGCCCGGTGAGCATTGCCCTGGTCAACTCCGTGTTCCGCGCTCTCAGCGTGGCCCTTCTGCTGCCCTTCAATAAGCTTCTGCTGGCCTCCGTGGAAAAGATCATCCGGGTCAGCGAGGAGGAGCGCAGCGTGAATGCCTCTCTGGACCGGCTGGATGAGCGTTTCCTGGCCCACCCGGCCCTGGCCATTGAGCAGAGCCGCCTGACCGTGAACGACATGGCCGACGCCTCCAAATCAAACTTCTTCTCCGCGCTGAATCTGCTGGCCCATTACAGCGAGGAGGGCTTCCGCCGGGTGGAGAGCGGCGAGGACAAGGTGGATGAATATGAGGATAAGATCGGCACCTATCTGATGGGCATCATCGCCAAGGAACTGGACACGGTGCAGAACGAGAACCTGTCCAAGTACCTGCACACCCTCAGCGATTTTGAACGGATCAGCGACCACGCCATGAACATTGCCGAGGCCGCCCGGGAGATCGCGGAAAAGAAGCTGAATTTCTCCGAAGAGGCCCGCCGGGAGTTGTCCGTACTCTCCACCGCTGTCAGCGACATGGTCACGCTGTGCTTTGAATGTTTCAAGAGCGATAATGTGGAGGACGCTTTTCGGGTGGAACCCTTTGAGGAGCGGATCGACATCCTCTGTGACGAGATGAAGCTGCGCCATGTGGACCGGCTGCAGAACGGCGTCTGCTCTCTGTCCCAGGGCTTTGTGTTCAACGACCTGGTGACCAATCTGGAGCGCGTGGCGGACCACTGCTCCAATATTGCCATCGCCATGATCGAGCTGCGGGCCGACACCTACGACACCCACAGCTATGTGATCAATCTGAAAGAGCTGCACTCCCACCGCTTTGACGAGTACTACGAGGAGTACAGCAAAAAATACGAGATATAATGCCGGAACGGATGGACCCCCGGGCAAAAGCCTCTGCCCGGGGGTCATTAATGCGACCATTAGTTTACATAATATTTAACGACTTACCCGTCGAACCCGGTGTCCGGGTCAAAGGCGCAGGAACTGAAGATGCAGGAGACGGCTGACCGGTATTCGTCCAGACTGCGGGACTTGTTCAGGGCCTTAAATTCTTTTTCACTGCCGGGGAACATCCAGATCATGTAATACCACAGCTCCTTCATCCTGGCCATGGCATAGTGAGGACTGAGCCCGGAGGAGAGGGCGTCGTCCAGGAGCCGGTCGTGAAATTCCCGAAGCTCAAAGCGCGAAAGGGGAGGGCCGCCCTTCAATACCCGAAACAGCGCGGGATTGGCCGCCGCGCCACGGCCCAGCATCACCCGGGAGATCCCCGGCACCTGCGCTGTCAGGGAGGCCATGTGCGCGGTATTAAAGATGTTGCCGTTATAGCAGACCGGGAAAGGGCAGTTTTCAATGGCCCGGGCAAAAGCCTCCCGGTCAGGCTTGCTTTTATACAGGCCCGCCCGGTCCCGGGCATGAACGATCAGCTCACAGAGGGGATAGCGCTTGTAAACGTCCAGAATGGCGGAAAACTCATCGGTGCTGTTCATGCCCATCCGGGTCTTGACCGATACCTTTACCGGGGCAGAGGAAAATACCCGATCCAGAAAGGCGTCCAGAGCGTCCAGATCCGCCAGCATCCCGGCCCCCTTGTGTTTGGACACCACCGTGCCCGAGGGGCATCCCGCGTTCAGGTTGACCTCCTCATAGCCCAGCTCCCGCATCTGCCTTGCCACAGATAGAAAAGCCTCCGGGCTGTTGGCCAGGATCTGAGGTACCAGGGCGATGCCCCGGTTGTTGTCCGGCAGCACATCCCGCAGGTGTTTGAGCCGGAAATTGCCCTGGCTGTCCGGGGCGATAAAGGGCGCGTAATATTTGTCCGCGCCGGGAAACATTTCACTGTGTATTCTGCGGTAGGAGACGCCGGTCACGCCCTCCATGGGCGCAAAGCTGAAAATCATGTGCTATCCCGCCTTTCTCCGGTTACTATACAATAAATTCCGCGTAAAGAAAAGAAAAAACTGCTTTTCGTACTTGGATTATTCATATTTAGGCAGTATAATTTTTATCATGATATTTGTTGGAGGAATGGACCTTGAAGCACCCAGCCCTGGTCAGACTTCTGGCCGTGGCCCTTGCCATAGTCAGCGTGCTCACGCTTCTCTCGGGAGCCATATGCGTGGGAAAAGCGGCAAAGGATAACGATGAAAATTTGAGACAGATCGACCTGCTGTCCGAAAAGACAGATAACGCCGCCCTGCTCCTGCGCCAGCTGGAGGAGGGCAAAGGGGACTTTGAAAGCACAGACCTGGACCTGACGGAAACCCGGGACCAGTACAGCCAGGATATGTCCGATTACCGCACGGAGCTGGCCACCCACACCGCCACAAGAGCCGGACTGGTGCTGGGCAAAAACGCACTGGGCACGGCCTCTGCGGCGCTGAAAAGCGGCCGTGAGCAATTTGAGCAGGGCCTGGCCGCCTATGAGGAGGGGGCCGCGGCCTTTGACGAGCTTTACCAGCAGTATCTGGCGGCGAAAGAGGGGCTGGAGCTGGGCTGGGCGGCCTATTACGAGGGCGTAAAGCAGCTGGAGGAAAACTCGGCGGAGCTGGACGCCCAGCGGCAGAAGGTGGAAGCCATGCTCACCGCCATCAGCGCCACAAAAGAGACCATCAGCCAGCTGAAGGAGCTGATTGCCTCCCTGGAGGAGCAGCTGCCTGAAAATCAGGAGGCCCTGGAAGCCAAGCTGAAGGAGCTGGAGGACCTGATCAACGAGCTTTCCCCCAAGCTCAGCGAGTACGAAAAGCAGCTGCTGCTGTACAATACGGCCTGTGCGCTGGTCGAGGAGGCCGACAAACTGATGGCCCGGCTCATTGAAGAGGGCTACAGCGAAGAAGAGGTCCAGGCCAGGGCCGATGAGCTGTGTATGGAGGCCTTCGGCATGAGCTATGAGGAGCTGAAGCTCTGGCTGGAAAACAACGAGCCGGTCCTGGACGAGGAAAACCAGGAGATCCAGGAGGACCGCATCCAGATCGAGCTGACCCAGGAGCAGTACGAGGCACTGCTCAAACTGCTCAACGAGAATAAGGACCAGCTCCAGAAGGCCAAAGAGGCGCTGGAAGCGGCGGAGGTTCAGCTTGCCGAACAGGAAGCGCAGCTTCAGGCCGCGCTGGCCGCCATGGACGAGCCGGCAAAACAGCTTGCCCTTTTGAAAGCCCAGCTGGAAGAGGGGCAGAAGCAGCTTGAAGCGGGCGAGCCCGCTATCTTGGAGGGCAAAGCCCAGATGGACGCCGCCAAGGCCGGGCTGGACGCGGCCAAGACCGCCTTGGACGAGGGCGAGAAGCAGCTGAACGCCGGCTGGGGCCAGATGGCCGCCAAGGAAAAGGAACTGGAGGAGCAGGCGGAGGAGCTGAAAACGGAAAAGGAGCGGCTTGAGGGCGTGTACGCGAACATCGGAACCATGGAGGACAGCGTTGACAGCTATGAGAGCCTGGAGAGCAGAGCCGCCTCCGCGAAGGCTGCGCTGACGGCCTATGACGGCATCGCCCGCAGAGTGGGCCAGGGCGGCGAGCTGATCGCTTCGGCCAATGCGGAGCTGCAGGAGATGCACCAGAACGGGGAAAAGGAGTACCGGGGAAGGCTTGCCATGAGCATCCTGATGATCCTCAGCGGCGTTTTCGGCATTTTGTCGGTGCTGGTCGCCTTTGAGAAAATCAGGTGCCGCGGCCTGTGGCTGTTCGTGCTGGCCGCTGCGCTGCTTTCGGCCGGCAGCGAGCTATGCAGCCTGCTTCTGGGCCGGGGCCTGCTGTATACGGCCATCTTTGTGGTGCTCTTCGGCATTATCCTTCTGCTGCTGACGATAGAACGGAATAAGGAAAAAATAAAACAGAGCTGATTTTTCAGCTCTGTTTTTCGTTTCAATGGTGAAATTTATTCCCCATAGCCCATGGGGTTCTTGCTCTGCCAGGCCCAGGTGTCGCGGCACATGTCCTCCAGACCGTGTTCGGCCTTCCAGCCCAGCAGCTCGGCGCTCTTGTCCGGGCTTGCGTACACGGTGGCCAGGTCGCCGGGGCGGCGGGGCGCGATCTTGTAGGGCACCTTCTTGCCGGTGACCTTTTCAAAGGCGTGGACCATGTCCAGAACACTGTAGCCGTTGCCGGTGCCCAGGTTAAAGACACTCTCACCCTTGTGCTGCTGCATGTAGTTGATGGCGGCCACATGGCCCCGGGCCAGGTCCACAACGTGGATGTAGTCCCGCACGCCGGTACCGTCGGGGGTGTCGTAATCGTCGCCGAAAACGTTCAGATACTCCCGGCGGCCGATGGCCACTTGGGAGATGAAGGGCATCAGGTTGTTGGGGATGCCTCTGGGGTCCTCGCCGATCAGGCCGCTGGAATGAGCGCCGATGGGGTTAAAGTAGCGCAAAAGGACGATGGCCCAGTCGTTGTCGGACTTGGCGGTGTCTCTGAGGATCTGCTCGGACATGTATTTGGTCCAGCCATAGGGGTTGGTGCACATGCCGGTGCGGGAGGCTTCCCGGAGGGGCATCTCGTTATCTCCGGAATAGACGGTGGCGGAGGAGGAGAACACGATGTTCTTCACCCCGTGGTCCCGCATCACCTCGCACAGGGTGACGGTGGAGAAAAGGTTGTTGTCGTAATACTCCAGGGGCATGGCCACGGATTCGCCCACGGCCTTCAGCCCGGCAAAGTGGATGACGCAGTCGATCTGGTGCTTATCGAAGATGGCGTTCATGGCCTCCCGGTCCCGCACGTCCTTGACGTAAAAGTCCACATGCTTTCCCGTGATCTGCTCCACCCGCTCAATGGCCTTGGGGCTGGAGTTGACCAGATTGTCCACCACAACAACGCCCATATCCCGCTGCAGAAGCTCAACACAGGTGTGGCTGCCGATATATCCGGCGCCGCCGGTAACAAGTACGTTCATGCGGTTTCCTCCTCAGTCCAGCAGAGCTTCCGGGTACACGCCCTGACGGCGAAGCTCCGCAAGATAATTGACCACGCTGTCCATGTCTTCCTTGTAGGTGATGCCGTGCCAGGTCTCGTGGCAGTTGAGAATGCGGACGCTGCCCAGGCCTTCCTTGATGATGGAATTGGCCACAAAGGGCAGGAAGTATTCGCACTTCAGGGGATTTTTGGGCAGATTCTCGTCCAGCCAGGCGGGGAAGCGGTCCTGAAGCTCACGGAGCATGGACTTGCCAAAGCCCCAGAAGTTCATGGACACGGGCACATCGCCGGAGACGGGGACAAAGTTCACGCCGTCCTCGGTGAAGGCGGCGTCATCGCCCCGCTTTTCAATGTGGGTGCGCTCCACCACGTCGGTGAGATAGCCGTTTTCCACGCTGCAGATGCCCCGGGCCACGGAGCCGTTTTCGGTGACGGTCTTGCGCAGCTCATAGGCCACCATGGCGTGCTCATTGTCCGCCCGGTCTTCTTTCAGATAGTCAAACAGGGTGAAATAGGCGCTGGGGCCGTAGAAATCGTCCGCGTTGATGACGGCAAAGGGCCCGTCCACCACACCGGCACAGCACATGACCGCGTGACCGGTGCCCCAGGGCTTTACCCGGCCCTCGGGAACGGCGTAGCCCGCCGGCAGCACGTCCAGCTGCTGGTAGACATATTTCACGTCAAAATATTTTTCCATACGCCGGCCCACACGGTTTTTGAAATCTTCTTCGATCTCATGCTTGATGATGAAAACCACTTTGCGGAATCCGGCGCGGTATGCGTCGTAAAGGGAGAAGTCGATGATCGCGTGTCCATGGTCGTCCACCGCGGTGATTTGTTTCAGCCCGCCGAAGCGGCTGCCCATACCGGCGGCAAGAATGACCAGAGTTGGCTCCTGCATAACAAAACGCCTCCAAGTTCTAAAATCGCCCATCATTATACCAAGATTTCCCGTCTTTGTACAGTGAAAATCAAACGAAAAAAAGGAAGCTATGCCGAATGGCGGAGTTCATAAGACTGTACTGGTGAATGAAGTAAAAAGGAACCAGACAGACCTGCAAATTGAATTTGGTTTTTGCCTGAGTGCAGGAAATGATGAGGGGGTTGCGTCTACAGCCCAAGGCTCCCTCTGATGAGGGAGCTGTCAGCTAAGCTGACTGAGGGAGAGACACCTGACGGCCAAATCAATATCTTCACATACATTGCCAGCCTTTCTTTTCTCTCCCTCCGTCAAAAATCAAAGATTTTTGCCACCTCCCTCGTCAGAGGGAGGCTTTGATTCGGCGCAAAATCGTAACGCCCCGGTAAATTCCCATTTATCGAACAGATACAAGTGCGCATTTCTATATTGGTTAAACCTGTATGCGCGCTGTAAGGCAAAAGGCGTGACCATGAAGGTCACGCCTTTTGCCTCAGTCTGTCAAAAAACTTTTCAAAATCCCCGAATATCTGTATAATGGAGGAAA
>JBJDXP010000064.1:0-2871 GCA_051866735.1 Candidatus Limivicinus sp.
CAATCCAGGTTTCGGTTTTCTCATAAAAAATGCCGTGCCTGTCCAGCACAGCTTCGAGCGTTGCTTCAAGCTCCGGATTCTTCTCGTCGGTGTACAGTTCCACATGCACCTCGGAGATCTTCAGATAGACCCTGCCGTCAGCGGCAAAGTTATCCGAGCCAGGATACAGAAAGCAGATAAAGGGCGGATCGGGCGATTCACCCTCCGCAAAGTGGTCATAGGCGATGGGAAGAGCGGTCTCTTCCAGCATCTCCATCAGTTTATAGTGTGTCATGGCTTACTCCTTCAGGCCGCGCAGGATGTCCTGCTCCAGTTGCTCCGCGCCAACTTCCTCCGCCGGTGCGATATGCGGGATCGCCCGGACCCGGCCACCGCCGCGTTTGGCATGGCCGTGCTCTAAGAGGTGGGCCAGCATATACCGGGATGGCGAGTACACCGTCACCTGCATGGAGGTAGCGGACTCCGCCGTGGTCTTGCTGGTCCACGACTTGGCATAGCGTCCAGTCTGCTCTGGGGCATTCTGCCGGATTTCGTTCCGGACGGTTGTTCCAGCGGCCTTCACCGCCTTTTTCACGGTGTCGGCGGCCAGATCGTTGTATTCCATCAGGTTCTCCATCACAGTGTCAGTCAGATCATCAATCTTTACTTTTCGGTTCGACATGGCGGTTACCTCTCGGTGAGCTGGGTGTGGAGCTTCCGGCTGTTGTGCTTGAAGCCCATTTCATCGATGCTCAGAATGTTGTAGATGCGGCCTGCCAGAAGAACGCGGTACTGTTTGGAATTAATCGCCGCTGTCTCCGTGGAATAACGGACGGTGATGTCCAGCTTGTTCGCTTCTGTGGTGTGACCGGCGGATTCTTTTTCGCTGGCCGAGATGCCGCTGGTGACGGCGGATGCCCAGCAGGTGAAGAAGTCAGTCCATGTGGATTTATGGTTTCCGTACTTATCCACCACAGTCTCATTCTTCTGGATGGTAATCCGCACCCGGAGTCCAGAGATGTTCATGAGATCACTCCTTCCCGGATGCCGAAGAGGAGCGACCGCAGCGTCAGAGTCAGATCATGGTGGTCGGCGTCCTCCCGGTGCTCAAACAAATAGCCGAGCGCATAGAGGATGGCGACCTTCATGGTCTCCCGGACGTGGCGGAGCTCCGCATCGGTATAGCGAGTGGAGCGGATCTTGTCGGAATCAATGTCGGCCCACTGGTCAGCAGTCAGCCGTGCAACATCCGCGCAGAGATTGCAGGATGCGGAGAGAAGGCTGCTGATCACAGCGTCCTCATCCGCAGAATCCACCCGAAGGTACAGCTTGGCTTCATCAAGCGAAATCAGTGCCATGCAGCAGCCTCCTTCCTGTCATCAGTTGCCGGAAGCGGCAGTGCTTTTCTGCTGCAGAACCTTGATGGCCTCCGGCAGGACAGTCTTTCCGTCCAGACGCTTGGAGGCGAGGAAGCCAACCTGGCCGTTGCCAGCGAAAAGCTCGTTCAAGCGCTTGAAGGTGATGCCCTGACGGTCGCCGATCCAGTAGTAGTTCAGGTCACCGAAGATGACGGTCTTGGCACCGGCAGCAGCTTCCGGCATATACGCGGAAGTGAAGTAGGGCCTGCCGAGGATCGTGGGCACATCGCCGTCGCGGAGGGCGGGCTGCCACAGGTACTGGCCGCTGCTGTCCTTCAGCTTGCGGATGAGCTTGACGGTCGTATCATTCAGCACCCAGACAGCGTTCTTGCGGTACGGAGCCTTGAGGCTGAAGTACAGGTCGATCAGCTCATCAGCGGTGATGGCAGTTGCGCTTGCAGCGGTAACGCCGACCTCGCCGCCACCCGTGGCATTGAGGATGCCGGTAGGCTTGGAGGAGCCGTTGCCGTTCAGGAAGGCTTCTTCCTCCTTGTCACCGATTCGGCGGGCAAATTCAGAAGAGATGTAACCTTCCAGATCAAAGGCGGCGTCGTTCAGGAGCTCCTCGGAGACCTTGATGATGGTGCCAACCTTGTGGGCATCCAGCTGCACCTGACCGAAGACGTCGTCGCTTTCGGTATAGGCACCTTCCTCATCGATCCACGCGGCAGAGCCGTGAGAGGCGACGACGGGGATCTTGTGCAGGCCGCTGGAGGTCGTGATGACATGCGCGTTGGCGCGGATCACGGTGGCAGCGTTCAGGCCCTGCACCAAGGTGCGCTCGAACTCGTCAGGGACGAGGTAGCCACCCTCAGAATCCACGCCTTCCTGCAGAGCGTTCTTCATCTCCGGGGTCATGGAATCCTTATGGCGGGTGACGTTCCAGAACGCCTTTTTATAGGCGTCAGAGGCACGGCCAGTCTTGGTGTCCATCGGCTTGGTAGCCGCAGGCTTCTCTGTGATGGGGGTGTTCACCGGACGGGACAGCTCGGCGTCCATCGTCTCCAGACGCTCCATGCGGCTGATCTCCTTGCCGAGGTTGGTGATGTCGTTTTCCATGCCGGTGTAAACGGCATCGTCCTCCTCGGACAGGAAGCCGTCAGCGTTGCGCTTAGCCTCAAGGAAAGCCTTGGCGGCAGTCAGCTTCTGGGCACGCTTGTTGCGAAGTTCGATAATAGTCATGGTATTGATCCTCCTCAGTTCTTCAAAAGATTGAGCCGTTCCATCAGCTCAGCGACGGAACGGCCATGTTTGGGTGCGGGTTCCTGCTGCGGGGCCGCTTGGGGCTCCGGCTGCAGCTCCTGCTTATCTGCCTGGGTATTCTTCTTGGCCTTGGCGGTGATCTTGTTGATCAGCGCAGCTTCTACGGCCCGGCCTGAAAACTCGAAGGCGGACATTTCTGCCGTGACCTTCTCGTCCGTGAGCATGCCGTCCGCAAAGCCGAGCTCGATGGCCCGTTTCGCGTTCATCCATG
>JBJDXP010000065.1:0-2867 GCA_051866735.1 Candidatus Limivicinus sp.
CAGCCCCAGAAGGCCAGTTGGACGCACGAAAACGCAAGCGGAGCCGACGTAGGCGGAGCGCCCCCAGGAGCAGAATGTGCTTGACATCGCGCTGGAATTATGGTAACACTAAAAATACCGGGAGAGAGAGGAGGTGAGATCATGCAGAGAGGACGACCGCGCAAGGATCCAGGCGAAAAGTACGTCAGATTGTCGATCACGTTTTCCCCGGCCGCATACCGGGCACTCAGCCGCATTGCACAGTTGACGCAGATGAGCAAAGCACAGATATGCAGCTGGGCAATCATACACCTGTGGCGTGAAATCCAAGAGCAAAACCTTGACACCGCCGAATAAAAAAAGCCCCCCGCCCAAATGGGCGAGGGAGTCATGATCAACGCGGGGCTAGGCCCCGTGGCGGAGAGTTAGGAATTTGATCCCTAGAACGGTTTCTGCCGTTACACGATTTGCAGTCGTGCGCCAAACCCCCCTTCAGGATCATAGCACGGAGGCCGCGAGGCCTGCAAGGGCCTGGGCGCGGATTGTGTCGGATGGGTGCAGGTAGGTGTCGGCGGTGGTGGAGTAGTGCGCGTGGCCAAGCAGCGATTGCAGCACTTTGACATCGGCACCGGCCTCCAGCGCTGCGGTTGCCATGCTGTGGCGCAGGCCGTGGATGTGCAGCCTGGGCACGCCCGAGGCAGCACAGGCAGTGTCCAGGGCGCGGCGCAGCTGTTGGGGCGTGAAGGGCGTGCCGTCCGGGTGCGACAGCACATACAGCGACCGACTGCGGCGACGCTCACGGCGCAAGGCATCCAGCACGGGAGCCGGCAACGGCAGCTGACGCCTGCCGGCAGCGGACTTCGGCGGGCGATCGATGCACACGCGGTCGATGATCATGCGCTGATTGCAGACGTCGACCTTGCCCGCGGCCAGGTCGACGTCTGCCCACCGCAGCCCGAGCAGCTCTCCGCGGCGCAGGCCGCAGAGGAGGGCCAGCAGCCAGGCATGGTAGAGCGCCGCGAACCGCTGCGCCTGCAAAAACTGGCTGATCTGCTCGGGCGACCAAAAGCTGATCGGCTGCTTGCGATGGGCCGGAGGGCGCACGGCGTCGGCGGGGTTGTGCGGCAGCAGACCCATGCGGACGGCGTCCTGCAGCGCGCAGCGCAGCAGGATCCGCGCCAACTGGGCCTGCCGGGTGTGGCCCGCAGCGCACAGCGGGGCCAGGATGGCCATGATGTGCGCGGGCGAGAGATCGGCCAGCGGCACCGCACCGGCGACCGGCGCGATGTGCAGCCGCAGGCAGCGCCTGTACCCGCTGACCGTGGACGGAGCCAGGGACGGGGCGCGGAGATCGAGCCACGAGGACAGATAATCTGACACAGACTGTTGCATAATATCACCTCCCGGGAGATACATACAGCATACACGGAGGTATAGTCATGTTCAACGAAACAAACATTCTTCGACTCAGCGAGACAGAGAGACAGACAGACACAGAGCAACCAGTGAGGCAGCCAGACACTAGTAGTACTACTACGCGCGCGCGCGAGGAGATCGAGCTCGAGGAGCAGCAGTTGGGGCGGCTGATGGCCTACGCCAAAGACGGAGGCCTGCCAGACACCCCGGCCATGAGGGCATACAACCGGCGGTTGTTGTCCGCAGGCATGAGCATCCGGGTATTGCAGGCGGTGTTGGACGAAACCATGATGGCGCCGCGGCCGACATGGCATTATTACGCTGCCATTATCCGCAAGCTGGAGGCACAGGGCATCCGGATGTATTACCAGTGGGAGGAGCGGCAGGCAAGGTATCGGGCATACCGCGACGCGGACTATTAGCCTCGTGGCCCTCTTGACGGCGCGCACTGAGCACGCCCGAAGGGCGCTTGCCCTTGTGGCGCGTCAGGAGGCGTGCTACAATGGACAAGGGACGTGGAGGTACTCCCATACTACCCATCAGCCCCGCGACCCTGTCAGGGGCCTTGCACGCCTTCTGGCGCGGTGCAAGGGTGCGGGGTAACGGTACGCACTAAATTATTAACGGAGGTGGTTGATTGGCCTACGAAGCGAGCGCGATAGTCAAAAACCTGATTATCTCGGTATCCACAAGCTACTCTCAGTTGCAAAAACTCGACAAATATTGCCAAAAACACGCGATTACGCGCTCGGAAGCGCTCCGCGACGCGCTGGAAATGCTGCTTTGGTGCGAGGATGTAGCCCGGGACAGCGCACAGCAGGAAGTAGACGCCTACTTCGACGCACAACAGACGCCCGAGGAGGCGCAGCCCAGATAACCCGGCAGGTGATCGGGAGGGCGGCGCAGAGCGGCGCGAGACAGGCAGCGGACACGATCAGCAGCCCCCGGCGGCCCCCAGAAATGGGGAGCTGCCGGGGGCTGCTGCAATCGGGGCTGCAGCCTGGCCGCGAGAAGAGCGGCGCGCCTGGCCGAGCGGCCGCCGAAGGAAGCCGCCTCGCCCAAGCCCCCCTTGGCCGGAGCCCCTCCGCCCAAGGGGGGCTTGGGCGAGGCGGCATGCGGGAGCCGTAACCAGCGCGCGCCGACGGAGGCGCGCGCCGTAACCCCGCGCAGAGCGCGGAGGAGGCCGGAGGCGCGAGCCGCAGGCCGACCCCCCGCCGACGGAGGCGGGGGAACGAACCCAACGTACCTACAGGCCGGAGCGGCTGGGCCAAGGACCAGCCGCGGAGAGATGCGCCCACGGCGCATCTTTTCGCAAAAGCCCCCTTTTGCGGCGCAGCGCAAAGAGATGGGCAACGGGGTGCCGGTGGCACGCCGGGGCCCATGCTCTTCGCAAAAGCTGGCTTTTGCGAAAGCTACGCAGCCCCAGAAGGCCAGTTGGACGCACGAAAACGCAAGCGGAGCCGACGTAGGCG
>JBJDXP010000066.1:0-54339 GCA_051866735.1 Candidatus Limivicinus sp.
AACCGGGGAATCGCGGATTTGCAGTCCGCTGCCTTACCACTTGGCTATGGCGCCGGGTATATAAAACAGTTGCGGGCGCAAATTAAAACACCCGCGACTGAATTGTATCATGGAGCGGGCAACGAGGCTCGAACTCGCTACCTCCACCTTGGCAAGGTGGCGCTCTACCGGATGAGCTATGCCCGCATAGGCCCCACCACAAAAGCGATGGGGTGGTGCCTCCGGTCGGAGTTGAACCAACGACACGCGGATTTTCAGTCCGCTGCTCTACCTACTGAGCTACAGAGGCATATTGAAATAAGATGTGGTGGGAACAACTGGACTCGAACCAGTGACCCCCTGCTTGTAAGGCAGGTGCTCTAACCAGCTGAGCTATGCTCCCGACTCGACAGCTCCGTTAATATACCAAAAGAATACGGATTTGTCAATATCTTATTTCAAATTTTCCGATTATTTTTCTTCCCGGGCCGCCAGCACAGCCTCCAGGTCCGCAGGCGTAAAGGCGTATACCTTGTCACAGAACTGGCAGTGGACCCGGATATCCTGCCCCTCGGCGATCATTTCTTTCAGATCGGCAGGGTCGATGCAGGAGATGGCCTCCCGCACCCGGTCCTCGTCGCAGTAGCAGCGGTATTCGATTTCCTTCTCCCCAACGATATGATGCTCAAAGCCCTTCAGCACCTGCTCGAAAAGGGCCTCCACGCCGTCCTCACTCAAAACGGTGGTGAGCTGATCCATCATAAAGATGTTGTCCTCCAGCTTTGCGATCATATCCTCGGAAGCGCCGGGCATGAGCTGGACGATGAAGCCGCCGGCGGCTATGATGGAGCGGTCCGTGTTCACCAGCACGCCCAGGGCGCAGGCGGAGGGCACCTGCTCACTCTCCAGCAGGTAGGCGGTCAGATCCTCGGCAATCTCGCCGCTGACAAGCTCGGTGGAGCCCACATAGGGCTCCTTCAGGCCGATATCCCGGCTGACGGTGAACATGCCGTCCCGGCCCACAGCGCCGCCCACATCCAGCTTGCCGTCAGCGCGGAGGGGCAGATCGACAGAGGGGTCGCCCAGACAGCCGCGCACGTTGCCGCCCGAATCCGACACGGCGATGACGCTGCCGATGGGCCCGCCGCCGTTTATGCGGATAGTCAGGGTGGCGTTTTCCTCTTTCATCATGTCGCCCATCAGGGAAGCGGCGCAAAGCGTCCTGCCCAGGGCCGCCGCGGCAGTGGGGGAGCAGTCGTGGATCTCCCGGGCCCGCTGTACCGTGTCTCTGGCGTTGATGGCAGCCATTTTGATAAAGCCGTCTCCGGCTGTAGCTCTGATAATTTTATCCATTGTTGTCCTTCCTTTATTTTCTTACCGCGCAGATAAACAGCCTGCCGCCGTCCCCCTGGGGGCCGTCCCGGCGGAGCTGAACGTCCGTGAAACCGCTGTCACAGAGCAGCTTTGCTATTACCTCCGGCGAATGGGCATACTCAACATGCTCCTCGCTGCTGCGCTCCCAGAGCTCGCCTGCACGGGAGAAAATGTCCATGCCGTAAATGACGGCGCCGGCTTCCTGGTCAAAATCCGCCCGCCAGAGACAGAGCACATCCTCGTTTTCATCCACAAAGACCTCACCGTCCAGAGAGCGGAGCCACTCCGGCGTGCGGATGTCGAAAATCAGCAGGCCGCCGGGCCGGATAAAGAGATGAAGCCGGTGAAACACCTCCGGCAGGTCCTCCGGCGGGATATAATTCATGCCGTCGAGAGAACAATAGGCCGCGTCCACCGTGCCGTAGAGATCCAGCTCTGCCGCGTCCTGGAGGAGAAACAGAGGAGGCGTCTTTAGCTCCAGGCTCTTCTCCCGGGCCTGCATCAGCATGTCCACGGAGGCGTCCACCGCGATCATCTCATAGCCACGCCCGGCCATGAGCCAGGTCAGGGTGCCGGTGCCGCAGCACAGGTCAAGGAGAAGGCGGAATTCCCCGCCTGCGCGGGCAAACTCCGCCTCGTAAAAATTGGCAAACTGTTCGTAGGGCACATCCCCTGTGAGCTGATCGTACCAGGAAGCCAGGGGGCCGTAGCAGCTCATTGCTCCTGCTCCTTCATCCGGTCAAACACGATGGCATAGCCGTCCTTGCCGTACTGGAGAGAGCGGTTGACCCGGCTGATGGTGGCGCTGGACGCGCCGGTCTCCGCGAGAATGTCGTTATAGATCATGCCCTGGTTCAGGCACATGGCCACCTGAAAACGCTGCTCCATGGCCATAAGCTCCGTAACGGTGCAGAGATCGTCGAAAAACCGTATGCACTCATCCACATTCTGCAGGGAGAGAATCGCCTCATACATCTTCTCGTTGCGGGGCTTTTTCGGCAATTTATTCATTTTATCCTCCATTGTTCAATGTTCTTTTGTACGCTTTTATTTGCCCCTATGTTAACCCATTAAATTAAAAAAGTAAAGGGGAAAAATTGAAGTTTACGCAAAATTTAATATTTGTGCCTCAATCTGCTCTTGCGGAAAACCAGGGGACAGGATATAATAGAATCAATAAAGAAAAGCCGTATGCACAGCGGCGGAAAGGAGAACTTGAAATATGGATATGACGGTTGTATGGCTTATCGCCATGATTGTACTGCTGGTGGTTGAGGGCGTTGTCCCGGGGCTGATCTCCATATGGTTTGCGTTGGGGGCGCTTGCCGCACTGATTTCCGCTCTTCTTCATGCGCCGCTCTGGCTTCAGATCGTGTGGTTCCTTGTGGTCTCCATCGCCGCGCTGGCGCTGACCCGCCCCCTGGCCAAAAAGTATATTAATTCAAAAACCCAGCCCACCAACGCCGACATGCTCATCGGCAAGGAGTGCGTGGTCCGGGAGGGCATTGACAACGTGCTGGGCGCGGGCGCTGTCTCCGTGGACGGCAAGGTCTGGACCGCCCGCACCGAGAGCGACGATGTCAAGGCCCCGGAGGGCTCCCGGGCTGTGGTCGTCCGCATTGAGGGCGTAAAGCTTATTGTAAAACCCATTGATTGATAATTTAATATAGGAGGAAAGAATTTATGGGTCCGTATGTTATTATCGCGCTGATCCTTCTGGTCGTCATCATCCTGATCAGAAACATCAGAGTTGTACAGCAGGCCAAAGCCTATGTCATCGAGCGTCTGGGTGCCTATAAGACCACCTGGAACGTGGGTATCCACTTGAAGGTGCCCTTTATCGAGAGAGTGGCCAAAATCGTCTCCCTGAAGGAGCAGGTGGCCGACTTCCCGCCCCAGCCCGTGATCACCAAGGATAACGTCACCATGCAGATCGACACGGTTATCTACTTCCAAATCACCGACCCCAAGATGTACACCTACGGCATCGAGCAGCCCATGGTAGCTATCGAGAATCTGGCCGCCACCACCCTGCGTAACATCATCGGCGATCTGGAGCTGGACCAGTGCCTGACCAGCCGCGACATCATCAACACCAAAATGCGCGCCATTCTGGACGAGGCCACTGACCCCTGGGGCATCAAGGTCAACCGCGTTGAGCTGAAGAACATCCTGCCGCCCAAGGAGATCCAGAACGCCATGGAGAAGCAGATGAAGGCAGAGCGCGAGCGCCGCGAAGCCATCCTCCGCGCCGAAGGTGAAAAGCGGGCCGCCATTCTGGAGGCCGAGGGCGAAAAGGAATCCGCCATCCTCCGTGCCGACGCAAAGAAGCAACAGCAGATCCTGGAGGCCGAAGGCGAGGCCGAGGCTATCCTGAAGGTGCAGAGCGCTACCGCAGAAGGTATCCGCCGCATCAACGAGGCCAGCCCCACCGAGGCGGTCATCAAGATCAAGGCGCTGGAGGCCTTCACCGCCGCCGCCAACGGCCGCGCCACCAAGATCATCATCCCCAGCGAGATCCAGGGCCTGGCCGGTCTGGCAGAGGGCGTCATCAGCACCGTCAAAAACGACGTGACAAAAGAGGCAGAGTAAAAATTTTGTTCAGACGATAAAGGGCTGCCGGAACGGCAGCCCTTTTTCTGCTGAAAGGACAGGAGAGAAGAAAATGAGCAGCAAAGCGGCACTTGATTTTCTGGAGAGACACGGCATGTCTCCGGCGCGCATCGAGCCAAGCCTTTGCGCGGCAAAAATGCGCGACAACATGGAGAGAGGACTGGCGGGGGACAAAACGGCCCTGCCCATGATCCCTACATATTTAAAAATGGACGGCGCCGTCCCTAAAGGGACCGGGGCCATCGTCATCGACGCCGGGGGCACCAACTTCCGCAGCGCCCTGGCAAGCTTTACGGCCCAGGGCTTTCAGGCGGAGGAGCAGTCCAAGTGCTCCATGCCCGGCATTGCCAAACCCGCCACATGGGAGGAATTCATTTCCTTTGTGGCAGACCGCATCATGCCTTTGACCCACAGGGCCGACTGCATCGGCTTCTGCTTTTCTTACTCGGCGGACATCACACCGGAGATCGACGGCCGGGTCATCCGCATCGACAAGGAAGTGGTGGTCGAAGGCTCCGCCGGTAAGCTGGTGGGTGCGTCGTTGCTGGAGGAGCTGGAGCGCCGGGGCGCGGGGAGAAAGAAGATCGTTATCCTCAACGACACCGCCGCTGTGCTTTTAGGCGGCTCGGCCACCCTGGATCTGTCCGCTTACGGCGGCTTTATCGGCCAGGTCAGCGGCACCGGCACCAACACCTGCTGCCTGCTGCCCGCCTCCCGCATCACCAAGCTGGGCCTGACGGACGAAACGAAAATGATCGTCAATCTGGAGTCCGGCCTGTACGACGAGCTGCCCAGAGGCGATTTTGACCTGATTCTGGACGAAGAGAGCAACAACCCCGGCCTGAAGCTCTTTGAGAAGATGACCGCGGGGGTCTATCTGGGCGAGCTTTGCCGCCTGATGCTCCGCGCTGCCGCTGATGAGGGCCTGCTTTCCCCCAAAACGGCGGAAAACGCCAGGAATCTGGGCCGTATCGACTCGGCGGTGATCGACGCCTGGGCCAGCGGCGAGCAGCTGGAGGACTTCTGCGGAAACGATGAGGACCGGGAATTTGTCAAGACCCTCTGCCTTGCGGTATTCGAGCGCTCTGCCCGCTGCATGTGCACCAATCTGGCGGCCATCATGCTGCTGACCGGAGAGGGCAACGATGCCGAAAAGCCCGTCTGCGTCTGCGCCGAGGGCTCCCTGGTGCAGAAGGGCCGCCATTACCGGCCGGTGCTGGAGCGGCTGCTGAAGGAGCAGGCGGCGGAAAAACTTAAAAAGCACGCCGTACTGAAAGTGGGCCAGGAGACCACCCTGCCCGGCTCTGCCGCCGCCGCGCTGCTGAACTGCGGTGTATAAGCCTTGTATTCTGCGGCATAATAATTAGAAAAAACGCAGGAGGCAGGAGACATGAAGCTGGTCGTAACCGACGGCTATACCATCAATCCCGGCGATTTGAGCTGGGAACCACTGAAAGAATTTGGAGAACTGGTGGTTTTTGACCACAGCCCCAGGGATGAGGACGAGATGATCCGCCGCATCGGCGACGCGGACATTTTAGTGGCCAACAAGGCAAAGGTCAGCCGTCGGGTCATCGACGCCTGCCCCAACCTGAAATTCATCACCATTCAGGCCGCGGGCTATGACGCCATTGACTATCAATACGCGAAGGAAAAGGGCATCCCCCTTTCCAATGTGCCGGATTACGGCAGCGCGGCGGTGGCCCAGTACGCCATTGCCCTGCTGCTGGAGATCTGCGGCAGTGTGGGCCACCATGTGGAGGCTGTGCGGCAGGGCCGCTGGGCCGAGAGCGGGGAATGGTGCTTCTGGGACTACCCCATGATCGAGCTTGCGGGCAAGACCATGGGCATCATCGGCTTCGGCCGGATCGGCCAGCATGTGGGCAAGATGGCCCGGGCCCTGGGCATGGATGTGATCGCCTTTAACCGTAGCCGCAGCCCGGAGGGGGCGCTGATCGCCGATTATGTGGAGCTGGACGAGCTTCTGCGGCGCAGCGATGTGATCTCCCTGCACTGCCCCCTGTTTCCCGAGACAAGGGAGATCATCAACAAAAACACCATCGCCAAAATGAAGGACGGCGTGATCATCATCAACAACAGCCGGGGCCCGCTGGTGGCGGAGCAGGACCTGGCCGACGCGCTGAACAGCGGCAAGGTCTACGCCGCCGGGCTGGATGTGGTGTCCTCTGAGCCTATAGCGGAGGATAACCCCCTCCTGCACGCGAAAAACTGCATCATCACGCCCCACATCAGCTGGGCCTCCATCGAGAGCCGCCGCCGCATCATTGCCAGCACCGCGGAAAATATCCGCGCCTGGCTCTCAGGAAATCCGCGGAATGTGGTAAACAAATAAAGTAAACCCGTCTCCGGACGGGTACATAGGTTAACATAACACATAAGGAGAAACAATGGAACGGGAATACGCGAAATTTGCGGCGGACAAGGCCGTTGAACTGCTGGGAATCGACAGCCCCACCGGCTTTACGGAAAAGGCCGCCCAATGGGTGAAGGCGGAGTTTGAAGCGCTGGGATATTCCGCCCGTCTTACCAACAAGGGCGGCGTACTGGCGGAGCTGGGCGGGGAGGACGAAAACGACGCCCTGCTGCTGGAAGCCCATACCGATACTCTGGGGGCCATGGTGGCCCAGATCAAGGCTGACGGACGGCTGCGGGTGACAAACCTGGGCGGCATGCGGGCCGAAAACGGCGAGGCGGAGAACGTCCGGGTATACACAAGAGATGGCCGGGTTTATGAGGGCACCTTGCAGCTGTGCAACGCCTCCGTCCATGTCAACGGCAGCTACGGCGAAACCAAGCGCAGCTTCGACAGCACGGAGGTGGTGCTGGACGAGGATGTGAAGTCCGAGGAGGACACAAGGGCCCTGGGGATCGAAGTGGGCGACCTGGTCTGCTTTGAACCCCGGACCCGGATCACCGCCAGCGGCTACATCAAAAGCCGCTTTTTGGACGACAAGCTCTCCGTGGGCATCCTGCTGGGCCTGGCAAAATATCTCCGCGACAAGGATTTAAGCCCCAAACGGAAGGTCTATGTCCACATCACCGTGTATGAAGAGGTGGGCCACGGCGGCGCGGGCTCCGTGCCCCAGGGCGTGACTGAAGCTATCAGCGTGGACATGGGCTGCGTGGGCGAGGGCCTGCGCTGCACGGAAAAGCAGGTGTCCATCTGCGCCAAGGACTCCGGCGGGCCCTACAGCTACCAGGTGGTGGGAAAACTGATCGACGCGGCAAAGCGGGAAAAAGCCGACTACGCCGTGGATGTGTACCCCCATTACGGCTCGGATGTGGAGGCCACCCTCAGCGCGGGCAGTGACATCCGCCACGGCCTGATCGGCGCCGGGGTCTACGCCAGCCACGGCTACGAGCGCAGCCACATGGACGGCGTGTTCAACACCCTGAAGCTGCTGAAGGGATACCTTTTTGGTTGACATAATACTAAAACAGCCATGATGAAGCAAAAATCATGGCTGTTTTTCATGGCGAAAAATTTTAATGATTTACATAATTTCTTGTAGCATTTGGGAAAACACTGTGGTATACTAATTTCCGGAAAATTGATTGAATAGTAAACAGGAGAGATAAAGAGATGAAATGCCCTTTTTGCGGATATTCAGAGAGCAAAGTGATTGATTCCAGACCGGCGGAGGAGGGCACCACCATACGCCGCCGCCGCGAGTGCCTTGCCTGCCAGCGCCGTTTTACCACCTATGAGATCGTGGAGCGCATGCCTCTGGTGGTCATCAAGCGGGACGGCAGCCGCCAGTCCTTTGACAAGGTGAAGCTAATCAACGGCATGGTGCGGGCCTGCGAAAAGCGCCCGGTGAGCCTGAGCCAGCTGGAGCAGATCGCCGACGAGATCGAACAGGATCTGCAGAGCGGCCTGGAGCGGGAGATCAGCACCGTGACCATCGGCGAGATGGTGATGAGCCGTCTGAAGGACGTGGACGAGGTAGCCTATGTGCGCTTTGCCTCCGTGTACCGCAGCTTTAAGGATATCAACACCTTCATGGATGAGCTGGCCAAGCTCCTCAGCGATAAATAACTACATAATGCTGCCAAACCGCAGGTGCTCCATGGTCCGGATGCTCTCCAGATGGTAGAGGAGCTTGTCGTACGCGGCGCGGCAGCTTTCGCTGTTTTCTTCCAGCGCCTGACCCAGCTCGTAAAAGGCGTCCGCTGTGGAGTCGATCTCCGGGTGGCGGATGAAGATGTGGGTGTAGCTGTCGGCGTCAAGCCAGGTGTGCAGGGCGCTGTTCAGGTGCTCCTGCGCGGCCTCCATATCGCCCCTTTCCAGCGCCACCGCGGAGGCCTTTACCTCCCCGGCGATGTCCAGGCACAGCCGGTCAAAATACCAGATGTTGAACAGGGAAGCGGCAAAAAGCAGAACCAAAAGCAAAAGGGCGATGATCTCTTTTTTCATGCTTCAGGCTCCTTTATCGTATAATAGACCTGACCGGCGGAATTGACGGTCATGAGAAAGACCTGTTTTGTGTCCTTTATCCCCAGAGCGGCAAGGCGCTTTTTCAGCCAGTTCATGTCCCGGCCCACAAGGCGGAGATTGGACTCGATCACATGCCCGTCGCTGATCACCACCACTGGGTAGCCCTTGTCCTCTGATTCGATCTTCAGCTGGGAGGGCGTCACCGGCGCTTCCGAGGGGTAGGGGATCACGCTCAGCCGCCCGTCGGTCTCCAAGACGGCGTATTCCACGGCCCTGATGTCCAGGTAGCCCTGATTTCTCAGCTCCTCCATCAGCTCGTCGGTGGTGAAGCGGTTTTTCTTCATCTCTTTTTGCCGGATCTTCCCCTTTTCCACCAGCATACTGGGCTTTCCGAAAAGGAGGGCGCGCAGGCGGATGTTTTTCATGGCCACGCCGGAGATCAGCACCTCGCAGCAAAACAGGGTGACGATAGGCACCAGGCCGTTGATCATGGGTATGCCGATGTCCTGCAGCGGGTGGGAGGCCAGATCGGCGATCAGCGCCGCCACAACAAATTCAGAAAGCTCCATTTCCCCCAGCTGCCGCTTGCCTAAAAGGCGCATGATGAGCACCAGGGAAAAATAGATGATCAGTGTTCGTACAAAAATGATTGCCATAACAGCACCTCGCTGATAGCATTCCCGCTTTTTGACGGGAAATTCAGTCAAAAAGGACGATCGTGTGATAAAATCACACTATCCAGATGAAAACAGCGTGCCGCTCGCCGCTGAAGCGGCAACCGCGGCACATGCCAAAAATCTCCATTCCGCCGCAGTGGGAGATTTGAATTGTTCTTTATGCTAAGGCATCCGCGGCAGAATGGAGATTAATATGAGAACCGTAATTTTAAACACGGAAGAACTGCTGAACAGGGCCGCGGCGCAGGTGAAAGCGATGCTGGAAGAAAAGCCGGACGCGGTGCTGGCCCTCTCCGCCGGGGAGGACTGCCTCCGGCTGCTTGAACGGCTTGCCGCCATGCAGCAGGCCGGGGAGCTCAGCTTCTCCCGGACAAAATTCTTTGCCGTGACGGAGCTTTGCGGAGGGGAACACAGTGTGAAAGACCGGCTGGCGAAAGCCTTTTTCCGCTGCACGGACGCGCAGGCGGGTAACTGCGTCTTCCTCACGGAGGACAATTTTGAACAATACGATGAGATGCTCTCTGCCTGCGGCGGCATTGACCTTGCGATTTTAGACATCGGCCTGAACGCGAGAATCGGCTTCAATGAGCCTGCCACCCCCTTCGACAGCCTTACCCACCGCCAGAAGCTCTCCGACAGCAGCCGGCGGGAGCTGTCGCCGCTTTTCGGCGGTGAAGAAAAAGTGCCTGAATACGGCCTTACCATGGGAATAAAAACGCTTGTCTCCGCCCGGAGCATCATGCTTCTGGCCACCGGAGAGAGCAGGGCAGAGCCGGTGTTCCGTATGCTTTACGGCAGGAACGACAGCTTTGTCCCCGCGGCGTTTTTACAAATACCGCTGAACGTCACCGTATATTTGGACGGCGCTTCGGCACAAAAACTCTGAACAATTACGTCAGGAGGAACTCTAATGGGAAAATATTTTGGAACTGACGGCTTCCGCGGAGAAGCCAATATCGACCTTACCGTCGATCATGCCTTCAAGATCGGCCGCTATCTGGGCTGGTACTACGGCAAAGACCACAAGGCCAAGGTGGTTATCGGCAAGGACACCCGCCGCTCCAGCTACATGTTTGAGTCGGCCCTCTGTGCCGGGCTCACCGCCTCCGGGGCGGACGCCTATCTGCTGCACGTTACCTCAACCCCCAGCGTGTCCTATGTGGCCCGGGCCGACGATTTTGACTGCGGCATCATGATCTCCGCAAGCCACAACCCCTATTACGACAACGGCATCAAGCTCTTGAACGGCAGCGGCGAGAAGATGGAAGAGAGCGTCCTTGACGGTATTGAGGCCTACATTGACAGCGGAGAGGCTCTGCCCTATGCCCAGCGTGACGCTATCGGCTGCACCGTGGACTACGCCGCCGGACGCAACCGCTACATCGGCTACCTGATCTCCCTGGCCACCCGCTCCTACAAGGGCAAGCGCGTGGGCCTGGACTGCGCCAATGGCAGCACCTGGATGATGGCCAAAAGCGTGTTTGACGCCCTGGGTGCGGATACCTATGTGATCAGCAACCGCCCGGACGGCCTGAACATCAACGTGGACTGCGGCTCCACCCACATCGAACAGCTCCAGAAATTTGTCCTGGAAAACAAGCTGGACGTGGGCTTTGCCTTCGACGGCGACGCGGACCGCTGCCTTGCGGTGGACGAAAAGGGCAACGTGGTCAACGGCGACCACATCCTCTATGTCTGCGCCAAATATATGCAGGAGAGAGGCACCTTCGGCAATTCCAAGGTGGTCACCACCATCATGTCCAACATGGGCCTTTACAAGGCTCTGGACGAGCTGGGCATCGGCTATGAAAAGACCGCCGTGGGCGACAAGTATGTGGCGGAGAACATGCGCCAGAATGGCCACCTCATCGGCGGCGAGCAGTCCGGCCATATCATCTTCGGCCGCCTGGCCAACACCGGCGACGGCATTCTGACGGCCATCAAGGTCATGGAGACCATCACCGAGACCAAGCAGCCCCTGTCCGTGCTGGCTTCCGGCATGACCATGTACCCCCAGGTGCTGAAAAATGTTGTCGTCACCGACAAGGACGAGACCCTGAACTGCGAAGAGGTTAAGGCCGCCGTGAAGCAGGCCGAGGCCGAGCTTGGAGACGACGGGCGCGTGGTGCTGCGCAAGAGCGGCACGGAGCCGCTGCTTCGTGTGATGGTGGAGGCCACCAGCCATGAACGCTGCGAGGAAAAGGTAGATTTCATCATCGACGCCATGCGCAAGGCGGGAAAGCTCATCAAGGTGAAGTAAAAATGACAGAGATAAGAGAATTATTCGATCTGGAAAAGACCATTGCCGCCCCTCTTTTCGTGGGCAAAACCTACCCCTGGGAGGTGCTGGACGGCATCAAGGAATTTATCCTTCAGCTGGGCGAGAGCTTAAGCCCTGAGGAGTTTGACCACCCCGAAGAGGGGGTCTGGATCGCCAAGGACGCCAAGGTGTTCGCTTCCGCCTACATCGGCTCCCCCTGCATCATCGACCACGGCGCGGAGGTGCGCCAGTGCGCCTTTATCCGGGGCAGCGCCATCGTGGGCAAAAACGCCGTGGTGGGCAACTCCACGGAGCTGAAAAACGTGGTTCTCTTTGATAACGTGCAGGTGCCCCATTATAACTATGTGGGCGACTCTGTGCTGGGCTACAAGGCCCACATGGGCGCAGGCTCCATCACCAGCAACGTAAAGAGCGACAAGACCCTGGTGGTCATCAAGGAGCCGGGCCATCCCATCGAGACCGGCCGTAAAAAAGTGGGCGCCATGCTGGGCGACCGGGTGGAGGTAGGCTGCAACAGCGTTTTGAATCCCGGCACCGTGATCGGGCGGGATTCCAACATCTACCCCACATCCTGCGTCCGGGGCGTCATTCCCGCAAACAGCATTTATAAGGATAAGGACAATATTGTGGCAAAGAAGTAAGCAAATCCGGTGTCCTCTGCCGTATTTTGTCATCCTGAGCGCAAGCGAAGGATCCCGTAAAACAGAAGTACGCATTTCTGTCGACGGGATCCTTCGTCGTTTCACTCCTCAGGATGACAGGTGTGGTTGAAAAATACTAACGAATGAAACAGGGATGGAAAAACCACCCCTGTTTTTGTTATTTTCCGCAGTGGAAATCCTCGCACTGGTCGGCGTTATCGGGCGGGAAGAACTCCTCTACCGGGAAGCGGATGCGGCTGAACAGGGCGCAGGGGTCATCCTCTCCGGCGCTGCCCGGGCACTCCTTGTCGGGCAGGCAGTAGTCATAGGCGGGGATGAGCAGCTGGGTGTCCCGCTCCAGACGGATGATGCTGAACTGCCCCAGGGTGGCGTACCAGCGGCGGGGGGTGTCAGTGAGTACGAGGGCCTCGGGAAAGGCCGATGTGATGGAGGCGGGGATGGTCCGCTGCTCCGTGTCGCTGCCGCAGGAGCACTCCCCGTCGGAGATCCTCATGCGCAGGGCGATGGGGTCCACAGAATCCACCACCGCGGTGGGCAGATCATCCACGTCGGCAATGGGCTTGCAGCTCTCGGAGGAGAAGGATTTCACATTGCCCACGCTGCCGAAGAGCATCACCCGTTTGTCAAAGATGGCAAGGCCGGTGACGGTCTTGCAGCCGGGGAAGGTCTCGCCGGTGAGACGGTAGAAATAGGTGCAGTCCACGGTGTAGCAGCCCCGGTTGAAGGAGATGGGGGAAACATTCACGTCCACATACAGCAGCTCCGCGTCTCTGGGGCGGATGCTGAGGGCGTTCTCTATGTAGGACTGGGAGGTGCAGGTGGGGTAGACCCGCAGATCATCAACGCAGTCCTTGTCTTTGCAGCTGTCGAATATCTTCTTTGTATTGATGCACACGGCTTCGCGGATGCTTGCCGAGCTTTCGACCGGACCGGGCACAACTCTGTCGGCCATAGTACTACCTCCTGTTGAATGGATTGAAGCAAACTTCAGTACAGTCTATGCTTCGGGGTGAGATATGTGTTATCGTAAACGACAAAACTTTTGCCGCTTGCCATAATTGTGCTTGAAAAATCGCCCCGGTGAAGTATAATATTCATATTAAGCATTTTTCATTTGCAGGAGGGAAATATGGAGCGTTTCGGTTTTATCCATGAGAAGCTGGATATCAAGATACTCATCCTCTTCATTCTCCGCCGTCTGCCCGGCGTGGTGGACCCGGAGACTCTGGGCGAGCTGTGCCAGTGCGACGGCGGGATAGGCTACTTTGACTATTCCGACTGTCTCAGCGAGCTGGTGGAGACCGGCCATATCGAGGAGCATGAGGAGGGCTATTCCATCACGGAAAAGGGGGCGCGCAACGCCGACGCGGTGGAGAGCAGCCTGCCATACTCCGTCCGCTCCAAGGCCCTGAAGCTCATCGCCCCGGTGGAGGAGCGGATGCGCCGGGCCGCCATGATCACCGCCAAACACGACATGGAGGAGGGCGGCTGCATGGTGACGCTGGCCATGTCCGACGGAAAAGGGGAGATCATCCATCTCCGCTTTCTCTGCGCCGGTGAGGAGCAGGCAAAGCTGATCGAGAAAAACTTCCGCCGTGACGCGGAGGGCTATTACCAGAAGATCGCCGATCTTCTGAGCGAGGACAGAAAAAGGAAGTAAGAAGCATGAAAACAGTTATTCCCGAGGGCTATAAAAGCCTTCTCTCCATTTATGATACGCAGAAGGCCATCAGCCTGCTAAAGCGCCTGTTTGAGGACCGGCTGGGCGCACTGCTGAACCTGTACCGGGTGTCAGCGCCTTTGTTCGTGGACGAAAACTCCGGTCTGAACGACAACCTGAACGGCTATGAGCGGCCCGTATCCTTTGATATCCTCCGCTCCGACCACAAGGCCCAGGTGGTGCAGTCTCTGGCAAAGTGGAAGCGCCTTGCCCTGAAACGCTACGGCTTTTTCCCGGGAAAGGGCCTTTATACCGACATGAACGCCATCCGCCGGGACGAGGATGAGCTGGACAATCTCCACTCGGTGTATGTGGACCAGTGGGACTGGGAGAAGGTCATCCTGCCTGAGGAGAGAAAGCTGGATTATTTAAAGCTGACCGTCATGGACATCGTCACCGCCATCTGCGATACCCAGGACACCATGCAGGCCATTTACCCCCAGCTTCAGGCTCTGGGTAAGCTGAACCGCCGGGTCTCCTTCGTCACGGCCCAGCAGCTGGAGGACATGTACCCGGAGCTGACGCCGAAACAGCGGGAGAACGAATATCTGAAAGAGCACAAGACCGCCTTCATCATCGGCATCGGCGGCGCGCTGCGCTCCGGTAAGCCCCACGACGGCCGTGCCCCGGACTATGACGACTGGGACTTAAACGGCGACATTATGTTCTGGGATGAGCTGCTGGGCTGCGCCTTCGAGGTGTCCTCCATGGGCATCCGGGTGGACCCGGCGTCCCTAGATAAACAGCTGCGTCTCTCCGGCTGCGACGACAGGCGGGAGCTGCCCTACCATAAGATGCTCCTGAACGGCGAGCTGCCCTTGACCATCGGCGGCGGCATCGGCCAGTCCAGGCTCTCCATGCTGCTTCTGGGCAAGGCCCATATCGGCGAGGTCCAGGCCTCCATCTGGGACGAGGACACGGTAAAGAGTTGCGAACAGGCGGGCGTGGTACTGCTGTAAAATGATTGATGTTGTCGCTTTGGGGGAGCTTCTGATCGACTTTTCCCCGCTGTCTGCGGATGAGAGCGGTTACCCCGTTCTGGCCGCCAAGCCCGGCGGCGCTCCCGCCAATTTCCTTGCCGCGGTGAACGCCTGCGGCAAAAAAACCGCCCTTTTGGGCAAGGTGGGGGACGATTCCTTCGGCCGCCTGCTGCTGGGCACCCTGCGCCGGGCCGGTATCGAAACAAGGGGCGTAATTCTTGACCCGGCGGTGTTCACAACCCTGGCCTTCGTCACCCTTGACGAGAGGGGCGAGCGCTCCTTCTCCTTTGCCCGGAAGCCCGGGGCGGACACCCGGCTTTGCTGGGAGGAGGTGGACACCTCCCTCATTGATGAGGCGAAGGTGTTTCACTTCGGCACCCTGAGCCTGACGGATGAGCCGGCGCGGACGGCGACCCAAAAGAGCCTGGCCTACGCAAAGGCAAAAGGCAAGCTGATTTGCTGTGACCCCAACCTGCGCCCGCCTCTGTGGCCCGATGCAGAGAGCGCCAGAGAGCAGATGCTGTGGAGCCTGCGTCAGGCGGACATGGTAAAAATCAGCGACAATGAAGTGGATTTCCTGTGGAGCTGCGGCCCCGAGGAGGGGGCGGACAGGCTGCTGAAAGAATACGGTGTGTCCCTGACCATGGTAACGCTGGGGCCGGAGGGCTGCCTGCTGAAAACCGCCGCTGCCAGTTTCCGTGCGTCCTGCCCCAAAGTTCACCCCGTTGACACCACCGGCGCGGGAGATATCTTCGGTGGCAGCGCCCTGGCAAGGCTGCTGGAGCTGGACAAGTCCATTGCTGCGCTGACGGAGGATGACCTGGCCTATATCGGCCGCTATGCCGTCACCGCGGCCAGCCTGTCCACGGAACAGCCCGGCGGCATCCCCAGCATTCCGGATAAAGAAGCGGTAATCAAAGCCATGTAAGCAAAAATCCCGGGAGATTCTTTAAATCTCCCGGGATTTTTGCTTGCTGGGGAAGCAGGTAAATGACTCAAGCTGCAATCAGTTCTTTCCTTCTTCACCTGGATCAGAGAATGGTTTTCCTTCCAGAGCGTCAATGCGTTTTTCCAGTGTCTCAATGGCGTCAGACTGGGAAATCAGCACGCAGGTAAAAATCGCCAGCAGCAGTGAGACGGCAAGAAGGATAACATAGAAATTGCTCATCAGATAGTTGCCGAAGAGCATGAAGCAGATCAGCAGCAGGACAAACCATATGACCCAAACACCCAGAAAGCGCTTCATCCTCAGCCCTCCTTCTTCTCCCGCCGGACAAAGCGGATCTGGCAGACGTCGTCACCACGGGCGATGGTGGCGGGCAGGTCCAGCTTACAGCCAAAGCTCTCCGCAATGCCCCGGTCGCCGCACATGGCGTGGTCGCAGAGCAGCTGGATCTCCTCGTCGGAGAGCCCCTGCTTCTGCCAGGCCTTCACCAGCGGGCAGTAGTGGAAGTCGATGTCCAGATTGTCGTCGGTGCAGCGCTTGATGTCCATCTCAAACACCCACTGGGCGAACTTGGAAAACAGCGTCTTTTTCAGACCCTTTAAGGAGTCTCCGCCGCCGGCCTTTTTCCGCAGCTCGCCGCCCTGATACAGTCCGCAGCGCCGGATAGCGGCGGGGGCGTAATCCTCCGGGTTCAGGCCCTTTTTCTTTGACTCGTCGCAGAGCAGGTACATCCACAGCGCCCGGTGCTCCAGCTGCTCGCGGATGCCCACTACCAGAGGATTTTTGATCTTAGCCTCGTTTTTGATGCTCATGTCCTTATCCTCCCAAAATGTACTGATAGATACATTATAGCACAACCGGGAGAGAAAACCAACCGGATCATTTCTTTCTCCGCTTCAGCTCCGGGGCGATACCGGCCAGAAGAAAAACGGCAGACAGGGCGGCAAAGGAGAACAGTACAATGGCGATCACGTTCATGGCCGTCTGGTTCCCGCCCCATTGAAAGAAATCAAAGGGGATGTTCAGGGGATAGGCGGTGTCCGCAGGGCCATAGCGCAGGGACAGAACAAATTCCAGAGCCGCGGGAAACAGCCAGGTCCAAAGCCCGGTCAGACCGAAGCAGAGCCCGGCGCGGATCAGCCCGTTAAAGGGCAGATAGCGGATCACGGCCATAAGGGCCCAGGGGAGAATGAGACACAGCAGGGAAACGGGCAGGCTCAAGGTGAGAAACAGGCGGCTGTCCGCAGCGAGAAGCAAGAGCATCAGCAGCAGGGTCTGAACGGCAAAGTAGAGAAGGGTTTTGTGCCGGCACAGAGGCTCCGGCAGGGGAAACTGCCGCAGCAGCACCGGGAGAATAAAAAAGCCAAGGCCGAAGAGGACGCTGACAGCGGTGATGAGAAACCAGTGTCCCCCGGTATAGACCTGACAGACGAAGAGAAGAAGAAGCAGCAGAGCGGTCTCTGTGATCAGATACAGGGAAGTCCTTCGCCCCTCGAAGCAGGCGGGCAAGGGAAGGCCGGGCAGCAGAAAGGGCATCAGCACCAGCGACAGGCCGAAGAGTACGGAAACGCCTGCCACCCAGAACCAGTCCCCGCCGGTGTAAAGGCAGCAGACCAGAAGCAGCAGCTCCAGAGAGAGGGTGAAGCTGATCGCCGTCAGCGGCGCTTTTAACCTTTCGGTCTTTTGGTGCATATCCGCAAAAACCGGAACCAGGGTCAGCGAGGCCGCCGCGAAAACAGAGGCCAATACGATAAAGAACCAGTCCAAGGTATGCTGCGCCGCCAGATTGCCGATGGCGCAGCCCAAAAGTGTCAGGCCGTAGATGATGAGGAAAACCATGCGGTAACGCTTGGAGAGCAGCAGGTATTTTGACGCCAGCTTTTCCGCGTTTCGCGCCTGAATATCCTCGCTGCCGGTAAGCAGCTCGTGTTCGGAAATATCCAGAACGCTGCAGATGTTCAGCAGCAAAGTGATGTCGGGATAGCTCAGACCCCGCTCCCATTTGCTGACCGCCGATTCGGTCACATACAGTTTTTGTGCAAATTCCTTCTGGGTCATGCCCAGCTCCTTTCGCCGCTGGAGTATGTAGGCGCCGAAGGTCTTTTTATTGTCCATGTTGATCGCTCCTTATCCCCGCCGACGGCGGGCAGATTCGGTCTTGCAAGCCTGACAGTAGCATAGAAGCCGGATGGGGCAATGTCAATGAAAAACCCCACTTTTGCCCCTCGACCATTGGGAAAGTCCTGATTTTTCACGACTTTTCCGACTTTGCGCGGCAGCTTTGCAGGGAGTTTACGAATTGTTGATTGAAACCGGCGGTATGATATGTCATACTGGTATCCAAAAGGCAAATGAATAAGAGGAGAAAAACCGATGAAAGAATATATGAACACCATCAACTTCAATGAAAAGACCGGCTTTATCTGCGATATGGACGGCGTGATTTACCACGGAAACCAGATTTTGCCCGGTGTCACGGAGTTCATTCAATGGCTTCAGGAGGAAAAGAAGGAATACCTGTTTTTGACCAATAACAGCGGCTATACGCCCAGAGAACTGAACCAAAAGCTCGCCCGCATGGGCCTGGACGTGCCGGAGGAGCACTTTTACACCAGTGCTCTGGCAACCGCCGCCTTTTTGAAGGATCAGGCGCCGGGCTGCTCGGTTTTTGCCATCGGGGAGGCGGGACTGCTCAACGCGCTCTATGACGCGGGGATAACCATGAACGACGTAAACCCGGACTATGTGGTGGTGGGAGAAGGGCGGTCCTATTCTCTGGATACGCTGACCAAAGCCACCAATCTGGTTCTGGGCGGCGCAAAGCTGATCGGCGCAAATTCCGATGTGTCCGGCCCTATTGAAAACGGGATCGCGCCAGGCTGCCGCGCATTGGTCGCGCCCATCGAGATGGCCACCGGAACGCAGGCCTATTTTTGCGGGAAGCCCAACCCCCTGATGATGCGGACAGGGCTGCGGCTTTTACACTGCCACTCGGCTGAGGCCGTGATGGTGGGCGACAGAATGGACACCGATGTGATTTCCGGTCTGGAGAGCGGCATGTCTACCGTGCTGGTGCTCTCGGGCGTATCCAACAGGGATACGCTGAAAACCTATGCCTACCGCCCCAACATGGTGCTGAACGGCGTAGGCGATATTGTGACCATAGCGCGCTCTATGAAATAAGGAAACAGGGGAATATCCGTCCGTACTTCTGTATGGACGGATGTTTTTATTGACAGGGGCGGGCAAATAAAATATAATAAAACAAACGTTTTAAAACAAACGTTTCAGAAAGGACGGACCCAATGCCCCCAAAGCCGAAATTTACAAAGGAAGAGATCGTTGCCGCCGCGCTGGACCTGGTGAGCGAAAAGGGAACCGAGGCGCTGACCGCCCGGGAGCTGGGGCTGCGTCTGGGCAGCTCTGCCCGGCCCATCTTCACCGTGTTTCAGAGCATGGAGGAGGTGCAGCGGCAGCTGCGGCAGGCCGCCATGGAGCGCTTTGACAGCTTCGCGGAAAAGGCCGTGCATTACACCCCGGCCTTCAAGCAGTTCGGAATGCAGATGATCCTCTTTGCCCGGGAGGAGCCCAGACTGTTCCGGCTTCTGTTCATGACGGAGAACGGCCAGGCCAGGAGCTTCGCAGACATTTTTTCGGAGCTGGGCGACACGGCCCGGCTGTGCATCGGCCTGATCGAGCGGGACTACGGCCTGACCGAGCCGGAGGCCATGGAGCTTTTCCGGCATGTGTGGATCCACACCTACGGGATCGGGGCGCTGTGCGCGACGGGCATGTGCAGCTTTACCGAGGAGGAGATCAACGAGATGCTGGGCCATGATTTCGCGGCCATGATGCTGCTGATCCAATCGGGCCGGCTGAAGGAAAAGACCGTCACCCCCAAAGAAAACGATAGAACAAAATTTATGATCAAAGTGAGGAAAAAGAAATGAAAAAAATTGCTGTACTGTTCCTTTCCGTCATCATGGTGTTCAGCCTTGCCGCCTGCGGGGCCTCCACCCCGGCAGCGCCGGAATCTGCGGCTCCGGAAAGCCCCGTCCCCGCGCCGGAAGAGACGGCTCCCGCACAGGAAGAGCCTAGCCCGGAGCCGGAGGAGACCGCCCCCGCGCCGGAGGAGACGCCCACGGCGGAGCAGGCTTACGCCGTGGTCATCGGCGAATACTACACCGCGCTGGAGCAGCGCTGGAACGGGGCGGAGCTGATGGAGGACGGCCTGAACTACATGGCGGCGGACTGCTATGGGGATGAGCCTCTGGAAAACCTGGGCTACGCCATTCTGGACCTTGACGGCGACGGGGTGCAGGAGCTGCTGATCGGGCCGATCAACGCCGATGAATTTTTTGATAATATGATCTTCAGCCTGTACACCCTGGATGAGAATGGGGTCAACAAGCTGGTGTTTGACGGCACGGAGAGAAACCGCTACTACTACGCCGGGGAAAACCGCTTTGCCAATCAGGGCTCTTCCGCCTATAACGACAGCTTTGATACCACGGTGAAGCTGGAAGAGGGCGAAATGATCGACATGACCTATACCACTGCCCCGGCCGACTATGTGCAGCTGGAGCTGACGCCCTTTTCCCAGTGGGTGAAGTGAAAATAATAAAACCGTCTCATTGCATATAGGGCGAAAATTGTTTATCCTGAGCGCAGGAGGCGGCACACATGGCAAACGAGGACAAAAAGGATCTTAACGCAATGCTCCGGGACAGCAAGGACATGCCCAAAATGCAGATCATCACGGACCGGAAGAGCATTGAAAAATACGGCGGGGACAGGATGTACTTTGCCCCGCCCATGGATTACGACGCGGCTATGCGGCGCGTCCCCTATGGAAAGCTGACCACCGTGGGGGAGATCCGGGCCTTTTACGCTGCGCAGAGCGGCGCAGACTTTACCGAACCCATCACGGCGGGCATTTTCGTCTCCATCGCCGCCTGGGCCAGTTACCAGCGCAAAGAGGACGAGACCCCCTGGTGGCGGACGCTGAAAGCCAACGGGGAGCTGAACCCCAAATACCCCGGCGGCGCGGAGGCCCAGAAGGAAAAACTGGAGGCCGAGGGCCATACCGTGCTCCAAAAGGGGAGGACGAACAAAAAATATGTGGTAAAGGACTATGAAAAAGTCCTGTATAAGTTTACATAATCAAATTAACATAATTTTATTTGCATCATATTTACGGAGATACCGCGATGAAAAAAGAAGAGCTGCGGTTCGGGGGTATTCCCGGGCTGCTGTATACCGTGCAGGCGGACAGGGTCTTTCTTTTCGTCCACGGAAAGGGCGGAAACAAGGAGGAAGCTTTGCTGCTTTCGGAGATCGCCTGCGAAAAAGGCTGGGATGTGGTCGGGATCGACCTGCCGGGCTGGGGCGCGCGGACTGCGGAAGCGGCGCGCTTTGTCCCCTGGGAGGCGGCGCCGGAGCTGAGCGCGGTTTATGAGGAGCTGAAGCGGCGTTATAATGAGGTCGCCCTCTATGCCAACAGCATTGGCGCTTACTTTTCCCTGCTGGCGCTGGGGGACAAGGCCTTGGCGCGGGCGCTGTTTGTCTCACCCGTTACGGATATGGAGCGCCTGATCCGGCGGATGATGGGATGGGCCGCTGTCACACCGGCGCAGCTGGAAAAAGAGGGGGAGATCCCCACGGCTTTCGGCGAGACCCTGTCCTGGCCCTATCTGTGCTACGTCCGGGAACACCCGGTGACGCGCTGGAATGTGCCCACCTGGATTTTATACGCCGGGCGGGATGAACTGGTGGAGCGGGAGAGCATTGAGGACTTTGTCAGGCGCTTCGGAGCGGAGCTGACAGTCATGGAAGAGGGGGAACACTGGTTCCATACGGAGGAGCAGCTGAAGGTGCTCAGACAGTGGATCAGGGAAGGACTGGATTAGCCGATGGCCAGCACCAAGAGGAAGAAACGCCATGAATAAAGCAAAGCTGCCAAACCTCATCACATCCCTGCGCATTGCTGGAACGGCGGGGCTTCTCTTTGCCCTGCCGCTGACGCCGCTGTATTTTGTGATCTATACGTTCTGCGGATTAAGCGATATACTGGACGGCTGGCTTGCCCGGCATATGGGGACGGCCAGTGACTTGGTTGCAAGGCTGGACAGCATTGCCGACCTGTTTTTTTACACGGTGGTGATTATACAGCTCCTGCCCATTTTGTGGCAGCTGCTGCCGTGGGCATTCTGGGCCTTGCTGAGGGCGGTGCTGCTGATCCGCCTTTCCGCCTATGGGGTGGCTGCAAGGAGATACGGCCGCTTTGCCGCGCTGCATACCTATATGAACAAGCTGACCGGCGCGGTGGTGTTTCTCCTGCCCTATGTTCTGCGCCTGCCCTTTGCCCCGGTCTGGTGCTGGGCGGTCTGCGGCGTCGCGGCGCTGGCCTCCCTGGAGGAGCTGCTGATCCACGCCGTGGGCGGAGAATATAACGCCAACAGAAAAACCATATTGAAAATAAAGAAATGAGGGGACACATGATGAACGCAAATTCCATCGTATACACCTCCAATACTGGCTTCACCGCCGAATATGCCCGGCTGCTGGGAGACAAGACCGGCCTACCGGTATACTCTCTTGCCGAGGCGGAGCAGAAGCTGGCGGCGGGCAACTGCGTGATCTACCTGGGCTGGCTCATGGCAGGCAAGGTGCAGGGCTATAAAAAAGCGGCGAAGCGCTACAAAGTGCAGGCGGTCTGCGGCGTGGGCATGGGCGGAAACGGCTCCCAGCTGCAGGAGGTCAGAAAAGCAAACGCTATTCCGGAGAAAACACCGATGTTCACCCTTCAGGGCGGTTTTGATATCCAAAAACTCAGGGGCATTTACAAACTGATGATGACCATTATGGTCAAGACCGCCGGAAAGGGTCTTGCGGAGAAACAGGACCGCACGCCGGACGAGGACGTGATGCTGGAGATGATGACCCAGGGCGGCAGCCGTGTCAGCGCGGAGAATCTGGCGGAAGTGCTGGCCTGGGTGGAGCAAGGGTGAAGCATGAGTAAATTTTCGCCCCTCTGGGAATACGTGGCCGGTCAGCAGGGCAGTGAGCTGCTCCTGTCCTTTGCACAGGTGGAGGAGATCTGCGGACTGCCCATCGACCACTCTTTTTTGAACTGCAAAAAGGAGCTGCTGGCCTACGGCTGGCAGGTGAAAAAGATATCCTTAAAGCAGCAGACTGTCGCACTGGAAAAACTTGAAACATAAAAAATGCTCCCTTTTGCGGGAACCTTCCGCAAAAGGGAGCATTTTTTTGCTTATTTCAGAGAAAATCCACTTTTCCGTTGTCGATGCGGTAGACCGCGCCGATGACGCGAAGGCCCTCATGCTCCTCCATGCTGTGGATCTGGAGGCTGTGCTCGATAAGGTCCATGCTGTGCCGCACGTTCAGGCAGCAGGCCTGGTAATCGTCCTTTTCTTCGCCGATGGCGGCTTTGATCTCGTCGGTGATGAACTTGATGTAGCCCTCCGGGTCGCTGTTGATGGCGGCGTCCACCGCGCCGCAGAGCGTGTGGCCCAATACCACGATCAACGGCGTTCCCAGATGGGAGGCGGCATATTCAATGCTGCCCAGCTGGTGGTCGTCGATGACGTTTCCCGCCACGCGGATCACGAAAAGCTCGCCCAGCCCGGCAGAGAAAATGCTCTCCGGGATCACCCGGGAGTCGGAGCAGCTGATGATAATGGCATAGGGAGCCTGCCCGTGAACGCTGGTGTGCAGCCGGAGCCTGGGGGAGATGTCACCGGGGCAGCTTTGCGCGGTCAAGTAGCGTTCATTGCCCGCCTTCAGCCGTTCAAGAGCCTCAGCGGCAGAAAGAAGCATGGGTGTCATTGCTGTTCGCCTCTTTTACATGGCTAAAACTTCGTTCCACTTCTCCTCCACCACCGGGATGCCGTGGGCCATATTCTCCTGGCGGCGCTTCCAGTCGCCCTCGCCGGGGCAGCGCACCCGGTCGCCCTCTTTGATGGGGGTGGAGGCGTTTACATCGGCGCAGATGGTGTTGATGATGGAATCGGTGATCTCCGCGGACTGGAACTTGGCCGGGTCAATGGCGATCATGATCTGGGTCAGACCCACCTCGGAGTCAAAGGTGCCGGTTTTGGCAACTGAGTTTCCGTCGGTCAGGATGGTGCCGATCATGTCCAGCAGGATGGAGAGGCTGCTGCCCTTCCAGTAGCCGATGGGCAGGACCCGCTGGGTCCGCTCGATGGCGGCGGGGTCGGTGGTAAGCTGGCCGTTTTCGTCATAGCCGCCGGCCACAGGGAGCTGCTTTCCCGCAAGGCGGGTACTCTCCAGCTTGCCGTAGCTGAACTGGGACAGGGCGCAGTCCACCATGATGTGCTGGCCGTTGGAGCGGGGTACGGCGAAAACGATGGGGTTATTGCCAAGCCTGCTGTCCAGCGCGCCCCAGGCGGGCATGATGGGCCAAGAGTTGGACCAGCAGATGCCGATGCAGCCCGCGTCCGCCGCCTGCCAGCCGTAGGTGCCGCCGCGCATCCAGTGGTTGTTGTTGCCCAGAGCCACCACGCCAACGCCGAAGTTTCTTGCCAGCTCCACGGCCCGCTCCATGGCCCGTCTGGCGTTCAGGGGACCGAAGCCCCGGTGCCCGTCCCAGCGCTCGATAGCGCCGAAGGAGACCACGCACTCCGCCTCCACAGACGGGTCGATCTCGCCGTTTTTCAGATACTCGATCACCCGGGGAAAGCGGTTCAGCCCGTGGGAATATACCCCGCAGAGGCTGTTCTGGGCGAAAATCTCCGCCGCGTCATGGGCCCGCTCGGGGGAAAAGCCGTATTTGTTCAGCACGCGCTCAAACTCGCTGAGCATGGTTTCATAGGGAATATTCATCGTATCATTCCTTTTTTCTCTCAGTTTTAAAGACAAATCAGGGCGGCATACGCCGCGTGAATAAACCGCTTTGCGGTTTATTCAGCAGACATTATTATATCATTGGCTCATACAAATGACAAGAGAAGCATAAACAGCACAAAGCCTGCCATCCTCCGGGGAGAATGGCGGGCTTTGTGCGTTAAATGTCCTGATAAAACAGCCCGTGCTCTGTGCAGCACCAGAGAAGCCTGCCATGGGCAAAGAAGGGCAGCCAGGTTTCCAGACCCCACTCCGGGTACAGCTTTTTCACCATGACCGTATCCCCGGTGAGAAAGGCCAGGAAGGAGATATAGTGCTCCCGGCGCATTTCATGGCTGGATGTGACGGCCCAGCCGCCGTCGCAGACCGTGACGGACAGGGCCTCAGCCCCGTCTGCCTTCCGGGCCTCCATGGGCGAGAGCTTCTTTCCGCAGCAGTGCACATCCGCATCATCTGTGGAAAAAAGCAGGTTTGCGCAGTCCGGACAGAGATAAAATTTCAGCTTGTTCAGATTTCCGTTGCTCAACGCGTTTTCCTCCCGTTCGCCCCGAAGCAGCGCTTCCGTGTCCACGCCCAGGGCCTGTGATAATAGAGGGAGGAGCGAAATGTCCGGCGCGCCGCAGCCCCGCTCCCATTTGGAAACGGCCTTATCGCTGACGCCCAGCATTTCCGCCAGCGCAAGCTGCGTCAGCTTATGCTTTAGCCGCAGGGAACGAATAAGCTTTCCGGTTTTGACCTGATCCATAACAGCACCTCCTGCCGGTATCATAAGCCCTTCGGGCCGGGGAAACAATAAACGCTCCGTAGAGTAAACGATGATTAAATCGGCAAGAGCGGATCGCGAGAAAATTTGCGTTCTGATGATGGCACTTTTTTGCAGGAATACTTTGTGTATTGCAAGAAAAAGTGACGAAATCAGGGCGCAAATTTTCCGCGAGACACCGCAGGCGATTTGTTCAGCGTTTACTAAAGTGGGGGAGTATTAGTGAAATATTTGCCTTACGGCAAATGTGAAATAATGCCCTTGGGGCATTGTGAAATTTGATGCTGCGCATCAAGTGAAATGAAATAAATCCCCCCACGCCCGCAGGCATTTCACACGCCGAAGGCGTATTTCACGTGCGAAGCACATTTCACAAATCCCGTAAGGGATTTATTTCGTTGAAAAAAGCACTTGCTTTTGCAAGTGCTTTTTTCTGGAGCGGATGATGGGAGTCGAACCCACCTTATCGGCTTGGGAAGCCGGAGTTCTACCGATGAACTACATCCGCGAGTGTGGATAGTATAACACAGCGAAATGAAAATTTCAATAGGAATCGCAGCGAAAAAAACGACAGCTTCCTGCGGCCTTTTTATCGGGCCGGTGTTATGCTTTTTCCCGGTCCTGTCCGGCGGGATATTCGGGCAAAAGGGGAGCCGCTGCCGGCCACAGGGGTGAGCCTGCTGCCCGAATATGTCGTAAATACTTGACGCGGCGCTTTTCCTGTCATAAAATATAAGGAAAAGAACTTGACAGAAAGGGGACGCGTGATGGACAGACAGGATGTGCAGAAGATGGGAATGCGGCTGCTGAAAAAGGGCCATATCGGTATGGTGCGGCTGGTGTTCAGCCGGATTGGCTTGTTGGCTTTGCTTCTGCTCCTCCAGGTGGCGCTGGTGCTGACGGCCTTTATCCTGTGTGAGCAGTATGTACCGCATTTGATTATTTTACAGGGCGTTTTTGTGGTAGTTATGGTGATCTACCTGATTAACAGCGACTTTGACCCCTCCGCAAAGATCACCTGGCTGGTTTTTATTATGATCGTCCCTGTGTTTGGAACCTTGTTTTTGCTGTACACAAGAACGGATGTGGGCCACAGGGCCCTGAGGGACCGGCTGCGTCTGCTGGTGGATGAGACAAGGGACGCTCTGCCCCAGGACGAGCGGGCGCTGAAGGGCCTGGAACAGACCAGCCCTGAATCGGCGGCCCTCGATCGGTATTTGAATCTTACCGGCTGCTTTCCGGCCTATGACCAGACGGAGGTCAGCTATTTCCCTCTGGGCGAGGATAAGTTTGAGGAAATGCTCAGGCAGCTGGAAAAAGCGGAGCATTTCATTTTCCTGGAGTATTTTATTATTGAAGAAGGGGAGATGTGGGGCCGGATCCTGGAGATCCTTGCCCGCAAGGCAAGCGAAGGGGTGGAAGTCCGCCTGATGTACGACGGCACCAACGAGTTTACCACCCTGCCTTACAGCTACCCCCAAAAATTGAAGGAGCTGGGCATAAAAAGCAAGGCCTTCGCGCCCATTGCCCCCTTTGTCTCTACCCATTATAACTACCGGGACCACAGAAAAATCCTGGTTATCGACGGACATACCGCCTTTACCGGCGGCGTGAACCTGTCTGACCGGTACATCAACAGGGAAGAGGTCTTCGGCCATTGGAAGGACACCGCCGTGATGCTGAAAGGCCCGGCGGCCAGAAGCTTTACCCTGCTGTTTTTACAGATGTGGAACATCGACGAGAAGGAGCCGGAGTTCGGGAAATATCTGAGTTATCCGGCGGAGCCGGTGAACGAGGCCCCGGGCTATGTGATCCCCTACGGCGACAGCCCGGTGGACGGCTACCGGGTGGGCGAGATGGTCTATATCGACATTTTGAACCGGGCGAAAGACTATGTCCACATCATGACCCCCTACCTGATCCTTGACGGCGAGCTGGACACCGCTCTGCGCTTTGCCGCGGAGAGAGGAGTGGAGGTATCCATCATCCTGCCGGGTATACCGGACAAAAAGACGCCCTACGCTCTGGCCAAGACCCACTATGCCTCCCTGATCCGGGCGGGCGTGAAGATCTATGAGTATACGCCGGGCTTTGTCCATGCCAAGGTGTTCACCAGTGACGACAAAAAAGCCGTTGTGGGCACCATCAACCTGGATTACCGCAGCCTGTACCACCATTTCGAGTGCGCGGCCTACATGGTGGATACCCCCTGCATTGCGGATATCGAGGCGGATTTTGCCGATACCCTGGCGAAATGCCACCGGGTCACCCTGGAGGATGTGAAAAACATCAAGACCGGCATGAAGCTGAGAGGGATCCTCTCCAAAGCCATCGCCACACTGCTTTAAACAAATTCAGATAGAGAAAGGAAGAATGTAATGGCAAGATTCAATGAAGGCTGTTATGAAGGCCAGGGGAGGGGCTACCGGGGAAAAGTCACGGTGCAGGTCACCCTCAGCCCCGACCGGATCGAGTCGGTCAAGGTGACGGAGCAAAATGAGATCCGCGGCATCGGCTGGGGCCTGAATACCTCACCGGTGGAGACTCTGCCCGGGCTGATCGTGGAGTACCAGTCCCTGAACATCCCCGAGGTGGAGGGTGCGGAGCTGACCAGCAAGGCCATTCTGGACGGCGCTGCCGCGGCCATCAAGGCCTCCGGCGCGGGCAAGGAACTGATCGCCGAGCTGAAAGCCGCTCCCGGCCCTGTGCCTCCTGAGGCTACGGACGAGGAGCGCACCGTGGACCTGCTGATCTGCGGCGCAGGCGCAGCCGGTCTGGCAGCGGCCATTGAGGCCAAGCTCAGCGGCGCGGAGGTCCTCATCGTGGAAAAGCAGGGTATCACCGGCGGTTCCACGGCCCGCAGCGGCGGCAAGATCCTGGGCGCAGGCACCAAGTGGCAGAAGAGACAGGGCATCTACGACAGCCCGGACATGGTCTATGACTACCTGATGGAAGTGGGCGACAGAAGGGGCGACTTCATGTCCCCGGTGAAGACCCGCTATGTGGCCGACCACCTGAACTCCACTCTGGATTGGCTCAGCTCCATTGAGTACAGCATCAAGGGCGACCCGGAAGAGGTCCTGGCCCAGCCCTGGCAGGAGTTGACCCGTCCCGGACAGAATGAGGACGGCAGCCTGAAAAAGGGCAGCTACACCGTGCAGGACGTGGAGCCCATCCATGTGTCCCTCCAGCCCTGGCGCGTCCACAACTCCCCCGGCGGCGGCGGACAGACCAACGGCGAGGGCGGCGAGATCTCCGTGCCCCTGACCCTTTACTATGAAAACGACCTGGGCGGCGAGATCGTATACAACACCGCCATGGCTGAGCTGCTGACGGACGGCAGCGGCGCTGTCACCGGCGCTGTCTGCAAGAAGGCGGCCGGCGGCACCCTGACCGTCCACGCCAGAAAGGGCGTCATCCTGGCCACCGGCGGTTACGGGCGGAACAAGGAGATGTGCGCCCGTTACCCGACCGCCCATTATTTCAGCACCGCGCCCCACGGCAATGTGGGCGACGGCCTGGTGGCTGCCGAGAAGATCGGCGCAAGAAACTTTGTCCACCCCGGCGTGCAGGTGGTGTACACCAGCCTGACCTGCGGCATCGGCATCAACGACGAGTCCGGCCTGATCGTCAACGAGAAGGGCGACCGTGTGGTGAATGAGTGGACCTATCAGTACACCGTGGGCGACGCTCTGGCCGCCAGCGGCAGCAACTGCGGCTGGTACATCACCTCCGGCAAGGAGCCCTACCCCGGCGTGAAGCTGGGCTACAAGATGGCCGTGGCCGGCAAGAGCAAGGACCCTGTGGCCAGCAGCATCGAGGGCCTGGCCAAGAAGATGGGCTGCGACCCTGAGCGGCTGCAGAAGACCTTTGACCGCTACTGCGAGCTGGTGGAGAAGGGTGTGGACGAGGACTTTGGCAAACCCGCTGAGTTCCTGCACCCCATCGAGGGCCCCAAGTATGTGGCACTGCGCCTGCACCCCTGCATCACCGTCACCTTCGGCGGACTGGAGATCGACGTATCCGCCCGTGTGCTCCGCCCGGACGGCAGCTTCATCCCCGGCCTGTTCGCCGCCGGAGAAGTGGCCGGCACCGGCTTCTACGGCACCGAGTACCCCACCTGCGGCACCTCCATCTGCGGCGCTATGATGTTCGGCCGCGCCGCCGCCCGGACTGCTCTTGGTCTGGAAAAAATCTGAACACCTGAGACTGAAAATCCTCCCCGGAATTAGCCGGGAGATGTAAAACAGTTGATCCTCCCTATGATGATTGGTCATAGGGAGGATTTTTCCATTTCGCAATGGCTCGGCAGCGCTCAAGGGGAAGGCTTTGGCGTGCGTCAACTTTTGATTTGCAGGTCTGTTTGTTTTCATTTCGTGGAATGATTGATGGTCTGCTCCTATATATAATGTAGTACAGACAAGCCCGCGGGCCGGAGAAAATCTGTTGACAGGAAAGTTAGCCTGTGCTAATATCAGTTGCATAAGGCTAACTTACTCAAATGGAGGACAGAAAATGACATTGGATAAGCTTGCAGTGGGCAGCAGCGCGGTCATCAAAACCGTGGGCGGAAGCGGCGCACTCCGCTGCCGTCTGCTTGATATGGGGCTGATCCCCCGTACCCAAGTCACTCTGCAGAAGATCGCCCCCATGGGCGACCCTATTGAGATCCGCGTCCGGGGCTATGAGCTGACGCTCCGGCTGGAGGACGCAAGAAAAATCGAGCTGGAGGAGGGGAGCGGGAAATGATCTTTGCCCTGGCCGGAAACCAGAACTGCGGCAAAACCACCCTCTTCAATGCCCTCACCGGCTCCAACCAGCATGTGGGCAACTTCCCCGGCGTCACCGTGGACCAGAAAATGGGCGAGATCAAGGGACAGAAGGACTGCTCCGTGGTGGACCTGCCCGGCATATACTCCCTGCGCCCCTATACCCAGGAGGAGATCGTCTCCCGGGACTTCATCATCAACCAGAAGCCCGACGGCATCATCAACATCGTGGACGCCACCAATATTGAGCGGAACCTCTACCTGACCTTACAGCTTCTGGAGCTGAAGGTGCCCATGGTGCTGGCGCTGAACATGATGGATGAGGTGCACGCCAACGGCGGCACCGTGGATGTGAAGAAAATGAGCGAAGCGCTGGGGATCCCCGTGGTGCCCATCAGTGCAGCCAAGGGCGAGGGCGTCTCTGAACTCATCGACCAGGCCATCACCACCGCCCGGAAAAAGGCCCTGCCCCGGGTCACGGACTTCTGTGCCGACAGCTCCCCGGTCCACCGCTGCATCCACGCGGTGATCCACCTGATCCAGGACCACGCCGACAAGCTGGGCATATCCTCCCGCTTCTGCACAGCGAAGCTCATCGAGGACGACCCGGACATCGCAAAGCGGCTGGAGCTGGATCAGAACGAGATCGAGCTGATCGAGCACTGCATCGTGGAGATGGAAAACGAGACCGGTCTGGACCGGAACGCCGCTCTGGCCGACATGCGCTACACCTTTATTGAAAAGGTGGTGGCCCTCTCCGTGGTCAAGTGCCACGAGAGCAAGGAGCACCGGCGCTCCATGAAGATGGACCGGATCCTCACCGGAAAATATACCGCGCTGCCGGTGTTCTTCGCGGTGATGTTTCTGGTGTTTTACCTGACCTTCAACGTCATTGGCCAGGGACTATCGGACCTGCTCAGCCTGGGTATCGACAAGCTCACCACCCTGGTGGACTGGGCCCTGGGCGAATACGGCATCAACCCGGTGGTACATAGCCTGATTATCGACGGCATTTTCGCGGGCGTGGGCAGCGTGCTGTCTTTCCTGCCCATCATCGTCACATTGTTTTTCTTCCTCTCCATTTTAGAGGACACCGGCTATATGGCCCGTGTGGCCTTCGTTATGGATAAGCTTTTAAGAAAGATCGGCCTTTCCGGCCGGAGCTTTGTGCCCATGCTCATCGGCTTTGGCTGCTCCGTGCCGGCCATCATGGCCACGCGCACCGTCTCCTCCGACCGGGACAGGAAGATGACCATTCTGCTGACCCCTTACATGAGCTGCTCGGCCAAGATCCCCATCTACGCCGTGTTTGCCGCGGCCTTCTTCCCCGATAACAGCGCCCTTGCCATGATCGGGCTCTATGTCACCGGCATCATCGTGGGCATCCTGGTGGCCCTGATTTTGAAAAACACCGCCTTCCGGGGCCAGCCTGTGCCCTTCGTCATGGAGCTTCCCAACTACCGTATGCCCTCGGCCAAGAGCGTGGGGCTGCTGCTGTGGGAAAAGGCCAGGGACTTTTTAGAGCGGGCCTTTACCATTATCTTTATGGCCACCATCATCATCTGGTTTTTGCAGACCTTTGATACCCGGCTCAACGTGGTGGCGGACAGCGCAGACAGCCTGCTGGCTATGGTGGGCCAGTGGATCGCGCCCATCTTTGCGCCCCTGGGCTTTGCCGACTGGCGCATGGTCACGGCGCTGATCTCCGGCTTTACGGCAAAGGAGGCCGTGGTCTCCACCCTGGCCGTGCTGCTCAACACCAGCATGGCGGAGCTGGGCTGCGCGCTGACTGCTGTGTTCACGCCCCTTTCCGCGGTGAGCTTTCTGGTGTTCACCCTGCTCTATACCCCCTGTGTGGCGGCGGTGGCCACCATCAAGCGGGAACTGGGCTCCGGAGTGAAGACCCTGGGCGTGGTGTTCATGCAGTGCGCCGTGGCCTGGGTGATGGCCTGCCTGGTATTTCAGATCGGGAGTTTGCTATGAATCTTGCGGATATTATCGTGCTTGCGGTCCTGGCCGCCTGCGTTTTGCTGGTCATCCGGGCCATGCGGAAAAAGAAAAAGCGGGGCGGAGGCTGCTCCTGCGGCTGCTCTGGCTGCAATAACAAATGTAAATAAGAAAGAATCGGCATGTCTTTTTTGCACAAAAACTATCAAAGTTTTTCGTGAAAAATGTCTCGCTGAAAATTTGCTGATTCTTGACAGAAACGCGGTAAACGTGGTATCTTATCTCTGAACTAAAAGAGATTATTTGGCCCTGACGGAACGAGTAAATGATGGATTCAGCGTTTACGAAAGTGGAGCACCACATGGACCAAGTAACCGTGTTTTGCCGACCGTCTGGGCGTACTTTTACCTTTCAGGTAAATGGTGCGCCCATTTTTTTGGTCAATTGCGAAACTCGTTTCGCAATTGAGGACTCGCGCTTATCGCAGCGGGCAAAACCCGCTTTGTTCGGCGCGAGGGCTCGCTTGGCTCGCCTCGGAGTGTTTTTGAAGCGGCAAAGCCGCCTCAAAAACGAATCCAATTGTCCTTCGGGGCAAAAGCCAGGACTTCTGCAATCGACTCAGACTATTTTCATTTATTGAGGAGGAAAAGCAATGAAAAAAGTAGGTATCATTATGGGCAGCGACAGCGATCTGCCGGTCGTTCAGAAAGCGGCTGACGTTCTCAGCGATTTCGGCGTACCCTACGAGATCCATATCTACTCCGCCCACCGCACCCCCGTGGAGGCCAGAGAATTCAGCACCACCGCAAAGGAAAAGGGCTTTGGCGTGATCATTGCCGCCGCCGGAATGGCGGCCCATCTGGCGGGAGCCATGGCCGCCGGGACCACCCTGCCGGTGATCGGTATCCCCATCAAGTCTGAGCAGCTGGGCGGTCTGGACGCGCTGCTGTCCACCGTGCAGATGCCCTCCGGCATCCCCGTGGCCACCGTGGCCATCGACGGGGCGAAGAACGCCGCCGTTCTGGCGGTGGAGATCCTGGCCCTGAGCGACGAGGAGCTTTCCGCAAAGCTGGAAAAGTTCCGGGCCGACGGCACCGCCGCCGCCTTGAAAAAGGACGCTGCCATTAACAACAAATAAAAAAATAGAGAGTGAGGATCCAACCATGAGCAAAAGTCATTCCGCCTCCTACGCCGCTGCCGGTGTGGATATTGAAGCCGGCTACAAAGCCGTGGAACTGATGAAAACCCATATTGCCCGCACCCTGACCTCCGGCGTCTGCTCTGACGTGGGCGGCTTCGGCGGCCTGTTTGAGCTGGACGTGACCGGCATGGAAAAGCCTGTCCTGGTCAGCGGCACCGACGGCGTGGGTACCAAGCTGAAGCTGGCCTTCCTGATGGATAAGCACGACACTGTGGGCATCGACTGCGTGGCCATGTGCGTCAACGATATCATCTGTTGTGGCGCAAAGCCCCTGTTTTTCCTGGACTACATCGCCTGCGGCAAAAACGAGCCGGAGCGCATCGCCCAGATCGTCGCCGGCGTGGCCGAGGGCTGCGTGCAGAGCGGCGCCGCCCTGATCGGCGGCGAGACCGCCGAGATGCCCGGCTTTTACCCGGTGGACGAATACGATCTGGCGGGCTTTTCCGTGGGCGTTGTGGATAAGTGCAAGGTGCTGGATAACTCCACCATGCGCCCCGGCGACGTGGTGATCGCCCTGCCCTCCAGCGGCGTTCACTCCAACGGCTTCTCTCTGGTGCGCAAGGTGTTCGATGTGGAAAACAGCGACATCAAAAGCCCCGTTGCCGAGCTGGGCGGCAAGAGCATCGGCGAGACCCTGCTGACCCCCACCAAGATCTATGTCAAGCCCATGCTGGCCCTCTTTGAGGCCGTGAAGGTCAAGGGCGTCTCCCATATCACCGGCGGCGGTTTCTATGAAAATATCCCCCGCAGCATCCCCCAGGGTCTGGGCGCAAGGATAGAAAAGAGCGCGGTGCGCGTGCTGCCCATCTTTGACCTGATCGCCAAAAAGGGCAACATCCCCGAGCGGGACATGTTCAACACCTTCAACATGGGCGTTGGCATGAGCGTGGTGGTCGCGGCAGAGGATGCGGACAAGGCCCTTCAGGTGCTGAGAGAAAACGGCGAGGACGCCTACATCATCGGCAGCATCGTGGAGAGCGAAGACAAGGTGCAGATATGCTGAAAACGAAAATTGCTGTGTTTGTGTCCGGCGGTGGCACCAATCTTCAGGCCCTGCTGGACGCCCAGGCGGAGGGGAAGCTGAGAGACGGGGAAATCGTCCTTGTCCTCTCCAGCAATCCCGGGGCCTATGCCCTGCAAAGAGCGGAGAAGGCGGGCGTAAAGTCCGTCACCGTAAGCCGGAAGGACAGCGCTTCCCAGGAAGAATTTGAAGCGGCCATCAGCCGGGAACTGGAAAAGGCCGGGATAGAGATGATCGTCCTGGCGGGCTTTATGAGCATCCTCAGCGCGGACTTCACCGCAAAATGGGAAAAGCGCATCATCAACGTCCACCCCTCCCTGATCCCGTCCTTCTGCGGCAAGGGCTACTACGGCCTGCGGGTACACGAGGCGGCGCTGAACTACGGCGTCAAGGTCACGGGGGCCACGGTGCACTATGTGAATGAGGTGCCCGACGGGGGACAGATCATCCTCCAAAAGGCGGTGGATATCCTGCCGGGGGACACGCCGGAGGTCCTTCAGCGCCGGGTGATGGAGCAGGCGGAATGGCAGCTCCTGCCCCAGGCGGCCCAGCTTGTGGCAAAGCGCATCAGAGACGAAAAAAGCAAGACGGAAAGGAAAAGTCAGATGGACATTTATAAGATCAATACCCCCGAGGAGCTGATTCAGGGCAATTCCTATGTGGGCCGGGGCATCGTCATCGGCAAGACCCCGGACGCCTCCAGGGCCGTGATCGCCTACTTTATCATGGGCCGCAGCGAGAACAGCCGCAACCGCGTGTTTGCCGAGGAGGACGGCTTACTCTACACCCGCCCCTTTGACGAGAGCAAGGTGGCCGACCCCTCTCTGATCATCTATGCCGCCATGCGGAGCTTTGACAATAAGCTCATCGTCACCAACGGCGACCAGACCGATACCATATACAATGGCCTGGCAGTGGGCAAAAGCTTCGGCGAGGCGCTGGAGAGCCGGCAGTTTGAGCCGGACGCCCCCAATCTCACCCCCCGCATCAGCGGTATGCTGAACTTTGACAATAACGATTTTACTTATCAGATGAGTATTCTCAAGAGCGCGGACCCGGAGGGCACGGCCTGCAGCCGCTACCTGTTCTCCTATCCCGCCCTGCCGGGCCTGGGCCATTTCATCCACACCTATGTGTGCGACGGAAGTCCCATCCCCACCTTCCAGGGCGAGCCGGAGCGCATGGCTATCCCGGACGACGCGGAGGAGTTCACCCGCCGGCTCTGGAACAGCCTGGACGAAAATAACCGCATCTCCCTGTATGTGCGCACCGTGGACCTGAAAACCGGCGCGGTGGAAAACCGGCTCATCAACAAAAATCATTGAACGGAGGCTGAACCATGAAGGAATTTGAACTGAAGTACGGCTGCAACCCCAACCAGAAGCCCGCCCGCATCTACATGGATAACGGAAGTGGGCTGCCTATCGAGATCCTCTCCGGCCGGCCCGGATACATTAACTTCCTGGACGCCTTCAACTCCTGGCAGCTGGTCAAGGAGCTGAAAGAGGCCACCGGCCTGCCCTGCGCCACCTCCTTCAAGCACGTCAGCCCCACCAGCGCGGCCTGCGGCCTGCCCCTGCCCGAAAAGCTGAAAAAGGCCTGCTTTGTGGACGATATCGAGGGTCTTGACCAGTCCCCCCTGGCCTGCGCCTACGCCAGAGCCAGAGGCACCGACCGCATGTGCTCCTTCGGCGACTGGGTGGCTCTCTCCGACGTCTGCGACGTGACCACCGCCACCCTCATCAAGCGGGAAGTGTCCGACGGCATCATCGCCCCCGGCTACGAGCCGGAGGCCCTGGAAATTCTCAAATCCAAGAGAAACGGGAATTATAACATCGTGAAGATCGACCCGGACTATGTGCCGGAGGAACAGGAGCACAAGCAGGTCTTCGGCATCACCTTCGAGCAGGGCAGAAATAACTTTAAGATCAATAACGCGCTGCTGGACGAGATCGTTACCGAGAATAAAGAGCTGCCTGAATCCGCCCGCCGGGACCTGATCGTGGCCCTCATTACCCTGAAATACACCCAGTCCAACTCTGTCTGCTATGCCGTGGACGGACAGGCTATCGGCGTGGGCGCGGGCCAGCAGTCCCGCATCCACTGCACCCGCCTGGCCGGCGGCAAGGCCGACACCTGGCAGCTCCGCCAGTGCGACAAGGTGCTGAACCTGCCCTTCCTGCCTACCCTGGGCCGGGCCGACCGGGACAATGTGATCGACGGCTATATCAACAAAAACGAAGAGGATGTCTGCGCCGAGGGCAACTGGCAGAAATACTTCACCACCCGCCCCGAGCCGCTGACGGCAGAGGAAGCGGCGGAATACCTTTCCGGGATCCGCGGCGTGGCCCTGGGTTCTGACGCCTTCTTCCCCTTCTCTGACAATATCGAGCGGGCATACCGCAGCGGCGTAAGCTTTGTGGCCCAGCCCGGCGGCTCCATCCGGGACGATCTGGTGATCGACTGCTGCAATAAATACGGCATGGTGATGGCCTTTACCCACATGCGCCTGTTCCACCATTGATAGGAGGCGGAGAGATGAAGCTTCTTGTGGTAGGCGGCGGCGGACGCGAACACGCCATCATCAAAAAACTGAAAGAGAACCCCGAAGTTCAGGAGATTTACGCTCTCCCCGGCAACGGCGGCATTGCCGCTGACGCCACCTGCGTGCCCATCGGCGCGACGGATATTGAGGGCATTGTCAAATTCGCCCTGGAGCAGGGGATAGACTACGCGGTGGTCGCCCCTGACGATCCGCTGGTGCTGGGCGCGGTGGACGCGCTGAACGAAGTTGGCATACCCTGCTTCGGCCCCAACAAGGCCGCCGCCATCATCGAGGGCAGCAAGGCCTTTGCCAAGGACCTGATGAAAAAATACGGCATCCCCACCGCAAAATACGAAATTTTCACCGAGCTTTCCCAGGCGCTTAACTATCTGGACACCGCTCCCATCCCCACGGTGGTCAAGGCCGACGGCCTGGCCCTGGGCAAGGGTGTCATCATCGCCCAGACCCGGGAGGAGGCCAAGGAGGCCGTCACCGACATGATGGCCAACGCCAAGTTCGGAAAAAGCGGCTCCACCGTGGTCATCGAGGAGTTTCTGGAAGGCCCGGAGGTCTCCGTGCTGTCCTTTACCGACGGCAAGACCGTGGTCCCCATGGTGTCCTCCATGGACCACAAGCGGGCGGGGGACAACGACACCGGCCTGAACACCGGCGGTATGGGCACCATCGCCCCTAACCCCTACTACACCCCTGAAGTGGCCCAGCGCTGCATGGAGGAGATCTTCCTGCCCACCATCCGGGCCATGGAGGAAGAGGGCAGGACCTTTAAAGGCTGCCTGTACTTCGGATTGATGATCACCAAAGACGGCCCCAAGGTCATCGAGTATAACTGCCGCTTCGGCGACCCGGAGACCCAGGTGGTGCTGCCCCTGCTGGAGAGCGACCTGCTCAGCATCATGCAGGCCACTACCAAGGGAACCCTTGCCCGGACCGAAGTGAAGTTCAGCGACAAATCCGCCTGCTGCGTGATCAAGGCCTCCGCAGGCTATCCCCTCTCCTATGAGAAGGGCTTTGAACTGACCATGACGGAGGAGGCAGCAGAGCACACCTATGTGGCCGGGGCGAAGCTGACGGACGGAAAGCTTCTGACCTCCGGCGGCCGGGTCACCGGGACCACCGCCGTGGCGGACACGCTGGCGGACGCCATCCGGGAGGCTTACCGTCTGGCCGACGGCGTGCGTTTTGACAACGCCTATTGCCGCCGGGATATCGGCGCAAGAGCAATGAAAGCCTATGGGGAGGTCAAGTGAATGGTATATCGTGTATTTGTTGAAAAGAAAAAGGAGCTGGCCAACGAGGCAAAGAGCCTCTGCGAGGATATCCGCAACCTGCTGCGCATTGAGAGCATACAGGATGTGCGCATCCTGAACCGCTACGATGTGGAGAACATTTCCCAGGAACTTTTTGACTATGCGGTGAAGACCGTCTTTTCCGAGCCACAGCTGGATGTTGTCAGCAGCGCGCTTGACGGGGACGGCGCGTCGGTCTTTGCCGTGGAATATCTGCCCGGCCAGTTTGACCAGCGGGCAGATTCCGCCGCCCAGTGCATTCAGATCATCTCCCAGGGCGAGCGCCCCACCGTGCGCACCGCAAAGGTGTACATGCTCTACGGCGCGCTGACGGACGAGCAGCTTGCCGAGATCAAAAAATACGTCATCAACCCGGTGGAGGCCCGGCTGGCCGCCATGGATAAGCCGGAGACCCTGAAAATCAACTACGATATCCCCACCACGGTGGAGACCCTGGAAGGCTTCAACGGCCTGAGCCGCGAAGAGCTGGCGAGTTTTATCACCCGCTATGGCCTTGCCATGGATCTGGACGATATCGCCTTCTGCCAGGCGTATTTCCGCAGCGAGCAGCGCGAGCCCACCATCACGGAGATCCGCATGATCGACACCTATTGGTCCGATCACTGCCGCCACACTACCTTTACCACCACCATCGACAAGGTGAGCTTTGAAGACGAGCTGATCGAGCGGGCCTATCGTGAATATCTGGACACCAGAGCAGACCTGAACCGCACCAAGCCCGTGAACCTGATGGACGTGGCTACCCTGGCGGTCCGCGCCCTGAAGAAGGCGGGAAAACTGAACAAGCTGGACGAATCTGAGGAAATCAACGCCTGCACGGTGAAGATCAATGTGGATGTGGACGGCGTACAGGAGCCCTGGCTGCTGCTGTTTAAAAACGAGACCCACAACCACCCCACGGAGATCGAGCCTTTCGGCGGAGCCGCCACCTGCATCGGCGGCGCTATCCGCGACCCCCTCTCCGGCCGCTCCTATGTCTACGGCGCAATGCGCGTCACCGGAGCCGCCGACCCCCTGAAGCCTGTCAGCGAGACCCTGCCCGGCAAGCTGCCCCAGCGCAAGCTGGTGACCACCGCCGCGGCGGGCTATTCCTCCTACGGCAACCAGATCGGCCTTGCCACCGGCATTGTGGATGAAATTTACCACCCGGGCTACGCCGCAAAGCGCATGGAGATCGGCGCGGTCATCGCCGCCGCCCCGGCGGAGAATGTGCGCCGGGAGTGCCCCCAGGACGGGGATGTGGTCATCCTTCTGGGTGGCCGCACCGGCCGCGACGGCTGCGGCGGCGCCACCGGCTCCTCCAAGTCCCACACCCTCCAGTCTTTGGAGACCTGCGGGGCCGAGGTGCAGAAGGGCAACGCCCCCGAGGAGCGCAAGCTCCAGCGCCTGTTCCGCAATCGTGAAGCCTGCCGCATGATCAAGCGCTGCAACGACTTCGGCGCCGGCGGCGTGTCCGTGGCCGTGGGCGAGCTGGCCGACGGACTGGATATTGACCTGAACGCCGTGCCCAAAAAGTATGAGGGCCTTGACGGCACTGAGCTTGCCATCAGCGAATCTCAGGAGCGCATGGCCGTGGTCATCGCAGCGGAGGATACCGAGCGCTTCATGGCCCTTGCCCATAGCGAGAACCTGGAGGCCACGGTTCTGGCCCATGTCACCCAGGAGCCCAGGCTGGTCATGCACTGGAACGGCAGAAAAATTGTGGACGTGAGCCGTGAATTTCTCAACTCCAACGGCGCGGAGAAGCATGTGGATGTGCTCATCACAAAGCCCCAGGGCTTTGAAAAGCCCATTCCCGCGGATTTTGCTCAGGGCTATACCGAACTTGCCCAGGACCTGAACGTCTGCTCCAAGCGGGGCCTTTCCGAGCGCTTTGACTCCACCATCGGCGCGGGCACGGTGCTGATGCCCTTCGGCGGCGTGAATCAGCTGACCCCCATTCAGGCCATGGTGCAGAAAATTTCCGTGGAGAAAAAGCACACCGACGACTGCTCCCTGATGGCCTGGGGCTATAACCCCTTTATCACCGAGAAGAGTCCCTATCACGGCGCCTATCTGGCCGTGGTGGAAAGCGTCAGCAAGCTGATCGCCACCGGCGCGAAGTTTGAAGATGTGTATCTGACCTTCCAGGAGTATTTTGAGCGTCTGCGCCGGGAGCCGGAGCGCTGGGGCAAGCCGCTGGCCGCCCTGCTGGGCGCTTTCAAGGCCCAGATGGAGCTGGGCATCGGCGCTATCGGCGGCAAGGACTCCATGAGCGGCTCCTTTGAGGATATGGACGTGCCGCCCACGCTGGTCTCCTTTGCCGTCACCACCGAAAAGGTGGGAAGCATCGTCCCCAACGAGCTGAAAAAGGCGGGGGACAAGGTCATTCTGATCGCCCCCGAATACGATGAAAACGGCCTGCCCGTCACCGCATCCCTGCTGGAGGTGTTTGACCGGGTGCACGAGCTGCTTGCCTCTGGCAAGGCTGTGGCGGCCTACACCCCCGGCTATGGCGGCGTGGCCGAGGCCGTGATGAAGATGGCCTTCGGCAACACTCTGGGCTTTAAATTCAATGACAGCCTGAGCCTGAAGGAGCTCTTCGGTTACCAGTACGGCGCATTTGTGCTGGAGATGGCCGGAGACAGCGAGGAAGGAACCCTCATCGGTACCGTTACCGACGAACCCTGCTTCGTTTACGGCGGGGAGAGCCTTTCCCTCAGCGCGCTGCTTGGCGCTTACGAGGATAAGTTAGAGAGCGTCTACCCCTGCAACATCCCCGCGCAGGGCGGCAAAATGGAGACTTTCAGCGCTCCGGAATTTCCCCGCAGCGCCCCGGCGGTCAAAACTGCCAAGCCCAGGGTGCTGATCCCGGTTTTCCCCGGCACCAACTGCGAGTTTGACAGCGCCAAGGCCATGGCTGACGCCGGTGCGGAGCCGGAGATCATGGTCATCAACAACCTGAGCGCCGAGGGCATTGCCCGCAGCGTGGACAGCTTCGCCCAGTCCCTGAAGACTGCCCAGATGATTTTCATCCCCGGCGGCTTCTCCGGCGGCGACGAGCCGGACGGCTCCGGCAAGTTCATCACCGCCTTCTTCCGCAACGCCGCCGTCCGCGAGGAAGTGACAAAGCTTCTGGAGCAGCGGGACGGCCTGATCTGCGGTATCTGCAACGGCTTCCAGGCTCTGATCAAGCTGGGTCTTGTGCCCTATGGCCGCATCATGGACACCGACGCGAGCTGCCCCACTTTGACCTTCAACACCATTGCCAGGCACCAGTCCCGCATCGTCCGGGTCCGGGTGGCCTCCAACAAGTCACCCTGGCTTGCCGGAACGAAGGTGGGCGACATTTACAGCGTTCCCATCTCCCACGGCGAGGGCCGCTTCATTGCCGGCGAGGAGCTGATTCGGAGCCTTGCCGCCAACGGCCAGATCGCCACCCAGTATGTGGACCTTCAGGGCAAGGCCACCGACGATGTGCACTTCAATCCCAATAACTCCATGTTCGCCGTGGAGGGCATCTGCTCCCCCGACGGCAGGGTGTTCGGCAAGATGGGCCACGCGGAGCGCATCGGCAGCGGCCTGTATAAGAATGTCCCCGGCGAATACGATATGAAGATGTTTACCTCAGCGGTCAAATATTTCAAATAAAAGGAGCAGATCACCATGGAATGGCTCAGCGATATTGAAATTGCCCAGCGCTGTCAGATGAAGAGAATCAGCCAGATCGCCGAAACGGCCGGCGTGGACGAAAAATACTGGGAGCCCTACGGCAACTACAAGGCCAAGATCGACAACGCCCTTCTGCGTGACATGGCGGATAAGCCCGACGGGAAGCTGATCCTTGTCACCGCCATCACCCCCACCCCTGCGGGCGAGGGCAAGACCACCACCTCCGTGGGCCTGACCGACGGCCTGCGGAAGATCGGCAAAAACGCCATCGCCGCCCTGCGCGAGCCCTCTCTGGGCCCTGTGTTCGGCATTAAGGGCGGTGCCGCCGGCGGCGGACACGCCCAGGTGGTGCCTATGGAGGACATTAACCTGCACTTTACCGGCGACTTCCACGCCATCGGCGCGGCAAACAACCTGTTGGCCGCTATGCTGGACAACCATATCCAGCAGGGCAATGCTCTGGGCATCGACCCCAAGCAGATCACCTGGAAGCGGGCGGTGGACATGAACGACCGCCAGCTGCGCCACATTATCGACGGCCTGGGCGGCAAGCCCAACGGCGTACCCCGGGAGGACGGCTTTGACATCACCGTGGCCTGCGAGGTCATGGCAGTACTCTGCCTGGCCTCTGACCTGATGGATCTGAAAGCCCGCCTGGGCCGCATGATCGTGGGCTATACCTATGACGGACGCCCCGTCACTGCCCACGACCTGAAGGCCGAGGGGGCCATGGCCGCCCTGTTGAAGGACGCCATCAAGCCGAACCTGGTTCAGACCCTGGAGGGTACCCCCGTGCTCATCCACGGCGGACCTTTTGCCAACATCGCCCACGGCTGCAACTCCGTGACCGCCACCCGCATGGCCCTGAAACTGGGCGATTATGTGGTGACCGAGGCGGGCTTTGCCGCCGACCTGGGCGCGGAGAAGTTCTTTGATATCAAGTGCCGCATGGCAGGGCTGCGTCCCTCCGCCGTTGTGGTGGTGGCCACGGTCCGCGCCCTGAAATACCACGGCGGCGTGGAGAAGGCGGAGCTGAATCATGAAAATCTGGACGCCCTGGAAAAGGGTCTGCCCAACCTTCTGCAGCATGTGGAGAATATCCAAAAGGTGTACGGCCTGCCCTGCGTAGTGGCCATCAACGCCTTTCCCACCGATACGCAAGCTGAGCTTCACATGGTGGAGGAAAAGTGCCGGGCCCTGGGCGTGAACGTGGCCCTCAGCGAGGTCTGGGCCAAAGGCGGCGAGGGCGGCATGGCCCTGGCCGAAGAGGTGGTCCGCCTCTGCGAGCAGCCCAATGATTTTCATTTCTGCTATGAGGACAGCCTGAGCATTGCGGAAAAGATCAACGCCATTGCCAAAAAGGTCTACCACGCTGACGGCGCGGACCTGGTGGGTAACGCCCCCAAGCAGCTTAAGCAGCTGGAGGCGCTGGGCTTCGGCTCCATGCCCGTCTGCATGGCCAAGACCCAGTACAGCTTTTCCGACGACCCCACAAAGCTGGGCGCGCCCAGAGATTTCCGCATCTCTGTGCGGAACCTGAAAGTGGCGGCGGGCGCAGGCTTCGTGGTGGCCCTCACCGGCGATATTATGACCATGCCCGGTCTGCCCAAATCCCCGGCGGCGGAGCGCATCGACGTGGACGAAAACGGCGTGATCAGCGGCCTGTTTTGAGGTAGAAAATGAAACTCATCATTGCATCCAACAATAATCACAAGCTTATCGAGATCAAAGCCATCCTGGGGGGACTTTTTGAAGAGATCGTCTCCATGCGGGAGGCCGGGATCGAGCACGAGACCATAGAAGACGGCAGTACCTTCATGGAAAACGCCGTGAAGAAGGCAAAGGAGATCGCAGAGCTTTCCGGCTGCTGCGCCCTGGCCGACGACAGCGGCATCTGTGTGGACGCTCTGGACGGCGCGCCCGGCATCTACTCCGCCCGCTTCTGCGGCCACCATGGAGACGACGAGGCCAATAACCGTCTGCTTCTGGAAAAGTTAGCGGGGAGAGAGGACCGGGGAGCGCACTACACCTGCGCCATCGCCCTGGTCTACCCCGACGGGAGACAGGTCTGTGCCGAGGGCTATATGTACGGCCAGATTGGCCACGAGGAGAAGGGGGAAAACGGCTTCGGCTATGACCCGCTGTTTTTCCTGCCGGAGTACGGCTGCACAGCCGCCCAGCTCAGCCCGGAGCAGAAAAACCTCATCAGCCACAGGGCCAGCGCCCTTCACGCTCTGCTGGAAAAGCTGCGCATAGAATGAAAGACAGACGCCCGGGGCCAAAGCCCCGGGCGGAGATCAAGTGTTGACAAAGACGCGATATGTGGTATAATACCACAAGCACTTTAAGCGGATACGAGATATCGGCAAGAGCGGAACTGAACATGGGGCAGCCCTGGCTGCCGGTGTTTTCCTGTGTCTTGCCGTGTTTCGGCAGGGCATTTTGTTTTTCAAGGAGAAATACCATGACCGAGCTGAAAAAGGTACGCAAGCTGGATATGGGCGTGGCTTCCAAGGAGATGCTGTTCTCTTTGGACGGCTCCGCATCCGCTTTTGACAGCGAAAAATATATTGCTTTTCCCGGTTTTTGTGATGTGCATGTGCATTTCAGAGAGCCGGGATTTTCTTATAAGGAGACCATCAAATCCGGCTGCGCGGCGGCGGCCCGGGGAGGCTACACCGCGGTGTGCACCATGCCAAACCTGTCTCCGGTGCCGGACTGCGGGGAGAACCTGAAGGTTCAGACGGACCTCATCAAAAGAGACGCTTTGATCCATGTCCTGCCCTACGGCGCCATCACTGTGGGCGAGAAAGGGGAGGCGCTTGCGGATCTGGAAGCCATGGCCCCCGATGTGGTGGCTTTCTCCGATGACGGCCGGGGCGTGCAGAATGACGACATGATGCGCGAGGCTATGCTTCGCTCCAGGGCTCTGGGGAAGATGATCGTGGCCCATTGCGAGGTCAACAGCCTGCTTCGCGGCGGCTATATCCACGACGGGGAATATGCCCGTACCCATGGCCACCGGGGCATCTGCTCCGAGAGCGAATACGCCCAAATCGAAAGGGACCTGAAGCTGGTCAGAGAGACCGGCTGCGCCTACCACGTGTGCCACATCTCCGCCAGGGAGAGCGTGGAGCTGATCCGCCGGGCCAAGGGGGAGGGGCTGGACGTGAGCTGCGAGACCGCGCCCCACTACCTGCTGCTGGACGACAGTATGCTGCAGGAGGAGGGCCGCTTTAAAATGAACCCGCCCATCCGGGACAAGGCGGACCGGCAGGCTCTCATTGAGGGGATTCTGGACGGCACCATCGACATGATCGCCACGGACCACGCCCCCCACTCCGCCGGGGAGAAGTCCCGGGGCCTGGAAAAAAGCGCCTTCGGCATCGTGGGACTGGAGACGGCCTTCCCGCTGCTCTATACCGGTCTGGTCAAAACCGGCATCATCAGCCTTGAAAAGCTGGTGGAGCTTTTGAGCATCCGCCCCCGGCAGCGCTTCCACATCCCCCTGGGGAACGACTTCTGCCTGTGGGATCTGGAGAGCAGCTATTTGATCGATCCGGAGCACTTCGCCTCCATGGGCCGGGCCACGCCCTTTGCCGGCATGACAGTTCAGGGCCGTTGCGTCCTGACAGTATATCAGGGCAGAGCCGTATATATGGATATCGAGGGCTGAAATGAAACAGGGACTTTTTGAAATCATGGAAAACCGCCCCCTCACCTGTGATGTGATGCAGATCAGGCTGAAGGGGGACTGCTCGGCCATCGAAAGACCGGGGCAGTTTGTGGACATCAAAATCGAGGGGCTTTTTCTCCGCCGCCCTTTTTCGGTGTGCGACTGTGAGGACGGGGTGATCACCCTGGTCTACAAGGTGCTGGGCAGCGGCACGGAAAAGCTGAGCAAAATCCAAAGCGGCAGTCTTGACCTGCTCACCGGGCTGGGAAACGGCTTTGATCCCTCCCTTTCCGGAGAGCGGCCCCTGCTCATCGCCGGGGGTCTGGGCTTCACGCCGCTGTACATTCTGGCAAAGACATTAATCAAAGAGGGAAAACATCCCTCCGTCAATCTGGGCTTCAACAGCGCGGAGGAAGTCATCTATGAGGATGCGTTCAAGGCTCTGGGCGCGGAGGTGACGGTCTGCACCGTGGACGGAAGCTACGGCCTGAAGGGCTTTGCGACCGAGGCCATGAAGGACAGGGACTACAGCTACTTTTACACCTGCGGCCCGGAGAGCATGTACCGGCCGGTGTATGACTGCGCAAAGAGCGACGGGGAGTTCAGCTTTGAGGCCCGGATGGGCTGCGGCTTCGGAGCCTGCATGGGCTGTTCCTGTGAGACCCTTTACGGCGCAAAGCGCATCTGCAAAGACGGTCCGGTGCTGAAAAAAGGAGAGATCAAATGGCAGACATGAAAGTGACGCTCTGCGGCATCGAGCTGGATAATCCCGTCATCCCTGCCAGCGGTACCTTCGGCTACGGCTACGAGTACGCGGAGCTTTATGACATCAACATTCTGGGCACCTTTTCCTTTAAAGGCACCACCAGGGAGCCCCGCTTCGGCAATCCCACGCCCCGCATTGCCGAGTGTACGGCGGGCCTGATCAACGCCGTGGGCCTGCAAAATCCCGGCGTGGACAAGGTGATTTCGGAGGAGTTGCCCAAGCTGGAAAAGTGCTTTCACAAAAAGGTGATCGCCAATGTCAGCGGCTTTTCCGTGGAGGACTACGCCTATACCTGCGCAAAGCTGGACGCCTGCCCCCAGGTGGGCTGGCTGGAGGTCAACATCAGCTGCCCCAACGTCCACGGCGGCGGCATGAGCTTCGGCACCTCGCCGGAGGCCGCGGCGGAGGTGACAAGGGCGGTGAAGGCCGTCACCACAAAGCCGGTGTTTATTAAGCTGACGCCCAATGTGACGGACATCGTCTCCATCGCCAAAGCCTGCGAGGAGGCCGGGGCCGACGGCATCAGCCTCATTAACACCCTTCTGGGTATGCGGATCGAGCTGAACACCCGAAAGCCGGTGATCGCCAACCGCATGGGCGGCTTTTCCGGCAGCGCGGTTTTTCCGGTGGCCCTGCGCATGGTCAATCAGGTGGCCCAGGCGGTGAAGCTGCCGGTCATGGGCGTCGGCGGCGTATCCAGCGCAGAAAACGTGATCGAAATGATGCTGGCGGGGGCCACGGCAGTGCAGGTGGGGGCGGCAAATCTCATTCAGCCCTGTGCCTGCCGGGATATCATCAAGGACCTGCCCCGGGTCATGGAAAAATACAACATACCATCCCTGAGAGAGATAATAGGAGGAGCAAACAATGGGTAAAGATGTGATCGTGGCCTGCGACTTCAGCAGCGCCCAGCAGGTTTTCAATTTTCTTGACCGTTTCACGGATAAAAAGCCCTTCGTGAAGATCGGCATGGAGCTTTTTTATGCGGAAGGACCCCAGATCGTCCGGGAGATCAAGGCCCGGGGACACAAGATTTTCCTGGACCTGAAGCTGCACGACATCCCCAACACCGTGAAAAAGGCCATGGCGGTGCTGTCCGGCCTGGATGTGGACATGTGCAATGTCCACGCCGCCGGGACTTCCGCCATGATGAAAGCCGCGCTGGAGGGCCTGACCCGCCCGGACGGCAGCCGCCCGCTGCTGATTGCCGTCACCCAGCTCACCTCCACCGACGAGGAGAGCATGAGAAGAGAGCTGCTCATCGACCGGCCTCTGGATGAGACGGTCATGCACTATGCGAAAAACGCCATGGAATCCGGGCTGGACGGCGTGGTCTGCTCGCCGCTGGAGTCCGGCAAGGTGCATCAGGTCTGTGGCGCAGGCTTTGTCACCGTCACCCCCGGCGTCCGCTTTGCCGACGGGGACGTAGGGGACCAGAAGCGCGTCACTACCCCGGCAAGGGCAAAGGAGCTGGGCTCCGATTATATCGTTGTGGGCAGACCCATTACCGCCGCGGCGGACCCGGTGGCGGCATATAACAGATGTGTGGAGGAATTTGTAGGATGATGGAAAAGAAGATTGCAAAGGATTTGCTGAAAATCAAGGCGGTATTTTTCCGCCCGGACGAGCCCTTTACCTGGGCCAGCGGCATCAAAAGCCCCGTGTACTGCGACAACCGCCTGACTCTCACCGCCCCGGAAGTGCGGCTTGATGTGGAAGAGGGTCTTGCGGAGCTGATCAAGACCCACTACCCGGAGGCAGAGGTCCTGATGGGCACCTCCACCGCCGGTATCGCCCACGCGGCCATCACCGCCCATATTCTGAACATGCCCATGGGCTATGTCCGTTCCGGGGCCAAGGACCACGGCCGGCAGAACCAGATCGAGGGCCGCCTGGAAAGGGGCCAGAAGGTCGTGGTGGTGGAGGACCTGATCTCCACCGGCGGCAGCGTGATCGAGGTGGTGAACGTCCTGCGGGAAGCCGGGGCGGAGGTGCTGGGTGTGGTCAGCATCTTCACTTATGGCATGAAAAAGGGCCTTGAGCGCCTGGCGGAGGCCCAGGTGAAAAACATCTCCCTGACCAATTTTGACGTGGTGGCCCAGGCCGCGGCGGAGGAGGGCTATATCGCCCCGGAAGATGTGGAGCGCCTGATCGCCTTTAGAAATAACCCCTCTGACGAAAGCTGGATCAAGAAATGAGAAATCTGATCAATATTCTGGACCTGTCCACCGAGGAGATCCAGGGCCTGATGGACACGGCAAACGACATTATTGCCCATCCTGCCGCCTATGCCGAGAAGTGCCGGGGCAAGAAGCTGGCCACCTTGTTTTTCGAGCCCTCCACCCGTACCCGGCTCAGCTTTGAGGCTGCCATGTACGAGCTGGGCGGAAATGTTCTGGGCTTTTCCGAGGCGGCCAGCTCTTCAAGCGCAAAAGGGGAGAGCGTGGCCGACACGGCGAAGATCGTCAGCTGCTACGCGGACATCATCGCCATGCGCCATCCCAAGGAGGGCGCGCCCTATGTGGCCTCTCTTAACGCTTCCATTCCCGTCATCAACGCTGGCGACGGCGGCCATAACCACCCCACCCAGACCCTGGCCGACCTGCTGACCATCTACCGGGAAAAGGGACGGCTGGACCACCTGACCATCGGCCTCTGCGGCGATCTGAAATACGGCCGCACGGTACACTCTTTGCTGGAGGCCATGTCCCGCTATGAGGGGATCAAGGTGGTACTCATCTCTCCGGAGGAGCTGAAGCTGCCCAGCTATGTGAAGAAGGGCGTGCTGGTGGAAAAGGGCGTGGAATATATCCAGACCACCAGCCTGGAAGAGGCCATACCGGAGCTGGACATCCTGTACATGACCCGTATCCAGCGGGAGCGCTTTTCCAGCGAGGAGGAGTATTTCCGCCTGAAGGACAGCTATATCCTGACGCCGGAGAAGATGAAGGCGGCAAAGGCCGACATGTGTGTGCTCCATCCGCTGCCCCGGGTCAACGAGATCAGCGTGGCTGTGGACAGCGACCCCCGGGCCTGCTATTTCAAACAGGCGCTCTACGGCAAGTATATGCGTATGGCCCTGATCCTCAAGCTCCTTGGGGAAGCGGACAAGCCGGAAAAGCCGGAGCAGGACGAGGGCGTTTACCTGAGAAACGTGATCAAATGCCGCAACTCCCGCTGCATCACCACCACGGAGCAGGAACTGGACCATGTGTTCAAGCTGGTAAACCGGGAGCACGACCTGTACCGCTGCATCTACTGCGAGACAAAAGAAAAATACCATGATTGATCGGCAAGAGTATTCCCGCCCCTCAACAAAATAAGCCCATATAGACGAAAAACGCTCCCGCCGCAAGGCGGGAGCATTTTCAACGTTTTTTCAGCTGTGAACCGGTACCTTTTCTTCTTCGTTCTCCGGCATTATCTCTTCTTCCGGCGCGGGAAGGAGCTCAGCCTCACGGTGATAGGTCTTTACGATGGCGGCAATTTCGTCGCAGATGTCCGGCGAATTATCCTGACACAAAGCATAGAGCTTGTCCAGACCCTTTACCAGCTCTTCGTCGGAAAAGCCGTTGGGGTGGCCTACAAAGATCAGGTTGTTGGCCGTTTTCTCCAGACCCTCCTCGCTCATCAGCAGCTCCTCATACAGCTTTTCGCCGGGGCGAAGGCCGGTATAGACGATCTTGATGTCCACATCCGGTTCCAGACCGGAGAGCCGGATCATTTTCCGGGCCAGATCGTCGATCCGCACCGGGTCTCCCATGTCCAGCACAAAGATCTCGCCGCCTTTGGCATAGACCCCGGCCTGCATGACCAGGGACACCGCCTCGGGAATGGTCATAAAGTAGCGGATAATATCCCTGTGAGTCACGGTGACGGGGCCGCCGGTCTCGATCTGACGGCGGAACAGAGGGATAACGCTGCCGTTGCTGCCCAGCACATTGCCGAAGCGCACTGCCACGAACCGGGTGCTGCCGGAACGGCGGGCAAACATCTGAATGATCATCTCGCAGATGCGTTTTGTGGCGCCCATCACATTGGTGGGGTTCACCGCTTTGTCCGAGGAGATCAGCACAAAGGTCTCCACGCCAAATTCATCTGCCGCTTCCGCCACATTGTATGTACCGAAAACATTGTTTTTCACGGCCTCATTGGGGCTGTCCTCCATCAGGGGGACATGCTTGTGGGCAGCGGCATGGTAGACGATCTCCGGCCGGTATTGCGCAAAGATCATGCGCACGCGCTTTTTATCCCGCACCGAGCCGATAAGCACCACCAGATTCAGACCGGGGCAGGTGCGCAGAAGCTCCTGCTGGATGGCGTAGGCGTTATTTTCATAGATATCGAAGATGACCAGCTGCCGGGGCTGGTTCTTGGCCACCTGACGGCAGAGCTCACTGCCGATGCTGCCGCCGCCTCCGGTGACAAGGACGGTCTTGTTCTGGATATGCTCGCCGATCTCGCCGGAGTTGACGTTGACGCTGTCCCGTCCCAAAAGGTCCTCGATGTCCACCTTCCTCAGCTTCTGCACCGTCACCTTGCCGTTGGCAATATCCACAAGGCCGGGCAGGGTTTTGATGGGACAGCCGCTGCTCTGGCAGATGTTCAGAATCTCCCGGCGCTGGGAATGGCTGCAGGAGGGAATGGCGAAAATGATCTCGCTGACCCGATAGCGCTTCACCGCGTCAATGATCTTGTCCCGTCCGCCCACCACAGGGATCCCGGCCAGATGCATGCCATGCTTTTTCCTATCATCGTCAATAATGCAGACGACCCTGTTTCGGGACTGGGGGCTGGTGGACAGCTCACGGATCACCAGATCCCCTCCAGCGCCTGCGCCGATGAGCATGGTGCGCACCCGCCGGTCGTAGCCGTGTTCCTGATAGATGGTGCGGACCACCCGGTAGGCAAAGCGCTCCACAACGATGAAAAAGGCCAGCAGCAGAATGTTCATCACCGGGAAGCTTCTGGGTACAGGCAGCTTGAGCACGGTCATGAGGAAATACTGGAGCAGTCCGGCAATCACGGCGGCCAGCCCGGCGTGCATGGCTTCCTTCATGCTCACATAGGCCCAAAGACTGTTGTAAAGTCCGAAAAAGGCAAAGATGAATATGCACAGCAGGGAATAAACCGGCGCAAAGCTGATCACGCTCTCCAGAAAGCCGCTCTCCACGAGGTCGGCCAGGGAAAACTCAAAACGAATATAAAGCGCCATAAATTGGGCCAGGTTGATCAGCACAAGATCAGCCAGAAGCAACACCGCGACGCGAACGAGTTTTTTCATGTTGATTTTTTCCAAAATGTCCACTGTTATTTCTCCCGAAAAACGCCCCACGAAAAAAGAGCGTAATATCCATTTTTATCAAGTATACCATAAGCACCCGAAAATGTACACAGCCGAAATGGACAAAAACATTGCCAATTTTGCCTGAATTTATCAGCGTATTGCGTTTTATCGCAGAAAGATATATAATGGCATCAACTGGATAAACCGCAAAGCGGTTTGTTCACGCGGCCTATGCCGTGTAATTCCAAAAACGGCTCTTTTGACCGTTTTTCCGAAAGGAGACGCCCAATGCACAGTAAACCAAAGAAAAAGCGCCGGGGCTGGCTCATCGCCCTGCTTATTGTATTGATCTTCTTTCTTGTTCTGGCCGGCGGAGCGGCGCTGTTTATCAACAGCAAGCTGAGTCTGATCGATTACAGCGATGGCAGCATCGAAAGCACCGCCCCCGTGGAGGAAAGCAGTGAAGAGGAGGACATCGGCGTTGACCTCACCGGGCTGGAAATGAAGGATCCCTCTGCCCTGCCCCAGGGGGAGACAACCGCCGATGACGACATCCTCAACGTCCTCATCCTGGGCACTGACGAGCGTACGGTGGAGTTTTCCTCCGCCCGGGCGGACTCCATCATCCTTCTCAGCCTGAATTTGAAAGAGAACAACGCCAAGCTGGTCAGTCTGGAGCGCGGCATGGGCGTGCCCATCCTGGAGGGCGAATATGCGGGCGAGTACGACTGGCTGACCCATTGCTTCCGCTATGGCGGCGCCGCACTGATGCTCAAAGAGGTACAGACCTGCTTTAATGTGGATGTAAACCACTATGTACGGGTAAACTTCACCTCGGTCCAAAACATTGTGGATATCTTAGGCGGCATCGACGTGGAGCTTACCGCTGCAGAGGCAAATTACCTCAGCGGCGGAGGAAACACTCTTTATGCGGGCATGAACCACCTGAACGGCGAGACCGCGCTGACTTATGCCCGCCTGCGGGCTATCGACAGCGACTGGAGCAGGGTGAAGCGGCAGCGCACCGTGATCCAGGCCTGCATGAACAGCATCCGGGGCGCAGACGTAAAAACTCTGAACGCCCTCTGCGACGCCATTTTGCCCTATGTGCAGACCAATTTTACCAAACTGGAGATCCTGGAGCTTATGGCCCAGCTTCCGGGCTTCTTAGGCGTGCAGTTTGAGCAGATGACCATCCCGGTGGAGGGAACCTACGGCGGAATGACCGGCCTGCAGGGCAGGGGCCTTTTCGCGGTGGACTTCGAGACCAATTCGAAAATACTGAACGATTTCCTCTACGGCAGCGGCAACTAACGGAAAAAGCACCCGAAAGGGTGCTTTTTTCATGAAATCCGTCCCGACGGACGGGTAGGCGAAGTAAACGGGTAGGCGAAGTAATAAGTAATAGTGAATAGTGAATAGTGAATAGTGAATAGTGAATAGGTGTGGTGTCGCCTGCGGCGACAAATTTTGATCCGGCCGCTTTGCGGCCACCTTACTTCTTCACTATTCACTCTTTCCTGCCCTCTGTCCTTCTGAACGACAGCAGGGGCCGCCCTAAAGCCTCCCCTAACAGGGGAGGTGCCCCCGCAGGGGCGAAGGGGTTTGCTTCACCACTACCTTTGACTACCCCTCAGTCACGGCTTTGCCGTGCCAGCTCCCCTGACAAGGGGAGCCATTTTGCAGCACTGTTACAGTCGGACCGTAGGGGCAGCCCTGCGTGGCCGCCTGCCTGCCGGAGCAAAAACATGCTGTCATCCTGATTCCGCCCGGTTGTGTGGCGCGTTCTGTTATGTGTGTTTAAGGCAGTCTGCGGATAAGGGCACTTCCGTTGGTTTTGAGCCATTTGCGCGGCTTCTCATAATCAGGGAATACCCGGGCAAGCTCCTGCCAGAAACGGTCGGAGTGGTTCATTTCCTTCCGGTGGCAGAGCTCATGGACCACAACGTAGTCCCGCACCTCCTCGGGGCAGAGCATCAGCAGGCAGTTGAAATTCAGGTTTCCTTTGGAAGAACAGGAGCCCCAGCGGCTCTTCTGGGCCCGGATGGTGATGCGCCCGTAGGACACGCCCACCAGAGGGGCAAACCGGGCGGCCCGGCGGGGGAAATCCTGCCGGGCCGCTTCGGCCAGCTGACGCAGCTGCCCGGCGGTGAAGGCCGGTTCCGCGCTGTCGCTCTGCCGGCGAAGCTGGGCCAGATGCTTTTCGATCCAGCCCGATTTTTCCTCCACCAGCCGCGTGATGTCCGTCTTGGACATGCGCAGCGGCGCACGGACGACAATGCGGCCGTTGCTCTTGATCTGAATGGCCACGGTTTTTCTTTTGGAATGGATGATCTCGATTTGTTCTGTCATTTTGCTGCTCCCGAACGGATTTTACTGGATTGAATCTCTGGTCAGTGTAGCATAACAGCCTATATCGTGCAATAGCCATTCGTGTCATCCTGAGCGAAGCGAAGGATCCCGTATGGTTTTGCTCCGCACTTCTATCCACGGGATTCTTCGTCGCTAACGCTCCTCAGAATGACAGGTTTTTTGATATTGTAGTGAAATATTTGCCTGAGGGCAAATGTGAAATAATGCCCTTCGGGCATTGTGAAATGTTCCGGCTTCGCGGAACGTGAAATGAAATAAATCCACCCACGCCCGCAGGCATTTCACACGCCGAAGGCGTATTTCACGTGCGAAGCACATTTCACAAATCCCGTAAGGGATTTATTTCGTTGAAAAAAGCACTTGCTTTTGCAAGTGCTTTTTTCTCAGTCTGTCAAAAAACTTTTCAAAATCCCCGAATATCTGTATAATGGAGGA
>JBJDXP010000067.1:0-2855 GCA_051866735.1 Candidatus Limivicinus sp.
CCAGGTCCTGGGGGATGGGCTCGTTGAAGATGATGCGGCCCACGGTGGTGGTGATGACGCGCTTGACTTCCACGCCGTCGATGGTCTTGGTGACTCTCAGGCGGATGGGGGCGTGCAGGCCCACGTCACCCTCGTTATAGGCCATGATGGCCTCGTTGGAGTCGCGGTAGGCCAGCAAGGGCTTGTAGGTGGCAGGGCGGCCGCCCTCGGCCTTCATGCGCTGGTTGGCGGCGTAGATCTCATCGCCGTCCACCACGGTGTTGGCTTCCAGGCCGGTATCGCCCGGATCGTCCACCAGCAGCCGCTCGGCGCCCTTCTCGGCCTTGCCGATGCGCAGCATGGTCAGGTAGTAGGAACCGAGGATCATGTCCTGGGTAGGCACGGTGACAGGCTGGCCGTCCTGGGGACGGAGCAGGTTATTGGCCGAGAGCATGAGGATGCGGGCCTCCGCCTGTGCCTCGGCGGACAGGGGGACGTGGATAGCCATCTGGTCGCCGTCAAAGTCCGCGTTGTAAGCGGTGCAGACCAGGGGGTGCAGACGGAGGGCGCGGCCCTCAACCAGGATAGGCTCGAAGGCCTGGATGCCCAGACGGTGCAGGGTAGGCGCACGGTTGAGCAGCACGGGGTGCTCCTTGATCACGTCTTCCAGAGCGTCCCACACCTCGGTGCGCTGCTTATCCACCATCTTCTTGGCGGACTTGATGTTGTTGGCCACGCCGTCCTCAACCAGCTTCTTCATGACGAAGGGGCGGAACAGCTCGATGGCCATCTCCTTGGGCACGCCGCACTGATAGATCTTCAGGTCGGGGCCAACAACGATAACGCTTCGGCCGGAGTAGTCAACACGCTTGCCCAGCAGGTTCTGGCGGAAGCGGCCCTGCTTGCCCTTGAGCATGTCGCTGAGGGACTTGAGGGCGCGGGAGTTTGCGCCGGTGACGGCTCTGCCCCGGCGGCCGTTGTCGATCAGGGCGTCAACGGCCTCCTGGAGCATACGCTTCTCGTTGCGGACGATGATGTCGGGGGCATTGAGCTGCTGGAGTCTCTTCAGACGGTTGTTGCGGTTGATGACGCGGCGGTACAGGTCGTTCAGGTCGGAGGTGGCGAAACGGCCGCCGTCCAGCTGAACCATAGGCCGCAGCTCGGGGGGGATGACGGGGAGAATGTCGATGACCATCCACTCGGGGCGGTTGCCGCTCTGGCGGAAGGCCTCCACGCACTCCAGACGCTTGACCAGCTTGGCCTTCTTCTGGCCGCTGGCGCTTTTCAGCTCTTCACGGAGCTGAGCGGCCAGCTGCTCGCAGTCGATCTGCTGCAGAAGCTCCTTAATGGCCTCTGCGCCGATGCCGGCCTTGAAATCGTCCTCGTACTTCTCGCGCATGTCGCGGTACTCCCGCTCGCTGAGGATCTGGCACTTCTCCAGGGGAGTGAAGCCCGGGTCGATGACGATATAGTTGGCAAAGTACAGCACCTTTTCCAGCATACGGGGGGTGATGTCCAGCATCAGGCCCATGCGGCTGGGGATGCCCTTGAAATACCAGATGTGGGACACGGGAGCGGCCAGCTCGATGTGGCCCATGCGCTCACGGCGGACCTTGCTCTTGGTAACTTCAACGCCGCAGCGGTCGCAGATCTTGCCCTTGTAGCGGATCTTCTTGTACTTGCCGCAGTGGCACTCCCAGTCCTTGGTGGGTCCGAAAATGCGCTCGCAGAAAAGGCCGTCGCGCTCGGGCTTCAGGGTACGGTAGTTGATGGTCTCCGGCTTTTTCACTTCGCCGTAGGACCAACTGAGGATCATCTCAGGGGAGGCAATGCCGATCTGAATGGCGTCAAACGGTGTGTAACTCATTACATATCCTCCTCATCATCGTCGCTGTAATCCATGGAACTGTAATCGGAGTCGTATTCGTCCTCCGGGATATTTTCAATGCTGTAGCCCTCAGCCTCGATCTCGCTGTCGTCAGACTGGTAGATCTCGTCCTTCATCTCGGGGATGAAATCGTCGTCATCGTCGTCCTTCAGCTCGATCTCGCTGCCGTCCTTATCCAGAACGCGTACATCCAGACACAGGGACTGGAGCTCTTTGACCAGGACCTTGAAGGACTCGGGCACGCCGGGCTGGGGGATGTTGTTGCCCTTGACAATGGCCTCGTAGGTCTTGACACGGCCGGTCACGTCGTCGGACTTGACGGTCAGGATCTCCTGCAGGGTGTAGGCAGCGCCGTAAGCCTCCAGGGCCCAGACCTCCATTTCGCCGAAGCGCTGGCCGCCGAACTGGGCCTTGCCGCCCAGAGGCTGCTGGGTGACCAGGCTGTAGGGGCCGGTGGAACGGGCGTGGATCTTATCGTCGACCAGGTGGTGGAGCTTCAGGAAGTAGACCCAGCCAACCGTGACGTCGTTATCAAACTTCTCGCCGGTGCGGCCGTCGTACATGACGCTCTTGCCGTCCTCGCGCAGGCCGGCCTGGCGCAGAGTCTCGCGGATGGTGGTCTCGTTGGCGCCGTTAAAGGTGGGGGTGGCCACCTTCCAGCCCAGCGCCTGCGCCGCATAGCCCAGGTGGACTTCCAGCACCTGACCGATGTTCATACGGGAGGGAACGCCCAGGGGGTTCAGCACGATGTCCAGCGGGGTGCCGTCGGGCAGGTAAGGCATATCCTCACGGGGCAGAATGCGGGAGACAACACCCTTGTTGCCGTGGCGGCCGGCCATCTTGTCGCCCACGGAGATCTTGCGCTTCTGGGCAATGTAGACGCGGACCACCTGGTTCACACCGGGGTTCATCTCGTCGCCGTTTTCACGGGTAAATACTTTGACATCGACGATGATGCCGCTCTCGCCGTGGGGCACCTTCAGTGAGG
>JBJDXP010000068.1:0-53917 GCA_051866735.1 Candidatus Limivicinus sp.
AAATATATTTGCATCACCTCCTCACGGTAAAATGGGCAACAAAAAACGCCCCGAAAGGCGTAAAAATAATATAAATATCAAGTTAGCTTGATTTTACTTGTCCTGGAAATATTGTTTATTCAGGAAGATGTTGATATTAACAATTGACTATAATTACTTAAAATTTATTATTTGAAAGATGGTAGATTCTCCTTGAAGCAGCACATAAGTATACACAATCTCGGTCCAATATTCGATTTTGAATGTGATATTAATGACTTCACAGTTTTTACCGGTCCTCAATCTTGCGGTAAAAGTACCATAGCAAAAGCCATTTTCTTTTTCAAAACAGTTAAGCAAGATATCCTTGGCTATATGCAACAAGGTGGTCCTAAAATGATTTATGGAGATCCAAAGACAACTTGGAACTATCTGATTAATCAACGCTTTCGCACAAAATTTATGGAGCTTTTTGGGACTTCTTGGATCATGCCAGCGGATATGAATATGAAGTACACATATTCAGACAATGTTTGGATCCGTATTTTTTTAACAGATGGTTATGAATCAGAAAAAAATTATATTTCTTTTGAGTTTTGTCAAGAAATAAAAGATTATCTATCTGATTTAGACTCATTTAGTTTTCTCAACGCAACCAAAGGTCAGTTAGAATCTCATAAGCAAAAATTAACCAAACTTTTTTCTGACGATTATGAAACAGTCTTTATTCCAGCTGGTCGAAACTTGATTACGCTACTGAGTTCACAACTTAATTACATTTTCACTTCTCTCGAGGGAAGTCAACTCCGTAATTTGGATTATGTTACAAAACGCTACACTGAATTAATCTTAAAATTAAAACCCATGTTTTCTCTTGGTTTAAGTGACATACTAGATCATGCCAAGACTGATCCTGAAACTAGCAAAAGTTTAAAATCAAATGCACCTGCAATAAGAAAACTAATTGAAAAAGCAGACTGCGTTCTTAGAGGAACCTATCGTTATGTTGACGGAGAAGAAAGACTTTACCTCGACAATAGCAAATATGTAAAAATAAACTTCTCTTCCTCAGGTCAACAAGAAATAGTTTGGGTATTTAATCTTTTATTTTATTATTTACTAGAAAACAAAAAAGTTTTTCTTATTATTGAAGAACCCGAATCGCATCTTTTTCCTGATTCTCAGCAAAGCATAGGAGAACTACTATCTCTGTTCTGCAACCGAGGTAATCAAGTATTAGTTACTACACATAGTCCCTATATTTTGGGAACTTTCAACTATTTGTTGTATGCAGGTCAACTTGAAACAACTAACCAAAATGCACTAAAAAAGATTGTTGATAAAAACTACTGGCTAAAAGGGCAAGATACCTCAGCATATTTCATTTCTAACGGTTCAATGTCAACGGCAATCGATGAAGAAAGCGAATTGCGTTTAATAAAATCAAAATTCAGGAGTTTTGAAAATCGAAACTCAAGAATTTCCAAAATCAAAAGGTAGCAATACTGAGAAGAACAATACTGATTTGAACGATACTGAGTCTCTTCCCTTCACTTCGTTCAGGGGCAGTCAAAAGCGGGAATCGAAAAGAAACGATGCAGAGCGAAGATCGCAGTACAGAGAACTTATCATGGAGAATATCAGCTATGACGTTCTGCTGCTGGACTTGCCGCATGACAAGGAGATCGTCGAGGAAATTCTGGAGCTTATCGTGGATACGGTCTGCACCACAAAAGAGACCGTGCGCATTTCCGGCGACGACAAGCCTGCGGAGGTGGTCAGGAGCCGGTTCCTAAAGCTGGACAGCGAGCATATCCGCTTCGTAGTGAGCTGCATGAAGGAGAACACCACAAAAATCAAAAACATCCGTCAATATCTGCTGGCGACGCTGTATAACGCTTCGCTCACCATGACCAGCTACTATGCAGCGCTGGTTCAGCACGATATGGCAGAGGGACGCATTTAGACGCCGCTGGCTTATATGGCTTGCGGCTTTTCGCATGTTATGGAGGTGAACGCCATGCCAAAGAAAACAGAACCAAAGGACGCACAGAGCACCCATCCGGAACAGGTGCAGCAGATACGCATTTCGGATGTCCACCCCTTCAAGAATCACCCGTTCAAGGTGGTGGACGATGCGCTCATGCAGGAGACCGTAGACAGCATCATGCAGTTCGGCGTGCTCAATCCCACCATCATCCGGCCAGACCCTGGAGGCGGCTATGAAATGGTCGCCGGACACCGGCGGTTGCACGCAAGCGGACTTGCCGGGAAGGACACGATCCCGGCCATTGTCCGCAATCTGACTGACGACGAGGCGGTGATTTTGTTGGTGGATACCAATTTACAGCGCGAGAACATTTCTCCTATGGAACGCGCACAGGCGTACAAAATGAAGATGGAGGCGCTGAAGCATCAGGGACAGCGGACAGATTTAACTTCCACCCAAGTTGGGCGGAAGTTGGAAACAGCCGAAATTATTGCCCAGCAGACCGGCGAAAGCAAAAATCAGGTGCGCCGCTTTGTGCGGCTGACAGAGCTAGTGCCGGAGCTGCAAACGATGGTGGACAAAAACGAGCTTGCATTTAACCCTGCTGTCGAGCTGTCCTATCTCAAGCCGGAGGAACAGCGGCAGTTTCTGGATGCAATCGCGTGACGCTGGGCAAGGATGCGCGCGGCAACCTCACTCGTATCGATAACGTTTTGAACGCCATGCCGGACAGATTGCAGAATGTCAGAAACACGCTGGACGCGACGACCGCACAGATGGAAGCTGCAAAGGCAGAGCTGGGTAAGCCCTTCCCGCAGGAGGAAGAGCTGCGCGTAAAATCTGCACGGCTTGCAGAACTCAACGCCGAGCTGAACATCGACGAGCGCACGCCCATGGAGCAGTTGGCAGATGACTCTGCGATTTCTGCAAAGGCAGAACGCCCCTCCGTGCTGGCGCGGCTGAAAAACACACCGACGCGCCAGACGCAAGACACGCCCGAAAAGCAGCGGGAGCAGGAAAGCAGATAACAAAACAGCACCGACGAGGAATTACTTTTCCTTGTCGGCGCTATCCTGCACCTTTGCCTCTTTCTCGCGGCGGCGCTGCTTCTGCTCTGCCTTTTTGCTGCGCTTTGCCTCTATCTCATGGAGCCAGTCTTTGACGGGAGCCTTCCATGGCTCGCTTTTGCTGGGAATGTTCTTGATAAGGCTGCGCGGATTCAGCCCCAGCCGTTTGGCGAGGGCGATATCTTCGTCATCCAGTCGGCAGCACTTCTTGGCTTCCTGCCAGAGCTGATCGTTGTTTGTCATTTTACCACCACCGTTTTTCTTATTACACGGAAAGAACGAGTACAAATCAAGATTACAAGGAGGACGATTATGGAACGTAATGATATCCAAAAAATTTCTTCTGAAACCGCAAATATCCCTGTCTATAAGCAGAGCGCAGAGTATGCCATCGAGCATGATGAGCTGCCCGCCTACCGGGAATCCTTTCGCGTAAACATGGCCTGCCGGGACGCGCTGGAATCCGCGATCCATGAAAGCTACCACGACTATTGTCTCGACACAGGCAAGGCCGCCGCACAGGTTGCAGCGCAGTTTGGAATGGAGCGTGTGGCGTATGTGCTTGCCAATACCGTGCGTGCGTTTGACCACGACGGGCGAATCAGCCGTGATAACAAGGCGTGGGCGCAGACGGTTCCGGTCTGTACCGATGCCGACGAATGGGGGCATGAACGTAGCCGGTATTTTCTCGTATCGCAGGTCAATCCCGGCCTTGTCAATCTGCTTGTCTCTCGTGTGCGCGAGGAGCTGGCAAAAGAAAAAGCTGCGCCGGAAAAGCGCCCATCTGTGCTTGAGAAAATTCAGAAAAATAAGACGGCGATTCAGGCAAAGACCGCAGAGAAAAAGCTGCCGGGACAGGAGCGATGACCATGGCCAGAAACAGAAATGTACAGATCATCTTCTGGGTATCCGAAAATGAAAAGAGCATGATCGAAGAGAAAATGGCGCAGGCGGGCATGACCAATCTCAGCGCCTATCTGCGCCGCATCGCCATTGACGGCATGATCGTCCGGTTGGAGCTGCCGGAGCTGAAAGAAATGGTCTCGCTTCTGCGCTACGCCAGCAACAATATCAATCAGATTGCGCGGCGGATGAATGAATCCGGGCGCGTCTATGATACGGATTTGGAGCAGGTCGTCCAAAATCAGGAGCAGCTTTGGGACATGGCGAATGGGATACTGGTAAAGCTTGCAGGCATCAAATAATGGAGCTGCGGCTCCAATGCTGTCCCTCTCTGCGGCATCCTTGCCTCCGTCCCTATTAAATTGTAATATGTAGGCGAAGGAGTTGACGAAAATATGAAGTTCATTCTGAAAATCTTGCTGGCTCCGGTCATGCTTATTCTCGCGTTCCTGATCTGGCTCTGCACGTTGACCCTGCATATTTCCTCCGTGCTGCTGAATATCCTGTCTGTGCTTCTCGTCCTTGTGAGCGTTTTCAGTTTCATCGACCACAATGTAAAAAACGGTGTGATCGAGCTTGTAGCGGCGTTTCTGCTTTCGCCCTACGGTCTGCCGATGCTCGGTGCGTGGCTTGTTGCACAGCTTCATCTGCTGCGGGACTGGATAAAAGAAAAAGTATATTGGTAACGCATAGCGCGGGAGGGTGAAAACTCTCGCGCTATTTTTGCAAAGGGGGCTTGCCAGTGGCGACCACGCGAATCATTCCCATGCACGTCAACAAGGGCAAGACCATTGCCCAATGTCTGACGGAGCGGACAGACTACGCAAAGAATCCGGATAAGACGGAAGACGGCGAATATATCTCTGCCTATGCCTGTGACGCAAAGACCGCTGACAGCGAGTTTCTGCTATCCAAGCGTCAGTACCGCCAGCTCACCGGCCGGGAACAGGCCAGCGATGTGATTGCATATCAGATCCGGCAGTCCTTCAAGCCGGGTGAGGTCACACCGGAGGAAGCCAACCGGCTCGGCTATGAATTTGCCAGGCGCTTCACGAAGGGCGACCATGCCTTTATCGTCTGTACCCACACCGACAAGCAGCACATCCACAACCATATCATTTGGAACTCCACTACGCTGGACTGCACGCGGAAATTTCGCAACTTCTGGGGCAGCACCGAAGCTGTCCGGAAGCTCAGCGATCTTGTTTGTATGGAGCACCGGCTGTCTGTGATTGAGAATCCAAAGCCGCACGGCAAGAGCTACAACAAATGGCTGGGTGGCAATGCAAAGCCCTGTCAGCGCGATCTGCTGCGTGCCGCCATTGACGCGGCGCTTGCGAAGAAGCCGAAAGATTTTGAGACATTTCTGAAGCTGGTGGAAGCGGCCGGTTATACCGTAAAGCGCGGCAAGCATGTCACCTTCATGCAGGACGGTCAGCCGCAGAATATCCGGCTCCGGTCGCTGGGCGAAGGCTACTCGGAAGAAGAGTTGCGAGCGGTTATTCTCGGTACACGGGTGCATACGCCGCGCAGGAAAAAGTCGTTTCCTTCCAAGGCATCCAGGCCGACGCTGATTTCGCAGATTGAAGCCAAAATCGGCAGTGGCAAAGGCGCCGCCTACGACCAGAAGCTGAAAGTCGTGAAGCTGAAAAGCATGGCCGAAACGCTGCTGTTCATCCAGAAGCATGATTTCGCGGATTTCGATGCGCTGGCCGATTATGCGGATGCCGCAAGCGCTAAAACGAAGGAACTGACGGCAAAAATAAAGGCGGCAGAAAACCGCATGGCAGAGATCGCCGTACTGAAAACGCATATCATCAATTATGCCAAGACCAGAGATATCTACGCCGCCTATCGCAAGGCCGGGTATTCCAAGAAATACTACGATGCGCACGAGAGCGACATCATCATCCACAAGGCTGCGAAGAGAGCGTTTGACGATTTGGCGCTGAAAAAACTGCCCACAGTCAAGAGCCTTCAAGCAGAATATTCTGATCTGCTTGTGCAGAAGAAGCTCGATTATGCGGCGCTTGCCAAGGCACGCGAGGAGGCCAGACAGCTCCAGATTTATAAGGCCAACGCCGAGATGCTACTGCGCACGGATGCCGATGAACAACGGCAGACACGAGAGCATCAACAGGAAAAATAGCACTGCTTTGCAGGGCGCAGCCGAATGGGAACCGTTCGATCAATCAGGGGCTTGGGGGGAGAACTTCCCCCAACAAGCAAAGGGAGATTTCCGTCATCCGGAAATCTCCCTGTTCGTCAAGTTTGTATAAACGCAGGCATTGCTTGCCAAGTGTAACGGCTCAGACGCGGCTTCTTCTTTTCAATAAATACCTGTGGCTGCACAAGCAGAAAATCAAATCCCATCACTCTTCTGTCAGATCGACGATCAGCTTGACGTCGCTGACTGCCAGGGCAAGCTGAAGCTTGTTTTCAAACCCTGTTTTTTGCAGCATGTTTGCCACATGGAATTTGACCGTCGACATCTCGCAGCCCATTTCTGCCGCGATGCGCGTGTAAGACAAGCCCCGCATCAGATGCCGCAGGACTTTCAGCTCCGTCTTTGTAAATTCCGTGCTTTTTGCCATGCCGATCTCAGCCGTCGGAGGCGCGTCCGGAAAGATATGTTCACCCGCCATCGTTTGCCGGACAACATCCATCAAACGTTTCTGCGTAGAGTCCTTATACCACAGGCTGTCGGCCCCGGCCCTCTTTGCCTCGTCCAGAACGGCGCAGTCGATCAGTGAGGTCACAACAATGATTTTGCTCTTCGGCTGTATGGCTTTGATCTGACGAACGGCAGTCAGTCCGTTCTCGCGGTTTTCCGTTTGCACATCCATCAAAATCAGATCGACGGAGCTTGTCCGGCACACCTCAACCGCCTGCTTTGCACCGGGGATGGACGCCGTGATCCGGTATCCGTCCTCGGCACGGAAATAGCTTTCCAGCAAACTGCGGATCATGGTCTGGTCTTCAACGATCATCACTCTCATGTGCTGCTTCCTCCTGTTCCGGCAGACTGAGCATCAGCTTAAAGTGGGGGATGCTCCAAACCTCCATTTTGCCGCCTGCTTCTTCTATCCGTTGACGCAGCATGGAAAGGCCTCCGCCTTCTGTGATCTTTTCCTTTGGCACCGCACCGTTGTTGGTCAGGACGACCTCCATGCAGTCCGGCTTCTGCCGAAAGCGCACATACAATTCTGTGCCATCTGCGTGACGGACACAGTTCGCCGCACATTCGCAGATCGCCAGTGCGCTCAGAGCGCGCATCCACTGCCTTTGCGGCTCATTCCCTGTCAGCAGGACTCTAACGCCTAGCTCTTCCGCTCGTTTTTTCGCCGCCTCCAGCGGTTCGGATTGCGCCGTCATCTGGCTGGAGCGGAAAAGCACGGAAATTGACTGTTCCCACAGCGCCGCGTTTGCACGAATTTCCTTCAGGTCCGTGTGCTGGAGCAGCACACGGCGCGCCGCGAGGATGCTGTGTCCGATGTCATCATGCACACGCAGCTTCATTGCCAGCGTCTCTTCCTCCCGGATGATCTCCGGCATCTGCACGAACAGCCGCCGAAGCCGCTCATTCGCCTCCGCCAGCTTCGCGTTTTCCGCTTTCAGCTGGTTCTGCTTCCGGATCAGCTCCGTAACGTCTGCGGCAGTGATCTGCGTATAGCGGACGCCCGCTTTTGTTGTGATCTGCTCCTGCGCAAAGCGCAGCGCCTTCCCGTCCGGAAATCGGTAGATCCGAAGGTGCCGATCCAAACAGCGCACGTTTGCGGGCGGCGAGTGCAGGGCGCTCTGCATCTCTTCAAGCGACTGTATGCCGCCTTTTCGCAGCCAGTTTGCAATGGCAAGCATCCGGCGGTTGATGAGCCGCACCACACCGTTTTTATCGAAGAAGCAGGCCGCGATGGGCAGACTGTCGAAGCTTTCCTTGATCCTGTCCATACGTCTTTATCCCCTCGTTCTTTCCAGCTTCTGCGTCACATATTGCAGTCCGTCCTCATCCTGCTCCCATTCCAGACCCGGAAACCGCGCGCGCAGCCCGCAGAGCGGCTCCGCCGCTGAAACACAGAGCGTACTCTCCACCCACTTACCAATCTCTATGGAGATCAGCAGCGCACGCAGCGATTCCAGTTCCGTCTCCACGACCGCTTCAAACAGGTCGTAGATCTGCGTTGCCTGCTCGACGGTAAGCTGTCCTTCCCCCTTGACGATCGCCTTGCAGTCGGCACCATAGACACTGATATTCTCGGAAGACTCATTGAGACACAGCAGAAGCTCCTGCACGCTGATCGAGCCGCGCTGCACGCCGACAAAAATCAGGTTGCTCCTCCGCTTGATGTAGGTCCCGATGATGATGGCCTGCCCGAGCAGGTGTCTGCCTCTGTCTGAATCATCCGTCTTCTGCAATTCAGCCAGCAGATCCCGCAGCATCGCGATCTGCCGGGCAGTCTGCGCCTCCATCATATCATACAGACGGTTTTCCTCCGTCAGCTTCAGCCATCTTGCGCGCTGTGCATTCTCCACCGCCAGAACGTCGCCAGTATCACGCAGCTCATCCCTTGTCAGCTCCAGCTCCTGTTGAACCTGATTCAGCGCGGAAATGTCCTCCTTCCAGAACACCCAGCCGCGTCGTAGCTTGTGCCTCTTCAAAAGCGTATCGTCGCCCAAGTGGACGGTATCCTGCTGCATCTGCCGCAGTTCGCTTTGCGGTAAAGCCCCCTGCATGGCAACAGACACATATTGGGAGCAAAATGCAGGATCCGTAATCTGGACAGGCAAACTCGTTGCCTCAAAAAGTTCGTCGTATCCGAGGTTGGACTGAATCAACCCGCATTGAATGCAGCATTCCAGGATGCTCGCAAAGATCAGGCACTGCGACACCGTAATATCGCCCGCAAGCACCCAAACCCAATGGACCTTTTTGACATACGCGCAAGCATAGGCCAACGAAAGCGCAAGCGGAACCAGCGGCAGCCAGCGCATTCTCCTGCTGCGCGGGATGCGGCAATTTTTCACCATCGAAAGAAGCGCAAATCCCGCGCACAGGACCTCCCAGCCCAGCACAAAGAAATAGCTGCCCTCATACCGATACTCCCGATCCGATAAAACGCCGGACGGGAAGGAAAACACTTGCTGGTGCAGATCATTGGTCAGAACGAGCAAAAGCAGAAGCAGTGTCGGAACATACAGAAGCTTGGTCCATCGCGGCAACCGAAAATCCTCTCCCTTGCCCAGCGACCGGGAAACAAAGACCGACAGCATGGGGATGAACAGCATCGGGAAATAGTAGAAATACCACAGCCAGCGCTCAGCATCCGTGTTTTCAATGGAAAATTTGATTGAGCGCAGAAGAATCCACAGCACCATCAGCGCCGAGATCGCCAGCAGATAGCGCCGTACCTGCGTCTGTACGATGCGGATCCATAGGGAGTAGCACCACGCGCTGAACAAAAACACATAGATCCCGCTTCGCAGGTGGCTGACAGCCGGAGAATGAAAAATATGCCGGCTTGCATATCGGAGCCACATGGCAAACGCAATGAGCGCCAGCGCGGCCAGCGCATACAAGATGCTCTTTTTTGTCGCTTTGCTCATGCCGTATGTCTCCCATCTCTGTACATTCGTATGGATAGTATATCATGCGGACAGAAAAAGGCAACACGGTTTTGCCCATCTGCGGAGAGAATTGAGATGAAATATGGCCTTTGCACAAAAAATAATTGAAAACCCTATCCAATCGGCGGGGGCGGAAGGGAGCGGTAACGGCTAAAATATAAATGGAACGTGCAAAAGAAGAGAAAGGCGGTGGAAAAGCATAGATGCGAAGGATTGTGCTGGATATGAAAGGCGGACTTCTGGCGGAAGCGGTCATGCAATCACTTTCGGGATGCGACCCGGATTTTCTTGTCTACCGTTCTTCAAAGCCGGAGGAAACGCTTGCCCTGTGCCGGACCTGCCGGGCCAATGTGTTGGTGATGGAGGTCATCCGGCAGGGCACATGGAAGCTGAGCGAACGGCTGAGGCTATGCAGTGCCGTAAAGCAGCTCGGCTGGGTCTGCAAGGTCCTGCTTCTGGTAGATGAGAACGCGGACGAACTGCTTGCCTCTGAGGTGCGGCAGGCGGTGAAGGATCAGTTGGTAGACAATTTTATTTATGCGTCGGTATCGCCGACTTACCTCGCGGGCGTAATTGACACGCTTTGAAAGGAGTGGTTATATTGCAGACCGTGATACAGAAAATTCCGGAGAATTTGCAGGAATTTGAAATACTCGCCGCCAAAGGGCGGCAGCCGGAGCGCATCTGCGCCCTGTTTCTGTGCGCGCTGGCACTGTTTGACAAGGATCGGGACGCCGGAACTGCCGCAATGAATCTCTTGCGCGGCCCGCGGCCCATGACGCCCTACGATGCGCAGTTCCTGCGCGACCGGCTGCGCGGCAAAGCCTATCTGCCGCTGGCCTATTATGAGGGTGCGACGCCGGAAAACGGCTATCAGCCGCAGGCGCCGTACATACTGAACGTGCTGGCAGACCCCAGGCCGCAGGATATCGAGCCGGGGTATCTGCGCGTGTTCCTGAAAACGGCGGGCGCAGATTCGCCTCGCCCCATGAAGCTGCGGCAGAAAGGCTCGACCGGCGAATGGTTCCTCTGGGAATATTCCAGCATTTTAAGCGGCATCCGTATTCCGACGGCAGAGGATCCGTGGGCATAACCGGAAAAAGGAAAGGAGTACATAAAAATGGGATTGATTAGAGCAGCGTTGGGCGCTGCCGGCGGCGTGATGGCCGACCAGTGGAAAGAGTATTTTTATTGTGAGTCGATCCCCGAGAACGTGATGGCTGTCAAGGGACTGCACCGCGTTTCCGGGCGCAGCAGCAACTACAAGGGCAGCGAGAACATCATCTCCAACGGCTCTGTCGTCGCGATTGCCGACGGGCAGTGCATGATCATCGTCGATCAGGGCAAGGTCACAGAGCTTTGCGCCGAACCGGGCGAATTTGTCTACGATTCCTCGACGGAACCGTCCATCTTCTCCGGTCAGCTCGGCACGAGCATTCTGGACACGTTCAAGAACATCGGAAGGCGCTTCACCTTCGGCGGCGAGCCTCCCAAGGATCAGCGCGTGTATTATTTCAATACCAAGGAGCTCATCGGCAACAAATACGGCACGCCGAGCCCGGTGCCGTTCCGTGTCGTTGACCAGCGGGCAGGCATTGACATCGACATTGCCATTCGCTGCTTCGGTGAATACAGCTACCGCATCTGCGATCCGATCCTGTTCTATACGAACGTGTGCGGCAATGTCGGTGAGGACTACACAAGAGACCGTCTCGACGGCCAACTCAAGACCGAGTTACTTACCGCGCTTCAGCCTGCATTTGCAAAAATTTCCGACATGGGCATCCGCTATTCCGCACTCCCCGGCCATACGATGGAACTGGCAGATGCGCTCAACGAGGTGCTCTCTGGCAAATGGCGCAACCTGCGCGGACTTGAGATTGTATCGTTTGGCGTTTCCAGCGTGAAGGCGAGCGAAGAAGACGAGCAGATGCTGAAAGAAATGCAGCGCAACGCGGCATTTATGGATCCGACGAGAGCGGCGGCACATCTGGTCGGTGCACAGGCTTCCGCGATGCAATCTGCGGCGGCCAATCAGGGCGCGGGTCCTGCAATGGCGTTTATGGGCATGAACATGGCGGGCCAGATGGGCGGTATGAACGCACAGAATCTCTATCAGATGGGTGCGCAGCAGCAAGCACAGCAGCCCACTCCCGCAGCACCGGCAGCGCCCGCGAACGGTTGGACGTGCAGCTGCGGACAAAGCGGCATTACCGGCAATTTCTGCCCGGAGTGCGGCAGCAAAAAGCCCGAGCCGAAGCCCGCGGCCGGAAGCTGGAAGTGCCCGCAGTGTGGCGCAATGGTAAACGGAAAGTTCTGCCCCGAATGCGGCACAAAAAAGCCAGAAGTACAGGCAGACGGCTGGACCTGCAGTTGCGGCGCGGTAAACAAGGGAAAGTTCTGCGCCGAATGCGGCAAACCCAAGCCCGCAGGCGTGCCGCAGTACAAATGCGACAAATGCGGCTGGGAGCCGGCTGATCCGGCGCATCCGCCGAAGTTCTGCCCCGAATGCGGAGACCCGTTTGACGACAGGGATCTGACGTGAAATCGGCAGTGAAAGCTGCGCTGATTACCGTTTCGGTAATTGCCCTGCTTGCGCTGACAGTATGCTCACTGTATCGGCTTGTTGTAACGTCACAGATCAAAGACGGAGGCAGGATGGAAAACCCGGATGCATACAGAGTCGGCAAGGAACTGGTGGAATTTGAGTGGCGTCAGAACCACAGGAATTTCTATCGCAGCTTTTCACTGAAATTTTATCAGGAGAACGATATGCCGCTGCTGACCGGCTGGTTCCCAAGCCAATCCGGCGGCGACGAGATAAGAGAAAGCCAGACGGATGCATTTTCCGACCCGATTCCCTGGCAGCTCACATGGGTACAGTGGTTTGCGCTTCAGAATGTGCTGACAGAATCGGATCTTCCGGCGTACAGAAGACCGTCTTCTGACAGCTATGATGAAGTTGACAGCGAGATCCGGATCGTTTGGCGCACCGATGACGGGGATGAGGTCCAAACGCTCAGCGGCAGCCATGCGGAGGCACTGGAGGCCTTGGTTTTGGGTATTGCCGAGGAAGCGTATGCTGCATCCAAGCTTGAAACAGAGCATCTTTAACCTCTTGGCAGCGTTTGCCGAGGAAACAGAGGCCGGGATTTTCTCAAGACCTGCGCCGGACGGCGGATGGAAATGTCCGGAGTGCGGGATGCCAAATGGCAGCAGTGTATTTTGCGCAGAGTGCGGCGTCAGACGCCCTGCGGAAGAATAGAAACGAATAACAAAGAGGCGAGGAGGTTTTATCGTGAAAGGACACAAGTTTTTGAAGGTCACTGGTATTCTGATGATCATTGCCGCTGTATTTTCCATCATTGCGGGTGTGCTTGTCGGCGGACTGGGTGCGTTGGCGGCGGGATTCGGCGCGGCATCCGGCCTGACATTTGCCTACTGGGCAGCACTGTTTCTGACGCTGATTGGAGGGATTTGCCAGCTGATCGCCGGAATCAAGGGCGTCAAGCACAGCAAACGCAGCGAAAAAGCAGGCGGGCTCATCGCATGGGGCGCAATCGTGGCTGTATTCAGCGTCTTGAGCATCGTGATGAATCTGGTCAACGGCGGCGAGTTTAACGTCACAAGCGTTCTGACGGGCGTGGCCGTTCCGGCTTTGTACATCTACGGCGCGGTGCTCAATTCCAAGGCAGATGCACAGTGCGCCGCATAGTTTGAGAAGCAGACACAAAGGAGATCGATACAGATATGGGACTGTTCGATAAGAAATATTGCGATATTTGCGGAGAAAAGATCGGCTTACTTGGCAACCGCAAGCTGGAAAACGGGAATCTCTGCAAAAACTGTGCCAAAAAGCTCTCGCCGTGGTTCTCTGACCGGCGCAGCAGCACCGTCGAGGAGATCAAGGCGCAGCTTGCCTACCGTGAGGAAAACCGGCAGAAGGTTGCGGCGTTCCACACCACCCGGGCGCTCGGCACGAACACCAAGGTGCTTCTGGACGAGGACGCGGGAAAGTTTATGGTAACAAGAGCAAGAGATCTGCAGGAGGCAAACCCGGATGTTCTGGACTTCGCGGACGTGACAGGCTGCAATCTTGATATTGACGAGAGCCGTTCGGAACTCACGCGTGAGGATAAGGACGGCAATGAGGTCAGCTACAATCCGCCGCGCTATGAATACTCTTATGATTTCTACATCACCATATTCGTCAACAACCCCTACTTCAACGAAATGCGCTTTCAGGTCAACTCCAGCTCTATAGACATTACGCCGCCCTCGGCACGCCCGGGCATGCCGGCAAGATGCAACCCTGAAACCAACGTCGAGTATCGCAACTGCAAAAAGCTCGGCGAGGAGATCCGTCAGGCACTGACGCAGGTACGAAAAGATGTGCGTGAGAAGATTGAGCAGGCAGCCGCGCCCAAAGCGGCAGTCACCTGCCCCTACTGCGGCGCGACTACCACGCCGGATGCAAGCGGCTGCTGCGAATACTGCGGCGGCGCGGTGAACGGCTGAACCATCTATCAAACGAACACAAAGAAAGAAGGACTAAAAGAATGAAAAAGTATGTAGCATTATTCCTGATCGTGGTTACGCTTCTGACACTTACTGCCTGCGGCAGTAAGGATGCGCTGGCCGGAACATGGTCTGCTGATCTCGGAGATGATGGCGTGATCACATGGACATTCAACGGAAAAGGCAAATGCACCATGGAGAATGCGTACATGAAGCAGGATGGCACCTATACCATTGACGGCGACCAGCTTACGGTAACGCTGGAGGCATGGAGTGAACCGTCTACTTACACGTTCTCCGTGGACGGCAGCAGCCTCACCATGAATGAGAACTCTGGCTATGGCATCAGCGGCACGTTTGCAAAAAAATAAGCCGCATAGAAACACAATACGTATCAGCCACCCACCGGACTTTAGAAAGGAGAAAACGTTATGGATACCTTACCGGCAGCATGAAAGACGTCGCATTCGCGACCAGTCCCCGTGAATTTGATCTTTCCTATTCCACCACACTCGAGGAGATCATGGAGAAGCTCAATGCTCGCAGGGCAGCGTTCCAGATGCCGTTCCAGATCAAGGGCGGCGTTCCCGGTCAACGCATCTCGTTTGAAAAAGAACCGAATGTGGACGTTGGCCTCTGGCTTTTCCTCAAGGACGGCACGCACATCCGGATCCAGCCGGTCATTACGGAGAGCAAGATGTCGGTTGGCGGTATGCGCGTTGATAAGAACAGCGCACTGCGCAAGGGCCTCAAGGGTGCGACAGTCGGCCTTGCAACGGAGCGTGGCGCCTATATCGACACCGTGACTGAAACCGTGAAGAAGATTTTGAACGGTGAGGAAGTAGAGGACTATGTTGCGCCGGAGGTTCCGGTCGAAACGAAGGACTGGCTGACAACGTTCCTGCTCTGCCTCTTCTGTGGTGGGCTTGGCGTCCACCGCTACTATGTCGGCAAGATCGGCACGGGTATTCTCTATACGCTGACGGCCGGTCTGTTCGGCATCGGGTACCTTGTTGACTTTATCAAGATTCTCTGCGGCAAGTTTACCGACAAGAACGGGAACCTTATCCAACGCGAAAAGAAATAAGAAAAGCAAAATGTCTCAGGTATGCATTGCTGTTTTTTGCCGGAATGATATGTTATTTTCTGTTGATCGGCAGATTCGTGCATCCCTGAAGGATATTGGGAGGGAATTATGAAACAGACGAAGACCAAGCTTCTATGCCTGCTTCTTGCGGCACTGATGCTGCTGGGCAGCCTCACCGCCTGCGGAAAGGATAAGGCGAAAGATTCCAATTTGATCAAGCTCGGCGACTATGAGCTGCTCTACAAGGGCGCGTGCATCATGGAAGATTCGGACGGAAATGACGCAATCGTTCTGACACTGGACTTCACAAACAACGGCAAAGACAATGCGTCGTATCTCTGGAGCGTCAATGAAACGGTTATGCAAAACGGCGTAGAACTGGAGGTTGCAACTGTCTTTACCGACTACGACACCTTTGAAACCGTGATAGATGGCCAGTTTACAGATGTCGCTCCGGGCACAACGCTGGAGGTGCAGACAGCTTTCGTGCTCAATGACACCACCAGTGAGATCAAGGCCACATTTGAAGAGCTGCTCGGCTCTAAAAAAGGCACTATCACCATCGATCCCACCACGCTCAGCCGTGAAACGGCCGCCGATACGGAGCCCGGAGCTTCGCTGCCTGCCGCCACGACCGGCGACGCACTGCTCGACTGGTGGAACGGCGCATGGTACGGCTGGTGGAAAATGACCGGTTGCTCGGGCTCTTACGAGAGCATGGAGGGGCAATGGTGGGATGTCTGCGGCGAGATCGCCATTGGCGCAGACTATACGGGCAGCGTCACACTCTGGGATGAGGACTACACCAGAACCGACCCCATGGCGCTGGCCTCCGTCAGCCTGAATGAAGCCGGAACCGGCGAGCATGGCACGGTGATGTCCGAGGGCGGCTGGTTCACGGACACGGCACTGGCACATGCGGACTGGATCGTTGATCCCGGCCTTCTGGACTATGACGACCTGATCTGGATCGACGGCGACTACGAAAACGGCGACAACGCGTTCCACTACGACATCTATCTGCGCCCGTGGGGCCTGCACTGGGAGGACATGGACGAGAGCGGCTATCCCTACCGCTATACCGACTGGTACCTGCCGCTGATTGACGCGGGCATGCCCATGCCGGATGCCATCGGGGAAGAGCCGTCGAACGACTTCAATCCGCATGACAGCGCCCCGCTCACCCAGACGGACGCTGCGGCATCCGGCGGAGACGGCATCGTGACGGAAGAGCAGGTGCAGAAGGGCTACGTCTGGATGAACGAGGTCAACAAGAATATTTTTGACGCTACTTACGAGGATATCGTTGCCTACTTCGGCGTGGAAGGCCAGTTCGTCAAGGAAGAGTACAGCGACCACATGAAGGCAAACTACCGCTACTACAAATGGATCTCTGCGGATGACGACTCCCATTTCATCTACGTCAATTTTAAGGAAAACGAGTCGGGCGTTTATACGGTGAGTGCGTACAACACCAGCGGCTTCTCCGGCACAGAAGCCATAGAAAAGTATCTGGACATCGTGAAGGCCGAGGCCGCCGAGGCGAACAAGGCAGCGTCTGCAAACGCCGAGATGAAGGACTTCTCCGTGGAAATCGCCCAGTTTGCAAAAGACGATGTGAAGGTCAAGATCATGACGAAGATCCCGGTATCCGGCTGGTCGTACGATGATGGACCGCGCTGCCTGGTGGAAAACGACGATCCCACAGCGTTTGGTGCCGGCGCCATCCGGTTCGAGGTAAGAGAGAACGTTGAAAAATTCGATTACTACAAAGACAACTTCGAAAACTATCAGGATATTGAAGACCGCGTGATCGACGGCATCACCTTCCATGGGCGCACCTACAGAAACATCGGCTATGATTGGATCGAGTACGTGGCGCAGCTTGACGACAACCGCGCCCTCTCCATCGGTCTGCGTGACTTGGATTGCGTCCCGGGCACGATGCCAGACATCATTCTCAACAACATGACGTTCCAGTAAGGGCAGCGTCCTTCTGAGTATTTATATGAAAACCGGCTCCCGCTCCAATTTGGAGCGGGAGAATCCGGCTATTTGTGAAGAAACGGAGGTGATGCTGTGAAACTCAAGGCGTTCCTCATCATGGCAGGTCTATGGATGGGGCTGTTCGGTCTGACCGCCTGCAGCGGTGCCGACAGACGCACCTATCAGTACCCGGAGACAGCTGTCCTTTTTGACGACTTCCAGATCAAAAAAACCGTTTACAGTCCGGGAGTCATGAAGCTCTATTACCGCGGTGGGCAGTTCAAGGACACGCCCATCCGCTGCTACGACGCGAATTTTGAAGATCTGGGAGATCAGTTTGAATATTCCTTTCAAAACGGCGTTCTGACAGTTCAGGCGGATTTTGCAGAACAAATCAGCGGACTCACGATTGAGGATAAAAACCACGATACGGTCTATCATCTGCGCTATCTGGACTCTCCGCAGTTTGCGTGGCTGGCGGATACGCTCTGGCTGGATTACGGTATGATGACGATGGGAGACGAGGCGCGGTATTACAGCGATGCGGAGCGGCAGGCACAGGCAGAGTGGGAGCGCGCCGAGCATGAGCAGACACGCGATGTTTTTGCGCTGCTCGAGGGCACGTGGATCTCCGAGGATGGTCTGCAAAAATATGTGTTTTCCACGGACGCAGACGGGAGCGAATTGCGTGCGGCGGAGCTGTGGTTCGACGAAACGGAGCAGAAATGGAATGGCTGGGAGCTGTGCGTCGAATCCGCGTTTCAGACGCCGTATTTCGGCGGAGAATACAGTGATGACGTGGCGGAGCACCTGCAGGAGATCATGCTGGGAAACAGCGATCATGCGGCGGCGGATCTGCACGTCCTGTACGACACGCAAAACGCGGTCATATTGGTCGGCGGACTGACTTACCACAGAGAGTAGGGCTACGGTGCCGTCAGGCGCCGACACAGGAAACGAGGAAGTAACATGGCAACACAAGTAACAAATTATCAATGTCCCGCCTGTACGGGACCACTCCATTTTGTAGGAGAATCCGGCAGGCTGGAGTGCGACTACTGCGGTTCGAGCTTCAATACAGCGGAAATTGAGGCGCTCTATGGGGAAAAAGAAGCGAATGCGGCAGAAGCGACGCAAAACGCCGCCGAAGCGGAACAGGCCATCGCAGACGGCTCCGACTGGGACACCTCCGGTCTGAGCGAGGACTGGGGTGCAGACGCAGGCAGCATAAATGCGTACTGCTGCCCCTCATGCGGTGCGGAGCTGCTCTGCGACGCGACGACTGCGGCAACGTCCTGCCCATACTGCGGAAATCCGTCGGTGATTCCGGGGCAGTTCTCCGGCGTTCTGAAGCCCGACTTTGTGCTTCCCTTCAAACTGAGCAAGGAGGACGCCATCAAGGCGCTGAAGAAGCATTATCTCAAAAAGCCATTGCTCCCATCGACCTTCTCCAAAGCCAACCATCTGGAGGAGATCAAGGGCGTGTACGTACCCTTCTGGATGTACGACGGCGAGGCCAGCGGAAGCGTCCAGTTCCATGCCACCACGGTACATAAATACACCTCGGGAGATTATGAGATCACGGAGACGAGCCATTACGACGTGCGACGCGCCGGTTCCATTGCCTTTGAAAAAATCCCGGTGGATGCATCCAGCAAAATGCCGGACGATTACATGGACTCCATCGAACCGTTTGACTATGCAGATCTCAAGCCGTTTTCCACGGCGTATCTGCCCGGATTTATGGCAGATAAATATGATGTCAGCGTCGAAGACAGCCGGGAACGGGCAGACACACGCTGCGCGGGCTCGCTGCTGAGCGCACTGGAACGCACGGTTTCGGGCTACACCACCTGCAATGAAACGAGCCGGGATATCCACTTGAAGCGCGGCAAGGTGCATTACGCACTGCTTCCCGTCTGGATCCTGAACACAAGGTGGGAGGGAAAAGATTTCCTCTTTGCCATGAACGGTCAGACCGGCAAGCTTGTCGGCAACCTTCCGGTCAGCACAAAGCGGGTGATCGGTCTGTTTGCAGCGATCGCAGCGCTGCTTGTGGCTATCAGCGTGACGGCGATTCTGCTTATGGCACGGTAGGAGGGTGAAAACATGAAGAAACGGTTATTATGCCTCCTGCTGGTGCTCGTGACGGCGCTTGCCCTCTGCGTGAGCGCAGCTGCGGCAGTGCAGACGGGAGCGCAGCTGAACTATGTGACGGATGCCGCCGGACTTCTCAGGGAAGGTGAACGTGCGCGGCTGGAGAAAATGGCGGAAGCGGTTTCCCAGAAATACCGTGTCGGCGTTTACATTGTGACGGTGGAGGATTTCCGGGACTATCACGCCGACGGCGTCTACAAGGCAACCTATACCATCTATCATAACTACACCATGGGCGAAGGACCGAACCGCGACGGGATCATGCTCCTGCTCAGCATGGATGATCGGGACTGGGCGATGTTCTGCTACGGCAGCCGCTGCGAGTATGCGTTCAACAGCTATGGTCAGCAGAAGCTGGAAAAGGTCTTCCTCGACAATTTCGGCGAGAACGACTGGTACGGCGGCTTTGAGGATTACGTCAAAGAATGCAGCGTCTATCTGGAAAAGGCTTCCGCAGGAAAGCCCGTCCGGGCGAGCTTGTTCTATCCGCTCCTTATCGTGATCGTTCTTTCCCTGCTGGCAGCGACCGCGGTCGTCGCCGTGATATGGCAGAAAATGGAGACTGTATCCGAAAAAGCAACCGCGAACGCCTACGTCTCCGCGGGACTCCGGCTTACGGAGCAAACAGATCATTTCACCCATAAGACGACCTCCCGCCGGAAGATCGAGCGCAGCTCCTCCAGCGGCGGAAGCAGTCAAAGCGAATCCGGAGGCGGCGGTTCCGGCCGAAGCGGAAAATTCTGATCTGAAAGGAGCGGTTATGAAAACAGCACTCAAACAAGTACTCGCGCTGGTGTTGGCACTGGCTCTGCTGCTGTCGCTTTGCGCCTGTGCGCAGAAGACGCAAACGGAGTCGGACGAACCCAAAATGAGTGCAGATAAGGTTGACCTTCTCACAAAGGCCGATAAAAAAACACCGGAGAGACAGCCGGAAGAAGCTATATCGCAGAGCGATATGAGCAATCGAACGTCACGAAATGAAGCCGTGGACACACAGCCGGTGCAATACGGGTTTTCGCAGGAGGCAGAGACCTCGCTTGGATGGCTGCGAGACAGAATCGACTTTCCAATGACAATGTTTGGCGCGGCATATCTCGGCTATGTCGGCGGGCTGTTTGACGAGGGCTTCGAGGCGGGCTTCCCCGCATGGCTGCGGGAAACCAATGAGGCAATGCTCCTCGAATACCCCTTCATTGCTGAGATCGACGAGGAGCACATTATCGGCGGTGCGGGGCATCTGTACTGCATCGTGCCGGTCGACGAGAACGCGACGGTTGCGATCAACCGTGTGCAGTGGAACGAAAAAACACAGACCGACGAGGTCACGGAGGTGCTCTACCGGTCGGAGAGCGGCGAGCCGGTGCTGCTCTTTGCAAATCTTGACGGCGTTGCATATGAGGCCGACACCCAGGTCTTCATCACCGACAACAACGGGAATACCTGCGAATGGTATCCCTCGTTTGATGCGATGAGCTATCTTGCACCGTGTATATCGGAAACTGGCGACTATCTTTCGTTTGACTTTACGGAATATGCCTGGTACAACGCCCCAGCCGAGTTTCCCGCGTGGCTTGCCGACGGCTGGTCGGGCATGACCGCGCTCGGTCTTGCCGGATCGCAGCGTGACGGCATGGGCTGGATCACAGAAACCATGGTGGGGGAAACCAGCCGCTATGCCTATTTCTCGCTGCGCTTCTATCCGGAAGACGAGACAGGCGGCACGGTCGATCTGGATTGGGCATACGAAGGCAGCGACGACTTTACGGAAATGTGGAGCGGCTTCTGGGCGATTCAAACCATTCCGGACGGGCCGAGCTATGTGACGCTCAGCTTGTCGCTTGTGGGCGGTAAAAACTATGGCGTCACGGACGGTCCGATGTATTTGTGTGAGACGTATCCCCTCCTGATCAGCCCGAGCGGCACAGAGCTGCTGGTCGGCGCGGGTGAGAGCGGCATTTGCCTGCCGTTCATGTCGCAAAGCACAACGGCATGTGTGCTGACACAGGCCGTAGGATAGAAGGCGTGCAGGGAGCAAACTGCTTTGCGGTTTGCATTCACAAATACTGTTTGGTCGTAATCTAGTAAAAGTGCAGCAGTTTATTCTTTGCAAATTCAAGATGCAGGGAATTTGAGTTGCGCTTTTGCTACGTTTGGGAAAGATGTATGGCTTCGGCGCATCATCCCTCAAATTTGGGGAACAAGGCTGTACCTTGTTGGGACACATTCTCTGTGCCCCGCTATCTTTTCAGCCTCTTCCGGATGCGCGCCCCACCACAATCTCATATCGCCCCATTCTGCCCGCAGCAATCATGCTGCGGGCTTTTCTGCGCCTTTAGGGCTTCATTGCCGCTCTCCGCCTCCGTGGATTTGAAATTCCCACATTTCAAATTCACGGAGGTTTTTATGTATTACAACACGAAGGCTAGCGGAGCGCGGATTCGTGAGCTTCGCATCGCAAAGAACTTCACGCAGGATGATCTGGCAGAACACATGAATGTTTCCTGTAGTTTTATCAGCCTCATTGAGTCAGGGAAGAAAGGCTGCTCAGTTGATGTACTGATCGTGCTCTCAGCCCTGTTTGGTGTATCCATCGACTACCTTGTTCTCGGTACTATTACATATACTGCGCCGGATTCTACTGCACTGAAAGCAGATATTCAGGAATTGATTGGGCAACTGGAGAAATTCAGGGAGCGGCTGTAACTGACGTTACTAATGGTAACGCGGATGTTACCAACGTTATATTCAAAACCGGCGCACGGTCTTCTAAAATAGAATCACAGCGAAAGCTGACTGTTCCTTGAAAATTTCATAGTCATTCATCAGGTACATTCCTGCATATGTGCGAGAGCACAAGCCAGCACAGCGGTGCGCCACGACCTTCACGAGCGCGGACAACATTCAATCAGCGCAGTTTCGTGAACGAGCGATAAAACCGACTGCAAAAATCGGGTGGTTCCCGATCCGGCCATGACCGTATGCAGGGCTAACGATACTTCTGTCCAGCCACAGCTTCTTCACGCAACGGGGGCAGCTCGGAGCGATCCTCGGAGGGGTTCAAATCCCATGGAGCGGCACAGCTAACCGCCGCCTGATGATTTCCCACGGCTCTGGGGTGTCGAGGACAAATTAGGGCTGTACATACCAAAACAGAAAGGAGTCCTTGCCCTTGAAGGAGAACTGGACATATCGCCGCGGCGATATCTATCTGGCAAACTTAAATCCCTATATCGGCTCGGAACAGGGTGGCACACGCCCTATTCTTCTGCTGCAAAACAACACCGGCAACTTCTATTGCCCGACTCTCATTGTAGCTCCTCTGACAGCCCGCAGAGGCAAGAAACCGCATCAGCCCACACACTATCTGCTTTCCTCCGTGAAGGGCATGGACGGCGCTTCTGTTGTCCTTCTGGAGCAGATCAAAACCATCGACAAACGCCGGGTGGTGCGCTATATCGGGCGTGTCAGCCGCGAACAGATGGACGGCGTCAACGAAGCCCTCCAAATCAGCCTAGACCTCTATATCCCGGAAGAAATGGAGGCTCCGTAATGAAGTCCACGCTGCCGGTTATCCCGGATTCATACATTCCTTAATCCAGTCATAACCATGAAATAACCCAAGCAAGGAGGTATGACATGGACGCATATACGGCATTCGACATGGATATTCGCGCCGTTGACCCTGCGGCGCTGGTAGATATCCGCGATGTAAAGGTCAACACAGCGCTCCCCAAGCGGGAGCGTATTCTGGATTTCATCCGCCAGATCGGCAACCCCTATTGCTACCGGCACGGAAAATATGTGGTCAGGGTCAGCTTTGCCGATACGGATATTTCGCTGGAGGACAGACTGGAAGCATATATCCGTACAAAAGGATGAACCTCCGCGACATCCTCGACAGTCATCCGCATTGCAGGTACAATTTTGGAGGAAAGGGGTTTGCAATATGCAAAACAACACAGAAACGAAAGTCTGGAACGCCACGCTTTACCTCCGACTGTCGAGGGACGACGGGGATAAAGAGGAATCCAACAGTATCACCGGGCAGCGGGAGCTGCTGCGGGATTTCATCCGAACCCGTCCAGAGCTTCGGGAATACGCCGTCAGGATCGACGACGGCTTCACAGGCTCCAATTTTGAGCGTCCGAGCTTCAAAAAGATGCTGGAGGACGTAAAGGCGGGGCGCACCAACTGCATCATCGTAAAAGATCTTTCCCGCTTTGGCCGAAATTATCTGGACGCAGGCGAGTATATTGAGAAGATATTTCCCTTTTTAGGCGTGCGGTTCATTGCCGTCAACGACAACTACGACAGCCTCGGTGGAAAAAACGCTTCGGACGAGCTTATCATTCCATTCAAGAATCTCATAAACGAAGCCTACTGCCGGGATATTTCCGTGAAAGTCCGTACCCAGCTTGAGGTCAAGCGCAAGAGCGGCCAGTATATCGGCGCATTTGCCGTGTACGGCTATCTGAAGGATGAAGCAGACAAAAATCACCTGATCGTAGACGAATATGCCGCAGATATCGTGCGGGACATCTTTTCGTGGAAGCTGGAGGGCATGAGTCCGCAGGACATTGCCACCCGTCTGAACCGCAACGGAGTGCTCTCGCCTATGGAGCACAAGAAATCTCTCGGCATGAAGTTCGCCACTTCCTTCAAGGCGAACCCGCAGGCGGTATGGTCGGCCAACGCCGTGCTCCGTATCCTGAAAAATCCGGTCTACACCGGCGTGCTCATTCAGGGCAAGGAGACCACCCCCAGCTACAAGGTGCGAAAGCGTGTCACAAAGCCGGAAAGCGAATGGGCGGCCGTTCCGGATACCCACGAAGCCATCATTGAGCAGCGGGATTTTGACAGCGTGCAGAAGGCACTTTCTCTGGATACCCGCCGCAGCCCCGGCGACAGCGCCGTACAACTTTTCAGCGGTATGGTATTCTGCGGTGAGTGCGGCGCAAGCATGGTACGCAAAACCGTCCCCTCCGGAAATAAAAAGTATGTCTACTACGTCTGCGCGGCGCACAAGCAGGATAAATCCTGTTCTCCCCACCGGATGCGTGACGAGGCGCTTGCAGATGTTGTGCTGGAAACGCTCCGGCAGTATATCCGGGACGTAGTAGACCTGGACGATATTCTTGCCATGACAGATACCGCGCCGCTCAGAACCGCAGAAGCTCAGAAGGTGCAACGGCAGCTTGACAAGAAGCACACCGAATATGAGCGGCTTCAGAAGCTGCTCATGTCCCTGTACGAAAACCTCGCAGACGGCATCATCGACCGGGAGGAATACGCAAGGCTCAAGCAGAACTACGCAGGGCGCTGCGCCGAGTGCGAAAAACAGATGGAAGCCTTGCAGGAGACCATCACGCAGATCAAAGAACACGGCGGTGAGCACCGGGAGTGGATGGCGCAGTTCCGGGAGCAGCTGAACATTACGGAATTGGAGCGCAGCATTGTTGTAGCGCTGATCGACCGCATCCTTATTTACAAAGATAATCGTGTGGAAGTCCGTTTCCGTTTCGCAGATGAATTTGCATGGCAGACGGATATCCTGCGCCGGTCGCAAATCAAAGAGGTGGTATAAGTGGCAAGAACCAAACGAAAGACAAATCCGGTCATTCCGGCGACGGAGGCTCCCGCACGGGCACAAAAGCAGTACCGCGCTGCCGCCTATGCCCGCCTTTCCGTAGAAGACAGCGGCAAACCCGGCGCGGATACCATCGAGGGGCAGAAAAATCTCCTGCTGCGATTTATCGAAAATGACCCGACGCTCACTCTGTATGGGCTGTTCTGCGATAACGGGCAGACCGGCACAGACTTTCAACGGCATGAGTTTGAAAAACTCATGGAGGCGGTCAAGCGCGGAGAGGTTGACTGCATCGTGGTCAAAGACCTTTCCCGTTTCGGCAGAAACTACAAGGAAACCGGCAACTATCTGGAGCGTATTTTTCCTTTTCTGGGTGTGCGGTTTATCGCCGTCAACGATGGTTTTGATACCCTCACTGCCCAGCGCGGCACGGACGGCTATCTGGTTCCGCTGAAAAACCTCATCAACGAGGTTTACAGCAAGGATATTTCCAAGAAATCCGGCTCCGCGCTGGCCGCGAAGCAGAAAAACGGCGATTTCATCGGCGCGTGGGCACCCTATGGCTACCGCAAGTGCCCGGACGACCCGCATAAGTTGGAACCGGACGAGGCAACGGCTCCTGTTGTCCGGCAGATATTCCGGTGGCGTGCCGAGGGCATTGGTTTCACTCAGATCGCAAGGCGGCTCAACGATGGAGGCGTGCCGTCGCCCTCCGCCTATCTGTATAATACCGGGGTTTGCAAAACAGAAAAGTACAACGGTGTAATCTGGTATGTTCAGACGGTCAAAAACATTCTGTCTCGGCAAGTCTACATCGGACACATGGTGCAGGGCACAAAGCGGCAGTCATTCTACGAAAACCGGGGACAGTACATGAAGCCCAAAGAGGAATGGATCATTGTGGAGAACACCCACGAGCCACTGATCGACCGGGAGACCTTTGACAAGGTGCGGGCGCTTGCCCAGCGCAAAAATGCGGAATACTTTGAAAATCTCGGCAGGTTCACGCATCTGAAAACCACTGAAAACATCCTCAAGGGGCTGGTCTACTGCGCTGACTGCAAGCGTCCGCTGGTGCGATACAAGAACGTGAGCCACGAAAAAAAGCTGTGGTACACGTTTATCTGCCAGACGCACACCAACGACATTACAAGCTGCCCCAAGAAGAATATCCGGGAGGATGTTTTGATCCCCATGCTCCTGCAAGCCATCCAGACGCAGATCGCTCTTGCCGCTGATATGGAGGCGCTCATCCGCAGGGTGAACAGCTCCCCCAAATACAGAATGCAGACGGCGACGCTGCAAGGCAAGCTGGATGCGGCAAAAAAGGCGCTTATGAGATACAACGGCTTATACGACAGCCTTTACCAGAACTATGTGGATAAGCTCATGACCGAGCAGGAGTATATGACGCTGAAACGCCGCTACAAGGCCGAAGCAGAAGATGCGGAGCGGCTGATTGAAACCCTGACCCGACAGCAGGCAGCGGAAGCGGCGCACACACCGGAGAATCCGTTCCTTGCAGCCTTCGGCAGCTTCCGGGATGCGGATGCCTTGACCAGAGAAATGGCGCAAGCGCTGATCCAGCGTGTGTATGTGGACGGCGACAGCAATATTGAGATCGTGTTCCGCTACCGGGACGAATACAAGGAACTCTGTACATATCTGGAAGGGAGGCAAGCTGACGCATGAGAACGGCAATTTATCTTCGCATATCCAGCGAGGACGCGGATTTGAGAACCGGCGAAAAGGAAGAATCTGAGAGCATATCCAACCAGCGCAGCCTCCTTCGGGAATATGTGTCCAGCCACGCAGACCTGTCCGATTCCGAAATACTGGAATTTTGCGACGACGGCTGGAGCGGTACAAACTTCGAGCGTCCCGCTGTAAAGGAGCTTTTGGAGCAGGTCAGGCGAGGGCAAATCAACTGCATCCTGGTCAAAGATCTTTCCCGCTTTGGACGTGATTACCTCACCGTGGGAGACTATATTTCCCGCGTGTTCCCATTCTTGGGTGTGCGCTTCATTTCCGTCAACGACGGTTTTGACAGCAGCAACCCTCTGGACATCGACAGCCTCGACACCTCATTTCGGGCGCTGATCTATGACCTCTACAGCCGCGACCTCTCTCGCAGAGTCAAAAGCGCAAAGAAGGCCAGAGCCGAACGCGGGGCATTTCTCAGCCCCTATGCGCCTTATGGATACGTCAAAGACCCGGAAGATAAGAATCATCTTCTGGTAGATGTCGAAGCCGCCGATGTGATACGGCGCATCTTTCAAATGGCGGCAGATGGTGCAAAGCCCTGGCAGATTGCGGCGGCGCTGAACGGCGACGGCGTAATCTCCCCGAAGAACTACAAAGCCGAGACTGGCTGCACAAGAACGCCGTGGCGCAGCATCCAGGAGGAAAACTTCTGGACGGCCAGTCTGGTCGCAAAATTCCTGCGGGACGAGCGGTATATTGGCAAGACGGTGTTCGGAAAACGGAGCCGGGACATTGTGGGCAGTACGCACACGGTCAAAATCTCCCGCAATGACTGGATCGTCGTCCCCGACAGGCACGAAGCCATTGTGCCGGAGGCACTGTTCCAGAAAGCGCAGGACGTTATGCGGGAGTACCGGGAATATGAAGCTGCGTCTGGCAGCGGCAATCCACTGAAACGCAAGGTGATCTGCGGTGTGTGCGGTCACGCCATGCAGCGAGACAGCAGAAAGAACGGCACCTACAGCTGCGTCACAAAAAGGCTGAATACCGGCTTTGACTGTTCAGAGGATAGAATCCCGGAGGCCGATATTCTGGAAGCTGTGATCGACACCATACAGGTCTATGCCCAATATGCCGTCAGCATAGACCGGCTCCTGCGAACAAGGCAGGAACAGCGGCAGCTTGACCGCAAACAGGCGCAGCGCCGCTTGCAGACGCTCCAGAGCAGGAAAGCCCAGCTTGACGAGCGGCTGCAAGACCTCTATGAAAGGCTGGTAGAGGGAGAGATATCCCGCGAGAGCTTCGCCGCGCAGAAGAAAGCCCTGACGGCGCAAGCGGAGGAAATCACCTGCACAGTCTTAGAGCTGGAGCGCAAAATAAGCGGCAGCGACGTTAATAGCAACGCTGTGATCGAGCAGTTCAAAAGCTATGCGGGCATTACGGCGCTGACCAAAGAGATTTCTACCGAGCTGCTGCAATCCATCACCATCTACCCGGATGGGCGCATGGACATCCGGCTGAACCTTGCCGATGAGATCGAAGCTCTGATGGAGACCTTACGCCGGGAATCCTGTACAGCATAAATTTATTAGTCCTTTTTGTACAGCAGCCGACGAAGGCATCACCGGAACCTCCGCCCGGAAGCGTCCAGAGTTCATGCGGATGATCCGGCTGTGCAAGCAAAAGAAAATCGACATCATCCTGACCAAGTCCATCTCCCGCTTTTCCAGAAACACCGTAGACTGTCTGAACTATATCCGGGTGCTGCGTGAATTGGGCATTGCGGTCATCTTTGAGAAGGAGAACATCAACACCCTGGAATCGGACAGCGAGATTCTCATCACCATGCTGGGTGCTTTCGCCCAGGCAGAGAGTGAGAGCATCAGTGCCAATGTCCGCTGGGGCAAACGGCAAGCTATGCGGGAGGGCAAGGTCATCATTCAGTACAAACGCCTGTATGCCTATGAAAAGGGTGAAGATGGCAAACCAAAGATCATCCCCGAACAGGCTGAAGTGGTACGGTCAATCTATAATCAATATCTGACCGGAGCCAGCCTCCGGATGATCAAAGCCAGGTTGGAAGCAAATCATATCCCCAATGTGGCCGGAGGACTCAAGTGGACCGACACTGCCATCCGGAGCATCCTATCCAACGAAAAATACTGTGGTGATGTCCTGCTCCAGAAAACCTACATCAGCGACTGCATCAGCCGCAAGGTCATTCGCAATACCGGTCAGCTTCCCATGTATCTGGTACAGAATAACCATGACGGCATTGTGGACCGCAAGACCTTCGACGCGGTTCAGGCGGAGAAGGCCCGGCGCAACGCCGGAAAAAGTCCCTCCAAAAAGAACGCCCCCACAGGCAAGACCTCCTATGCCAGCAAATATGCCCTGTCAGAACGACTGGTCTGCGGCGAATGTGGCACCCTGTATCGTCGCTGCACATGGGCCAAGCGAGGCAAAAAGCGTGTGGTTTGGCGCTGTGTCAGTCGTCTTGACTACGGTACGAAGTACTGTCATAACTCCCCTACCCTGGATGAGAAATCCCTCCAACGCTCAATCCTCGCTGCTATCAACTCCGCCATGAGCCGAAAAAGCACACTCATCCGGCAGATTACCGGAGCCATGGAGCTGGAACTGGCTCCCGTCCCGGGCGAGAGCCTGAGCCTCTCGGATATTGACCGCCGCATGGAAGAACTGAATATTCTGACAAGGGACCTGGTAGCAAAAGCTGCCCGTGAGGAGGATGCCTCCGCCTATACGGCTTCACTGAAAGCAGTCATGGAAGAGGCTGCCGCACTGAAAGAAAAACGCGCCTACCTTGAGCAGCAGCGCAAGAACAAAGCCCTGACTTTCCAGCGTATAGATGACGTTGCTGCCTTTCTGGAACAAGCATCCGCTGAGATTACTGAGTGGGAAGAACCACTCATCCGCCAGCTGGTGGATACCGTCAAGGTAGTGTCTGCAAATAAAATCATCGTCTACCTGCGGGGCGGAATAGAGATAGAGCAGAAGCTGGAACAGTGAAAATCAAATAAAGTAAAATTGGGGGCTATCTGGTTTGAGAAGCTCGACGTTGTCGGAAAAATATGTTATAATTCAATATAATCTCAAATGTTTAATTTGATGAACCATAAAGGCAATTCCGTTTGAGGAACTTTATTACGGAGAAAAGAAATGTGATGATATGGTTGTCAAATAATCGAGATGATTTATCCGAAACAAATGAGCATTTAACAAATCGAGCAGGTGTTCGCTGTAGCAATCCTAGATGAAGAAAGCCTTTTCCCTCTGTCACCATACAAGGAGCGAAAACGCATTCTTGCCAAGTTAGAAGAAACTTTATCGCTGTGTGAGAAGTTGAAAGGAGGCCGCATATATGAATGCTCAAGAGCGTGAAGTTTTTTGGAAAACTCTTTGTTCACTATCCGGAAACAATTTGCAGCAAGACATTGAAAAGCTATCGAAAACCGTCAAGTTTCCCAAATATCTTTATCGATATCGTTCGGTCAGCTTACGCAATCTAGAAGCGCTCCGCACCAACAGGCTTTATTTTTCCTCTGCAAACTATTATGACGATCCCTTTGATACATTCCTACATATTGATATTGAAGCAATCAAAAAGGAGTATTTGGACGCTTTCCGATCTCCAGAGAGCACAGATGCTGTTGTGGATGGTGTTAAGTCGATTCTCGGCGGCATACTGCCCGTGGAGCAAAACGAACTATTGACAACGGAGAATGTGACAAATGCGCTTTCTCAGGGGCTGGTCGAAAGCTTTCTGCAATCTGCACTTGCCTTGCGGGATGAAGTCAAAAAGGATACATGGTCAATCTGCTTCTCTGAAAATGGGTTCAACGAAGTTCTATGGCTGAAATATGCGAACCAGCATAAGGGCTTCGTGTTGATGTACGATCTTGAAAATGATGAAAACCTCTTGTGCGGAAAGCAGGAAAAATGTCAAAACTGTGGAATACATACGTTTGGAACGCCGCTCTACCCGATTTATTATTCAGATACTCCGTATGACGCAACAAATTTTGCAAAGTTTGTGATGCTTCACAAATTAGAACAGATTTCTGGTATGACTTTTCCAAAAGAACTGTATGCGGAATTTGGGACAACTTTTTGGGAACGGGAGCGGACTACACTTATCAAGAAAAAATGTCATGAGTACGATGAAGAGTGGAGAATAATAACCGGTTGCCAAATGAAACCACCCATGATGATGGAATGGATCCCATGCGGAATTATTTTGGGCCTGCGGATGGATATCACGGAAGAAAACCTTGTGGTAAGCATGGCGAGAGAGGCTGGAATAAAAAATATATACAAGTCTTTCATAGATTCACAGAATCGGCTGAATGCTGGGCCTGTATCTGTAAAGGGAGAATGATTTTGGGGAATGCTACTATAAGAGAAGGGATTTGAACAAAGCAGACTGGTTGGACAATAATTGGAGGAACTGTATGACAGAACAGGATTTCAAAAAACAGATATATGAGAGTATGCGCTCCCAAAACCAAATAAAGAAGATTATCCCCGAACATGATAGTATACTGGGAACGCTTCACAGATTGGAAGATATGCCCGTAGCGCAGGTTGATAGATTATTTTGTGCGTCGTTTCTTTCTGAGGGAGTAAAACTCCTGATAAACTCTGTTTTTCTCTATGAAGAAGGATATTTCGACTGCGCATTTTATTCCATACGTCAGGCGGCTGAAACGTGCAATAATATGCTCTACATTGCAAATAAAGGGAAAGACGAACTTCAAAAATGGAATCAAAAAGAATACTTTCCTATGAATCAGAAGCTGCTTCAGCAGTTGTCCAAAATTGATACTTTTTATAGGGAGATGAAGGATGTAATTCCTGATTTTTTTGAGGAGCATTCCAACCTCATGAAGAAAAGCCATAAAATAATTCACAAGCAAGGTTTTGATACTTTTTATGGCTTACGGAATGTTCTTGCGAGTTATGGGGAATTTAATCAAGAGGAAGAACTGCAGTTGTTTTTGGATTTTCTCAACAAAACAATTTGTATGATTATTCTGTTATATATTATTGTCGAGCCAATAAGCCTTATTCTGGCAGACGAAGACCTCTCAGTGCGACTAAACTTTGATCCAATGGCAGAGTCAGCAGATATTGCTTTCTTACAAAAAAATATATCGCCAGATATTTTGGCAAAAATAGAGTCCACACCATTTTTCGCTGAGATAGGTCAAATCATTAAAGAAAACGAGAAAATGACAGATGCAATATTCGATGTGATACGCTGTCAATACTTCGATCTTGAACATTTAGATGATATAAGGACTCAATCGCATCTTTTGAATCTGAATGAAAAAATAATCTTAGAATTGCTATCGAAAGGAATAAAAATATCCAATATATATCCAGATTGCACGATGATTGGATACAGTACTTCAATCAGAAGTAATTATCAGCCTGAAAGTTGGTCGTCAGCCGATTTTGACGTATATCGGAACTCAAAAGAATGTTTCAATTTAAGCTACGACAGCATTTTCAGAAGTGTGATAAAAGGGCCTGATAGCAATTGGTTATTGGAACATAATAAACCTCTCGAAAAAGAAGAACTAGAAAACGTAAGGGAAATATTTAAAGCGTATAATACTGCTTACCAAGAACTATGCTTGAATATTCAGAATTAAGTACATTTTTGTGTGCGCGGATAAGAACATGGGATGATATTTTGCATGTAATTTTTGCTTGTTGGAAAATGAAAAAGCGGGTGTGTAAAGGCTAATTTACACACCCACTTTTTGTATTATTGCAACTTCTTCATTTTGGAAATAACCTTATCAGCTTGTAAAAGAATGGCACGTAATTCCGTTTGGGATAGATCATATTTTTCATTCTGCCCATGCACAATTTGGTTCCTGACATTCAATAACTGATATATTGTTAAAATATCTTGATCTGAGATGATTTTAGTGTCCTTTAAATTTGTCATCATAGAGGACAAGGACAGTGAATCTTCCTCTGGTGTCAATTCGTGCACTAAAGCTTCGATTTCTTTCCACTTGCTAATAACTTCGTACGGAGGAATAGTGTTGTTTTGCCCCTTGTAATACTGAGGCCTCATTCTTACCATGTTTTTGAATACCAAAGAAAACAATGCAACGAATAACCCAATAAATATTAGAACAAGTGACATCATCATCATCGAATCATATCGAAAAGTATTCTTAAGTTCACTCCACATCATGAGCATTAAGCCAAATAGTGCATATATGATGCCGAGCAGGGAAATCATCGAAAACATACGATTTTGTCGCTGCACTTTTCTGTCATTTCTCAGGTTTGATTTTATAGTAACATCCAATCGAATTAGATCAGATGGGTTTATTTGATCGGCGTCAGTTTCGTGCATATCATCAAGAATATGTTCAATCAATAAATCTTTGTATTCTTCGCCAAGTTCATCAACAATTATCTTTAACCGGTAATCCGAAACATTATACTTCACTTTATTCACCTCCTATAAAATATGTAACAATTGTAGCTACAAGTGCTATTAACGTTACTATTGCAAAGGCAACGAAATACCCTAAATTAAAAGTGTTTTCTGAGGTAACAAACATTTCAGGCATGAACATCAAGCCAGAAACAAATAATAACACCTCTGCCGTAATACGGATAAGAATGATCTTGATACTTTTTTTCTTCTCTGTTTTATTTCTTCTAATGGCTTGAAAAATAATATTATCTGTAATTTCAGTTGACGCTCCATTTTCGCGGATAAGTTCTTCAATCTTTTCAGCTTCGCCGATTATTTCTAATGTATATTGTTGGGATTGTTTTTGAAGTCTGGTTTTGGCACTATCTGTAAAATTACGGACTTTGTCATCAGCAATTTCATATTTTATCTCCAATTCTCTTCCTCCTCCGTTAAAGCTCGGCAAAACAAATTAATATAATTTTAAGACTATTTGATAATAATGTCAATTCCAACAGCTGAATAAAGTCCGTTTTTAGAACATTCTTATTGAAAAACAGACTTATCATTTCCGAGAAGCTTTGCGGCATCAGGGTTCTAGGATCTTGCATTCCAGGAAATTTTTTGCAAAACTTCAGAAATACAAAAGTATTATTTTTACTGCATAACGCTGTTTGAACACAGGTTTTCGATGAAATATGTGGCATCTATTCTGCTGCGATATCACAAACAAAAGGCCACTCCATCAGGAGTGGTCTTTTGTTTGGTCAATACCTGCGCAGGAGGGATTCGAATCATGTGCGAAGCAGCCAGTGGCTGCTTCATCGACCAGTTCAATAACTGGTCGATACCTTTATTATCGTCTTGCGCTGCAAGACGATAATGCAAGCGAATTCCTCCGTCTCCACCAAAAATCCCGAATGCGCAAGCGTTCGGGATTTTTACTTATTACTTTTTCACTATTCACTCTTCACTGCGTTCGCGCATTCGGGATTTTTGGGAAGTAATATGTAATAGTGAAGAGTGAAGAAGTAAAGGTGTCCGCTTCGCGGACGTTTTTGATTAAGCGGCATCTATTCTGCTGCGATATGACACGTCGTCGCGGACTTCATATCGTTCGCGACGACTTTTTATTTTAAAAAGTCATCGCTCATTCATTCCGTCGCTCCTCCTTGTATTATAGAGTAGTAGTTATTAGAGCCCTTCTCCAAGGGGTGTGCTACCACCACCATTCAATTTGGGGGTTGACTTCTAATAGTTAATCTTTCCAAATCGAACCCGCTGCGCTGGGCTTCGATTTGGTTTTGGGTGCAGACCTGAAAGCAGCGGCATCTATTCTGCTGCGATGTTACAAAAATCCCGAATGCGCAAGCGTTCGGGATTTTACTATACTTATTTGCTTTCAGAATATCTTCATAAACCGTCAATTGGGTCTTGACCCTAAACCTGGGTTTAATGTTATACTGCCATTGTTAAACTGAATTTGGGAAAGGAGCCTGAATATGTCAGAGTTCAGACCGGGAAGCGACGGAAACAAATTTGTACCCTATGAGGCGCGCAGCGGCGGGGAGAGCATTGTATTCTTTACCCGGGACCTGTCCGCGGAGGGGCTGCGGAAAATATATGAACGGGTGAACGGCGAAATCCGCGGAAGAGTCGCGGTCAAGCTGCATACCGGCGAGCAGAACGGCCCCAATATTATTCCCCGGGACTGGGTGCAGTCCCTGCTGGAGAGCAGCATCAACAATGCCGCCATCGTGGAGACCAACACCTATTATGTCGGGGACCGCTACACCACCGAGGAGCACCGGGAGACGCTGCAGGTCAACGGCTGGACCTTCTGCCCGGTGGACATCATGGACGAGGAGGGCACGGCCATGCTCCCCATCCGGGGCGGCAAATGGTTCAGCCAGATGTCCGTGGGCTCCCACCTGAAAAATTACGATTCTCTGGTGGTGCTGACCCACTTCAAGGGCCATGTGCAGGGCGGCTTCGGCGGCAGCAACAAGAACATCGGCATTGGCTGTGCCGACGGGCGCATCGGAAAGAAGATGATCCACACCCGGCTGGGCTCCGACGATATGTGGAGCATCACCGAGGAAGAGTTTATGGAGCGCATGACCGAATCCACCAAATCTGTTCTGGACTATTTTGGGGAGAAGCTCTGCTATGTAAACGTCATGCGGAACATGTCGGTCTCCTGCGACTGTGAGGGCGTTAACGCCGCGCCGGTGGTCACGCCCAATGTGGGCATTGCGGCCTCCCTGGACATTCTGGCGGTGGACCAGGCCTGTGTGGACATGATCTACGCCATGACCGAGGAGGAGCACCACGACCTGATCGAGCGCATGGAGAGCCGCCACGGCCTGCGGCAGCTCAGCTACATGAAGGAGCTGGGCATGGGCAACGACAGATACATTCTCGTCGACATCGACAACGGCGACGCCCGGATCACCGCCAAGGACGCGGTAAAGGATCTGAAGCCTTTTGAGGCATAAGAAATACCGGAAGAGGAGCAAATTTGCTCCTTCTTCCGGTATTTCTTTTTCAAATATGCTTATTCAATTTTTCCCCAATCAGGGACATGTACGGTGATCTGCTCCTCAGAGGACTTCTTCGCCGCCAGGGAGTAGGCCAGGGCGGAAATACCGTCGGACAGCGGGGTTTCAATGGGCTTGTTGTTCTTCAGGCTGTCCTGGAAGCTGCGGTGGGCATAGTAGATCACATCGCCGGTGGCGTGGTCGTAGGAATCGTTGAAGCGCAGCGACTCGGCATAGGGCATATCCTCGGTCTTCCAGGTCAGGTCGGTAAACTCAAACATACCCTCGCCGGTGAGGAAGATGGAGCCCTTGGTGCCGATATAGGCCCGGGAGCAGGTGGGAATATCACAGGCCCAGGAGGCGGCAATGGTAGCGATGGCGCCGTTGCGCAGCCGGGCGGAGATGGAGGTGTGGTTATCGAAGCGGGGAACGGACGCCAGCGTGCCGGTGCAGTTGCAGCTGATGGTCTCAAAGGAGCCGGCCATAGCGGTGATGAGCTTCCAGTCGTGGGAGACGGATTCGATGGTCATGCCGCAGGCCAGGTTGGGGTCGGTGCGCCAGGAGGCCGCCATATTTTTCGCATGGAAGCCAAAGCCGGGGCTGAGACGGGAGAAGGCGATGTTCACCGGCTCGCCGAACATGCCGGTCTTGACCAGCTCCAGCATTTTCTGATACGCGGGGCGGTAATAGTGGGCAAAGCCCACCATGATCTTGCCGTCATACTGATCTGCCATGGCCTTGATCTTCAGCGCGTCCTCCCAGGTGGCGCTGACGGGCTTTTCCATATAGAGGGGCACATGGTGCCTGAGGACCATCTCCACATAGTCCAGACGCTTGGTGGGCGGCGTGCTGATGACCACATAGTCGGCCTTGACCACATAGCTCTCAATCTCCTCATAGCTGCAGGTGGGGCAGCCAAACTCAGCGGAGACGATGTCGGAATTTGCCTTGCTGATGTCGAAGCCTCCGATCACCTCGCCGCCCAGGCGGACAACCGCCCTGCCGTGGTGACGGGCGATATCGCCGCAGCCGATAAGAAAAACTTTCATGTTATTTGCTCCTTTACTTCAGCAGCGCCTTGGCGCTGTCCACAATGTTTTCCACGGTGACGCCGTTCATGGCCAGCAGCCGCTCATAGGGGGCGGACATGCCGAACTGGTCCTGAATGCCCAGGCGTTTGACCTTGCCCTTGCCGGCCTCGGCGGCCAGCTCGCAGACGGCGCTGCCCAGGCCGTTGAGGATGTTGTGATCCTCTACGGTGATGATGCGGCCGATATTCTCTATGCAGTCCATGACCGCTTCCTGGTCCAGAGGCTTGATGGTGTGCATGTCCAGCACCCGGGCCTGTATTCCCTCCGCTTCCAGAAGCTCAGCGGCCTGAATGGCCAGGCGGACGGTATCGCCGTTTGCGATGAGGGCCACATCCTTGCCTTCCCGCAGCTTGTTGGCCTTGCCGATGGTAAAGCAGGCGTCCTCATCATAGATGACGGGAATGGCGTCACGGGTGAAGCGCAGGTACACCGGGCCGTCAAATCCGGCGGCGGCGCGGACCAGCTTTTTTGCGGAGACATAGTCAGCGGGCATGATGACCGTCATATTGGGGATGGTGCGGAGGATGCCCATGTCCTCAATGGCCTGATGGCTGGCGCCGTCGTTTGCCGGGGTGACGCCGCCGTGAGAGCAGGCGATCTTCACGTTCAGATGGGGATAGCAGATCTCCTGGCGGATCATCTCCACCATGCGCATGGAGCCGAAGGCCGCATAGGTGACGATAAAGGGGATCTTGCCGCAGGTGGCCAGACCGGCGGCAACGCCTGCGCAGTTCTGCTCGGCGATGCCCACGTTGAGATACTGTTCCGGCAGCTCCTTGCGGAAAGCGCCGGTCTTGCAGGATTTGCCGATGTCGGCGTCAACGACCAGAATGTTCCGGTTTTCTCTGCCCAGAGCAACGATCTCCTCGCCGAAGCCGTCTCTGGTGGCGATCTTTTTCTCAAAGTTCATCTTCTGTCCTCCTCAGCAGGCAACATACTGCCTGTCCAGCTCTTCCATGGCCTGTCTGTACTGCTCGTCGTTGGGCGCGGTTCCGTGCCAGCCGCACTGATTTTCCATGTAGGAAACGCCCTTGCCCTTGACGGTCTTGCCCACGATGCACTTGGGCAGGCCGTTTTTCGCGGCCAGCGCCTCATCCAGAGCTTTGACCACCTGCTCCATGTCGTTGCCGTCGATCTGCCAGACCTGGAAGCCGAAGGCCTCGAACTTCTTTGCCAGGTCCACCGGGGGCATGATCTCCTCGCAGGTGCCGTCCAGCTGGAGATTGTTCCAGTCCACAAAGGCGATCAGGTTGTCCAGCTTGTACTTATATGCCGTGCCGGCGGCCTCCCAGACCTCGCCCTCGTTGCACTCGCCGTCGCCCAGGGCGCAGAACACGTTATAGCTTTTGCCGTCCAGCTTTGCCGCCAGCGCCATACCGGCGGCGCAGGCAAAGCCCTGGCCCAGAGAACCGGTGGAGATGTCGATGCCGGGGCACTTTTTCATGTCGGGGTGGCCCTGAAGGATGGAGCCCTCCTTGCGGAGCGTGTCCAGCACGCTCATGTCAAAAAAGCCCTTCATGGCCAGAGCGGCGTACTGGGCCGGGCAGGTGTGGCCCTTGGAGAGGACGAAGCGGTCCCGATCCGCCCATTTGGGATTTTTCGGATCCACGTCCATGGCGTGCCAGTAGCAGGCGGTCACAAAGTCGGCAATGGAGAGAGAGCCGCCGGGGTGGCCGGACTGGGCCTTGTAGATCATGGAGATGGCGTGCTTTTTCAGGTCAATGCATTTATTTTTGAGCTGAACCACGTTGAGATTTTCTTTCATTTCATTAGCCCTTTCTTTCCGCCGCGTTATTCCGCGCGGCGCGTATATCTTTTCTTTGCCCGTTTAACTCAGCCGCCTAAAAGGCACAGGGACAGGGAGGGCACATAGGTCACCAGCAGCAGAACGACCAGGGCCGCCACCAGCAGCGGGATCACGGAGACGGAGATCTTCTTCAGACTGGTGTCCGCAATGCCGCAGGCCACATACAGGTTCACGCCCACGGGAGGCGTCACAAGGCCGATGGCCAGGTTCACGATCATGATGGTGCCGAAGTGGATCAGGTTCATGCCCAGAGCCTGTGCCACAGGGACAAACAGCGGGGTGAAGATGTACAGCGCGGAAGTGGAATCCAGGAAACAACCGGCGATGAGCAGCACAACGTTCACGATCAGCAGGAAGATGATCTGATTGCCCCCGGCGATGTCGGTGAGCATGCTGCTGATGGCCACGTCGATGCGGGCGCGGGTGAGCACATAGGCAAAGAGCGTTGCGGCCGCGGTGATGAACATAACGGTGGCGGTGGTGGAGGCCGTGTCGATAAGGATCTTTTTCAGCTGCTTGATCTTCAGGGTCTTGTAGACGAAAATGCCGATCACAAGGCCGTAGACCGCGGAGACTGCCGCCGCCTCGGTGGGGGTGAAAATGCCGCCGTAAATGCCGCCCAGGATGATGACCGGCATCAGCAGGCCCCAGAAGGCGTCCTTAAAGGCTTCCCAGCGCTGACGTCCGGTGGCCTTGGGCAGCCGCTTCAGGTCGCGCTTTCTGCCAAGCCACAGGGTGATGATGACCAGCGCCGCGCCCATCAGCAGTCCGGGGATCACGCCGGAGATAAACAGGGAGCCGATGGAGGTATCGGAAATGGAGCCGTAGACCACAAAGGTGATGGAGGGCGGGATGATAACGCCGATGGCGCCTGCCGTTGCCATCAGGGCGGCGGCAAAGGGGGCGTCGTAGCCCACCTTGACCATTGCGGGGATAAGGATCAGGCCCAGTGCGGCCACGGTAGCCGGGCCGGAGCCGGAGATGGCGGCAAAGAAACAGGCCACAATGACGCAGACCATGGCCACGCCGCCTTTGAGATGTCCCACGCAGGTTTCAGCCAGCGTGATGAGCTTGCCGGAGATGCCGGATTTTTCCATGATGTTGCCGCCCAGGATGAAAAACGGGATGGCCAGCAGCACGGATTTGCTTGTGGCGGCGGAGACCAGCTGGGGAACGGTCCCAAGGACCACAGACACGGGACGGCCCGCGCCCAGGACCAGCATTGCCAGAATACTGGAGACGCCCAGGCAGACCGCGATGGGCGTGCCCAAGAGCAGCAGTACGGCAAAGACAACGAACAATACCAATGCTTCCATGTTTATTCCTCCCTCCCCTGGATCTGGTCGGCTTCTTCCGCGTTTTCGATGGCCTCGGCCACCACGTCCTCATGCTCAATTTCCTTGCCGGCGAGCAGGCGGACCAGGTTCTGGCCGAAACGGATGGTGACAAACAGAGCGCCGATGGGGACAAAGGAGCCGAATATCCACTCCGGCAGCTGGGTGCCGGCGGTAAGCTGACCCTTGTTGAACTGGTTGAGGGCCATGAAAAAGCCGAAATAGCAGATAATGGCGGAAAAAGCAGTGGCGAAGATCATGGAGATGATGCCCAGGACCCGGCCCATTTTGGATCCCACCCGGTCGGTTATGATGGTCAGACCCAGGTGCGCGCCGCGCTTTGCGGCGATGGCCGAGCCCAGAAGGCTCAGCAGAACGAAGAGATAGGTCGTGATCTCCTCAGAGAACGAGAGGGACGCGCTGAACACGTAGCGGGCGATGACATTGACAAAAGTAAGGCCGGTCATCACCACGAGACATACACAGACAAGCACCTCTTCAATATTGTCAAGCACTTTATTCATAGTAACTCCCCTATTGATTGATAAAAAACGCTGAGGGCAGGGCGAACCTGCCCTCAGCAGAAAGCATGAGTCTGTTTGCTGTTCAGCCAAGCTCCACGCCGAAAGCGGCGCAGGCTTCCTCGCCGTACTTCTCAAAGAAGCTCTGGCGCAGATCCTTCACGACCTCCTGGAAGGGAGCAAGCTGCTCCGGCGTCAGGATGGTCACTTCCATGCCCTGCTCCTCAAATTCGGCGATCAGGGTCTCCTGCTCGGCCTCGACCTGGTCGCGGCCCCAGTTGCAGGCCTCTACGGCCTTCTCGGTGAGCATCTGACGGGTGGCCTCGCTGAGGGAATTCCAGATGGTGCTGTTAGCCAGGAACAGGTCGTTTTCATAGGTGTAGTTCCAGATGGTCATGTACTTCTGGACTTCCACAACGCCGGAGGTGGAGGTGATGCTGACGCCGTTTTCCTGGCCGTCAATGGTACCCTGCTGGAGAGCGGTGAAAACCTCGCTCCAGTTCATGGCCACAGGGTCTGCGCCGAAGGCCTTGAAGAAGTTCATGTAGACCTCGCTGCCGGGAACGCGGATCTTCAGGCCCTTAAGATCCTCGGGGGTGGTCACAGCCCGCTTGCTGTTGGTCAGCTGCCGGAAACCGTTGTGGAAAGAGCCGATGGCGGTAATGCCCTGCTCCTGAAGAATGCTGTCGTAGTAGGCAAGGCCGGTGGCGTCGATGGTCTCTCTGGCCTCGGTGTAGTTATTGAACATCCAGGGGACAGTGCCGATGGACAGGCGCTCGTCAAGGACGCTGAGAACGCTGGTGGCGTAGGCGGCCAGGTCGGTGGAGCCGTCGGCGATCATCTCAATGCCCTTGGTGGCGTTGCCGCCGGCCAGCTGGTCGTTGGGATAGACCTCGATGATAATGCTGCCCTGGCTCTCTTCCTCAACCAGTTCCTTGAAGTAGTTGGCTACCTTGGTGTCGATCTGGGTGTCCGTGCCGTTGACTGCCATGGTAAGGGTAATGCTGTCATACTTTGCGTCGCCGTCCCCGGTGGAGGCGGAGCTGCCGGAGCTGCCGCATGCGCACAGGGCGAACATCATTGCGAGAATCAGTACAAATGCGATGGTCTTTTTCATTGTCTTGCGTCCCTTCTGTTTTATTTTGTTTTTTTGGGGGTAGAACGTTTTTAACGCCCAACGTCCTACGTTGGATGTTTAAAGGATAAGCGATAAGGCAGGAAAAGTCAACCGTTTTTGTCAAATTCCATAAAATTTGGGAACTCCGATAAATTTAAGCGCTGAGTTTTTAGCGAAATAGCCAAAAAGTTTAATAAATTTTTGTCGAAGTCTTGCTCTTCTATCGCTTTAAAACGATTTTCTTGACTTTCTCGGGTCTAATTGTTAGAATTAATAGTCAAGAAAATGCAATTCATGACTTGGAAGGATCAACTATGCCAGAGAAAAAGGCGAACAAATCGAGTGTCCCCTCTGCCGTTCAGCAGACCATCAATTACCTGACCGGCGCGATCATGCGCCGGGAATATACCCCCGGCAGCAAAATTCCCACGGAAAACGATCTGGCCGATCTGGTGGGCGTCTCGCGCAACACCGTGCGGGAGGCGGTGAAGATCCTGGTGTTTATGGGCGTTCTGGAAATCCGGCGCCCGGAAGGGACCTTTGTCTGCTCCGGTTTTTCCAATTCTCTCATCGACCCCATGCTCTACGGGATCATTCTGAACCAGGGCGACAGCTACGACGGTCTGATGGAGCTGCGGGAGATGATGGAAGTAGGCGTATTGCGCATTGTGATGATGAAGGCCGCTGATGAGGAGATCGAAAAGCTCCGGGAGCCTCTGGCCCGTCTGAAGGACGCCTGCATGGCCGAAAAGCCCGATCTGGACACGGTATTTTGCGCAGACAACCGCTTTCATGAGGAGATCAACGAGCTGGGCGGCAACGAGATGGTGAACAAGATCAGCAACATGGTGCGCACGCTGACCCATGCCATGCGCTATGATAGCGTGGAGCACATGCTGAAAAACGACCGGGCGGACGAACTGTATTACGCCCACGAGCGGATATTCACCATGCTGAAAAACCGCGATACGGAGGATCTGAACCACAAGGTCCGCTCCACCTATTTTGTCAACGGCCAGCCCCTCAGCTGAGCCAAATGGGAGAGTGGAAAACCCGCCGCTGCGCGCTTTGCGCCTGCAGAGGCGGGTTTTTTGCATAGCCTATCCTTTCCGGGAGATGCTATCCGGGAGGTGATTTTTATGTTCGGCGTGATCATGAGTATTCTGGCGGGGGCCGCCATGAGCTTTCAGGGGGTGATCAACACCCGGCTCAGTGACAGGATTGGCCTGTACGAGTCCAACGCCTTTGTCCAGGGCACAGCCTTTCTGCTGGGGCTGATCGCCTGCTGGATTATGGGCAAAGGCAATTTCTCCGCCATCCGGGAAGTGAATTGGGTATATTGGACCGGGGGCGTGCTGGGCCTTGTCATCACCATTACGGTCATGCTGTCCATCGGGCAGCTGAGCCCCACCTACGCCATCTCCATCATCCTGATCTCCCAGCTGCTGGTGGCCGCCGCCATCGACGCTTTCGGCCTGCTGGGCAGCGAGAAGATACCCTTCGTCTGGAGCAAGTGGCTGGGCCTGGGGCTGATGATCGCCGGAGTGCTGCTGTTCAAATGGGAAGGGACACAAGGCGCGGGCTGACCGGAAGGTCCCCCGCCTGCCGCCCTTTCCCCGCCGAAAAATTGCGTATCGTATTGACGGCGGGGCAAAAATATGGTAACATCTCAGGGTAAAAATAAACGGAGGTCTTAACCATGGAACATATCAAGACGATCAAAACCCGCAATCTCTGCGAGAGCGCCAAGAACGGCGGCTGCGGTGAGTGCCAGACTTCCTGCCAGTCTGCTTGCAAGACCAGCTGCGGTATTGCCAACCAGCAGTGCGAGAGCAGCAAGGACCGCAAGTAATTGCAGGTGCAAGAAATTGCAAGGTATTAAAATGCCGCCTTTAAGGGCGGCATTTTTACTATGAGTTCAAGGAGACAGAAACATGATCCATCAATATAAACTGGGCGGCTACAACATCGTGCTGGACGTCTGCTCCGGCTCCGTGCATGTGGTGGACGATGTGGCCTACGATATGATCTCCCTCTTTGAGGGCAGCGACCGGGAGACCGTCATCAGTGCCATGGCGGAGAAGTACGCCGGCCGGGAGGGCATCACCCGCCGGGACCTGGAGGAGTGCTACGACCAGGTGGCAGCGCTCCGGGACGCGGGGCAGCTTTTCACCCCCGACACCTTTGAGCCCATGGCGGGCAGCCTGAAGGAAAAGACCGCCGGGGTGGTCAAGGCCCTGTGCCTGCATGTGGCCCACACCTGCAACCTCAACTGTGCCTACTGCTTTGCCAGCCAGGGCAAATATCACGGCGAGCGGGCGGTGATGAGCTTTGAGGTGGGCAAGCAGGCTCTGGATTTTCTCATCGCCAACTCCGGCACCCGCCGGAATCTGGAGGTGGACTTCTTCGGCGGCGAGCCGCTGATGAACTTCCAGGTGGTCAAGGATCTGGTGGCCTACGCCCGGAGCATTGAGAAGGAACACCACAAGAATTTCCGCTTTACCCTGACCACCAACGGCCTGCTGATCGACGACGATGTGATCGACTTTGCCAACCGGGAGATGAGCAATGTGGTGCTCAGTCTGGACGGCCGCAAGGAGATCCACGACCGCTACCGGGTGGACTACGCCGGAAACGGCAGCTGGGAGCGGATCGTCCCCAAGTTTCAGAAGCTGGTGGCCGCCCGGGGCGGAAAGAACTATTACATGCGGGGCACCTTCACCCACGCAAACCCCGATTTTCTTCAGGACATACAGCAGATGCTGGACCTGGGCTTCACGGAGCTGAGCATGGAGCCGGTGGTCTGCGCCCCCGGCGACCCCTCCGCCCTGACGGAGGAGGACTTCCCCGTTGTCTGCCAGCAGTACGAGCAGCTGGCGGAGCTGATGCTCCGGCGGGACAAGGAGGGTAAGCCCTTCACCTTCTACCATTACATGCTGGATTTGAGCGGCGGCCCCTGCATCTATAAGCGCATTTCCGGCTGCGGCTCCGGCACCGAGTACATGGCCGTCACCCCCTGGGGGGACCTGTACCCCTGCCACCAGTTTGTGGGCGACGAGAAATTCAAGCTGGGCAACATCTGGGACGGTGTGACCAACACGGAGCGCCGGGCCGAATTTGCCGCCTGCAATGTCTACGCCCACCCCGAATGCCGGGACTGCTGGGCCAGGCTCTACTGCTCCGGCGGCTGCGCCGCCAACGCCTACCACGCCACCGGCGCCATCACCGGCATTTACGAATACGGCTGCCGGCTGTTCCGCAAGAGGATGGAGTGCGCCATCATGGTGGCCGCGGCCAGAGCGTTGGACGCCCAGGAAGCATGAACACCCCCATCTGCGACTTTGCCCTCCGCTACGCAGAGAGCGGCGCTTTGCGGCTGCACATGCCGGGGCACAAGGGCGCGGCCCTGCTGGGGCCGGAGCCCTATGATCTGACGGAGATTGACGGGGCGGACAGCCTGTATGAGGCCTCCGGCATCATCCGGGAAAGTGAGGAGAACGCCTCCGCCCTCTTCGGCTGCACCACCCTCTATTCCACGGAAGGCTCCTCCCTCTGCATCCGCGCCATGCTGTATCTCACGGTCATCTATGCCCGGCAAAAGGGGCAGCGCCCCCTGATCGCCGCCGGGCGAAACGCCCACAAGGCCTTTGTCAGCGCGGCGGCTCTGCTGGATCTGGATGTGACCTGGCTTTACCCGGAGGAAAAGGAGTCCTATCTCACTTGCAGGCCCGACCCGGAAAAGCTGGACGCCTTTCTGGCCCAGGCCCCGGAAAAGCCCGCGGCGATATATATCACCAGTCCGGACTATCTGGGAAATACGGCGGATATCCAGGGCCTTGCCCGGGTCTGTCACCGGCACGGGGTGCTCCTGCTGGTGGACAACGCCCACGGCGCTTATCTGAAATTTCTGCCCCGCTCCCGGCACCCCATGGACCTGGGGGCCGATTTGTGCTGCGATTCCGCCCACAAGACCTTGCCGGTGCTGACCGGCGGGGCTTATCTGCATATCGCGTCCGGGCTGCCGGAGCTGTTTCTTCGTCAGGCAAAAAACGCCCTCTGTCTCTTCGGCTCCACCAGCCCCTCCTATCTGATTCTTCAGTCTCTGGACCGGGCAAACCCCTATCTGGCTGAGGGCTACCGGGAGAGGCTTGCCGCCTTCACGGAAGAGACGGCATCGCTGAAGGAACGGCTCATCGGTTACGGCTATACCCTGATTGGGGACGAGCCGCTGAAGCTGACCCTGGCCGCGAAGGAATACGGCTATCAGGGCACAGCCCTTGCGGCGCTGCTGCGGGAAAAGAACATTGTCTGCGAGTTTGCGGACCCGGACTTTCTGGTGCTGATGCTGACGCCGGAGACCGGCAGCGAGGGTCTAAAGCAGCTGGAAAATGCGCTGCTATCCCTCCCCCGCCGTCCCGCTCTCGTGGAAAAGGCCCCGGATTTCTGCCGCCCGGAAAAGGTGATGTCCATCCGGGAGGCTTCCCTGTCCCCCAGCGAGATCGTCCCCGCCGCAGAGAGCTGTGGGCGGGTGCTGGCCGCCGCCAATGTGGGCTGTCCCCCCGCCGTGCCCATCCTGGTCTGCGGCGAGCGGATCAATGATACAGCCCTCCGCTGCTTTGCCTACTACGGGATAACAGAATGCAGTGTGGTATTATAAGCAAAGAAAAAAGCAGCGGAGCTGCTTTTTTCTTTGCTATTCTTTTTTCAATCCGTTGATGCCCTCAAAGCAGAGTATGCCCAGGGTTCTGGAGATCTCTTCAATGGACTGGCGGCGCTCGGAGTTAAACCAGCTCTGGTAGACGGAGAACAAGCCGGAAAAGGTGAAGTCCACCATCACATTGAAGGTCGCCTCGTCCACATGGCTGAAGGCTGCGTAGGACTCTCTGACCTTCTGCTTGAGCATCCCGCTGACCTTGGTGAGCAGATTGGAGCTTCGGTCCGCCTTCATCAGCGGCTCGTAAAAATCCATGTCGGCGTTGATAATGGCGCTGAGCCGGGAAAACAGCAGATAGGGCTCCTCGACCAGTTTATCCGGCGGCAGGTCCCGGATAGCCGCCTCAAAGGTCTCCACGATCTCGTTTTCTGTCTCCTCCACGATCATGTAGACGCCGGAATAGTAGCTGTAAAAAGTTTTGCGGTTGATGTCTGCCAGCTCCGCGATATCCTTGACCGTGATATCCTCCAGTTTCTTTACAGAGAGCAGCTGCGCAAATGCGTTGCGTATCGCCTTTTTCGTGCGGATCACCCGTCTGTCCATAAGTGCCTCCCATTCAGATACATTTTTCGTCACATCTGTTACTTTTGCCGCGCTTTCCACTTATTTATGGTAAAAGCCGCAGCTTTTATCCATTTTGCCCATTGCAGATCTGCTTGATTGATATTATACTACACACCTGTTGCAAAAGTAATACTATTTCCAATAAAAAGTTGACTTTGTCTCTATTATGTTTTATTTGGGAGAAGATAGATGAAAGTTCTTTTATTAAGCTGCAGCACCGGCGAGGGGCACAACAGCGCGGCCTATGCCCTCCAGGAGGAGCTGGAAAGCCGGGGCGTGGACTGCGTATTGGCAGACCCGGTGGCTTTCGGCAGTGAAAAGGCCCGGAAAGCCGTGGCCAGTGCCTATAACAATATCATCAAAAAGGTCCCGGCGGCCTTCGGCATGATCTACAGGGTGGGAGACTGGTACAGCGCCCATGAGCTGCCCTCCCCCATCTATTACGCCAATTCCCTGTACGCGGACAACCTCTGCGCTTTTATTGCGGAAGAGGGCTTTAATTTGGTGGTCTGCACCCATCTGTACGCCATGGAGGCCATGACCTGTATCCACAAAAAGGGGATGCTGTCCGTGCCCTGCTACGGGGTTTTGACGGACTATACCTGCATTCCCTTCTTCTCCGACACCCAGCTCACCGGCTATTTTATCCCCCACGAGGAGCTGAAGCAGGAGGTGGCGGCCCAGGGCATCCCTGCCGAGCGCATCTTCTGCACCGGCATCCCGGTCAGTCCCCGCTTCAACCGGCCCATGACCAAACGGGAGGCCAGAAACTATCTGGTGCTGGAGCAGGACCGGAAGCTCATCCTGGTGATGACCGGCGGCGTGGGCTGCGGAAATGTATCGGAGCTGTGTGAGCAGCTCCTTACCCACGCCGACGAGCGCAGCTGCATCCAGGTGCTCTGCGGCAGAAACAGCGAAATGAAGGAGAAAATCGACACAGCCTTTGCCCGTGATCCCCGGGTGCAGACCGTGACCTTCACCAAAAAAGTGGACGTGTATATGAAGGCGGCGGACGTGCTGATCACCAAGCCCGGCGGCATATCCAGCAGCGAGGCGGCCACCGTGGGCATCCCTCTGGTTCTGGCCATGGGCATACCGGGCTGTGAGACGAAAAACTGCGAATTTTTCGCCGGACACGGCATGGCCGTCAAGGCCGATTCTCTGGACGAGGCGGCAAGCTCCGCCTGGTATCTGGCAAGAAACGAAAAAGCAGCGGAAAGGATGGTAACGATGCAGCAAAAAACGATCCACACAGACGCGGCCCGGCATATTGCGGACATCCTCACAGGGGTGAGCGCGCAATGAGCCGGGGAATGTGGATGCTCTTCATCCTGATCGGTTTTGCCATGGGTGGGGTCATGTATGGCCGCATCCTGCCGGAAAAGCTGGCCCACACGGACGTCTGCGCCCTGAGTCCGGACCACAACCCCGGCGCCGCCAATGTGTTCACCTACTGCGGCTGGAAGATGGGGCTGCTGTGCCTTGCGCTGGACATGGGCAAGGGCTTTCTCCCGGTGTTCACCGCCTGCCGGCTGTCCGGCGGGGACCTTACCGACCCCATGATCGCGCCGCTGATGCTCGCCCCGGTTCTGGGCCACGCCCTGGCCCCCTTCAGCCGGAAAAAGGGCGGAAAAGCCATCGCCTGCGCCTTCGGCGTGCTGCTGGGCCTGCTGCCCGGCTCTGCCGCCGTTTTCGTCCTGGCTTTTCTGTATATTCTGTTTTCCACCCTGGTCAAAATCAATCCCCACCGGAAGCGCAGCATCGTCACCTTCTCCCTTTTCGGCCTTATCGCCCTGGTCGGTGGGATCTTCAAGTCCCATTTCCCGGTAGGCCTGGGCTGTGTGCTCATCTCTGCCGTTGTGGTCATCAAGCATCTCCCCCGCTTCGATCAGGAGCCGGCCGAGGAACAGGAAAAGCTGCACTCCACGCTGTAAGCGGGCAATTAGTTAACATAATTTTATTTCCATAATACTACTAACATAATCTCGTTCTTCATTTGGCAGAAGAACGAGATTTTTTGTGTTCATCCTTCTCTATTCGATTTTTTAACGCATTCCTAACACATCAGCGTTTATCTTCTGTTCATACAATGGAATGCGACCCGAAATCTTTTTCAAGGAGCTGAGCATATGGCAACATTCATTATCGGTCTGGCCATTCTGATCGTCGGCGCCGCGGTATATGGGCGCTTCTGTGAACATATTTTCCGCCCCGATGACCGGCAGACCCCCGCGTACACCAAGCAGGACGGCGTGGACTACATCCCCATGCCCAAGTGGAAAAACCAGTTGATCAATCTGCTGAACATTGCCGGCACCGGCCCCATTATCGGCCCGATCCAGGGGATTTTGTTCGGGCCAATCGCCTTCATCACCATCCCCATCGGCAACATCATCGGCGGGGCCATGCACGATTACTTTTCCGGCATGATCTGTCTCCGGGACGGGGGCAGCCAGATGCCCGACATGATCCGCAAATACACCAACAAAGGCATTTTCAGCGTGTACAATGTGTTTGCCTGCGTTCTGCTTTTGCTGGTGGGCGCGGTATTCATCTACACCCCCGGCGATATTGCGGCCGTGCAGGTCTTCGGCTTTGACGGCGCGGCCAGCTCTGTCTCCACCTGGGTCATTTACGGCGTGATCTTCGCCTATTACCTGATCGCCACCGTTTTCCCCATCGACGCCATCATCGGCAAAATCTACCCCATTTTCGGCGCCATTTTGATGTTCTCCGCCGTTGGGGTGTTTATCGGCCTGTTTGCCAAGGGCTATCCCCTGCTGAACCTGTGGGACAACTGGAACGACGCCCTGTTTGCCTACGGAGATTATTTCAGCGCCAACCACTTCATCCCTATTTTCTTCATCACGGTGGCCTGCGGCATTCTGTCCGGCTTCCACTCCACCCAGACCTCCATTATCTCCCGCACCATGAAGAGCGAAAAAGAGGGCCGGGGGACTTTCTACAACATGATGGTATTAGAGGGCTTTATCGCCATGGTGTGGGCCGCCGGAGCCATGGGCGTGTATAATCTGGGCTTACAGACCGCCGACCCCTCTCTGGCTACCCAGACCATCGGGATCATTTCCCGGGATATTCTGGGCAATGTGGGCGGCATCATCGCCCTGCTGGGCGTCATCGTGCTGCCCATCACCTCTGGGGACACCGCCCTGCGGGGCCTGCGGCTCATCGTCGCGGACACCTTCCACATCGACCAGAGCTCCAACACCAGGCGTCTGGCCCTGTCCTCGGTCATCTTCGCTCTGGTGGCCGTGATCCTGATCTTCGCCAAGATGTCCCCCTCCGGCTTCAATACCCTGTGGAGATACTTTGCCTGGTCCAACCAGACCCTGTCTCTGTTCGCCTTTGCCGCCATCGTGGTTTGGATGTTTGAAAACAACAAAGGCAAATGGAGCTGGGTCCCGCTGATCCCCGCCGCCTTTTATGTGTTCGTCACCGTGACCTATATCACCAACGCCCGGATCGGCTTCAACGTCCCCTGGAACATTGCCTATGTCATCGGCGCTGTGAGCGCGGTGATCTACGTCGGTCTCCTTCTCTGGTACGGTAAGAAGAGAAAGAGCCGAGTGCTGCATACAGTTTAAACCGGAAAAGCCGGAGCAAACTTGCTCCGGCTTTTTTACGTCTCTGCTGCGGCAGTTTGGAATGGCGGGGAATAGAAGTGAAATATTTGCCTTTCGGCAAATGTGAAATAATGCCCTGCGGGCATTGTGAAATGTTCCGGCTTCGCGGAACATGAAATAAAATTCGTTCCTTCATATGCCGAAGGCATATTTCACACGCGAAGCGTATTTCATATTACGAAGTAATATTTCACTCGTTCCGACAGGAACGAATTTCATTGAAAAAGACCTGATGCTTTGCATCAGGTCTTTTTCTGGTGGGGGAAGGTGGATTCGAACCACCGAAGGCAGTGCCAGCAGATTTACAGTCTGTCCCCTTTGGCCACTCGGGAATTCCCCCATATCAAGTTCTGCTAATTCCGTGTTTTCTCAAATCAAAGCCCAGCGAAGCGGGTTTGATTTGAAAAGGAAGAAGGAAGGAGCGGATACGCAGTTTGCCGCGCCAGCGGGAAACGGAGTGAAGCGAGTTTCTTCTGACGTGGTGGAGCTGGTGGACGGACTCGAACCCCCGACCTGCTGATTACAAATCAGCTGCTCTACCAACTGAGCTACACCAGCACGGAACCGGCCTGATAATAATAGCAAACCAAGCCCGGTTTGTCAACAGAAATTTTTCAAAATTTCTATATTTTCTTAAGACTTATTAATTCTGCTCCCGCGGATTTGCAATCATGCGGCAGATATGTTAGTATTATGCCCGTAATTTGTCGAAACACGGGAGATTAACATGAAAACTGCTGTAAAATATAGATTGATCCTTATCGCCATCGCTGTGCTTGTACTGGCAGCGGCGGTAGTGATCGTCGCATTATCCCTGCGTCCGGAGCCGGTGGACCCCCATGAGGGGCAGGTGTACATTTACGACGGCTTTGACTGGATCTGGATGACTCCGCTGCCCGGGGTGGAGGCCAACAGTCTGACTGCTGAGGATTTCAGCGACCAGTCCTGCCATCCAACATATACCGGCAGCGACTATCAGGTGCTCCGGGGCGTGGACGTATCTGAGCACCAGCACGAGATCGACTGGGCCCAGGTGGCCGCTTCCGGCGTGGACTATGCCTATGTGCGTCTGGGCTACCGGGGATATACCGAGGGCGGACTGTTTGAGGACCCCTACTTCAAAGCCAACGTGGAGGGCGCGCTGGCAAACGGCCTTCAGGTGAGCGTGTATTTCTTCTCTCAGGCCATTAACGTCCAGGAGGCTATTGAAGAGGCTGAATTTGTTTTAGAGCGGATCAGGGATTATAACATCACCCTTCCGGTGGTATTCGACTGGGAGAAAATCAACGGCGAGACGGCGGCCCGCACCGACAATCTGGATTTCAGCATCCTGAACGACTGCGCCGTGGCCTTCTGCGACACGGTGAAAAACGCCGGTTATGAGCCAGCCATCTATTTTAACCGCCACCTGGGCTACTACGGCTATGACCTGTCCAGAATGACCGATTATGACTTCTGGTTTGCCCTGCCAGAAAGCCCCTTCCCCAATTTCTACTATGCTGTGGACATGTGGCAGTACAGCTTTACCGAGCAGGTGCCCGGCATTGCCGAGCCTACAGACATGAACCTGATGTTCATTCCCATTGAAACAGAAGAAGCTGCGGCCTGAACCGCATAAATAGTACTTGAAATTTCCCGGAAAATAGGTTATACTTTCCCACAGCGTGCCGGTGTGTTGGAATTGGTAGACGAGGTGGACTCAAAATCCATTACCAGCGATGGTGTGCGGGTTCGAGTCCCGCCACCGGCACCAGAAAAAGACCTGATGCTTTGCATCAGGTCTTTTTCAATGAAATTCGTTCCTTGCGGAACGAGTGAAATATTACTTCGTAATATGAAATACGCTTCGCGTATGAAATATGCCTCCGGCATATGAAGGAACGAATTTTATTTCATATTCGGCACCAGCCGAATATTTCATAATCCGCAAGGATTATTTCATATTTGCCGTAAGGCAAATATTTCACTAAACCCCGTCATTCTGAACCGCGTCAGCGGTGAAGAATCCCGTGGACAAAATGCCCCGCGCAGCCGGACAGGCTTCCTTGCTGCGTTCAGAATAGCACAATGATTAAGCACGCTTTCGCGTGCTTTTTTCGACGAAATCCGCCTTGCAGCGGGAGACAAGAACAAATATTTCCCTTCATTTTCTTTTTATGATACAATAAGCCTAAACCTATAAAATCAACACAATTCCATGACTTATCGACCTATCCCTTTCCGGCGTGAGGGAATATAATCCATGTAAAAAGGGGGAAAAACCTATGCTCCGGATGGAGATCGCGCTTTTCATGGTTCTGGCCTTTGTGGCCTTTGTCTATTTTTCTGCGGGGCGAAAGAGCACGCCGTTGCACAAGACCTTTTCTATGCTGCTGGTCGTTGTGCTGGTCCATCTGGTGCTGGACGGCGTCACGGTCTACACTGTGCACCATTTGGACACTGTCCCCAGATTTTTAAACGACGCCGTTCACAGGCTGTTTCTGGGCAGCATGGTGCTTGTGATTTATCTGTTTTATCAGTATATCGCCATACTGGTGGAGGAGGAGACTGGAAAGCCCCGGCGGCTGGACTGGCCTGCCAGGATCTTTCTGGCCCTTGCAGAGCTGGGCAATTTCCTGCTGCCGATCACCTACACTGTTACCCCGGCGGGGAACTATTCCTCCGGCCCCTACATGCTGGTCCCCTATGGCGCTGTCGCATTCTATCTGCTGCTGTGCGCCGGACTTCTGGCCATAAACTGGAAACCGCTCGACCGGAAAAAGAAGTTTGCCATCGGTTCAGCGCTGCTTATTGAAGTCACGGTCTGCGCTTTGCAGGGATTGAACCATACCTGGCTCATCAGCGGCATGGGCATCACCCTGATGACCATGTCCTTCTATCTGACGCTGGAAAACCCGGACATTCTCCGGGCCGAGCTGACGGAGCAGAAGATGTCCATGCTCTACCTGAAAAGCCAGGTCAACCCCCACTTTCTCTACAACACCCTGGACACCATCCGTATCCAGGCCCAGCTGAACGGCGACAAAACGGTGGCCGCTCTGCTGATGCGGCTGGTGGACTTCTTCCGGCTCAGCGTGAAGGTGGACCGGCCCATGGTCTCGCTGGACGACGAGCTGGAGCTGCTGGAGGCCTACATGGAGCTGATGTGCTACCGCTACCCCGAGCTGCAGTGCGAATATGACATTGACCCCGATCTGGGCGCGATGCAGGTGCCCAACTTCATCTTACAGCCCATTGTGGAAAACAGCCTGCTTCACGGGCTGAAAAACAAAGGCTACCGGGGTAAGGTGCGAATTTCGGCCCAGAAAACAACAGAGGATAAGCTGGAAATTCTGGTCTGCGACAGCGGCAGCGGCTTTGCCGAGGGGAAGAAAGGGGCCATCGACGAAATGCTGCGCAACTACGCCAAGCAGGCGCCCAAACTCACCGGCAACAGCATCGGCATTCTGAACGTGCAGAAGCGGATCAAGCTGCTCTGCGGCCGGGAATACGGCCTGAGCTACACGGAAAACCCCACAG
>JBJDXP010000069.1:0-2836 GCA_051866735.1 Candidatus Limivicinus sp.
CTGTTTCTGACCATGATCTGCTGCATCATCCTGGGCATGGGCGTGCCCACCACCGCAAACTACTGCATCATGGCCTCCACCTGCGCGCCCATCCTGATCACCATCGGCGTGCCCAAGATCGCGGCCCACTTCTTCGTGTTCTACTTCGGCATCGTGGCCGATATCACCCCGCCTGTGGCGCTGGCCGCCTACGCCGGCTCCGCCATTGCCAAGTCCAACCCCATGAAGACAGGAATAAACGCCACAAAGCTGGCCATCGGCGCTTTTGTGGTGCCCTACATCTTCTGTATGAACCCGGCCATGCTGTTTCTTGAAACAACGGCAGTTGAGGTCGTCACCATCGTCATTACCTCTATTGTGGGCATTTTCGGTGTGGCGGCGGCCATGAACGGCTTCCTGTTCAAAAAGCAGAACTGGCTTATCCGCATTATGCTCTGTGTGGGCGGACTGCTGATGATGAACCCCACGGTCATTACGGACCTTGTGGGCCTGGCCATCCTGCTGGCCGCATTCCTCTGGCAGTACTTCAGCGCCAAACGGACCCCGGCGGCAGCCTGAGCAGAGAACGATAAGTGAAAAAAAGAACGGCTCACCGAGCCGTTCTTTTTCTTGTTGATACGACATTGATGCTGCCTTTTTAGCCGTAGGGGCGACCCTTGCGGTCGCCCGTCATCCGGGCGGGGCCGCCCTGCGTGGCGGCCCACATGGGTAACCCCGCTTATGCCGTAATATTCTTTTTGATCTGGCTGATGGCGTTTTTTTCCAGACGGGAGACCTGAGCCTGGGAGATGCCCACCTCTTTTGCCACTTCCATTTGGGTCTTTCCGGCGTAAAAACGCAGAGCCAGGATACGCTTTTCTCTGTCGTTGAGACGGCGCATGGCCTCCTCCAGGGCAATCTGTTCCAGCCACTGCTCGTCGGTGTTGTGAGTGTCGCCGATCTGGTCCATGACGCAGGAGCTCTCGCCCCCGTCGTTGAATACAGGCTCGTAAAGAGACACCGGGTCGCAGATGGCGTCCAGGGCAAAAACCACCTCCTGCCGGGGAATGTCCAGGGCTTTGGCGATGGTCTCCAGATCCGGCTCCCGGCCCTGCTCGGCGGTGAGGCGCTCCTTGGTCTGGAGCACCTTGTAGGCCGTGTCCCGCATGGAGCGGGAGACCCGTATGGCGCTGTGGTCCCGCAGAAAGCGCCGGAGCTCGCCTGCGATCATGGGGACGCCATAGGTGGAAAACTGTACGTTCTGGCTCAGATCGAAGCAGTCAATGGCTTTGATCAGACCGATGCAGCCCACCTGAAAAAGGTCGTCCATGCACTCGCCCCGGTTGGCAAACTTCTGCACCACGGAAAGCACCAGCCGAAGATTGCCGGAAATCAACTGCTCTCTGGCGGCCTTATCGCCGCTGTGGGCCTTTTCCAGCAGATGCCGTGTCTCCGAGCCCTTCAGAACGGGAAGCTGCGCTGTATTGACGCCGCAAATCTCCACTTTTGCCTGCATATTCTTCTCCTATCTGCGCTCTGACTGCGAAAACGCCGGTCAATGCTTCCGCGGCAGAGGAAAATCTGCGCCGAACGGCATCGTCAGCGTTTGCCTGAGCGTGTGGATAGTATTTCCCGGCCCGGGAAATTTGATACGCGGCGCAATTTGCTGTTGCAAATGACAGAATGATGCGGTACAATAAACGAGTACAAATTTTGACAGAGTAGGGAAGGCGCGTTAAGTGCCGGCAGACGGGATGTTGCTGCCGGACGAAAGCGGCGAAAGCCGCTGCGGTGCCTACCGCGTCCGCTGTCACGAAATGAGCAGGCCTCTTTTTCGTCGGATAGCGGAAAGGAGGATTTTTTATGTACAACACAAAAACAAGACAATTAGCCCTGAATGCCGTGCTGGCCGCCATGTGCGCGGCCCTGGGATACCTGTCCCTGGACTTCGGCAACCTGAAGATCACCTTTGAAAGCGTCCCGATCCTGATCGGCGCGCTGCTCTTCGGCGGTCTGGACGGCGCGGCCATCGGCGCGGTGGGCACGCTGATCTACCAGCTTCTGCGCTACGGGATCACGGTGACCACGCCCCTGTGGATCCTGCCCTATGTGCTCTGCGGCCTGGTGGTGGGCGTTTACGCCCGCCGTCACGAGTTCCAGCTGAGCCAGTGGCAGGTCATATTCATCGTCGTCCTGGCAGAACTGATGGTTACAGGCATTAATACCCTGGCCCTGATCGTGGACGCCAAGATCTTCGGCTACTACACGCCCACCCTGATCACCGGCGCGCTGCTGCTGCGGCTGGTCCTCTGCGTGGGAAAGGCGCTGGTCTATGCCTTCGTCCTGCCGCCGCTGCTGGCCCAGCTCCGAAAGAGGGAGAAAAAAGCCTGAAATTCAGATTCTTATGCAAAAAAGCCTTGACAATCAAGGCTTTTTTGCGTATACTAATTGAGCGCTCCGAAGACAGCAGGTGGCTTAGGCCGTAAACCCTGCCGAGGACATCAACAATTTTCCGATTTTTGATTGTTTTTGTGCCTCTGCGTCTTGTGATGCGGAGGTTTTCTTTATGAGCGTGATCATTCGTGTGGAGGTGAAATACACACATGCCAAACGCAAAGGTTCTGAGCGAAAAACAGGCGATCGTCGAGGCTCTGGCTGAGCGCATCAAGAACGCGGAGGCAGGCATCCTGGTTGACTACAAGGGAATCACCGTGGCCGAGGATACCGCACTTCGTACCGAGCTGCGCAAGGAAGGCGTAGAGTACACCGTCGTCAAGAACACCCTGACCAGAAAGGCTCTGGACAAGCTGGGAATGAACGAGCTGGACTCCGTTCTCAACGGCACCACCTCTCTGGC
>JBJDXP010000070.1:0-2808 GCA_051866735.1 Candidatus Limivicinus sp.
CCAAGACCCTGCGCAACATCGTTAACATCATGGCATCCAAGGAGGATCTGCTGTATAAGGCACTGAAGGTACAGATCGACCGGGAGTATTACTGCCAGAAGGCTGACCTGCGGTTTCTGGAAGACGTGAATCTCAAGCGTCCCAAGTCCATGTCCGAATTTGAAACCCTGTGGTACAACGGATCTTCCCGGCGGGGCGTTCACTATGACAGCACCCGGTATCACGCTCTGAACCTGCACAGTGTGTTCAGTAAGGGAACCATTGAGTTTCGGATGTTCAATTCCACCCTGCACGCCGGGGAGGTCAAAAGCTACATTCAGCTGTGTCTGGCGATCTCCCATCAGGCGCTGATTCAGCAGCGGGCCATGCGCACCAGAACCCAGTCCGAGAACGAAAAGTACACCTTCCGCACCTGGCTTCTGCGTCTGGGGCTGATCGGCGACGAGTTCAAGACAGCCCGCCAGCATCTGCTGAAGAATCTGGACGGCAACATCGCGTGGAAAGACCCGGCCCAGGCGATCCGCCAGCGGGAGCGGCAGATGCAGCAGAGGATAGAGCAGGCGCAGTCCTCTGCTGTCCAGTCTGAGGGTGTGCAGGAGGTACATCAGCAGCAGGAGGATGCTCCTGCTTTTTCTATGGAAGAACAATGTTAGGAGGAATCATGGCAAAGTTATACGTTGCCTACGGCAGCAATTTGAATCATTATCAGATGCGTGGACGCTGCCCTGGATCTGAATTCGTGGGAACGGGTGTGGTGGAGAATCATGAACTACAGTTCAAAGGTTCCCTTCACGGTGCCCATGCGACTATTGCGCCAAAGGAAGGGTCATCCGTACCCGTCGGTGTTTGGAGAATTCAGGAACGGGACGAATCCCGTCTGGATATGTACGAGGGGTATAACCCCAAGGGCTACTGCTACTACAACAAGGAACAGATTCCTGTGAAGATGGACGATGGCAGTACCCTGACTGGTATGGTCTATATCATGGATCCCCGGATGGATTTCGGGAACCCCAGCAAGAGCTATTACGATATCGTCCGCCAGGGCTATGAGGACTGCGGCCTGGATACCAATGTGCTGGATCATGCGGTGAATGACAGTATGGATCTGGCCCAGCAGAGAATGGAGTGTGAGGGCATGCGGTTTTTCTAGGGGGAATCGGTGTGTTGAAGCAAAAGAGACTGAAGAAACAGCTTGGGGAGGGTTACTTCTTTGAGCAGAGGCTGTCTGCCGCTGTGGTTGCCAATCTTCTGGAAACGCTGGACGGCAGCAACCACTTTCTGGTCGCCTCCAGTCTTGCCGTGGGGTTTGTGAAGCTGGAAGCGGTGGTGTATTGGAACAACGGGAAATACACTCTGGGGTATGACCTGTTGGTAAAGGATACCCCTCTCAGCCCGGACTGGATCTGTTATGAGAACCTGCCTGACCCCGTGCACTACAATGCCTGGAATCTGGAGCGGGAGATGTTCCTGGTCCTGGACCGGGCGGTAGATAAGTACGGTCTGAGCTATACGGAGTGCCGTTTCCCAAAGCTGGACGGCAGCAGTCTGAAGCGAAAGTAAGTGCCCAAGTAAGGGATTGAATTTTTGATATGGAGGTGAAAGCTGTGAAAAAGAAGCTGATTGTCGTGCTGGCATCCCTGGCGGTAGTTGGCGCTGCTGTGGCAGGATTTATCCACTACGCAGATTGCCGCTTGCGATAAGCAGGGCGATTTGGAGCCGGATATTGGGGCGGATGCCCTGAGAACCGGAGGCAGAATCGGTGGGTCGAGAAAAAGCAGGAGAAAGGAACGGTGCTGCGACACCGTTCCGATTCACAGCGGCGGGCAGTGCCCGCCGCCTTTTACAGGAAGTTTCCGGAGAAAACCGGAAATTCTCAAACAAAACAGAAGTATTTCCATAGGTGCCGCTTTTGCAGACCTGGTGCCTGGTTACGGTGCCGGTTAAGTGGAATCTGCTAGAGCCGCAACGGGTTTTCGCGTGATAAGACCGGCGCCTATGGAGTTTTGGAGGATAAATGATCGACAATATGGAAGGGCTGCCTGATAAGGAGGTAAAACGCCGATTCCAGCTATGGCTGAAACCATCTGTTCTGGATATGGCAGATGACCTGTACGCAAAGGATAATTGTGGAAGCCGAAGTGAGTTTATTGAGAAAGCAATTCAGTTCTATGCGGGGTACCTATACGCACAGCTATCCCAGGACTATTTCCCCAGAGTAATCACGTCCACACTGAAAGGCATCATGGCGGATAGCACGAATAAAATCAGCCGCATCCTTTTCAAGCTGGCGGTGGAGCAGGCGATTACCATGAATGTAGTGGCTGCAACCTGCAATATCAGCTGGGAGCAGTTGGATAAGCTCCGGGGTACCTGCGCCGCTCAGGTGAAGCGAACCAACGGGGCCTACTCCTTTGAGGATGCCTTTGACTTCCAGAAACGGTAGCTGAATGCCGAGACTGGTGACAAAATTCAAGTACCTGAAGCCAGGGGGCGGCGGCAAATCTGTGGGCGGTTATGCCCGGTATATCGCCACCCGGGAGGGGGTGGAAAAGCTGGATGACAGCCACCGCCATGCCCCCGCAACGAAGAAGCAGCAAGCCCTCATTGAGAAGATCCTGCGGGACTTCCCGGAAACAAAGGGGAGCCATGAATACGAGGATTTTCAGAGAGAGCAGACGGTGGGGAACGCTTCGGAATTTATTTCCATAGCGATTGAGGAGAATCTGGATGCGGTTGCCAATACGAAAACCTATGCCGACTACATTGCCACCCGTCCCCGCGCGGAGCGGTTCGGGAGCCACGGCC
>JBJDXP010000071.1:0-2806 GCA_051866735.1 Candidatus Limivicinus sp.
AAAGGCAAGCTCTCCAGCCAATCCAGGTTGCGCTCGTCTTTTTTGCCGCCGTCCCACACGCCGCCGAAGTCTCCGCAGATGATCACATAGTCATCACGAGTCATTCCAGCCTGCTCCGGAAAGTGTTCCGGCTGGAAACGCTGGAAGCTTCCGTGGGTATCGCCTGTGGCATAGATCATGCTCGTTCACCTTCTTCCTATTATTGTATCATATTCTGTTCGATCTGGATGCCGCCCCGCAGGTAAACCGTGATTTTCTCAGCAGATACCACCTTGACCGTATCCACCAGCTGGCGGATGAGAGCTTCGTCCCATTCGCTGATCTCAGCGGATGCCTGCTCCATGGCGGCTGCGGCGTCCTCAATGCGGCGGACTGCTTGGGCGTTGTTTTTCCGCTGTTCCTCGATGAATGTTCTCTTTTCTTTCAGCGCGGCGGCTTCATCCATGACTGCTTTGAGCTGCGATGTATAGGCGGAAGCATCCTCCGCACGGGCGGCTTTTGCCACCAGCTCCCGTGTCTGGTTGTTCAGTTCATCCAGCCGCCGTTCAATATCCGCAAGACTCATGCTCTCACCAGGGATGGGAGCCAGCTCCAGCTCCATAGCGCCCGTGATCTTCCGGATGAGTGTGCTTTTCTGACTCATAGCGGAGTTGATGGCGGCGAGGATCGAGCGTTGGAGTGGTTCCTCGTCCAGTGTTGGAGAGTTGTGGCAGTATTTTGTTCCGTAATCCAGACGGCTGACGCAGCGCCATACCACACGCTTTTTGCCCCGCTTGGCCCAGGTGCATCGGCGGTACAGAGTCCCGCACTCACCGCAGACCAGCCGTTCTGAGAGGGCGTATTTGCTGGCATAGGAGGTCATGCCTGTGGGGGCATTCTTTTTGGAGGGACTTTTTCCGGCGTTACGCCGGGCCATCTCCGCTTGCACTGCGTCGAAGGTTTTGCGGTCCACGATGCCGTCATGGTTATTCTGTACCAGATACATGGGGAGCTGGCCAGTATTTCGGATGACCTTGCGGCTGATGCAATCGCTGATGTAGGTTTTCTGGAGCAGGACGTCACCGCAGTATTTTTCGTTGGTCAGGATGCTCCGTATGGCCGTGATGGTCCACTCGGGTTCTCCGGCCACATTGGGGATGTGTTCCGCTTCTAATCTGTCCTTGATCATCCGCAGGCTGGCTCCGGTCAGGTACTGGTCGTAGATCGACCGCACCACTTCAGCCTGTTCGGGGATGATCTTCGGTTTGCCATCTTCGCCCTTTTCGTAGGCATACAGGCGTTTGTACTGAATGATGGCCTTGCCCTCCCGCATAGCCTGACGCTTGCCCCAGCGGACATTGGCACTGATACTCTCACTCTCTGCTTGGGCGAAGGCACCCAGCATGGTGATGAGGATCTCGCTATCCTCCTCCAGTGTGTTGATGTTTTCTTTCTCGAAGATGACGGCGATGCCCAGCTCCCGAAGAGCGCGGATATAGTTCAGGCAATCCACTGTATTTCTGGCGAAGCGGGAGATAGATTTTGTCAGGATGATGTCGATTTTCTTCTGCTTACACAGCCGGATCATTTTCAGGAATTCAGGGCGTTTCCGGGCCGAGGTACCAGTGATGCCCTCATCGGCAAAGATTCCGGCCATCGTCCAGTCCCTGTTGGTCATGATCTTGTCGGTATAGTATGTCTGCTGGGCCTCATAGCTGGTGAGCTGCTCCTCGTCGTCGGTAGAGACCCGGCAGTAAGCGGCTACCCGGAGCTGTCGCTGGACAGCCTGTTCTTTGGCGGTCTCCGGCTTTGCCGGAATCGTAATGACCTTGGGCGGGTTGTCTCTCATGTCGTTTCACTCCTTCCTATGATCTGATTATTTTTCAGGCGAATATCCAGTGATCCGTCGCTGTAGATTTGGATTGCAGACACCGTGGATCGCAGGATTTCCGCATCCAGCTCCGTCATGGGCTGACACTGGGAGACTACTCGTTGGAGACGGGCAGTTTCGTATTCGCCGGAGCCGATGGCGCTGTACTGAGCAGCGGCGATGGAGCGGATCAGCTTCTGAGCGGTATCTTCGTCGATTGGCTGGTATCCCATTACCGCGTCCAGTTCTCTCTGCAGTTGTGGTTCATCTGACTGTATGGGGCCAACAATACACGGGAGCTTGATACGCTCTGGCTTTCCTATTAGGCTATTGAGCAAATCCAGCACCTGCTGTTCCATCCGTTTTGTGGCTGTATGGCCGCTGAGTCGGCGCAGGAGCTTTTGCGCATCCGTTTTCTGGTTGGGAACTTGTTTAGCGCTGCGCTTCTCCAGCGCCCTCTCCAGCATTTCCTGCCGGATGATGGCTGGATAACCACTTTGCCCTGTATAGCGTGTATCCTCCAGAATGCGGGCTACCATGTTTTTGTTCCACGCCTTACCCTTGTCATAAGGAACCGGCTGATTCCGAAGCTCTGCTACCAGGGTGTTGTATGTAGCGCCTGTGGTATACTGCAGGAAGATATACTCTACCACCTTGGCCTCTTGCAGGTGGAGGACAATCTCGCCCATTTCCATCCTGTAGCCGAAGGGCTGTTTCCGATTTCCCATCAGCGCACCGTCCTTTCGATGGTTTCAGTCAGCTCCAGTCCGTTTTTCAGGCGGAACCGGAGCTGCTCGTTGCTGTCCACGATGATCTTGTCAACGAGCTCACCGAACAGCTCCGCATCGAAGGTGTCAAGGAAATCCGGCCCTGCTTCCAATATGTCTATCAGCTCTTGTGTTTGAGCGATGGTGCTGTCGCCGTCAGCGACTAACAGGCGTTCCTTTTTCAGCTTCG
>JBJDXP010000072.1:0-53564 GCA_051866735.1 Candidatus Limivicinus sp.
CACCGACAACAAATACAGCCCCTACCCGGAGGAGATGAACCGGCAGATGGTGGACAGGCTGACAGACATGTTTTTCGCTCCAACAGCATTGAGTCGGGAGAATCTGTTGCGTGAAAACGTGAGCCCGGAGAAGATCTACGTCACCGGCAATACTGTTATTGATGCCATGGCAACCACTGTCCGGGAGGATTATACCCACCCGGAGCTTAACTGGATAAGCGAAAACGATCGGCTCATCCTGCTCACCGCCCACCGGCGGGAAAATCTGGGCGATCCCATGCGCAGCATTTTCCGGGGCGTGCGCCGCGTGGTGGAGAAATTTTCCGACGTAAAGGTACTCTATCCCATCCACCGGAACCCTGCCGTGCGGCAGGTGGCGCACGAGATCTTTGACGGCTGCGACCGCATCCGCCTGATCGAGCCTCTGGAGGTCTTTGACTGCCACAACTTTGAAAACCGGGCGCATCTCATTCTGACAGACAGCGGCGGCATTCAGGAGGAGGCCCCCTCCTTGGGCAAACCTGTCCTGGTTCTGCGGGATACCACCGAACGGCCCGAGGGCATCGACGCCGGTACGCTGAAACTTGTCGGCACCGACGAGGAGGCCATCTTCCGGGAGACCTGCCGCCTGCTGACAGACGAAGAGGAGTACCGGCGTATGAGCCAGGCCTCCAACCCCTACGGTGACGGCCACGCCAGCGAGCGCATCGCTGACGCCATCATCGGGAAATTTAAAGACAGGATATAAGCATGAGAGAGAAGATTTCCAAGCTAATAAACGTCTATAAAAAATACGGCTTCATCGGCTTTTGCAAAAAGCTTTACGCCTATGTGGTGGCAAATTATCTGGACCGGATCAGCTTTGCCGTGCTGTTTCAGCCGGGGAAATACCGGCGGCTGGTACAGCAGATGCTGGCGGAGGACGCACAGCGCATTGTCCTCTGGCGCAGCAGCTTCGGCTATAATGTGCCGTTGTTCCAGCGGCCCCAGCACATCGCCGGGAACCTGGCCAGAAACGGTTCATTGGTGATCTACGAGGTCACCACCATGACCGACCGGGTCAAGACCCTGAAAAAGAAGTCCGACGGGCTGTGGCTGTTCAATTATAACAACATTCTCTTAAACCGCATCCTCATGCGGGAGCTGGCGGCAATGGATAAGCCCAAATTCGTCCAGCTCTACTCCACTGACTGGAAGCTGTCGGTGGAGAACATTGAAAACTATATCAACGCAGGCTTCGGCTTCATCTATGAGTACATCGACCACATCAGCCCGGAGCTGGCCGGCACCAAGACCCTGCCCAAAAACATCTCCGACAAGTACGACTATGTGATGAGCCACAAGAACGTCATTGTGGTGGTGACGGCAGAGCTTTTAAAGCAGGACGTGATCGCCCACCGTGGCACGGAGAATCTGGTTTTCTCCTCCAACGGCGTGGACTACGAATTTTTCCAACACATGGACGAGTCCTTTGCCTTTGAGCCGGAGTTTCAGGCCGTGCTGGACAAGGGTAAGCCCATTATCTGCTATTACGGCGCTCTGGCCAAGTGGTTTGACTATGAGCTGGTAAAGAAGATCGCGGCCACCGGGAAATACAGCGTGGTGCTCTTCGGCATCAAGTATGACGAGTCCTTCGACCAGAACCTGTCCGGCGAGGAGAACATCTACTTTATGGGTCCCCGGGACTACAAGGTGCTGAAATACTACGCCGCCAAAGCCGACGTGCTGACGATCCCCTTCCTCATCAACGACATCACCCGTTCCACCAGTCCGGTGAAAATTTTTGAGTACATGGCGCTGCACAAGCCCATCGTCACCACCGACATGAACGAGTGCCGGAAATATGGCTCCGTCCTCATCGGCCACGACCATGAGGAGTTCATCGCTCTGTTGGACAAGGCCATGACGCTGCATGAGGATCAGGACTACATCGCCCTGCTGGATAAGGAAGCAAGGGAAAACGACTGGAGCATGAAGGCCAAGGCCATAACCGATATAATTTCACAATAGAAAAGGGGGGACTGTCAATTAATCTTTGAAATTGACAGTTCCCCTTTTTCCTATTGCGTTAACCGAAGTCCGGATCGTTCGGCAACCAGAACCGAAAGATATCTTTTCAGTGCATCCTGCCAGGAGGGCAGAAGCGCAAAGCCGTTATCGAGCAGTTTCCTGTTGGACAGCCGGGAGTTCAGCGGCCGTGCCGCTTTGGCATGATACTCCTCTGTTGTTATACGGCGTACTTCCACTTCCTTGCCGGTCAGGGTGAAAATCTCCTCGGCAAAGTCTGCCCAGGAGCATATGCCACTGTTTGTAGCGTGGTACACGCCGAATTTGTCCGTGCAAATGATGTTGCAGAGCAGTTGGGCTAAATCTGCCGTATAGGTTGGGCTGCCGATCTGGTCGTTCACCACATGAAGGATCTTCTGTTTTTCAGCAAGCTGGAGCATGGTTTTTACAAAATTTTTCCCGTGGAGGCCGAAGGCCCATGAGGTACGCACAATGAAATAATCCTTCAGGGCCGATTGTACGGCAAGTTCTCCGGCCAGCTTTGACATGCCGTAAATTCCCTTTGGCCCGGTCTGGTCGGCTGTTTCATAGAACTTGTCTCCTTCTCCGGAAAAAACATAGTCGGTGGAGATGTACATCATTTTGGTCCCGTGACGCGCACAGGCTTTGGCAACATTCTCCGTTCCGCCCACATTTATCCGCCAGCAGTTATCCCTGTCGTCTTCGGCTCTATCCACTTCCGTATATGCCGCACAGTGTATTATGGTGTCCGGTTTTTCCTCTTCAAAAATACGCTCAACCGAAAATGGATCGGAAATATCACACTCTTTTGAGCTGAGGCCTCTGTATTCTATCCCGCGTTCGCTCAGCACTCCGGTCACATCATATCCAAGCTGTCCGGACGCCCCTGTGACAACAATCTTCATCTCTACTCCCCATATTCTTTGCCGCTTACAGACCGTCGATCTTTATCCCAGCCACTTCTTTCCGCCGAAGAAGCGATACAGCTTTTTCGCGATGTTCCAGATCGGCTTGGGAATATATTTTTTTATTTTTTCTTTTATCGCAGCCCTTTCCGCGCTGCATCCGGCAGGGGCCGGAGTTCCCACCATATAGATTTTTGCGCTTCCAGCCGGAATAAGAATCGGCATATTCAGATATTTTTCCTGAATGGTGTCCCGATTTTTATCCCACTCTGCTCTTGTATGCTCTGTCTGTGAATTTTGGGCATTTTCCCAAAGGCGGTATATGCTGGTGGGATGATCCACATCCGTAACACCTGAGAGAAAGGAAAGGCGCATAAAATAGTCCCAGTCCTCCGTGGTCGTCAGCTTCTCATCAAAGATCATACCGAGCTTCTGAAAATAGTATGTGGGAAAAGCAAGTCCCATCAGCGGGCACATATTGTAATCAAGCTGCCTGAGCAGTTCGAAATCAATGCAGCATTCCGCGCCAAAAGCCGCGGAGGCACGCAGACCGGTTTTGCCCTCTGCCGCGTCCACCGTCATCCATTTTTGGGTGAGCACATAGGTATGGATGATGGTTCCCGGCTTATCCTGTGCCGCCTGATGAAAGCTCTCCACCCAGTTATCCAGCACAACATCGTCATCGTCAAGCACCGCAGCATAGCTGCCCCGGGCATAAGCAAAGCCCATATTGAGCGGAGTGGTTCTTGTTCCGTGATCCAGCGCAATAAATCTGATTTTCTCCCTGAAGCTCTGGGGCTGCTCGTCCAATATTTTTTGGACCAGCAGCTTTTTGTCCTCATCCATCTTGTGGCCGATAAGGATCAATTCAAAGTCACCGTCGCTCTGTCCGCCGAGGGAGAGTAGCGTCTCCCGCAGCATTTCGGGCCTTTTTCCCTGGGTTCTCGTTATTACGGAAAGGAACGGGGCTTTTTGGCCGCTGCTGAACGCCTCCCGTTCAATAATGGGCCGGTATTCTTTTTCAAACTTCTCTTCCCTGTTTTCAAGCTGTTCGTTAAGCCAGGCAATATATTGATATAGCGCCGTATCCGGCAGAAAGCCCGATGCGTTCTCCGCCAGTTTTTTCAGTTGAGTCTGTATGCTTTCAGTCTGAGATGACATCTATTGTCTCCTCTTTTTAAAAATCGTGTATAAATGGTTTTTCCCCTGCAGCAGGAGGGTTTCATCAATCCTGATGATTGGGCAGGAACGCTTTCATCAGGCGGTATGCCCTGGAATTATAGATTTCCTGCAGCAACTGCTGCTGATTGCAGATTTTTTCCTCCTGCTGGCGCAGCTGCGTTTCCAGTTTCTGAATATAGGTGCGGCACTCATCCAGGTCTCTGTCCTTTATCTGTATATCCCTCTCCAGTTTCTGAATATAGGTGCGGCACGCGTCCAGCTCGCCGTACTTTTGCCGCAGATCATCTTCAAGCAGTCTGATACGCCCCCGGCTCTCTTCAACCTCAGCGGTTTTCCCCCGGAGATCATAATACATCTGTTCCAGTTGCTCCCCAAAGGTCTCCACATACCGCTGCGCCGCCGCAGGCTTGTCTTCGTCCGCGATCCGGCAAAGCTTGTAATAAGAGCCGAGCATGACTTCTCTTGCCACATTTTCAAAAACAGAGCTGTATTTATCAAACAGGCCCCGGGATTTTGCATATTCAGCAGCAAGCTCCGGGCTTTTTATCGAAGTCAGATACTGAATAAATGCGTTGTAAGAGAGCTTCTGTGACGAGGATATCCCGCTACCGAAGGCATATCTGTATAGCTGCTCGGGTATACCAAGATACCGCTCAGTCATATCGCAGAGAAGATAACTCAGATAAAAGTCCTCCAAATGGACAAGCTTCTCCCTTTTTGCCGCAGCAGTAAGCTTAAGAATCAGCGGGCGGGAATAGCATTTGTTGCATATCAGCCAGGCTTTGTCTCTTTCCAGATAGATATGCTCCATGAGCTCTTCTCCGGAAAGGTATCCAAGGTAGGGCTGCGCCGCCAGTCGCTCGATCTCATTTTTTGCAGCTTTCTCCGTTGGACCGGTATAAAACAGTTCAAAGCCGAAGCCTACACAGTCCAGACCGGGCTGTGCATTCCGGATCGTCTCTTCCAAGACGGCGCAGGCGTCCTCGCGGAAGCTGTCATCTCCGTCCAGAAACATGACCCAGTCGCCGCAGGCGCAGACAGCGCCGTCAAGCCTGGAGATAACACACCCCTGATTTTCTTTGTGCTCGATCACGCGCAGCCGGCTGTCGGAAAAGCTTGCTTTGACCAGCGCGGCACTGCCGTCCGTGGAAGCATCGTCAACATAAATGACTTCCAAATCCTGATGAGTCTGCCGCAGAACGCTGTCTATTGCGGTACAGATTGTATCCTTTTGGTTATAAGCGATTACTATTACCGAGAATTTCATAGACTTCCTTTCGTTAACAGTCTCACTTCAAAAAGACGGATTTACCCGAGCCACTTTTTTCCGCCGAAAAAGCGGTAGAGTTTCTTTGCCGGGATCCAGATAAATTTGGGGATCCTTCTCCTGATCCGCTCCTTTATGGCCAGGCGCAGCGGGATCTGCCCATCGGCAGGGTCAGTATTTGTCCGTACAGTCTCTATCTTATGTACCTTGATCTCGCCTGCCGGAAGTATTACCGGCATAGATATAAATTTTTCCTGGATCTTATCATAGTTATTCTTCCATTCATTTTGATCATGAACAGAGGCTGAGTTCTCGGCGTTGACCCACAATCTGTAAAAATAGGTGGGAACTCTGATGTCCTTAACGCCCGTGACAAAAGAGGTTCTCATGAGAAAGTCCCAGTCTTCTGTGGTATCCAGCGTCTCATCAAATATAATACCCAGTTCACGAAAAGCATATGCCGGGAAAGACAATCCCCCCAAAGGGCAGGTATTCATTTCCAGCTGTTTGATCATAACAAAGTCTTCGCAGAATATGTCTTTCAGCGGGGAAACTGCTCTCAACCCCTTAAGCCCGCAGTCGGTGTTGACAACTTCCCAGTCCTGCGCGATGGTATAGGCATGGAGGATTCTGCCATCTTTTTCCCGGGCAGCCTTGTGAAACTCATCCACCCAGTTATCAAACACCAGATCATCATCGTCCAGGATCGAAATGTATTCTCCACGAGCGTAAGAAAAACCGATATTCAGCGGCGTAGCTCTGTTACCGTAATCCAGTTTAATAAATCGGATCATATCCCGGAGCTTTTGCGGCATGTCGGACAGAATCTGACTTACCAGCGAATTCTGATCCTCGTTCAGCTTATGCCCGATAAGGATCACTTCAAAATCATCATCCGTCTGTGCTCCCAGAGAGAGCAGGGCCTCCCTGAGCATCTCCGGTCTTTTTCCCTGCGTACGAATTACAACGGACAGAAAAGGTCTCTTTCCTGTATAGTTCTTTTGTTCCTCTCTAATGATCGGCTGATACTCTTTCAGGAACCTTTCGTCTTTTGCTTCAATCAGCGCATTGATGCTTTTTATGTACTGTCCAACCAAGGTGTCAGGCGGCACATTCTCCATATGAGCGGAAAATTTTTCTATTTCCCTCTGGATCTCGCTCATTTTTATTTTCCCCTTTTTTTCATGAAATAACACTTCTGTTCATCGGCGGCTTTTTCAGCAAGAGTCTTTTCAGCCATCCTTCCACCGGTCGCTCCACCAGGTGCTGTGAGAGCAGTGCCATACCCATTATGGGCACAAGACTTAAGACAAAAAACATATTTGGAGACAAATAATGTCCGGCCTGTACCTGAATAAAGTAAATCAGAAGCTGCTGTATGGGAAATCCCCATAAATACATTCCGTAGGCAATATTGTTTTTTTCAAACCAGTGAGAGAAAAAAGGCTTTTCACAAAGGGCAAGAGACATGGTACAGTAAGGCAGAATAACAAATGTCAGTAGTTCCATCAAACGGAAACTGATACAGCAGCCCAGGAGCAGCAAAACTGCCGCGACCTGAAGGTTGCAGTATTTTTTCAGATCTGCCGCCTCGAACAGACTGCCGATAAACATATAGGGTATCAGATCCATCGCCACTGCCCAATTTGTGCCCCAGGCGCACAGACTCAGCGAAGCGCCGGTTACATCCCGCAGAGCCTCAGCCGCGACAAACAATACTGCGATGGCCGTATACAGGCTGCGGCCAAGGGATTCTTTTCTGACTTTTGCCTTCAGCCAGAGCAGAATACCGATGACAAAATACATGGCAACTTCCACCGGCATTGTCCACAGAGACCCGTTTACCGCATTGGGATAAGGGCTGGTTTCAAAGACGCCGGGAAGGGCGTACCATGGGTACAGCAGAATATTGTGCCATACATAATTGAAGCTCCATCTGAAGTATTCCGAAAAGCTCAGCGTGGATACCAGCGACAGGGCAAGCACGGTTACGAAGATGCAGAAAATAAGCGCAGGAAAGATCCGGATCAGTCTGCGCTTAAGAAACTCTCCCAGCTTCCCGCTGCGCATAAAACTCTGCGTAATAAGGAATCCGGTTATGACAAAAATCATTTTCACGCCCAGTGTACTCACGGAATTGCCCAAAATTCCCGGCGCAGAGCCGCCCAGCAATGCCCATTGGTGCCCATAAATGACCATACAGGCACCCAAAAAGTGCAGTAAGGCAAAATTATTGTCCCGGTTTATTCTCTCTCCGCCCACAATATTTTCTCCCGTCTTTCAGATAATGAATCGGTAATCTGCGTAATGCCATTCAACAAATTTTGAAACCTTATGTTCCGGGTCGAGAGGCGCAGGCAGCGCCCCCTCATTTCTCTTTTTAATAAACTTCTCCGCGATTTCCCTGTGCATGGGCGTTGAATTCATAAAATTTCTGAGGATCTGATCGACCTGTTTGGGGTTTGACCATTTGTGGGCCATCATCAGGGAGGCTTCCGCAGAGTAATAGACCTCCGCCTTGGTAGGCTCCCACTGTCCCTTGCTGTCCAGCCGTTTCGCATGGTACACAAGGGCCAGGGGGTTATATATGATCTTATATCCCGCCAGTCTCAGCCGCCAGGAGAAGTCCACATCGTCACAGTAGAGGAAAAATGAATCGCTGTCAAAGCCTTCAAGCTGTCTGAATATCTCCGTTTTAAAGACCGCGCAGGCAGTTGTTGCCCATTCTGTCTCTTTCGTCTCGATGTCGTACTCCTTTGGATGCTCAACAGGCGTCTGCCTCGCCTCCACCATGCCCACCTTTTCATCGTGAAAAGGATACATCAGTTCAGCAAGGCAGCGTGGAGCCATAAGCACATCCGGGTTCATAATCAACATATATTCCGCGCTGCAGTCCTCAGCAAGAATATTGTGTCCCTTTGCCGATCCGGTATTGAAACCGAACACTTTATAATCCAAATCCAGATACTCACGGTATTTTTCCTGCAGCGCAAGAATCTCATCGTCGGAGAAAACCGGTTCCGGCGTTCCATCGCCGTAGACCATTCTGACCCGTCCGAGAGATCCGGCCTCGTTCCGCTCCACTCTCACTGCGTTTGCCAGATATTCCAGCGTCCTCTCCAGATTTTTCTTCTCATTGCCGTATATCACGGACTGTATTTGAACCCCTGGTTTTTCCATTTCCGATGTTGTTCCTTTCTGTCTGGCTGTTATCTGTCTACGGCAATCTGCCTGATTTTCTCAATTTTTTCCGCCGATCCCCACACGCCGGGCGATTCATAGGGCGGTTCCTTGAATTTACCGTAGTCGAGGTGAATGTTCAGGCCGTTTTCCGCAATAAACTTTTCTGCCCGCTCGCCCAGGCTGACGGGCTTGCCGGAGCAGCACTCGATTATCCCGTTAATTTCTGTCTGCGACAGAGTCCACACCATCTGCATGGCAAGCTCGTCCACGTCGATAAAATCAAACTTATGAGTCCCTGAGGTAAAGGGGAAGCTGGTCTGGCCGTTTTCATCCGCAAGCAGCATCTTGGTGAATACGGAGTGATTGTTTCTGTCGTCACCCATAATATAGTAGGCGCGGAGCCACTGCAGGCATGCGCCATACTTTTCTGCCATCAGGAAACTGGCTTTGCGCAGGGCATACTTTGCAATGCCGTACATGGAGCTGGGATTGCACGGAGTATTCTCGTTGATCTCCCCCTCAAAGTAGCCCACCTCATGCATCGTTCCCATAATAGCCAGATGCCTGAGTCCGCCTTCAAACATGTTGCGCAAAAAGGTGTAGTGGCTGGAGAGATTCTGCATATGGGCGTCGGAAGCGTGGGCAAAGCCATCCCTCCAAGCCAGATGGAGGCAGATGTCCGGGCAGTCCAGTTCCTGATACAGATCAGGGGAACCGCTGAAAATATCCGCGTCGATACGCCTTGCCCGCGGGTCAACCCGCTCCGCATGGTGATTCAATATTATGGTGTCCGCACCTGCATCACAGAGCGCCGCAACCACATGCCGTCCAATGTAGCCTCCCGCACCTGTTACAAATACTTTTTTGTTTTTTAAATTATCAATGGTTCTCATTCTGTTTTATCCTGACTCCGATAAAGTTTATCTGTTGCCGTACATTCTCTCGTAGTAGGTCTTGTATTCGCCGTTGATGATGTTCTCCCACCAGGGTCTGTTGTCCATATACCACTGAATGGTCTTGACGATGCCGTTTTCAAATTTGGTCTCCGGCAGCCAGCCCAGCTCGTTGTGAATGAAGGTGGGGTCAATGGCATAGCGCATGTCGTGGCCTTTGCGGTCGGTCACATAGGTGATCAGATCCTCGCTTTTGCCCAGGGCGTGGACAATGAGCTTGACAATGTCGATATTGCGCATCTCGTTATGGCCGCCGATATTGTACACCAGGCCCTCCTTGCCGCCCTGAAGGATCAGGTCGATGGCGGAGCAGTGATCCTCCACATACAGCCAATCCCGCACGTTCAGGCCCTGTCCGTACACCGGCAGAGGCTTGTCCGCAGTGCAGTTGGCAATCATCAGGGGGATCAGCTTTTCCGGAAACTGGTAAGGACCGTAGTTATTGGAGCAGCGGCTGATGGTAACAGGCAGACCATAGGTGCGGAAATAGGCGTTGCACAGCAGGTCCGCCGAGGCCTTGGAGGCGGAATAGGGGCTGGAGGTGTGGATGGGGGTCTGCTCGGTGAAGAACAGGTCCGGTCGGTCCAGCGGCAGGTCGCCATACACCTCGTCGGTGGAGACCTGGTGGTAGCGGCTGACGCCGAAGATACGGCAGGCGTCCAGCAGCACCTGGGTGCCCATGACGTTGGTCTCCAGGAAGACGGCGGGGTTTTCTATGGAGCGGTCCACATGGCTCTCCGCAGCGAAATTAACTACCACATCGGGCTTCTCCGCCTCAAACAGATCATAAACTGCCTTGCGATCAGCAATATCAATGCGGACAAACTTGAACTTCGGGTCGTTCATTACGGGAGCCAAAGTTTCCAGATTGCCCGCATAGGTGAGCTTGTCCAGACACACCAGGTCATAGTCCGGGTGGGTCCTGCGCATATAGAAGATAAAGTTGCTTCCGATAAAGCCGGCGCCGCCGGTAATGAACAGCTTCATATCATTTTCTCCTTTTCTGTCTTAAAAATCCGTAACCGCATCTTTCAGGAAGGGGGAAGCCTGGTCTTTTACCGAGAGAACGGGGTTTTCCACACCCCAGTCGATATTCAGCTCTGGGTCGTTCCAGCGGATACCACCGTCAAAGGCCGGGGCGTAGAAATTATCCGCCTTGTACAGAAATTCCACGTCGTCGGTGAGGGTAACAAAGCCATGGCCCATGCGCCGGGGGATCAGCAGCTGTTTTTTATTCTCCGCCGACAGCTCCACCGCCACCCACTGCTTATAGGTGGGGCTTTCAGGACGCAGATCCACCGCCACATCCAGCACTGCGCCTCTGGCACAGCGAACAAGCTTGGCCTGAGACCATTCGCCCCGCTGGAAATGGATGCCCCGCAGGGTACCCTTCACGGAAGAAGAGGAATGGTTGTCCTGGACGAAATCGTAAAACAACCCGGCCTCCTCAAAGCTGCGCTTCGACCAGCTCTCCATAAAAAAGCCTCTGTGGTCGCCGAATACGTCCGGCTCCACAATGACAACGCCGTCAATGGCGGTTTTTGTGAATTTCATTTTATGTATCTCCGTATAATCAATAGATGTATTTCCCTTCGGCCACATTCATCAGGTGCTTTCCGTAGGGAGATTTTCCGTATGCGTTTGCCGCTTCAATGAGCTGCTCCCGGCTGATCCAGCCGCTGGTGTACGCGATCTCCTCCAGAGCTGCAATCTGTATGCCCTCCCGGGACTCGATCACACGGACAAATTCCGTAGCCTGAGCCAGAGAGTCCATGGTGCCGGTGTCCAGCCAGGCATAGCCCCGGCCCAAAGTGATCACGTTCAGCTTGTCCTCTTCCAGATAGATGCGGTTCAAATCGGTGATCTCCAGCTCTCCTCTGGCGGAGGGTTTCAGCGCCTTGGCCCGTTCACAGACCTTTTTATCATAGAAATAGAGGCCGGTGACAGCATAATTGGATTTTGGATTTTTGGGTTTTTCTTCGATGGAGACGGCCTTACCGTTTTTGTCAAACTCCACCACGCCGAAGCGCTCCGGGTCGTCCACATAATAGCCGAACACCGTGGCGCCCTCCTCCTGCTGTGCAGCCCTGCGCAGATGACCGCCAAGGCCGGCGCCGTAGAAGATGTTGTCGCCCAGGATCATGGCGGCCCTGTCGTCGCCGATGAATTCCTCGCCCAGAATGAAGGCCTGGGCCAGGCCGTCCGGAGAAGGCTGAACCTTGTAGGAAAGACGGATGCCGTACTGACTGCCGTCCCCAAGAAGGCGCTCAAAGTTTGGCAGGTCGGTAGGGGTGGAAATAATGAGGATATCCCGAATACCGGCCAGCATCAGGGTGGACAGGGGATAAAAGACCATGGGCTTGTCATAAATCGGCAGAAGCTGTTTTGAGGTCACCTTTGTCAGGGGGTAGAGACGCGTGCCGCTTCCTCCGGCTAAAACGATTCCTTTCATTGTTTTACCTCCATCTGTCTGTATCTTCTATTTCTTGACTTTTTTGAGTTTATCACGCGAATAGGGGCATGTCAACAAACTGTTTCGGTCCAAAAACATGCAAGTTGTTCCATTTTTTATTTGCCGCTGTCCGCCAGTTCACACAGCGCTTCAATGCGGCAACGGTTTGCATTTTCCATATCAAAGGGCGGACATACCCCTTTCTGATACGCTTTCATTGCCGTCGCGAGAGCTTCCGGTGTTTTATCCGTCACTGTGCCATAATCGGCAATGCTTATCTGCTCATCGCTGACGGGAATCGTCGTAATGATATCTTTTCCCAGTACCAGGGCCTCATAATATACCACGGGAAAGCCCTCGTAATCCGAACTGATCACCAGGCAGTCCGCCCTGCTGAGATACTTGTAGGGATTGCTGCTGGCTCCGGTCATCTCCACATGCTCGGAGAGGCCGAGCTTATCAATCTGCTCACGGCACAGTTCCCGGTCCGGCCCATCGCCTACGATCAGCAGGCGGAGATCCTGCCGTTCCTTCAGGGCAAGGGCAAAAGCGTTCAGCAGCCGGGACAAACGCTTATGGGGCTCGCTGAGGCGGCCAACGAAGGCAAACACCGTCTCCTCCGGTCTCCGCTGAAAATCACACTGTTCCGCGGCCAGGGCTTTTATCTCATGCGCGTTGATAATATTGTTGATGACCTGCGTTTTTTCCGCAAACTCCGGAAGAATATTGCAAAAACTCTCCCGGCTTTCATTGGAAACAAAAACAACGCGGTGGAAACGCTCTGTCCGCAGCTGGTGAAAAAAGGCTTTGAACTGCTCCCTGTCCGGGTAGATATTGGCGTAATCATTGTGTACATAGAGGCAGGAATTTGCCGATGCTGCCTGACTGAGCCTGCTGCCGATGACGGAATAGGTGCAGTAAGAGCAGGAGAAATCATATTGGTCCCGGTTTTTGCGTCCCCAGAGCCAACGCTTTGTAAAGTTGATCATCTTTCTCAGCGGGACGAAGGGGCAGGCGCTAAGGCGGTATTTCTCCACCTTAATCCGCTTGTCCAGCAGCTTCAGAAAAGCGCCCTGTTTTTCCTCCAGCACCAGCGTCACCTGATACCGGTCATGATCCAGACTGTTCAGCAGATTCAGGAGCGCTTTTTCCAGGCCGCCTATTTCCATATGTTTCGCAAAGAAAATCAGCTTTTTCATCTTATTTTTACAGCGTCTGTCCCAGGGAGGCCAGGTACTCCCTGCACACTTCCTCCGGCTGTCCCATCTTCACCACATGGCCGTGATCCAGCCAGATCACGCCGGTACAGAGCTTCATGATGGAGTCCACCGAGTGGGACACATACAGCACCGTGGTACCGCCGTTGATCATGGAGAGCATTTTCTCCTCGCTCTTGCTCTGGAAGGCCGCGTCGCCTACGGACAAAATCTCGTCCACGATCAGGATCTCCGGGTCCACAATAGTGGCGATAGAGAAAGCCAGTCTGGCTGTCATACCGGAGGAGAAGTTCTTCACCGGCACGTCCATAAAGTCGTGCAGCTCGGAAAAGTCCACGATCTCCTGGTATTTGCTCCGGATAAATTCTTCGGAATAGCCCATAACAGCGCCGTTCAGGTATACGTTCTCCGAAGCAGACAGGTCCATATCAAAGCCCGCGCCCAGCTCGATCATGGGGCAGACGTTGCCGCAGGTCTCGATGCTGCCCTTTGTGGCCCTATACACACCGGCCACGATCTTCAGCAGGGTGGACTTTCCCGCGCCGTTGCAGCCCACAAGACCGATAACCTCGCCCCGCTTCACTTCAAAGCTCACATCCTGCAGCGCCCAGAAGTTGTTTTTGCTCTTATCCTTTTTCTTCTTTTTCGGGTCAAACAGATCCACAAAACCCTGTTTCAGGGAAAAGCCCTTGTCGATGCCCAGATTGAACATCATGGACAGGTCTTTTGCTCTTATCATGATATCGTCCATATTGCAAGCCTCAACTCAAATGTAGTAGACAAACTTGTCCTGATTTTTCTTGAACACCACCGTGCCCAGAAGCAGCACCAGCGCCGCGGACACAAAGCAGGCGGCAAACTGGCCCGCTGTGGGGCAGCTCTTATACAGGATGATGGTCCTGGCAAAGTTGATGTACTGGTAGAGGGGGTTCAGCTTCAGAACAGTTTCAAAGAACCGGTTCTGGAGCATGGAAATATCGTACATGATGGGGGTAAGGTAAGTCCACAGGGAGATGACGATGCCATAGATATACAGCATATCACGCAGAAATACCGCCACCGCCGCCAGCAGAAAGCCCATGCCCAGGGTGAACATGAACAGGCACAGGAAAGAGTAAGGCAGCAACAGATGGTATATATTCACCCCGGTTCCGGTGGCAAAGATCACCACATAGAGGGGGATCAGGGTCAGCAGAAAGTTGATGCCGATGAAAAGGCACTTGGTCAGCGGGAAGATGTATTTGGGGATATATACTTTGTTAATCAGGCCGAAATTGGCGATGATACTGCTCATGGACAGGTTGGAGGCCTCGCTGAAATAGTTGAAATAGGTCAGACCGGTGAGCAGGTAGACCAGATAGTTCACTCCGGGGACGCTGAATTTGAACACGTTGGAAAAGATAATGGCCATGACCGCCATCATCAGCACAGGGTACAGCAGGCTCCAGGCCACGCCCAGAACGCTGCGCTTATACTTCACTTTAAAGTCCCTGGACACGAGCTGTTTGATCAGAAATCCGTACTTTTTCAGAGACAGCATGATATTGCGGATAAATTTCATTTCTTCCTCCAGGCTAACGGGCATAGAAATTGATAATGCATTATATCATATAAGTATCTCAATTTCCACTTATTTTTACGCTTCATGCCAGCTTCTTCGTTCTGTGGTCTCTATCTCTGCACTCTCCCCTTTCAGGGAGTGGAGTCTTTGTTACTGGCGGCCCCTGCAATGCTGCCGAGGCCGCAAATCATTGGAGCATATCTTTTCATATACTAAAGTTCTTTTTTCCCCTGCAGAACCGGGGATTTTTGGTTTCAAGCCGCAAAAAAGACCTTGAGAAACGATCGTTTCTCAAAGTCTTTTACAGACATTTTTCAGTTTATCAGTCCAAGGGCTTCATTGTGGGGAATACGCTTTGAATTGCAAGAAAACAGAACATAGACATTGCATTTTGCGCTTGCACGCTCATACCCTCACTATATCTTGCGTTTTCCCATCGGCTTTCTCTTATGCCTTTCGCTCTGCCCGTTGCAGCACAACAAGCATTTTTTGGTACAGTTTTTGGTACGGCGCTTATCCCAGCGCAATCTTTCCTTGCAGGCTTGCAATCCCCTCATGCTTCCGCTTTTTGGTTAAGTCCGTGTATACGTCCATCGTCGTATCAATGCTACTATGACCCATAATCTCTTGAATGAATTTCAAGTTGACCATGTTCGATTCATTCTCACAAAGCCGGGTACAAAAGGTATGCCGCAGATTATGGACAGAGAAATGCGGTAACAGCATCTGCTCTCTGCTTTCTTCCGTCGCTCTCGCCGTTTCCTCGGCGTTATAATCCCTGCATATCCTCTCGATACCACGGTTAATACAATGCGGCGAATAGACAGTATCAAACCGATTCTTAAACACAAAGCCGGAATAGCCGTCGATGACCGTCGTATTAAAGCCCTCGCAAAGCTGGTATTGATACTCAGCTAAAAGAGCTTCCTTGACTTCATCCAGCATCGGGATTGTGCGCGTTCCCGCCTGTGTTTTCGGCGTAGTGATGTGAAACTCACATTTCCCCTCAAACGGACGATAAATCAGATTGTGGTTAATATCAATCTCCCCAGCGGAGAAATCAATATCTTCCCACCGCAAACCGATAATCTCACCGACCCGGCATCCCGTACCAAGCAAGACGATAAACAACGCTTTCCAATGCACATAGGTCTTTGACTGTGAAACAAACTGGATAAAAGCTCTTTGCTGTTCCTCCGTCAACGCCTTTCGGCTCGGCTTACTCCAATCTCTACGGCTCTTTATCTCTGCCATAACACCATCCGTGGGATTCTTGCGGATTAAATCATCCCTGACCGCCGTTGCGAAAATGGGGTGTAGAATTGTGTTGATAACCTCCATGCTGTTCGGCTTGAATCCATAATCATCAATCAGAGAATTGTACAGGCGCTTGATATCGCTGTATTTGATACTGGCAAGCCGCTTTTTGCCAAGCCCTTCACTAATGTACTTCTTGTACATATACCTGTAGTTTTCCCGTGTAGACGGCTTTAGCGGTCTTTCCTGTATGTACTCTGCAAAGAAATCATTTAGCGTAGTCTTATTAGCGGTTTTCGTGTCAATATCATCTTGCTTGTCCCGCTCGACCTTGCTTTCCATTTCCCGTAATGATAATGTTTCCGGCTTCCCGTATGGAGCTTTATCATCGGGCTTTAGCCTCCAAGAATATACGCTTTGCGCCGCCCCCTTTGCATCGGTATATCTGTACTCATACATACCGTTTTTCTTTTGGTACTCTCCCTTGTAAAGTACCCTGCCGCGCTTATCTTTTCTGTGTGACATATTCAAATCCTTTCGCTCTGCCACACGATACAGCACCTATATTGTACTGTACCATGCGGGTTTTTTCAACATAAACTTACCAAATTTCATACCAATTATCTTATGAGAGAAATCCCATAGCCACCGCTCTTATTGCCGTCCCCGCTCAAATAATCAGCGGTCAAGGCTTTCAAAAAGTCCGTGGTTATGGGATTTTGTCTATTGTTTTCCGTTTGACCGCGCTCCGCGAAAGCCTTGATTTGCAACAGTTTTTAGCACATTAAAACCGCAAAACATAGATTTACGAATTTTCTTGTAAATAATATTATTCGTTGTTCTGAAAACACGGTGGTTACTGTTTTTCACCTACGCTCGCCAAACCTATCACGCCATGCAAGAACGCCATAACCGTATTAACAGCATCGTCAATCGTCCCGCTCGTTTGTTTTCTGTAGGGGAAGAAAGCGGAATCATCCATAGAAAGCAGCTTGTCCCGGTGCTCAACCCAAGCCCAAAAATCCGGCTCATTGTCCTTTGCTGTTTCCTTATCTACAGCCCCGGCGTTTATCATCCCACCCGGCGTTAGCTCTCGCTGCACACCATCTTTTGTTACATAAGTTGCGGCCTGTAGTTTCCCTGTTAGTTCCTTTCCAAGAAACACCTTTTGCCAATCTGTAAAATCCTCTGGCGTTGCACACCTGTAATAGCTAATTGACGGCTCTCCATTTTTTAACAATCCAATACTTGAAAACTCTATCAGTATTTCACCGTCAGAGTTTTCAGCGGTATATACTGCATACGGCTCTGAAAACCATTTGACGAAATCGCGCATGGATTGATTGACTTTTCTATCCATAAAGCAGAGATTTTCAAAGCAATTATTCCATTTACAAGCGTTTATATGTGCGGCATCTTCCCCATTGTGCATAGCTCTAAGTATATTATAATCCTTGATAAACTTCTTCACGCCTCCGCGCTTGTTTTTATAAGAGCTAAAATAGAGCTTGTATATCAAAACAAACCGTGCCAAATTATCGTGAACATAGCCACCGGGGGCATAATGCACTATTACCCCCGCCCTGCCGTCATTTCTGTTTTTCTCAATTTTACAAAATGCGGGACACGATAACATTTCTAAAAGCTCCGGCGTGTATGTTACAATTTCAACTGTCCGTTTCCCATCGCCACCAAAGCAGATAAAAATATATTGTTCATCTGGATTATCCGGCCTTGCAACAATAGAAAGCGAAATATCTTCTCTATGCTCTATGCTTTCTCCCGGAACATAGATATTACAGCGGCGCAAATCCAACACATTATCCCGCTCCCTATTGTCTTCTTTCACATACACTATCCCGCTAACTTTGCTCAATGACATTTTCTTATAACGTGCATACAGATATTTCCGCAAGTCAATTTTAGCAGCTTTCTCGTCGTGTTTTACAAGCCGAAAGCGCGGAAGTCTCGCACAATCGTATTCCTTTGATAGACAGTATCCACGCCGGAATCGGCACATTAGAGAATTGAAAATCCTTTTATCTCCGTCAAATACAGTTACAAAGTCCGATTGCTTATGTACTATGGCATAACACGGCTCACCCATGTATTCAGCCTCATAGATTGCATTTGTCCCCCGTGCCGTCTCATACACCTTTTCCCCATATATGATTGATTGCATATGTCAGCCACCTTACACAAGCCCTATATTGCTTCCTGTCATTTCGTAAACAATGCTTTTTAATATCCCAAGCCCGTCAATAATCTTATTGCAAAGCTCCGGCGTGCCGACCACATCTTTACTGATTTCGGAACATCTATACAAGTACGCATGTATATATGTTTCTTGTACGCCCTGTTCATATAGGCACAACACAGTCCTTGCCGTTGCCAACAGTTCTACTCTTTCAAAATTGAAAGTTGGAAAATACTCGTGAATCTGTTTGAACAGCGGAAGATATGTATACTTCGATATTGTGTTTGCCCATTCGGAAATCATCATATACCCATCATCCCGGTCATATACAGTAATCCCTTTATCAGCGCAAAACATAAATGCGTCCATCTCTGCCTTTATATCAACAGCTTTCTTACATAATGGATGTTCCCAGCACCATTCTTTTACCCTATGGAAAAAGTCTTTATCACAATCTGCAATATTAAACATTTTTTCTGTGTCTACCCTGTCATATCCCATCATGCACCCCGGAAAAACATTCCCATTTGCAGACACGCTAATGGATTTGAAAATTGCTTCTGACGATGCAAATAGCGGCACTATGCGCATATCCCCGCCGACGCCTATTCTTTCAATGAGATTGTATTCATTATCCAACATTCTTACTCTGTCAATAGAAATGCTGTCTCCAAACAGTTTCCTACAGTTTGCCCTTGCATTTCCTTCAAGCGTAATCGTTCCATTTTTTTCGTCAAAAGTATCGCTTTGCAATATAACCGCAATATCTTCACATTCTAAGGCTTTATAATAGTCGTAAGCCTTGCTTACATCAGCCCCTCCATGATGATTGTCGCTAATTGCAATAGCTATTTTCTTACCCTGTATATTGTTGTAATTTGCTTTATGCCCTTTGCGGAACCATGTATGCAAATATGGTAGTTCTGTTTCAAACTCTCGTATATATTTCAGCATTTGTTTGAAATCGTCTAAGAGTTCCGGGGCAATAACTGTTCCGTTAGTAAATACCTCCACACAGCAAATACGAATACGCCTTTTGATTATTTGTTCAAACAAATATGTAATTGCTCCCGGATTCAAGAAGGGCTCACCACCAGAAAGGCGTAAATTCCCAATTAAAGTATTGGATAATTCATCCAGCGTCTTGTCAATTATTTCTTTTGTAATATCAATCGGCTGTGCTTTTCCCCGTGCGCAAAAATCACAGTTAAGATTGCAGCGCCGTGTTACCTCAACCGCAAGCCTATCCATATATCGCTCAAATATCGGCCTCTGATTATTCATTTCCAACTCCTATATTGTTTATCTCCGAAAGGCGGGAAGCAACTCCCGCCCTTCGTTTTCTTAGCTACCATCATAACGGCAAAACTATCTCGGCGTTTCGCTTCGGTGTTAAAATGGTAGTTCATTCTCCAAATCTATATCATGCTCACCGCCCAGTTCCGGCGGCTCATACATTCTCGCATCGTCTTCATCATATACTGCAATCTGCGAAGCCATATCCACTTTACGCCTCTGCTCTTGTTCTTTCTGGATAACGAAAGCATTATATTCATCAGTAAGAGAATTACCCATATTATTACTATTTACTGTATTATTACTTGTATTATGAGATGTAATATCATGTAGTATTTCTCCCCCCGAAATGGACGGGTTATCTGTCCGAAGTGGACGGGTTATCCTCCCGTTTTGGGTGGATGATGTACCTATTTCAGACGGGTTATCCGGCGAAATAGGAAGCCCGCTCTGCTTATTATCCAGTTGTGGAAACTCATAGAATTCATAAAGCGCCTTGTGCTTGTCGTTCTGGACTAAATATCCCTTGTCGATAAGCTCTTTGACAGCATCACGATACCGCTTGTCGCTCATTCCGATTGCCCCGTTTATCTCGACGGGACTAAGCGCGTATGTATGCCCGTCTTGGTGAAGATTCATCCGCATATATAGCTTAAAAGCTCTATCGGATAATGCTTTTGCAGCCGTAAGCACCGCCGCCACATTACATATTCCATAGGGTGAAGCAGCGCCGGATTCTGTCTTTTTTGTGACAACTGTTTTCTGATTTGGAGAAGTTTGCCAGATATATATTTTGTCTGACATAATCGGGACACTCCTTTGCTGTAGTATCCCCTTTCATTCAAAGGCGTTTCAGCCCCGCCAGTACGGGCAAATCTATATCACCTCCAATCTGCGTACCACGGCTTTCAGCCCTCGCTTTCATTCTGGATAATATCAAGAATGCGGTCAGCGCAATCGCCGCATATGGTAAGCTCTATCCGCTCTCCGTCGTACCTGCTCCCATATCCACAAAGCAACCTCAACCTTGACAATGCAGTACCCGCGCAATCCTCGCCGCCGCATATTTCACAGCGGGTATTGATAAAATCGCCGTTTCGTGTAGTAATACTATCATCCCCCATCGTGCTTACTTTTCCGGCTCATTCGGCAACTTCGTTTGTTGTATGGCATCTTTGCCCTTGTTCATTTCCGCTGCCTTTTTCCGCTCCAATTTGCGCTGTAACCGCGCAGCGCGGCGGCGTTGATAGCGGCCTTCTCGCCGTTCGGCGCTTGTCATAGCCTCACCTCTTTTCGCTATAAGTTCATATCATGCTTGCAGCGCCATAACACAAAACGGGGTACAAGCATGACCTGTCTCAGAATACCGCAAAGGGGGTACACCCTCTGTACCGCAAAAGGGGTGACAAGAGCGGCGCGGCGGCGCTGTCCAGAAAAACAAAATGGACGCGCCCCACAAGCATGAGTTCCCCCATGCTTAATGAGTACGCGCCCACTGACAGTAAGGCTATGATATGCTCCGAAGATGATACTACCCTCGGCGGCATATGATAATCCAATGCACAAATATTCTGTTGTCGTATCTCTACACTTCTATTATATGCCCGAAAACGGCGAATGCAAGCGGTTTTTATCTGCAATCAATAATTTTCGTCATGTTTTCCGGCGTACCGTTGCAGCACAACAACCGTTCATCAATCCCTTTGTAAACAATCACCAACGCCGCCTTGCTTAATTTGCAGGGCGGTTATATTTTTCGCGGCGTGGGAGATGAAGTGACTTCTTCAACTGTCTTTAGTTTCCGGCTCTGAAATACCAAAACCATCCGCCGTGTCATTGCCCGCGCTGTCCCGCTCCATGCGTTCCTTTATGGCTTGCAGAATGTATGCTTGCACAGACTGCCCCGCCGCTTTCGCCGTGTCCCGTATAATTTGCCCGTCCTCTTTTGACGGTCTCAACATTATGCTGTCTCTTTTCTCTTGATACTTCTTTACCGCATCAATATTACTCATATAGCAATCACCCCGAAAAGAGTATATCACAATAGGTCAAATGAGTAAACTCATCAATTTGCACAAAAAGCGTTGTATGAGTTAACTCACATTTGTGCACTATCCCATCTTGCAAAATGAGTTAACTCATGTTATGATGTAGACACTTCAAGAGAGCCGCCCGACAGTCAGCCGGAAACGATAGGCAACGAGAGTTAGGAAGCACCCGACCACGATACAGTCTCTGACGGGGCGGCGACCACGAAGAATATTGAATAAAAGGGAGACCGAAACAAATGTCAAGCATCGAAATCATTTCCAAAATCGAAGCACTCAAAGAGTGGGAAGCACTCGCCGCAGAAGCTGAGGCAGAGATTGAAAGTCTGAAAGACAGCATCAAGCGCGAAATGGAAAACAGGGGCGTTGAAGAAATGGAAGCCGGTCAGTATATCGCCCGTTTCACGACCGTTCTTTCTAACCGTTTTGATACCACGGCTTTCAAGAAAGAGCACGGGGAAATGTACAAGATGTACACGAAGCAGACCACAAGCCGCCGTTTCTCTATCGCATGAAAAAAGCCCCTTGCCCGAAGCGCCGACCAAAGCACAGGGCAAGAGACTTGACCCGGAATCCGCAAAGGAGCGGGACATAAATATAATATGCTCCCGCTCCTCAAAAATCAATAGTGAATTAAAGGAGCGAAAGAAAAATGTCATTCGATATTTACGCAGCCGTGACCGACCGCATTATCCAGCAGCTCGAAAAAGGCGTTATCCCATGGGAAAAGCCATGGACAGGCGTACAGGGTGGAGCGTACAGCGGTGTGACTGGCAAGCCCTACAGCCTATTGAATCAAATGCTACTCCGCAGACCCGGCGCTTACTTCACATTCAACGAAGTGACGAAGCGCGGCGGTCATGTTCGCAAGGGCGAAAAGTCCAGCATGATTGTGTTCTGGAAGCAGTTGACCCTTACCTCTGACAGAGACACACATACACATACAGAAGAAGATACAGACGGACAAGAAGAAAAGAAAGCCTTTGTTCTCCGTTACTATAACGTGTTCCATATCGACCAGTGCGACGGCCTCACCGTTGAAGCCCCGCAGACCGCCACAAACCGCCCCACAAGCCCCGCCGCCGATAAGGTTATCACAGACTACACCAGCCGCGAAAACCTCACATTGCGGCATCAGAAAGGCGACGAAGCCTATTACAGCCCATCCCGTGATTGTGTAGTCCTCCCGCTCATGGAACAGTTTACAGACCTTGCAGAATACTATTCCACGGCGTTCCATGAGTTGACGCACAGCACAGGCCACGCGACCCGCCTTAACCGTCTGACAGCTACCGCCCATTTTGGAAACACGGAATATAGCAAGGAAGAATTGACCGCAGAAATCGGCGCGGCGGCGTTAATGAATTACACCGGGACAGAGACCGCAAAAGCATTCCGCAACAGCGCAGCCTATATTCAAAACTGGCTTACCGCTCTACAGAATGACCGCCGCATGATTGTATACGCAAGCGGCGCGGCGGCGAAAGCAGTTGATTATATTCTGGCGGGGGCATAAGCCCCCGCACAGGGAAAGGAAAGGTTTATCACAATGTTTAAGTTTATCTTTTTCGGCGTTGTCTCTATTCTCTGTCCGCCGTTGGGCTTGCTGCTTGTTTATCTGAATGAAAGGTATGGTTGATGGATATGGACATTCTCACACTCAAAGATTTCCGGCGCTATTGTAAGGAAAGCGGTTTTTCAAGGGTTATCTATAACACGATAAACAATCCGGCGGCATTTCTCGCCCCGCTCCGGGTATCTCTTACATTCGACACCGTGATTATAACAGACGGGCCGGAAATACATAATATCACGCTCAAAGCCTCCACCGGGACACTGACCTTTGAGAACGTGCAAAAGGTACGGCTTGATAGAAGATACTCGCTTGTCAATACAGCAGGGAAGCCGTGCGGATGGGATATAGCAAAGGTAACTTGCAAACCGTGGGACGGCGGGAAAGCCGAAACGCACACGCTATTGATTGACTACTAAAAGCCGTAAAGGGGCACACAAGAGCGGCGGCGGGTATCTCCCGTCGCGCCTCCCCCGGAAACGTAGAAAGTTCGTATAACAAGAGAAATACGCACAGCAAAATCAAGCTATTTCAAGGGATTTCTCGGATTGCATGGAATAGTTCGTTTTTGGGAAATCCAAAGTTCGTAAAAAGGAGTGAAACCGTGAACATAAAAACTATGGCGCTGACCCCGGAACAGTACAAAGAAATCATCCAGACCATGAAAGAGGGGTTTTGCGGGGCACGACCAAATACCCGCATAGCGACCGCCCTCATGCTGGAAGCTAACCTCGGCTTGCGCATCAGCGATATATTAAAGCTCCGGCTTGCCGATATTGTTAAAGACGGCGACAGATACCGCCTTTCCATCGTGGAACAGAAAACAGGCAAGGCAAGGGTTTTTACCGTCCCGCTCGCGCTGTATAATTTCATTCGGCTGTACTGCATCGACAACGGCATACCCGCCGACGCTATCATGTTCCCCATTACGGAAAGAGCCGTACAAAAGCAGTTAAGGCTTGTCTGTGACTATCTGGACATACCCGGCGTAAGCACTCACAGCTTCCGCAAGTTTTACGCCACGGAGATATACAGGAACAGCGGCTATAATATCGCCCTTGTACAGCAGCTTCTACAGCACAGCAGCACCGCCGTCACACAGCGGTATATCGGGATTCAGCCAAAGGAAATTGAAGTGGCGATTGAAAACCATCTTTGTCTTGATGTTTAGGAGCCCCAAGGAGACCACACCGACCAACGACCACAAGACCACACCGACCAAAAGGCCGGGGGCACCACCGCCCCCGGTCGATTTATTTCGCTATATCACCATTTGTAACCACAGTTTTTACATTCATACTGTTTTCCAAATTTGCTACTAAAAACGCCAAACAGGGCAAACGAAACGCCTTTGCTTGCATCAGAAATCTTTTGTACAGCAGGGCTTCCGCAGTTCGGACATTTAGGAAAGTATATAGGCTTGGGTTGCTGTGCTGCTCTTTCCTCGGCTTCTCGCTGGATTTGTGTATGAACCTCTCCACGGGAATTTCCGTATAAGTTCTCCATGTTCAACTTATACGGTCTGCAATTCTTATCAAGGCTTTCCCAGCCAGAAATATACTGCTCGAATAGTTTCCGTTCTAAATTATAAATACGTTCCCGCCATTCTTTACAAAGCTGAAAATACTTTGAATGTTTTGTTATACTGGCATCGGGCTGACTTCCTACCTTATGGACAAATTCACTTGTTGGGTATTCAATCCTTATCAGTTTATCATACAGCTTTGCGCCTCTGCATTCTATACAATAGCCGCCTTTATAACCATCGGTATTTGTATTCCAGTAAATTGTTCCACAATTCAGACAAGCTTTGCAGTATGTTGTATCACCGTCAACCTCATAGTCAATATCTTTAGTCCGCTCCCGCAGTTCCTTTTCTGCAATGGCTTTTCGCACATCAGCAATTCGGCAACCACAATTTGGACAAGCCGCCGCCATATCGCTAAACTCTTTCCCACATTCGGGACACACAATCAGCGCCATATATTAACCGCCTTTCGTTGTCTACGCTTCCATTAAAAGAAATGCTTACAGTCAGTACATTCATACTGCTTTCCAATTTTTGCGGACGCAATACCCCAAGCCGCAACGGACGCTGACCGATTCAATGTTGAAATGCGTCTTACATTGTCCCTTTTCCCGCAGATAGGGCAAACCGGCAGTTTTGCTCTTTTTTCTGCTTCTTCCCGCTCCCGCTCTGCCCTCTGCTTTTCAAGGTCGTCTCGTAGTGCTTGCTCTCTTTTCTCCCGTTCACTCATACGCAGTTGAAAAGCTGCATTATCCTTTTGGGAAAGTCTATAATCTTTTATTGCTTGGATTTGTAAGCCCAATCCCAAAAGCGCAACAGCAGCGGAGATAGCGCCAAGAATTATAAGCAGTAATCCCCCGTTAATGCCGCCAAAGATGGAGCTAAGCCAAAAGAACAGCGCAGCAATACCCGCAAAAATAAGGAATAGTTCAATATATGCTTTCCCCGGTCGGCTGGCCTTATATTTGCTTTCTTCAATTTCATAGTCCAACGGGAAAGAGCAGTGTGGACAAAGTTTTTCTTCACCATTTACTTCTTCCCCACAGTTCGGACATTTTCTTGTTGACATATTCTCCACACCCTTTACAGTGTTTAATATCACTAATTCTATCGTTATTATTCTATCATATAGGACGGTCAAAATCAACAATCAGTATGCGTGAAGTCAACCTATTGTAAGCGCCTTGACAATACAATGAGTGTAGAGGTGAAACACAATGATTAAGGATTTGCCGGAAAAGCTCAAAGCCCTGCGCGTTAAATATGGGTACTCGCAACGGCAAGTTGCGGAGAAAATCAATGTTTCACCCGCTATCATTTCAAGCTATGAAACAGGGGAACGCACACCCAGCACGGAGACGCTGTTAGCTCTGTCCTACCTGTATAATGCAACTACGGATTATCTGTTAGGCAAGCAAGCCGCCGCCCCGCAATCTGTAGTAGATGTTACGGGGCTGACCGAAAAACAGACCACCGCGCTTGTCAATCTTATTGAATCCATAAAAGAATAAGGCCACCTATTAAGCAAGGCGGCCTATGTTCAAAAAACAGGACATTGAAAAAGCACCGTTCATTAAAAAACGGTGCTTTTTTGTGCCATATCGTGTAGATTATTTGGTATGAAATTTGGTAAGTCTGTGTTTGGATTAAATCGCACGTACAACATACAGCGGCTATTGTTTTACTAAAACCCTATATATTGTGTTGCTTTAGTCCAAAGGCTTCATCGTGGGGAACAGAATCACGTCCCGGATGGAGTTGCAGCCGGTCAGGAGCATGACGCAGCGGTCAATGCCGATGCCAAGGCCGCCGGTGGGGGGCATGCCGTACTCCAGGGCGTTGATGAAGTCCTCGTCCATCATGCCGGCCTCGTCATCTCCCTTGGCGCGCATCTCCACCTGCTTCTGGAAGCGCTGCTTCTGGTCGATGGGGTCATTCAGCTCGGAGAAAGCGTTGCCCATCTCGCTGGCGCAGATGAACAGCTCAAAGCGCTCGGTGAGCCGGGGGTCTTTGGGGCTTCTCTTGGCCAGGGGGGACACATCCACCGGGTGCATGGTGATAAAGGTGGGCTGGATCAGCTTCTCCTCCACCTTCTGGTCAAAGCACTCGTACAGGGCATGGCCCCAGGTGGGCTCCACCTTGGCCATATCCACGCCCGCGGCCTTGGCCGCGGCAACAGCCTCTTCGTCGCTGTCGATGGCCATGAAGTCCACACCTAAGTGCTCCTTCACGGCCTCGGCCATGGTCATGCGCTTGAAGCCCGGGGCCAGGCTGACCTGGTGGCCCTGCCACTGCACGTCATAGGTGCCTAAAATCTCCATGGCCGCGCCGGAGAGCAGATCCTCAAACAGGTCCATCATGTCGTTGAAGTCGGCATAGGACTCGTAGAGCTCCACAGTGGTAAACTCCGGGTTGTGCTTGGTGTCCATGCCCTCGTTGCGAAACTGGCGGCCGATCTCATACACCCGCTCGATGCCGCCCACGATGAGCCGCTTCAGGTTCAGCTCCGTGGCGATGCGCAGGTACATGTCCAGATCCAGGGTGTTGTGGTGGGTGATGAAGGGTCTGGCGGTAGCCCCGCCGGAGATGGTGTTCAGCACCGGGGTCTCCACTTCCAGATAGCCCCTGTTGTCCAGGAAATGCCGCACATAGCTGACAAACTTTGAGCGGATCACGAAATTGCGGCGGCTGTCGTCGTTGACGATCAGGTCCACATAGCGCTGGCGGTACTTCAGCTCCGTATTGGTCATGCCGTGGAACTTCTCCGGCAGGGGGCGCAGGGACTTGGACAGCAGCGTCACCTTTTCCACGTGGACGGAGATCTCCTCGGTCTTGGTCTTGAACACATAGCCGGTGACGCCGATGATGTCGCCGATGTCGTACTTGCGGAAATCCGCAAATTCCTGCTCACTGACGGCGTCAGCACGGGTATAGAGCTGGATCTGGCCTTTATCGTCCTTAATGTGGCAGAAAATGGCCTTGCCCATACCCCGCTTGGACATGATGCGTCCGGCGACGGAGACGGTTTTGTTCTCAAAGCCCGCAAAGTCGCCCTTGATCTCCTCGGACCAGGCAGTTCTCAAAAACTTTGTCTGCCGGAAGGGGTCTCTCCCCTCCTGCTGCAGGCCGCTCAGCTTGTCCCGGCGGACCTGCAAAATCTCGGACAGCTCCTGCTCTTCGGCAGGCTGTCTGTTGTTTACATCGCTCATATTCTCCCTCACCAATGCTATTACTTGTTCTCCACGGAAACGATCAGGAATTTCAGATCGCCGGCAGGCGCGCTGATGGTCACGGTGTCACCGGCCTTGTGGCCTTTCAGGCCCCGGCCTACAGGGGAATCGTCGGAGATGCGGCCGGCTCTGGGGTTGGCTTCCTGAGAGCCCACGATCTCGTAAGACTCCTCAAAATCGTCCTCCAGGTCCCGCACCCGCACGATGCTGCCCAGGGTAACGGTGTCCTTGGGCACATTCTCATCGGTATTATCCACGATCTCGGCGTTCTCGATCAGGACCTTCAGCTCGGCGATCTTGGAATAGAGCTTGCCCTGCTCGGTTTTGGCCTCGTCATACTCGCTGTTTTCAGACAGGTCGCCGAAGCTTCTGGCTTCCTTGATCTGCTCCGCCACCTCTTTTTCCCTGACGGTCTCCAGGTAGTAAAGCTCGTCTTTCAGGGCGTCCAGGCGCTCCTGGCTCATTTTGAATCTGCTCAAATCAGGCATAAAGCAGTCTCCTTTTATAGTAAATTTCAGTATTTGCGTAGTTGTAGATTATAATGATTTCTTTTACCGGTGTCAATCAAAAACTGGTCTGGCTCAGAAGTTTCAGCGCGGCGATCAGCTGCTCGTCGTTGGAGCTGCTGGCTGTGCCGGAGGAGCCGCCGGTAGTTCCCTCAGTGGTGCCCACGGTGGAAGGGTCGCTGTTATACACGATGCTGTCCGGTATCACGCCGTTGAGGGAGATATCCACCCGGTTGGGCGTCAGAAAGCTGTGGGTGGACAGGCGGATGGCACTGCCGTCGCTGATCTCAATGATCTGCTGGGTGCGGGTCTTGCCGGTGGTGGGCTCGCCCATGATGGTGGCCCAGTCGTACTCCTGCAAAACGGCGGCAAAAATTTCCGCCTCGCTGTAAGTCTCGCTATTGACCAGCACACACATGGGCATGTCAAGGCAGACGCTGTCGGAGGCATAGACCTCCTCTTTTCCGCTCTTGTCCACCGCCACAAACAGATCGCCGCTGGGCAGCAGATAGTCCAGGAAGGTCTGCAGTTCACTGGTCAGGCCGCCGGGATTGCCGCGCAGGTCGATAACAAAGGCAGAGGCGTTCTGGTTCAGCAGGTCCTCAAAGGCGTCGATGGCCGCCTGGCCGCTGCCGGCCTCAAAATTGTCGATCTTGACATATCCGGCCTCGGTCTTTTCCAGCCGGTAGGACACGGGGTTGACGTAGGTAGCCGCACAGTTGACGTCATAGGTCTCGCCGTTACTGGTTTCCACAGTGAACTTTGTATTCTGCTTGGAACGAACCAGGGTGCGGAAGCTGTCAGCGTCCAGGCCGGTCACGTCCTCCCCGTCCACCGCTACGATGATCATACCGCTGCTCAGTCCCCCCAGGTGGGCCGGACTGCCGCTGTTGATGGAGGTGATCTGGAACCCTCCGGTATTTGCCTCCTTCATGATGGACATTCCGATGCCGGAATATTCATTGGAGGCGGAAAGCTGATACGCCTTGTACTCGTCCGGAGACATGTAGGTGCTCCATTTGTCGCCCAGACCGGCAACCATGGCCGCCGCCGCGGAATAGCCCATGCTCTCCCGATTCACCGGGTCGATATAATTCTCTTCCACGATATCCTTGATCTCGATATAGCGCATGGCTTCATCATAGTCTGCCTTGCCGCCCACATTTTTGATGACGCTGGAGCGGGTGATGAATATGGCGCCGCCGGTGAACAAAATCAGGGCGATCAGCACAAATTTCAGCGGGATTCCCGAGTTGAAGATCCGTGATAAAGCTCTGCCCAATGCGGCAAAAAACCTGCCGAATAAGCTGTTTTTCTTCATGTCATTCCTTCTTTTCCGGTGATAAGAATCTGTGGTTGGAAAGCGTAAACTGCTTCAGCCGGACAGCCAAAAAACGGCTGTCCGGCTTGTCAGTACGCCCTGCGAAAGGGAGTACTGAAAATATTGAATTAATCGCCTGCGTCAGGGGCGTAGGTCAAGCCGGTGAACCAGTTCTCGGGGTCGAGAACGGTCGTACCCTGCCGGATCTCAAAGTGCAGGTGGGGACCGGTGGAAACGCCGGTGCTGCCCACATAGCCAATGGTTGCCCCCTTGCTCACCGTTTGTCCCAACGAAACGGCAATGGAGGACATGTGTCCGTAAAGGGTGTAGTAGCCGTTGCCGTGGTCGATCATGACGCAGTTGCCATAGCCGCCGTTCACGCCGGCAACGGTGACGGTTCCGCCGTCAGCAGCCACAATGGTGGCGCCGTAGGCCGCGCCGATATCCAGACCGGAGTGGTATTTCCACTGCCCGGACACCGGGTGCCAGCGGTAGCCCACGCGGCTGGTAATATAAGTACAGGAGGGGCAGGGCCAAGTAAAGGAGCCAGTGCCAGTGACGGTACCGCCGCCGCCGCTTCCGCCGCCGCCGCTGGGATTATTGGCGGCCGCTTCCTGCCGGCGTCGCTCTTCCTCTTCCGCCCGCTGGCGCTCCAGCTCGGCCACTTTCTGGTCGATCTCTTTCTGAGCCTCGTCCTGGGCGGCCTGGAGCTTGGCCAGCTCCTCGGCGTTGCCTTCAATATCCTCGGCAAGCTTGGTGATCAGCTCCGTGGCCTCGTCGATCTGGCGTTGAAGCTCCACCTGCTCGGCACGGAGGGTGGCCTGTTTGGCCTCAAGCTCGGCCTTGCACTCCTCATATTCCGCCTTTACCTCTTCGGTATGCTCGCGGGCGGCGATGTACTCGTCCTCCAGCCGGCGGTCGCTCTCCATGATCTCGCCGATATCGTCCATGGCAGTGAGCAGCTCACCCAAGCTGCTGGAATTGAGTACCAGGGCCAGGAAACCGTAATTTCCGTTTTCCTCCATGGCACGGACCCGGCTGCGGTAGCGCTCAAGCTGCTGGTTTTCCAGGGCAAGGGCCTCTTCAACTTCCTTGGCCTTGTCCTCGATCATCTGGTCGTAGAGGGCGATCTCCTGCTCGTTCAGCGCCATCTGCTCCAGTGTATAAACATTGCGTTCATCCAGAGCCAGCTTCCTGTCCAGCACATCCGCGTGCTGGGCCTCCAGCTCGTCCACAATGGCCTGCTGGGCTGCTTTTGCTTCAGCGATCTTATCCCGTTCTTTTTTCAGCGCATCGATTTCGCTCTGGGTCACGGCATATGCCTGCGTGGGCAGAGCGCCCAGGACCAGACTCAGCACGGTCATCACGCTCAAAATCAGCGCCAGTAAAGATTTTGTTTTTTTATTCATTATTTTTTTCCTCAAAAGTGCCTGTCCGGCTGCGTGTTCAGCAGTCATAGAAGGTCATGCCTGAGAAATACGCCTCCGGGTCGGTGCGGCTTCCGTTTACATATACCTCCAGATGGCAGTGGGTGCCGGTGGACCAGCCGGTGCTGCCCAGATAGCCGATGGTCTGGCCCTGGGTCACCTTGTCCCCGTACTTTACAGCCATGGAAGACATATGCGCGTACAAAGTCTGCATTCCGTTGCCATGGTCGATCATGACATAGTAGCCGTAGGAATCGCTCCATTTGGCCGCCACCACCACGCCCGCGTCGCAGGCGATGATGGGATAGCCTTCATGGCCATAGCCGTCGATATCCATGCCGTTATGATTGGTATATTTACCGGTTATGGGGTGGGTGCGGGGGCCGAAACGGCTGGTGACCGTGTGGCTGCAGGGTACGGGCCACATCAGAGAGCCTGTGCCCTGGACCCCTTCAGAGCCGGCGCTGATCAGGCCGCCGTTCCCGGAACTGCCGGAGCTGCCGGAACTGCCGGTGTCTCCACCGGTACTACCGGTATTCCCGTCGGTACTGCCTGAGCCGCTGCCGGTATCTCCGCCGGCGCTGGCGTTGTTATTGTTGTTATTACTGTTGGCGATCTCCTGGTTCTGCCGGTTCAGCGCAGCAACCAGATTGCTCAGCTCTGCCGCCGCAGCGGCTCTGGCCGCTTCGGCGATCTCATATTCCTTGATGGCCTTCTCGATATCCTCTTCCAGCTCTTTCAGAAGCTGGTCGGCCTCGGCCAAAAGCCCTTCCAGCTCGGCCTTTTCCTCTTCCAGCTCCGCCTGTTTGGCTTCCAGCCCGGCCTTTTCCTCTTCGTACTGGGCCTGGATCTCCTCGTGCTCCTCGCGGGCGGCTATGTACTCATCTTCCAGCTGACGGTCGCTCTCCATGATCTCGCCGATATCATCAAGGCTGGTGAGAAGCTGGGTGAAGCTCTCCGCATTGAAAATCAGGGTCAGGATATTGTAGCCCCCGTTTTCCTCCATGGCACGGACCCTGGTGCGGTAGCGCTGAAGCTGCTCTTCCTCCCGGTTTTTCGCCGCCTCGACCTCTTTGCTCTTTTCGGCGATCATCTCGGAATACATGTCGATCTGTTCCTGGACAATGATCAGCTGCTCCTTGGCGTATTCGTTTCGTTCGTCCAGAGCGGCCTTCTGTTCCAGAACGCTGGCCTGCTGTTCCTTCAGCTTGTCGATTTTTTCCTGGCTTGCCTGACGCTGGGCAACCAGCTCGTTCTTCTTGCGCTGGGCCTCGTCAATATCGGCCTGGGTGACTTCGGCAAAGGCGCTGGTAGGGATCACGCTGACGATCAGCGTCATCAGCATCAGCACGGCCATGATTACTGCAATGACGGATACGATCTTCTTGTTGTTCATAAAGTCTCCTTAAAAAAGCATCCTTTATGTTTCTTGGGCGATTATACTTTCAAATAGTTCCTTATGGCGTTCAGCGCGCCGAAAATACCCACCAGGATGCTGGTGCCCATGTAGGCCACAAAAATTTCAAGGGCCAGGCTGCTGAAGGGCACCACGGAAATGAAGCTGCCGGTCAGGCTGCTGATGAGCTTACCGGTGAGCACAGTGTAAATGCCCCACTCGGCCAGGTAGGCCAGGCCGCCGCCCAGGATGCCCAGCACTAAGCCCTCCACCACGAAGGGCAGGCGGATGAAGCCGTTGTTTGCGCCCACCATTTTCATAATGGCGATCTCCTCGCGCCGGCCGAAGGTGGCAAGCTTGATGGTGTTGGTCATGATGAACACCGACACGAACACCAGCATGACGATCAGCACCAGAGAGACCACGCTGACGATGTTTCTGATGGTGACAAAGGTCTTTGCATAGTCCAGATGGGCGTTGACCTTGGCTACGCCCTCAATGCCCATCAGGGCGGTCTTGGTCTGGGCCATCAGGGCGATATCTGTCAGGTGGATGATGTACCGGTCGCGGAACACGGTCTCGTCGATGCCCTCCATCAGATTCTCGGAGTAATTGCCCATGAAGTTTTCCATGGCCTCGGTGCGGGTGACAAACTGCACGGAGCTGATGTTGTCCAGCTCTACGATCTGGCTCTCCAGCGCCGCCGCCTCTTCCTGGGTATAGGTCTCGTCCACAAAGGCCACGACCTCGTTCTGGTCCTCCAGGCCCTTGATGATGGCGTCGATATTCACCGACAGCAGGGACACGCTGCCGATGATGATCAGGCAGGCCATGATAATGGCCACCGTGGCGAAGGACATGAATCCGTGCGTGGTAATGCTGCGGAAGCCTTCGCGAATCAGATATCCGCTTCTACTCAATCTCATAGCTGTAGTACCCATCCATTCCGTCGCTGATCACATGGCCGTTATCAATGGTGATAACGCGCTTGGAGAAAGCGTTGACCAGCTCCTTTTCGTGGGTGACGACCAGAATGGTAGTCCCCATCTCGTTGATCTTCTCAAACAGCAGCATCAGCTCCAGGCTGCGCACCGGGTCCAGGTTGCCGGTAGGCTCGTCCGCCACGATCATGCGGGGACTGTTCACCAAGGCCCTGGCGATGGCCACACGCTGCTGCTCGCCGCCGGAAAGCTCGTTGGGCATGCGCTTTTCGCGGCCCTCCAGGCCCACCAGCTCCAGCACATAGGGCACGCGCTTCTTGATCTCCTTGTTGGACGCGCCCACAACGCGCATGGCGAAGGCCACGTTGTCATAGACGTTCATATTCTCGATCAGGCGGTAGTCCTGGAATATGACGCCGAGAGTCCTTCTCATCTTGGGCAGTTTGCGCCGTTTGATGCGGCGCATGTCGAAGTCGTTGACGATGATCTGCCCGTCGTTGGCGCGTATCTCGCCGGTGATGAGCTTCATGATCGTGGTCTTGCCCGAGCCGGAAGGCCCCACGAGAAAAACAAATTCTCCTTCGTTGATGGTCAGGTCCACCCCATCCAGGGCCACAGTGCCGCTGCTCTGGTAGACCATCCGCACATCATTCATTTGAACCATAAGTCATTTATCCTCCAAACAGGGATTTTGCCAGGGGAAATCTATGGAAGCTCTGGTTAAATCAACGTTCTCAGATTTACGGCAGAAATTTTCGCTGGCGAGGAAGAAAAGTGCAGGAATACTTTGTGTATTTCAAGATTTTCTGACGAAGACCAGCGGAGATTTATGCCGTGAAGATGGGTGCGGGGATTTATTCAGAGATTCCATATATATATTAAAAGGTATCTCAATACTTGGTGTTGTTCAAGGAATCGAGATACATCTTTACCATCATGGCCACTTTGAACACAATGGCGTGGTCAAACTCCCGCAGATCCAGGCCGGTGATCTTCTTGATCTTCTCCAGCCGGTAGACCAGGGTATTGCGGTGAACATAGAGCTTGCGGGAGGTCTCGGATACGTTCAGGTTATTCTCAAAGAACTTGTTGATGGTCTCCAGGGTGTCCTCGTCCAAGGTCTCGATGGGATTTTTCTTGAACACCTCTTTGAGGAACATCTCGCACAGGGTGGTGGGCAGCTGATAGATGATGCGGCCCAGACCCAGATTTTCATAGTTGATGATGGTCTTTTCGCTTTCAAAGACCCGGCCCACGTCGATAGCCACCTGGGCCTCCTTATAGCGGTCAGCCAGCTCACGCAGATGGTGGGCCACGGTGCTGATGCCGATGACGCATTTAATGCCCAGCTCGTCGTGCAGGGCCTTTTCAATGCCGAGAGCGATCTTATGTATTTCCTCGTTGCAGTCGGCGGAGGGCAGAGCCTTGACCACCACCACGTCGGACTCGTTGATGTTGATGACGAAGTCCTTCTGCTTGTCCGGGAACAGCCGCTGGATCAGCTCCACCGCGGCCACGTCGGAATTATCCATCTGGCGGACCAGAAGCACGCTTCTGGGCTCGTCAGTGACGAAATGCAGCTCCTTGGCCCGGACATACACGTCTCCGGGCAGGATGTTGTCGGAGATGATGTTTTTGACGAAGGCGGCCTTGTTGTGCTTTTCCTCGTAATTATTCTTTGCCTCGTTGAAGGCCACGGCGGTCACGGCGCAGATGGTCTTTGCCATGGAGTCCGTTCCCTCCACGAAAGCGGTGAAGTCGAAGCTGGTGCCGCTGGACGTCAGCGGTTTGTAAGTTCTGCTGCCGCTGGACACAGGGTGCTCCGCACCCTCCAGCTCGTAAATATGGAAGTCGTCAAGCCGGGAACCGATCAGGGCAAGCTCACTGCTCGCCACAACATAGCCTTGATCGTCCACCACGCCGATGGTCCTGTCGACAGCATCCTTCATCTGAGTGATCACACCTTGGAAAATTCTACTGGACATAATCATAGCCTCCTGTGCGTTATGGCGAAAATACCATACTCCCGCATTTTATCTTTCTCTATGATACCTCATTATTTTGGTATTTTCAATAGAAATTCCAATGTTTTTTTGTTAATTTTTTTCGTTTTATATCTTTTACGCTCAAATTATGGTAAACCATGCGCCGTTTTTTCGACTATCTGCCCATAAACACTGTGCACAAATCCTCATTTGTCAATTCCCGGAAACCGCCGGGGCCCAGAGCGGGGTCCAGCATCAGTCCGCCCACGGCCAGACGGCGCAGCTCAAGCACCGGCTTTCCCCGGGAGGCCAGCATGCGCTTGACCTGGTGGTACTTTCCCTCCATCACATACACATAACATTCATTGCCGCCCAGAAGCTCCAGTCTGGCGGGCAGGCAACGGGTGCCGTCACCCAGGAGCAGCCCCTGCTGAAAGGCCTGACAGTCGGAAAGATCGGGAATACCTTCGACCCTTGCATAATACAATTTTTCGACCTCGGATTTTGGCGAAATCACGCGGTGGGCAAAATTCCCGTCGTTTGTCAGCAAAAGCAGGCCACTGGTGTCCTTGTCCAGCCTCCCTACCGGGAAAAGGCCCATGCGGCGCATCTCCGGTGTCACCAGGTCCAGAACGGTTTTCTGCTTCCCGTCCCGGGTGGCGGTGAGCACGCCGGAGGGCTTGTCCATCATGTAGTAGTGGAATTTTGCATAACCCAGAGGACTGCCGTCCAGCTCCACCAGAGATTTCTCCGGGTCAAATTTGGCGTCCGGGGCGGTAACGGTCACGCCATCCAGGTGGACGCGCCCGGATTTGATGATCTGCCGCGCCTCTTTTCTGGCGGCCAGGCCCTGGTCGCATATGAACTTGTCCAGCCGGATCAGCGCCATGATTCTTCTCCTTAAAAAAAGCCGTATTGAGAATAGTATAGCATACTTTGGCCGGAATTTGAATAGCTTTTTCCTGAGGTGAGAGGAAATGCTTGAAAAGAGGAAGGTATTCACGCGAAAAAAGGCCCTTGCCATCGTGCTTCTCATCGCGGCGGCGCTGACGTTGCTGATCGTTCTGCGCTGGCTGGGCAGAGACAAGGGGCCGAATGTTACGACGACGGAAGGGCGGGAAATGTTCCTCAACGAGCTGGGTTGGGAGATCGACGTCACCAGCGAGGACTGCCGGAACATTGTGATCCCCGAGAGCATGGAGGGGATCATGGAAGAGTATAACCGCATGCAAAAGGAGCAGGGCTACGACCTGTCCAGGCACGCCGGGGAAAACTGCAAGCAGTACAGCTATTTTGTGACCAATTACCCCAACTGCACCCAGACGGTGATCGTGACGCTGTATGTCCAGGGGAAAGAGATCATCGGCGGGGACATCCACACGGCGGAGATCAATGGCTTCATGCACGGTCTTCGCCGCGACAGCGCGGAATAAAATGTGAGGGAAGCTGCCGCCGCAGGCGGCTGAGGGGGATACCTCTTCACTATTCACTATTCACTAATACTTTGACTACCCCTCAGTCACGCAGGCGGCCACACAAGGCCACACAGAGCGGCCCGCGAAAAAGGAAGCGCGTCTCCGCGCTTCCTTTTTCGTCAGACATATTCTTTGATGACCTGCACGGCGGTCCTCCGCAGATCCTCCCGGCAGGTTTTTCTGATCTCGTCCATAGTCTTTGTGCCGTCGCTGGTGGCATAATAGGCCGTGACGCCCTCCTGGAGCACCGCCTCCGCCCCGGGGCCGATGCAGCCGCAGACGGCCACGCAGGGCACACCGGCCTTTTTCGCCCGGCGGCCCACGCCCACGGGCACCTTGCCCGCCGCGCTCTGTCCGTCGATACGGCCCTCGCCGGTGATCACCAGCTCCGTGTCCTTTAACAGCTCATCCATGCCCGCCGCATCCAGCAGCAGCTCGATGCCCGGCTTCAGCTCCGCACCGCAGAAGGCCAGCAGCGCCGCGCCCAGACCGCCCGCCGCCCCCGCGCCGGGAACTTCAAGCACGTCCGCGCCCAGCTCTGTTTTGACGAGCGCCGCAAAGGCCCGGATATCCCGGTCCAGCGGGCCGATCTGCTGGGGCAAAAGCCCCTTTTGGGGGCCGAAGACGGCGCTGGCGCCACGCTCGCCGCAGAGGGGATTATCCACGTCGCAGGCCACGGTGATCGTAAGCTCCGGCAGGGCATCAGGCCTGACAATGCGCCGGATGCTGCCGATGTTACAGGCAAAAGGCTCCACTTCCCCGCCCTTTTCGTCCAGAAAGCGGTAGCCCAGGGCCGCCGCCAACCCTAAGCCGCAGTCGTTGGTGGCGCTGCCCCCAATGCCCATCAGCACCCGGCGGCAGCCGGAGGCGGAGAGCAGCCTCAGCAGCTCCCCCACCCCGTAGGTGGTGGCGTGGAGGGGGTCCAGCCTGCCCTCCATCAGCGGAAGCCCGGCGCAGCCGGCCATCTCCATGACCGCCGTACCGTCGGGCAGGAGGCCGTAGGGGCAGTTGACGGGCCGCCCGTCCGGCCCGGTGACGAGAGCAAAGCGCTTCTCGCCGCCCAGCAGCTTCAGGTAGGCCTCCACCATCCCCTCGCCCCCGTCGGACATGGGGATCTTCACCGTCTCCGCCGCCGGGACCAGTTCTTTCACCACGTCCGCTAAAATGTCGCAGATCTCCGAGGACGTCATGGTTCCCTTAAAGGAATCCGGTGCCAGAACAAATCGCCGCATAATGTTCCTCCATTTTTGGCAGGAGTTCCTGAAAAGGGAACCCTTTTGCGGGCCGCCACGCAGGGCGGCCCCTACGTTTCTGTTTTGGTCGGGCTGTAGGGGCGGCCCTGCGTGGCCGCCCTTTTCCATGCGCCCCTCACTTCACGCCGTTGACCACGTTGATGGGTCTGCCCTCGGCAAAGGCCTTCAGGTTATTATAGCTCATGTCCATGATCCGCTGGCGGCTCTCCTTGGGCGCCCAGCTGATGTGAGGCGTGATCAGGCAGTTTTTGGCCTTCAGCAGGGGGTTATCCTCCCGGATAGGCTCGGTGGAGACCACGTCCAGCCCTGCGGCATAGACCTTGCCGCTGTTCAGGGCGTCGGCCAGGTCCTGTTCCACCACCAGCTGGCCCCGGCTGTTATTGATGATGATCACGCCATCCTTCATTTTGGCGATATTGGCCTTGTTGATGATGCCCTCGGTCTCGGGAAACAGGGGGCAGTGGAGGGCGATCACATCGGAAGTACGCAGCAGGGTGTCCAGATCCACATACTCAGCGATGTCCTTCCCGTCCTCCCGGACGCTGCGGCTGTAGGCGATGACCTTCATGCCCAGGGCTTTGGCAATGCGGCCGGTGGCCTGGCCGATGCGGCCAAAGCCGATGATGCCCATGGTCTTGCCCTGCAGCTCGATGAGAGGATAGTCCCAGAAGCACCAGTCCGGGTTGGCCGCCCAGCGGCCCTGATGGACAGCCTCACTGTGGTGGGCCACATGGTGGCAGACCTCCAGCAGCAGTGCGATGGCAAACTGGGCCACGGCGGCAGTGCCGTAGCTGGGGATGTTGCTCACAACGATCCCCTTCTCCGCCGCCGCCTTGATGTCGATCACGTTGTAGCCCGTGGCCAGAACGGAGATGAATTTGATATTGGGGCACTCCTCCAGCACCCTTTTGGTGATGGGCACTTTGTTGACAAACACCACTTCGGCCTCGCCGATCCGCGCGATCACCTCGTCCTCGCTGCCGGTCCGGTCATAGACCGTCAGTTCCCCAAACTCCCGCAGGCCGTCCCAGCTCAAATCGCCGGGATTTTCCGTGTATCCGTCCAGCACGACCATTTTCATAGCGTATACCTCAAATTTTTATAATTTATGTCCAAGCCTTTACGGCAGCGAGATCACTTCGTCCCGGTGCATGGCCTGCATCATCTCACTGCCGGCGGCCACGTCGTCCTCATTGGGCCACATGACGTAGAGATACATGGGCTTTCCGTCCAGCATCATGGTGGTAAAGGGGATCTCGCTGTCGCCGGTGCCGGTGACGTTGTAGCGCAAAATCTCCCACTGGGGATTGGTGGCAAGCTGATTTCGCACCAGCTCCGCGATCAGCTCATAGGGTACATCGGTCTCAAAGCTGCCCTCGGTAGCCTTGAGCACATCGTTGAAGGAGCTGAGGATGGCGGGCGACAGCACCTTGTTAATGGCCGCCTGGATGATGCGCAGCTGATTCTTGCCGCGCCAGTTGTCCCCGCCGCTGCCGGAACGGTCCCGGGCGCGCTGCAGAGCCTCTTCGCCGTTTAAATGCCTCACGCCGTCGAAGCCGTCCAGCTCCGCGTCAATGCCGCCGATAGCGTCAATGATCTTCACAAATCCGGTGAAGTTCAGGCGGAAATAGTAGTCGATCTCCGTCTCGTACAGCATCTCCAGCGCCCCCTTGCTGACGTCGATGCCGTAGATGCCCGCATGGGTCAGCTTGTCCCGTTGACCGTCAGAAATGGGCAGGGGCACATAGTAGTCGCGGGGGGTTGTTACCATCAGGATCTGGTGGGTTTCGGTATTGACGTTAATGATGATGTTCACGTCGCTGCGGCTTTTCATGGAGACCTCGCCGTAGGTGTCGATGCCGCTGATATAGACGGAGAAGCAGTGGTCCTCCGCCTCCGGCTCTTCACTGGTGGTGGGAGTGGTGTTTTGCTGCTCCGGCTGACGGATGCGAAGCTCAGTGAGCACGCGTACTCTTGATCCCACGTCCGCAAAGCCATCGACCTCTTCCACAAGGGCCAGATACTCGGGGTTCAGGATCATGCTCCGCACCTCGCCGTCAAAAAGGGCATTGAGCAGCGCAGTAAGGCCCTCGTACTCCCGGGCCTGAACGGAAACGTTCAGTTCTTCGTTGATCTGCGCGATGGCCTGGTCGGTGTTTTCCCTGTCGGCAGTGCTGAGAAAGCCGAAGCAGTCCCCTGCCACGTCCTCAATGCTCTGGGCGCTGTCCTCCGTGGGGACATAGACGCAGACCCGGCTGTACTGAGGGCTGGTATTGGTAATGCTCTTCAGGGTGTTGACAGTCTTGTTCAGTGTGGCGGAGCCATAGCAGATGCCCAGAACGAAGAGCAGCGTCAGAATGATGCCGATGGCAAAGCGCAGCTTTTTCCCGGGCTTTGCGCAGAGGAAGATCAGCAGCGCATCGATCAGCACAAGTGCGGCAAGCAGCAGCACGGTCCATGCCGTGGGCAGCAGCCTGGCCCGCAGTACCACGATGGCAAAGGCCGCAGTCAGCACCAACAGCAGCAGAGAGATAATGATTGAAATAATATTGATCTTTTTTTTCATGTTCTGGCCTTTCCTGTTTTAAATAAACTTGTCAAAGCTCCCCATTAGGGGGAGCTGTCGGTGCAGCCGACTGAGGGGGGTACCTCTTCACTCTTCACTATTTCTTCTCTTCCCGGGGGTACCTCTGCAGTTTTCACTTCCGACCTTCTCCTCAGAAATCCATGGACATCCGGCTGGATTCCTCTTCGCTCAGTTCGGTCACATTAGACAGTATAGCACCTGTTTTTGATTTTGCAAATACACCTGGGCAATTTCAGCGCGAAAAGTCTCAGCCCAGGGCCTCTTCCAGGCAGCGCAGCGCGTTTTCCGAGAGGGTGCAGCGCAGGTGGAATACGGGCTGCCGGGCGTGAACCGTAAGTAAAAAACCTGTCTGGGATTGAAAATCAGGGACAATACTGTTATACTGGAATCAGCCTTGTGCTCCATAAGGCAATACATTTTTGGAGGATGAAGAATGAAGAAGAAACTTCTCGCGCTCACCCTTGTTCTCATGCTGCTGCTGGCCGGATGCGGCTCCGCAGCTCCCGCAGAGACCCCCGCAGAAACTGCCGCCCCGGCGGAAGTCAGCGCCTATCTGGGCCTGGATAACGACATCGTTATTCTCTACACCAACGACGTGCATTGCGGCGTGGACGACAACCTGGGCTATGCCGGGCTGGCCACCGTGAAAAACGCGCTGGAGGCTCAGGGCAAGCACGTTGTCCTGGTGGATAACGGCGACGCCGTCCAGGGCGACACCATCGGCACCCTCTCCAACGGCGAGTACATCATCGACATCATGAACGAGATCGGCTACGACGTGGCCACCCCCGGCAACCACGAGTTTGACTACGGCATGGACCAGTTCTTTGCCCTCACCGAGCAGGCAAACTTCCCCTATGTCTCCGCAAACTTTGTGGACAATGACGGCAACACCGTTCTGGACCCCTATGTGATCAAAGACGTGGCCGGCGTGAAGATCGCCTTCGTGGGCATCTCCACCCCCAAGACCATCACCACCTCCACCCCCAAGTATTTCCAGGATGACAACGGCAACTACATCTATTCCTTCCAGCAGGACGAGACCGGCGAGAAGCTCTACGCCGCCGTTCAGTCCGCCGTGGACGCGGCCCGGGCAGAGGGCGCTCAGTTCGTCATCGCTATGGCCCACCTGGGCATCGAGGAGGACTGCTCCCCCTGGACCTCCTCTGAGGTCATTGTGAACACCACCGGCATCGACGCCGTGCTGGACGGACACTCCCACTCCCTGATTCAGGGCGAGAAAGTGAAGAACAAGGACGGCGCTGAGGTCCTGCTCAGCTCCACCGAGACCAAGCTTGCCTACATCGGCTGCCTGACCATCAAGGACGACGGCAGCATGAGCACCACCCTCATCAGCGACAACGGCATGAAGGACTTTATCGGCGGTATTCAGGAAGAGTTTGAAGAGCTGGTGAACACGGTTGTGGCCAGCACCGACGTTGACCTGATCATCAAGGATCCCGCCAGCGGCGAGCGCATCGTCCGCGTGTCCGAGACCAACCTGGGCGACCTGTGCGCCGACGCGTACCGGGCCATGTCCGGCGCTGATGTGGCCATCGTCAACGGCGGCGGCGTCCGCGCGGACATCCCCGCAGGTGACATCACCTACGGCCAGATCATCGCCGTCCACCCCTTCGGCAACGAGATGTGCGTTGTGGAGTGCACCGGCCAGGAGATCCTGGACGCTCTGGAGCTGGGCTGCTCCAAGCTGCCCGCTGAGAGCGGCGGCTTCCTCCAGGTCTCTGGCATGACCTACACCGTGGACCTGAATGTGGAGTCCTCCGTGAAGCTGGACGAGAACGGCATGTTCGTCTCCGTTGAGGGCGACCGCCGGGTCACGGAAGTCACCATCGGCGGCGAGCCGCTGGACCCCGAGAAGACCTACACCCTGGCCAGCCACAACTACAAGCTGAAGGACTGCGGCGACGGGTACTCCATGTTTGCCGACAACGTGTTCCTCCAGGACAGCGTGATGATCGACAACCAGGTGCTCATCAACTACATCGTTGACGTGCTTGGCGGCACCGTGGGCGAGGAGTACGCCGATCCCTACGGCCAGGGCCGTATCACCATCATTGAGGCAAACTGAGTTAATCATTCAATTCAAGCAAAAAAGTTCACCGGGACATCCCGGTGAACTTTTTTGCGGCACAATGTTGAAGCCTCCCCTGTGTAAGGGGAGGTGGCCCGAAGGGCCGGAGGGGTTGCTTCAACTGCCCAGCGTGACCGGGAGAGACAATCCCTCAGTCACGGCTTCGCCGTGACTGCTCCCTTTACACAAGGGAGCCTTTTTGCGGGCGACCCCAAGGGTCGCCCCTACGTCGTCAGAAGAAGCTCACGGCGCTCCGTTTCCGCTTTCGGCGAAAACTGCGCTCTGTTCCCTCCTTCCTCCTCTCCGATTTGAACCCATTTCATTGGGCTTCAAATCGGTTTTTATGGAGAACGGTAGGGGCGGCCCTGCGTGGCCGCCCGCCTTTCAAGCCTCCCCCTGGAGGGGGAAGGAATAATGGAGAGTGAAGAGTGAAGAAGTAAGGCGGCCGCAAAGCGGCCGGATTATAATTTTCGCCACAGGCGACACCACACCTCTTCACTATTCACTCTTAGTTATTCCCTCAAATCAAGCCGGTTCGTAGGAGCGGCTCAGCTCCTGGCCTTCGGCGTCGTATTCCACGTTTTCCATCAGCGCCGGGTCTACCCGGCTGCGCTTTTTGATGACCATGCCCTGGCCCTGGTTGTTGAACACCCAGATCTTATAGCCCGGGTAGGCCGGGTCGTCCTTGCGGAAAACGGAGCTCACATTCAAGCGGCAGAACTTCGCCCGGCCCTCTGCCGTGTCCAGCAGGTCCCCGGGGCCGTTATAGAAAAGCTCGTCCTTCATGGCCTCCTTTTTGAAGTCCTCCCACTGCTCGTTTTCCACCTGCATAACGTCTTTCGGCTGTATCATCGTGAAAATCTCCTTTGTTTGGATTTTTATTTACCCTGCTGTCTGCACCAGGTCTTCATCACAAAGCTCACCGGCAGGTGCTTGACCAAAAGCACCTGCATCCGCTCGGGAAAGCCCAGCACAGAGGCGTTTTTGCCCTTTTTCATGTCCTTCAGCGCCTTTTCGATCACCTGCTCCGGGGGATAGTAGCGGTTGAAGTAAGAAATGGTGTCGTCGTGGATGGCGTGGTCGAAAAACTCCGTGGTGATCCAGCCGGGGCAGACCGCCATGACCTTTATTCCCCGGTCCTTCAGCTCCACGCCCAGAGCCCGGGAGAAATTCAGCACATAGGCCTTGGACGCGCCGTACACATTGATGTAAGGCACCGGCTGCCAGGAGGACATGGAGCCCATGTTGTAGATCCGGCTGCCCTTGGCCATGTAGGGCACGCTCATGTAGCACATGGCCGTCAGGGCCCGGGAATTTAAGTCGATGATGTCCAGCTGCCGGTCCATGTCCATGTCCATAAAGGCGCCGAAGAGACCAAAGCCCGCGGCGTTGACCAGCACGGCGATCTCCGGCTTTTCCCGCTCCAGCAGCTCCCGGTAAAGGGCAAAGCTCTCCCGCTGCTGCAGGTCCAGCACGATGGGGCGGATTTTGGCCCGGCATTTCTCTTTCAGCTCCAAAAGCCGCTGCTCCCGGCGGGCGATGACCCACAGCTCGTCAAATTCCTCGTCCCTGTCCAGGGCGTATACAAATTCCCGGCCCATGCCCGAGGACGCGCCGGTGATCACTGCAATTTTCATTCTCTCTCTCCTTGCGGCCGTATCCGGCCCGATTTCTTAAAGAATACCACAACGATTGAAATCTGACAAGCGTATGATATAATATGCCTGATAAGCCGGAGGTGGAATGATGAAAGTTTTTATCGTAGAGGACGACCAGGTGATCGCCGCTGCGGTGGCGGAGCATCTGGCCGCCTGGGGCTATCAGGTCCGCCGGGCCGGGGATTTCCGGAACGTGCTGGGGGAGTTTGCGGATTTTGACCCCCAGCTGGTGCTGCTGGATATCGGCTTGCCCTTTTATAACGGCTACCACTGGTGCAGCCAGATCCGGCGGCAGTCCAGGGTGCCCATCATCTTTATCTCCTCCGCCTCGGACAACATGAACATCGTCATGGCCATGAACATGGGGGCCGACGATTTCATCGCCAAGCCCTTTGACCTGAACGTGCTCATGGCCAAGGTCCAGGCCCTTCTCCGCCGGACCTACGATTTCGGCGGCAGCAGCCGGCTCATTCAACACAAAGGGGCCGTGCTGAATCTGGACGACGGCAGCCTGAGCGTGGAGGACAAGAAGCTGGAGCTGACGAAAAACGAGTTTCGCATTTTGCAGGTGCTCATGGAGAACAAGGGACGCACCGTCAGCCGGGACACGCTGATGCAGCGGCTCTGGGAGACGGACAGCTTTGTGGACGAGAACACCCTGACCGTCAACGTGGCCAGGCTCCGCCGGAAGCTGGAGAGCTGCGGCCTTGAGGGCTTTATCCTGACCAAAAAGGGCCAGGGCTATATGGTGGAAGCATGAAAACGGTTTTGGCTTGGTTGAAATATCGTCTGTGGCAGATCGTCCTGTTTTCGGGGCTGATCCTGATTTTTTCCACGGTGGTCTGGCTCAGCGGCGCGGGAGGCGTTCTGGCCGGGTACACGGCGCTGCTGAGTACGGCTCTGGCCCTGTTTCTGGCCCTTCCGGACCTGCGGCGCTTCGCCTTACGCCACCGGCAGCTCTCCGACGCGCTGAAAAGCATCCGCGTCAGCGACGAGCAGCTGCCCCCGCCGGAAAACCTCATCGAGGAGGACTACCGGCAGCTGATCCGGGCCCTGGGGGAGGAAAAGCAGCGGCAGGCCAGCGCCATGGACCTGCGCATGAGCGACATGCAGGACTATTTTACCCTCTGGGCCCACCAGATCAAGACCCCCATCGCCGCCATGCGGCTGATTTTGCAGACAAAGCCGGAAAACAGCGCTATGGAGATCGAGGGGGAGCTTTTCCGGGTGGAGCAGTATGTGGAGATGGTGCTGAACTACCTGCGTCTGGACAGCGACAGCACAGATTTTGTGTTTAAAACCTGCGCCCTGGACGGCATTATCCGCCAGTGCGTGCGAAAATACGCAAAGCAGTTTATCCGGAAAAAGATCAGCCTGGAATACGAGGGCACGGCCCTGCAGGTGCTGACCGACGAGAAGTGGCTCTGCTTTGTGATCGAGCAGATTCTCTCCAACGCCCTGAAATACACCGCCGCGGGCAGCATCCGCATTTTCACCCAGGGGGAGACCCTGGTCATCGCGGACACCGGCATGGGCATCGCGCCGGAGGACCTGCCGAGGGTCTTTGAAAAGGGCTACACCGGCTACAACGGCCGCACGGACAAGAAGGCCACCGGCATCGGGCTGTATCTGTGCAAAAAGATCCTGCAAAAGCTGGGCCACGGGATCAGCATCAGCTCGGAAGTCGGAAAGGGCACCAGGGTGAGCATTGACCTGAGCCGGGAAGAACTGACGGTGGAATGAGAAAAGGCTCCCCTGAAAGGGGAGCTGGGGTTTGGTGAAGTTGCCGCCGCAAACATGTAGAGTGCGCGTAATTCCCTCTGCTGTTTTAAACCCCTCCGCCCCCTCCGGGGGCACCTCCCCTGTTAGGGGAGGCATGAGGGCGCGCGGCAAAAGCCTTCCCCTCTGAGGGGAAGGTGGCCCGGAGGGCCGGATGAGGTGGCCTCCCGGGCGGCCACGCAGGGCCGCCCCTACGGCCCGACTAAAACAGGCCTGTAGGGGCCGCCCTGTGTGGCGGCCCGCTCAAAGACACCCCCTTGTCAGGGGAGCTGTCAGCCGCAGGCTGACTGAGGGGTAGTCACCCCGCCTCCGTTCTGTTGTAGGGCCGCCGCTGCCTGTGGCAGAAAAATCCGGCCTTCTCATCCGCCGCAGGCGGGTGAGAAGGCCGAATTTGATTAAAAAAGGCTGCGCTTTTTTCAATCTCCAAAGCTGATGCCGATATCCCTGGCCACTTTGATCATGGGGTGATCCGTGGGCAAAAACTTGGTGCGGCTGGCGGCGTCCTCCAGGGGGATGGAGACGATCTGTCCGTTCTGGATGGCCACCATGCGGCCATACTGGCGCTTCTCGATCAGCTCCGCCGCGGCGGCGCCGAACTGAGTGGCCAGCACCCGGTCGTAGGGGCAGGGAGGGCCGCCTCTCTGGTAGTGTCCGGGCACGGTGACCCGGGCCTCCTGGCCCGTCAGCTCTTCGAGCTTTGCGGCAATGGCGTAGGACACGGTGGGATACAGGGAATTTTCCCTGTTGTGCCGCTTGGTCTCCTCGTCCAGCACCGCCTCGTCGGCGGCCACGGCGCCCTCGGCGCAAGCCACGATGGAAAAGCCCTTGCCCTTTTTCTTGCGGGCTTCGATGACCTCTGCCACTTTGTTCAGGTCGTAGGGGATCTCGGGAATCAAAATCACATCCGCGCCGCTGGCGATGCCCGCGTTCAGGGTCAGCCAGCCCGCGTCCCGGCCCATCAGCTCCACAACAAAGATGCGCCCGTGGGAGCTGGCGGTGGAGTGTATGTAGTCAATAACGTTGGTGGCAATGTCCACCGCGCTCTGGAAGCCAAAGGTGGTGTCGGTGCCGAAGATGTCGTTGTCGATGGTTTTGGGCAGGGTGACTACGTTCATCCCGGCGTCCATGATGAGTTTTGCGCTCTTCTGGGTGCCGTTGCCGCCCATGATGACCAGGCAGTCCAGATTCAGGCGGTTATAGGTGTCCAGCATCGAGGGGATCAGGCTGTTGCCCTCGTCGTCCACGATGTCTTTTCCCGGGATATATTTTTGCCGGGAGGTGCCCAGAATGGTGCCGCCCTCGGTGAGGATGCCGGAAAAGTCCTTTGGCTCCATGTATTTGTAGTCGCCCTCGATCAGGCCCCGGTAGCCGTCGTACATGCCGAAGATCTCAATATTGTCCAGATGCTCATAGAGCGTCTTGGCCACGCCCCGGATGGCGGCGTTCAGGCCCTGGCAGTCTCCGCCGCTGGTGATCAGCGCGACTCTTGTCATTCTTTTCATGTCTCTACCTCCTATCCAAGCTCTTATTATGGGACAAAGGGGCGGAAATTGCAAGAGGATAAAAACAAACAAATCTTTAAAATTAACGGATTGCGAAAGGCTTTTTCCTGTGTTATATTTGTCAGGAGGAGTTGAAGAAAAATGAGTAAACCCGTAATGATCACGGCGGACAGCACCTGCGACCTCTCCGAGGATCTGCTGAATCGCTACAACGTAAAAATTCTGCCTTTGACCATTCTCCTTGGCGAGGAGAGCTTTCTGGACGGGGCCCACTACACCCCCGCCGATATGTACAAGCGCTACCGGGAAGACGGCACCCTGCCCAAGACCGCCGCGCCCAGCCTCCAGCAGATCACGGAGTTTTTCACGCCTTTCCTGAACGAGGGCTATGAGATTGTCCATCTGGACATTAGCAGCGAGCTCTCCAGCACCTGCAACAACGCCCGCATCGTGGGCTCTGAGCTTGACGGCGTGTATGTGGTGGACAGCCGTATGCTCTCCACCGGCGTGGGACTGCTGGTCATTGAGGGAGCCGAGTGCCGGGATAAGGGCATGAGCGCCGCCGAGATCGCGGAGCATCTGACCGCGCTTACCGCGAAGGTGGACACCAGTTTTGTGCTGGACACCCTGGAGTTTATGTGGAAGGGCGGCCGCTGCTCCGGCGTTGCGGCCCTGGGCGCCAACCTTTTAAAGCTGAAGCCCGCTCTGGAGATGAAGGACGGCAAGCTGGGCGTGTACAAGAAGTACCGCGGCAGCATCAATTCGGTGTACAAACAGTACATCACCGAACGGCTCAGCGGCAAAAAGGTCCGCCCCGGCCATGTGTTCATCACCGAGTCCGGGGAGATCGAGCAGTCCGTCATCGACGAGTTGGAGGCCCTGGTGCGTGAGCTGATCCCCGTTCAGGAGATCCACCACACCATCGCCGGCTGCACCGTCTCCTCCCACTGCGGCCCCAAAACCCTGGGCGTTCTGTTCATCAACGAATAAAGTGTAGGAAAACCATTTTAAGGTTTCCTTTCAAGAGGGAGCCTTTTCATCAGACTGTAGACAAAGCTATCGGCATTGTATGGATTTGCATGGGGAGAGCGCAGAGAGGGGACGGGAGTCCCCTTTCTGCGTTCAATCCATGCTTATTCAGGAGTATTTCTGAATACTCCTGAATAAGTTTTCAAGGCGTCGAACTTTGCCGACGCCTTGAAGGCTCCCTTTCAAGAGGGAGCCTTTTCATACCATGGTTCGCTTTTGAACGGGCCGCCACGCAGGGCGGCCCCTACGCTTCTATTTCGTCGTGCCGTGGGGGCTATCACCTATTCACTATTCACTATTCACTCTTACTTATTACTTCAATCGGGGTATCGCACTTCCCAGAGGATCAGCCCCTTTGCCGGGGCGGTGAAGCCGGCAGCAGCGCGGTTTTTGGCCGCAAGCAGGGCCTCCATGTCCTCCGGCTTCCGCTCTCCCCTGCCCACCTCGATGAGGGTGCCCACAATGATGCGCACCATGTTGTATAAAAACCCGTCTCCGGTCAGGGAAATGCGAAGCTCGCCCCCCAGGCGCTCCAGCTTCACTTCCCGCAGCTCCCGGACGGCGGATTTTTTCATTTTCATGCCGCAGAAGCTGGAAAAATCATGCCGACCCAAAAGAAGCGCCCCAGCCCGCTCCATGGCTTGGATGTCCAGCGGCTCTTCCAGGGTGTACAGATAATTTCGCGCAAAGACATTGGGCTCATCGCTGTTCCAGATGCGGTAGACATAGGTCTTTTCCCGGCAGCTCAGGCGGGCGTGAAAGCGGGGCGGGGCCTCGGTAAGGGCCACAGCGCCGATGTCCTCCGGCAGATAACGCCGGATCAGCGCAAGAAGCGCCAGGCAGTCCATCTCCGTCTCCGCCCTGAAGGAGCAGGCCTGGGCACGGGCATGGACCCCCGCGTCTGTGCGGCCCGAGCCGCTGACCTCCACCGGCTGCTCCAGCAGTCTGGACAGCAGGGTCTCCATTCGGCCCTGTATGGTGTTTTCCGTGTTGCCCTGCCGCTGCCAGCCCTTGTAGCGGCTGCCGTCATAGCACAGCGTCAGCTTGAAATTCCTCATTTTCTCCGCCTCCCGTCTCTTTCCCTCTGATTATACCAGCTTTTTCTCCCGATTGACAGTTGAAAAAGCATGAATTATAATGTTAAGACATTGTATTTTTTTGAAAAGGAGTGTGGAGCCATGGAAGGAAAACACAGCCCCAAGCACGCGGCCCCCACCAGAAGCAACCGCCGCACAGAGAGGATGGAGCGCACTGAACGGGCGGAACGGTCAGAATACCGGCAGACGCCCGTCCGGGAGAGGGAATATGTCCCTGCGCCGGAAAAAATGTCCAGACGAAACCGGCCGGTGTGGCAGCTGATCATTCAGGACATACTATTAACAGGACTGGTGCTCTGCGTTTTCGCCACCTTCCACCATGTGATCCCCCGGCTGACGGCGAAAAACGTCCAGATGCCCACGCCCTCCAGCGTGATCAACACGCCCGCCCCGGCGGAGACCCCTGCGCCTGAGGACACGGCGGAACCGGAGAACACGCCGGAACCCACCCCAGAGGTCATCGACAACCGGACCGAGTGGCAGAGGAAATTTGAGGAGCATTTCACCGATGAAGTCATCGTCACCGAAAATTCCTACACCAGCCCCAACGTCTCCATCACCATGAGCACCATCACCATTGACGACCCCAGCCCCACGGTGTGCTATGTGGCGGACATCTATATCGCCCAAATTGAGAACTTCCAGACCTACTGGGCCAACGGCCAGCTGAGCTATTACGGCGAGGAGAGCTCTCTGAGCATGGCGGTCAATTCCGGGGCCATTTTGTCCATCAACGGCGACTACGCCGACAACCAGCGCTCCGGCTTTTTGGTGCGAAACGGCGAGCTGTATTATTCCGACCAGACCACCTACGACATCTGCGTGCTGTACTACGACGGCACCATGGAGACCTTCAGCCCCAGCGAGTACACAGTGGACGACATTCTGGCCAAAACGCCCTACCAGGTGTGGAAGTTCGGCCCGCAGCTGCTGGACGAAAATGGCCAGCCCAGGCAGAGCTACAACACCAGCGACGCCATCTCCTGGGAAAACCCCCGCAGCGGCATTGGCTACTTTGAGCCGGGCCACTACTGCTTCATCACCGTGGACGGGCGACAAAGCGGCTATTCCCGGGGTCTGGAGATCGACCGCTTCGCCCAGCTTTTCGCCGACCTGGGCTGCACCGTGGCCTATAACCTGGACGGCGGACAGTCCGCCGTGATGACCTTTAACCAGCAGGTATACAACCAGCCCTATCTGGGCGGCCGCAACTCCGGCGATATTCTGCTGATCCGTGAGCTGCCGGAGAGCACGGAAGGAGGAGAGGGATAATGAGAGCGGTTAAGGAATTTATCGCCCATCTGGCCATCGCCATGCTGCTGGGCATGGTGGTCATCACCATCCTGGACGGCTATAATCCCCTCATGGCTTTTCTCACCAGTAAGGCCACAAAGGTATATATTGTAGTGATGTGTATTTTGGGCGTGACTGCGGCCATTATGTACATCGCAGAGAGCCGAAGAAATTGATCCGCTATTTCACGCTTGTTAAAAATGTACATAAGAACGGCTTGAAAACCGTCGTTCCCGCGCGATTTCCGTCTGATTTGTTCGTTGAAGAATTGCGGAAAACGTGGTAAAATCTTAACATACTGGGAAATTATTTTTGTTTTCTGAAAAATCACCAAGAAAGGCGTGCGTTTATGTATACGGATTCTTATTTTGACCGGTTCGTACTCCCCGAGGAACTGAGAGCGACCTTGAAAAAAAGCCGCTGCCTCTGCTACCCGGAGACAAAGGATCAGCTCCTTGAGATGTGCTTCGGACCTACTCACAGCTCCCGATATGACGTGACCTATCCCATTCCCGGGCAGGGCCTGTTCAAGGAGGCCGAGGTTGTCCGCTGCAAGAACGGCCCCGTGGTCAACTTCATGGAGGACTATATGCGCCGCCGTGACCCGGACTGCATGCGCATCGGCGACGATCTGCCCACCGATAAGCCCCGCTTTGAGGATAGCTATGGCTATCCCTTCTCCCAGCTGCGTCAGGAGACCCTGGACTGGCTGGCCACTCAGCAGCTGATCATGCTGCCCTTCCACGCCGGCGGAAAATATTACGGCTATGACAGTCTGATGATCTGCCCCATGAACGCGGCCTTCTTCGCCCTGTCCCTGGCCAACATGCAGGGCTTTGTCAGCATCTTCGACGTGCAGCCCGGCTACACCCCCAGAGCCATTATTTACGTGGCGCCCCCCTTCCGCATCACCCACTTCAACGGCAAGCAGGTGGTGGTACACAACCGCAGCAAGGAGCTGCACGAGGTCTTTGCCTACAACCTGTACCCCGGCCCCTCCGCCAAGAAGGGCGTGTTCTCCATCCTGCTGGACATCGGCGAAAACGAAGGCTGGGTCACCAACCACGCCTCCGCGGCCATGCTGGAGTCCCCCTATGAAAACGAGATCGTGTTCATGCACGAGGGCGCTTCCGGCGGCGGCAAGAGCGAGATGCTGGAAGAGGTCCACAAGGAAGAGGACGGCAGATGCCTGCTGGGCACCCACACCGTCAGCGGTGAGAAATATTATATCAACCTGGGTGAGACCTGTAAGATCCACCCCATTGCCGACGACATGATCCTTGCCCACAAGGATATGCAGAACGGCTCCGGCCACCTGGTCATTGCCGATGCCGAGGACGGCTGGTTCCTGCGCATGGACGGCGACAACTACTACGGCAACAGCCCCACCTACGAGCGTATCAGCATCCACCCCTCCGAGCCTCTGGAGTTTTTCAACATGGACGGCACCCCCGGCGCCACCTGCCTGATCTGGGAGCATGTGATGGAGTCCACCGGCAAGCCCTGCACCAACCCCCGCGTCATCATCCCCAGGGATATGATCGAGAATATCATCCCGGGCAATGCCCCCCAGGAGGTCAATGTCCGCTCCTTCGGCGTGCGTATGCCGCCTTCCACCGTCATGAACCCCAACTACGGCGTTATGGGCATGGTGCAGTTTGTGCCCGCCTCCATCGCCTGGCTGTGGCGTCTGGTCTCTCCCCGCGGCTTTAAAAACCCCTCCATTGCCGACACCAACGCCGGCAGCGGCCTGAAGAGCGAGGGCGTAGGCTCCTACTGGCCCTTCTCCACCGGCAAGAAGGTCACCCAGGCCAACCTGCTGCTCCACCAGATGCTGGACACCCCCAACACCCTGAACATCCTGATCCCCAACCAGCACATCGGCGCTTACAAGGTGGGCTTCATGGGCGAGTGGCTGACCCGCGAGTATCTGGCCCGCCGGGGCGGCACCGTCCGTCTCCGCCACCTGGTGCCCGCCCGCTGCCCCCTGTTCGGCTACTCTCTGGATGAGATGAAGATCGACGGCCAGTATGTCCGTCAGACCTTCCTCCGCCCGGAGCTCCAGTCCAAGCTGGGCTTCGAGGGCTACGACGCCGGCGCAAAGATCCTGACCGACTTCTTCAAGGAGCAGATCCAGGAGTTCCTCACCGACGATCTGGACCCCATCGGCCGCCAGATCATCGAGCTGTGCCTGAACGACGCCGGCCTGGAAGAGTACCTGGCCATCACCCCCATGAAGAATATCCGCTGAATCAGCAAAACGATCAACCGGGACAGCTTCCGCTGTCCCGGTTTCAGCTTGTCAAAGAACCCCGGTTTTAACTAAGCTAAAACCGGGGAATTGGC
>JBJDXP010000073.1:0-2784 GCA_051866735.1 Candidatus Limivicinus sp.
TGCCTATCTGCTTCGCTGGGCCTGCGGAAAGCCCCTGTCTTTCCTGCTCACCGGTATTGGCGCGGCGCTGACCCTCCTTGGGGCCATGCAGATCACCATTCCCAGCATTATCCGCGCCATCGCCAACCGTCCCCGGGACGATTGGGAAGAGGAGCCTGAGGAGGACGATGATTACATTGAACCGGCGGCCATTGTGGTCAACCATATTGCCAACAAGCAGATCCAGCACAAGCGCCAGCGCCGGGAACAGACGGAGCAGAAAGGAAAGCAGCAGTTTTTCGAGGAGCCGGAGCCCCTTCCGGAGCCTTCTGTCTGCCGGCAGGCAAAAAAGCCTGAACCGCAAGCAATGCCGAAACCTGTATCCAAACCGGTGCAGCAGCCTCAGCTGGATCCGGTGAAGCAGGTTCCAGGGAAGGGTGCGGCATTTATGAACCGCATCGATGTGGAGATCGGCGCGCCTCTGGCCGGGACCTCGGAATATGTCCGGGAGGATGTCCCGCCTGTTTTTGAGGAGCCGGTTCCCACGCCTGTGCCCGTCCGGGTGGAGCCGGACAACCCCAGCAGGATGCCGGAGCTGGAGCTGAACAGACCCGCACCTGCCGCACCCAAGCCGGAACCCCAACCGAAGCCCGCTCCCCAGGCGCCTGTGGAACCAAAATCCGGTAAGGTCAGCGCCAGGGACGCGGCTGCATCCGCTCAGCAGGTGGCCGCAGAGATTGCCCAGTCCCAGGCTGTCCAGAAGCCAGAATATGCCTTCCCGCCCATCGACCTGCTGAACCGGCCTGTCCGGGGCGGCGCCGACGGCACAGAGGAAATGCGGGAAAACTCCAGACGCCTCAACGAGACTCTGGCCAGCTTCAATATCGACGCCCACATCATCAACGTCACCCGTGGCCCCAGCGTCACCCGGTATGAGGTGGAGCTGGACAAGGGCGTCCGGCTGAACAAGCTCACCAGCTGCGCCGATGACATTGCCCTGAGCCTGGGCGCTTCCGGCGTCCGGATTGCCGCTGTTCCGGGAAAGATTTCCGTAGTGGGCATCGAGGTGCCGAACCGGTCCGTCACCACCGTGTCGTTGCGGGAGGTCATCGACTCTTCCGAGTTTGCCAAGGCAAAATCCAAGACTTCCATCGCTTTGGGCAAGAGCATTGACGGAAACTGTGTGGTGGGCAACATCGCCAAGATGCCCCACCTGCTGATCGCGGGCACCACCGGCTCCGGTAAATCCGTGTGTATGAACTCCATCATCATCAGTCTGCTGTACAAGGCAGGGCCGGAGGATGTGAAGCTCATTATGGTGGACCCCAAAATGGTGGAGCTGGGGATCTACAACGGCATTCCCCATCTGCTGATCCCCGTGGTCACGGATCCCAAGAAGGCGGCAGGCTCCTTGCAGTGGGCGGTTACGGAAATGCTCCGCCGGTACAAGATGATGTCCGACCTGGGCGTCCGGGATCTGGAATCCTACAACAGCATCGTAACCGCCGAGGAGGACGGCCAGAAGCTGCCCCAGGTGGTGATCATCATCGACGAGCTGGCAGACCTGATGATGGTGGCCGCCAAGGAAGTGGAGGACTCCATCTGCCGCATTGCCCAGATGGGCCGTGCTGCCGGTATGCACCTGATCATTGCCACCCAACGTCCCTCCGCCAACGTCATCACCGGCCTGATGAAGGCCAACATTCCCTCCCGGATCGCCTTCTCCGTGGCCTCCGCAATGGAATCCCGGATTATCCTGGATACTATGGGCGCGGAAAAGCTGGTGGGCAAGGGCGATATGCTCTATGCCCCCATCGGCAGCGGCAAGCCCCTCCGGGTCCAGGGCTGCTTTGTCACCGACGGCGAGGTGGAAGCCGTGGCCGAGTATGTGAAGGAAAACTATGTGGCCGACTACAACCAGCAGGTCCTGGACGAGATCGAGAAGAAGGCCCAGCAGGCCGGGAAAAAGCCCGCCAGCGTCTCCGACCCGGATCCCAGCGACGAGGAATTGGAAGGCGACGAAATGCTTCCCGCTGCCGTGGACGTGATCCTGGAGACCGGACAGGCTTCCGTCTCCATGCTCCAGCGAAGGCTGAAGCTTGGCTACGCCCGGGCGGCCCGGATCGTGGACGAGATGGAGGAAAAGGGCATTGTCGGTCCCTTCCAGGGCTCCAAGCCCAGGGCCATCCTGATCACCAAGGAACAGTGGGCGGCCATGAAAAACGGCCAGGGCGAGCAGATGTCCATGGACGATATGGACGACTACGGCGTTCCCGAGGAACTGGATTGAAAGATCGCATGTTATGGAAGGAGTGAACTTCATGCTGAAGCAGAATCATATTATCAGCGGAAGCTTTGCTCCTTATGTACAGGCCTGGTAAAACCAGAGTTTGCTGCATGAAAAGGCACAAGCTTCGGCTTGCGCCTTTTCATCATTGAAATGGGACCGGGAGGGAAAAGCTGTGAAACAATTCGAAAGCGAACACTACATTTTCCATTTTACCGAAGAATCAAAAGCGGAAGCAGACATTACAGAAATTGCGTCCTGCCAGGAGGCGTGCTTCCGGAACATTTGCTCTGTGCTGAAGGTATCACCATCGTTCAAAATCGACTATTTCCTTTGCCAGTCACCCCAGGAGGTGGGTAAACTCTACGGGGATAATGAGCCTTGCAATGGGTTTGCCGTTATGCCCAATCGGATCTACGCGGTTTATAATGAGAAGCTCCGGTGCATCGGCTTCCACGAAGACGCCCATATCCTCAGTTACACGTTGAACCGTCCGGATTGTCCCGCCGTCCGGGAAG
>JBJDXP010000074.1:0-2777 GCA_051866735.1 Candidatus Limivicinus sp.
TTCCTCCATTATACAGATATTCGGGGATTTTGAAAAGTTTTTTGACAGACTGAAATCAAGGGAACGGTATTCGTTCCCTTGATTTGCTGCATTTTCATTTACATGATGATGCACTTTTTGGGGCAGGCATCGGCGCAGGTGCCGCAGCCGACGCATTTTTCGTCGTCCAGCTTCCAGGTCTTGTTGGCCCGATCCACCTCGATGGCCCCGGCGGGGCACTTCTTGGCGCAGAGGGTGCAGTAAACACACTTGGCCGGGTCGCTGACGGGCTTTCCGTCCTCCCGGGGAGCCACGGCGCAGGCTGGGGCAGCCTCCGCAGGCTTGGCCTGGGCCGCCGCGGTGGCGGGGGCCGCTTTCTTCACCGGGGGCTTTTTGATAAAGCTTCCGGTAACGATCAGGTCTTCCTCCTTGGTGGCCACCATGTGGTAGTCGCCGGTCAGCTCAATGGCATTGCGGCTGCAGAAGTCCGCGCAGTGCGAGCAGAAGGTGCAGGAGCCCAGGTTAAAGCTCATCGTCACCTTGTCGCCCTCTTCGGTCTTTTCAATGGTGCGGGAGATGGCGCCGCCGGCGCAGACCCGCTCGCACATACCGCAGGCGATGCAGCGGTCAGCATGGTAGACGATCCTGCCCCGGTAGCGGGGGGCGGCCTCACTGGGAACAGCGGGGTACATGGCGCAGCTTGATTTGCTGAAAAGCTGAGATATGGCCTCTTTTACAAACGGAAAATCCATTACTTCTGCTCCCTCTTTTCCTTCAGAATTTTGGTGGCCAGAGCCAGGCCGTCGATAACGGCCTCAGGCTTGGGGGCGCAGCCGGCCACGTCCACGTCCACATGCACATACTTGCTCAGGGGGCCGGCCACGGAGTAGCTGCCCTTGAACACGTTGCCGGACTGGGGGCAGGAGCCCATGGTGACGATGCAGCGGGGCTCCGGCACCTGGGAGATGGCTCTCAGCACGCGGGGCAGGGACTGCTTGGTCACAGGGCCGGTGACCACCACGATGTCGGCGTGGCGGGGGGTGCCCGTCAGCTTGAAGCCCAGGCGCTCCGCGTCGTAGCGCGGGGTCAGGACGGAGACCAGCTCGATATCACAGCCGTTGCAGGAACCGGCGTTGATGTGAAAGAGCCAGGGGGATTTTGCGGCGCTTTCCGCGATCAATTTCTTAAACATGTTCTCCCCTCCTTACAGTCCGTACCAGGCCAGGACCAGGCTGATCAGCGCAAGCCCGGAGACCACGGTCCAGTAATACTTGAATATCTGCTCGATCTTCAGTCTGGCAGTGACGGCGTGCACCAGAGAAATGGTGAGGATCGTCAGCACCACGCACAGCAGAAACAGGATGATGCCGTCCACCACCATGATGCCGGTGCCGATCCCGCCCAGAAACAGCGCCACGAACAGAGAAGTGAGGGTCAGCATCTTCACGGCGTGGGTCAGCTTGTAGACCGCCAGAGGCGCGCCGCTGTACTCAGCCAGCAAACCTTCGCAGATCTCGGTCTCCGCTTCCGCCGCGTCAAAGGGGTGGTTTCCGGTCTCGCCGGGGATGACCAGCAGCATGGCGATGGCGGCGGGGATCATGCTGGCCTTGGTGATCAGGCTGCCGTTTGCCGCCTGATAGGCCGCGATATCGGTCAGGGAGAAGGTGATCCCCGTGCCGAGGAAGCTGCCCACGGTCTTGCCCACGGCCAGAAGGATCAGCACCAGGGGCAGCTCGCAGGAGATGATGGTGACCATCTCACGGCTCAGGCCCACGCCCGCATAGGGGGAGCCGGAGGCCGCGCCGCCCAGAATGGCGGCCATGGCCGGGATCAGCAGCAGGTAAAGAATGACGATCACGTCTGCCACGCCGGTGAACACGGTGAAGCTGAACACCGGGATGAAAAGCTGGATCACCACCAGGGCCGCAAAGCCCACCAGAGGAGCCGCCAGGAACACCACCTTGGAGGCCGCCGCGGGGACGATGGTCTCCTTGCCCAGGAGCTTGAAGAAGTCATAGAAGGGCTGGAGTACGGGAGGGCCCACGCGCTTTTGCATCTTTGCCACTACCTTGCGTTCGATACCGCAGAGGAGCATACCGGCCAAGAAGCAGAACAGGAAGCCGGGGAAAATCAGGATATAGCCCAGATATTGCAGGGCAGTCAGAACTGTACTCATATTTCCCACCTCCTTAAAGAACTATCTGCAGGAACACAGTGACAAGGGCCAGAGCGACCACCGCCCACAGGGCGTAGTCGTTGACGATACCGCTGTGCAGATCGTGCATGAAGCTGAAGTAATGCCGCCAGTTGTGCTTGAAGCCCCAGAACAGGTCTCCGCCGCCGACCTGAGAGTATACGCTCTCCTCGCCGCCGAAGAACAGGTCATACTTGCTGTCGGTGAGGGCCGCGCCCTTATTCTCGCTGACCTGGTCATACTTGCCGCAGACGGCGACCAGAGTGACAGCCAGCAGCGCGATGGCCAGGACCAGCAGCCAGGACACGGGATTCCAGCAGCCCACCTCCACAAAGGTGCAAGTCTGCACCGCGGGGAGGCTTTCGCCCATGACGCTCTCGGCATAGCCGGAGCCCATCATGGAATTGATATAGTTGGTCACGTTGAACACGGCGTTTGCGGCAGGCTCGGTCAGGTACTTGGTGACCACGTTGGGGAAGAGGCCGGTGAGCACGCAGAGCAGGGCGAAGATGCACATGGCAAAGCGCATACCGAAGGAGACCTCTTTCACATTCTCGTACTCCTTGGGGAGCTGGCCGAAGAACACGGACTGGCTGACCTTCAC
>JBJDXP010000075.1:0-14766 GCA_051866735.1 Candidatus Limivicinus sp.
AACCACCAGAGCCTGATCGCCACCAAGGCCAACCGCATCTGCCGGGCGGCTGACGGCCGCGCCGTGCTGGAATTTGGCTCCCGCCGGGCCCAGGGCATCGCCGGTGCCGTGACCGGAGCCAGAGCCGCCTTTATCGGCGGCTGCGCAGGTACCGCCTGCACCGTTTCCGACCAGATCTACGGCGTTCCCGCCGCAGGGACCATGGCCCACTCCTGGGTACAGATGTTCGACACGGAGTACGACGCCTTTGTCACTTACTGCAAGGCCTATCCCACCAACGCGGTGCTGCTGGTGGACACCTTTAACACCCTGAAATCCGGCATCCCCAACGCTATCCGTGCTTTCAACGAGGTGCTCAAGCCCATGGGCATCACCAAGTGCGGCATCCGTCTTGACTCCGGCGATATGGCCTATCTGACCCAGAAGGCCCGGGTCATGCTGGACGAGGCGGGCTGGACGGAATGCACCATCACCGTCTCCAACTCGCTGGACGAGCGGCTGATCACCGAGCTGTTCCGCCAGGGCGCGAAGATCGACGCTTTCGGCGTGGGCGAACGGCTCATCACCTCCAAGAGTGCGCCGGTATTCGGCGGGGTCTACAAGCTCTGCGCCGTGGAGGACGGGGACGGAAACATTATCCCCAAAATCAAGGTCAGCGAAAACGTAGGCAAGATCACCAACCCCGGCTTTAAGAAATTCTACCGTTTCTACAACCGGGAGACCGGCATGGCCGAGGCGGATTACATCTGCATGCACGACGAGACCGTGGACGACAGCCAGCCGCTGGAGATCTGCGATCCCCAGGCCCGCTGGAAGCGCAAGACCATGGAGAATTTCCGGGCCTACGAGATGATGGTCCCCATCTTCCAAAACGGTGAGCTGGTGTACAAGCTGCCCACGCTCAAGGAGATCAAGACCTACTGCGCCTATCAGGTCAGCACCCTCTGGCCGGAGGTCAAGCGTTTTGACTACCCCCACCAGTACTATGTGGACCTGTCTCCCAAGCTCATGGCCCTGAAGGACAAGATGCTGTCCGACGCCGGGCACAAGGCGGAATAAAACAGTATAATAAAAACGAAAATGGCCTGCTCATACGAGCAGGCCATACTTTTTTACTTTTTGCCGCCGTGTATTCTCTGCTGGAAGCGGTCCTTCCCGCCGTTTTTGGGGATGCTGGTGGGGTAGCCGCCGCCGAAACAGGCGGTGCAGAAGCCCTCGTCCGTATCTCCCGCCAGGCGGACCACATGCTCCATGCTCAGGTAGCCCAGAGAGTCCACGCCGATGATCTGCGCGATCTCCTCCACGCTGTGGTGGTTTGCGATCAGCTTTTCCTCGTCGTCAATATCGGTGCCGTAGTAGCAGGGCTTGACAAAGGGAGGGGCGCTGACCCGCATATGGATCTCCTTGGCGCCCGCCCGGCGCAGCAGCTCAATGGTGCGGCGGCAGGTGGTGCCGCGGACGATGGAGTCGTCGATCATCACGACCCGCTTACCTTCCACCACGGCGCGGATGGGGTTGAGCTTGATGTTCACACCCGTCTCCCGCATGGACTGGTCCGGGGAGATGAAGGTGCGGCCGATATACTTGTTCTTGGTAAAACCGATGGCGTAGGGGATACCGGATTCCTCCGCATAGCCCAGGGCGGCATCCAGACCGGAGTCGGGCACGCCGATCACCACATCCGCCTCCACAGGGTGCTCCTGGGCCAGGAAGGCCCCGGCCCGTTTTCTGGCCAGGTTGACGCTGCATCCGTCGATAACGGAGTCGGGCCGCGCAAAATAGATAAACTCAAACACGCACATGCTCCGCCTGGCCGTATCGCAGTGGCTCCGGTCCAGCTTGATGCCTTCCGTGGTGACAATGACGATCTCTCCGGGCAGAAGATCCCGCTCAAACACGGCACCCACCGCGTCCAGCGCGCAGGATTCGGAGGCAAAGACGATCTCTCCGTCCTGCCGCCGGCCCATGCACAGAGGCCGGAAGCCGTGGGGGTCCCGGGCGGCGATGAGCTTTGTGGGAGAGGAGATGACCAGAGAATAGGCCCCCTCGATCCGGTTCATGGCGGCGGAGACAGCGGCCTCGATGGAGCCGCAGCGCAGCCGTTCCTGAACGATGATATAGGCGATGACCTCGGAGTCGGTGCTGGTGTGGAAGATGGAGCCCTGCTTTTCCAACTGGTCCCGCAGCTCCATGGAGTTGGTCAGGTTGCCGTTGTGGGCAAGGGCCATGCGGCCCTTGTGGTGGTTGATGACCAGGGGCTGGACATTGCGCTTGTTGTCCGAACCGGTGGTGGCGTAACGCACGTGGCCCACCACGATGTTGCCCAGGCCCAGCGTGGCCAGGTGCTCCGGGGTGAATACCTCGTTGACCAGGCCCGTGTCCCGGTAGGAGGTGAACACGCCGTCGTCATTGATGACGATGCCGGCGCTCTCCTGGCCCCGGTGCTGGAGGGCAAAAAGGCCGTAGTAGGCAAGGGAGGCCAGGTCCGCGGTCTGGTGGGAAAAGATGCCAAAGACGCCGCATTCTTCGTGAATGTGGCGTTCTTTTATAGTTGTCAGATCACTGTGCGTCATGGTCTACGAGCCTCTTCATAATTTCGGCGTAGGCGTCCTCCACACCGCCCAGGTCACGGCGGAATCTGTCCTTATCCAGTTTTTCATGGGTCTCGGCGTCCCAAAGGCGGCAGGTATCGGGGCTGATCTCGTCAGCCAGGACGATGGTGCCGTCGGCCAGGCGGCCGAACTCCAGCTTGAAGTCCACCAGAATAACGCCGCACTCTGCCCACAGGGCCTTCAAAAAGTCGTTTACGCGGAAAGCGTAGTCCTTGATGGTCTCGATCTCCTCGGCGGTGGCCAGCTTCAGGGCCAGGGCGTGGTAGCTGTTGAGCAGGGGATCGCCCAGCTCGTCATTCTTATAAGAAAACTCTATGGTAGGCGCGTCAAAAACGATGCCCTCCTCCACGCCGTAGCGCTTGGCGAAGGAGCCGGCGGAAATGTTGCGGATGATGACCTCCAGGGGAACGATGGAGACCTTCTTCACCAGGGTTTCCCGCTCGCTCAGTTCCTGAACGAAGTGGGTGGGCACGCCGGACTTCTCCAGCTTGGCCATAAGGCGGTTGCTCATCTGGTTGTTGATGACGCCCTTGCCCGCGATGGAGCCCTTTTTCAGGCCGTTAAAGGCCGTGGCGTCGTCCTTGTAATCCACAATAAGGAGTTCAGGATCGTCGGTTTTGAATACTTTCTTTGCTTTGCCCTCATAGAGCTGTTCCAGCTTCTGCATAGGATATTCCTCCCCAATGAAGATGTTTGTTGGTGAAAAGTACAAACAATCAGAATACATTTTTGGATATTATCACAGGTATTTTTAAATTGCAACCGCTCAAAAAGACTTTTGTCGAAACAGACAGAGCCGGGTCGGTTTTACGCCTTTTGTTTGATTTTGATTGACTAAATCCCTAAGTTAAATTATATTTATACAGAGATAAAAACAGGGGGTCCCGAGAGATGAGAACACAGGAACAGGTAAACGAGATCGTCCGGCTGCTGCTGGAGGAATACCCGCTGGCCGACTGCACGCTGGACTGGCGGAAGGACTATGAGCTGCTGTTTTCCGTGCGTCTGGCCGCCCAGTGCACCGACGAGCGGGTAAACAAGATCACCCCCGCCCTTTTTGCCCGCTTCCCCACCCTGAAGGATTTTGCGGAGGCGGATGTGAAAGAGGTGGAGGAGTATGTCCACTCCTGCGGTTTTTACCACGCCAAGGCCCGGGATATCGTGGCCTGCGCCCAGATCCTGCTGGAGAAATACAACGGCGAGCTGCCGCGCACCATGGAGGAACTGACGGCTCTGCCCGGTGTCGGGCGCAAGACCGCCAACCTGATCCTGGGCGACGTGTTCAAGATCCCCGGCTCCACTGTGGTGGACACCCACTGCATACGCCTTTCCAACCGCCTGGGTCTGGTGGACAACCTGAAAGACCCGGTAAAGATCGAGATGGCCCTGCGCAAGATCCTGCCGCCGGAGCACTCCTCGGACTTCTGCCACTGCATCGTCCTCCACGGGCGCGCGGTGTGCGACGCCAGGAAGCCCGACTGCGCCAACTGCTGCGTCCGCCATCTGTGCCAGACCTATTCCGGCTAAAAAACTTTACATATAAGGAGATCACGATTTATGACCAACCAGCAGAAACTGAAACAGCTCTTCAAGCTTTTGGAGGAGATCGAGGCCTACGGCCGCTGCATCGGCAAGGTGCAGTTTGATATGGAGTGCTGCGCCCCGGAGGAGGGCATGGCCCAGGCCGGCGAAGACATGGCCATTCTGGGCAAGCAGTACCACAAGCTGACCCACGCCAAAAAATATCAGCGCCTGGTCTGCGAGCTTCACGAGGACAGTGAGGGTCTGAGCCCTGTGCAGAAGAAGACCGTGGAGCACCTCTACGACCGCTACAGAAAGACCAAAAATTTCACACCCCAGTTTGCCTATGAGATGGACCGGGTGTCCAGCAAGGCCTACGGCGACTGGCTGGCCGCCAAGAAGGCCAAGGATTTTTCCCTGTTCCGGGACTCCTTTGCTTCCCTTGTGGACTATACCCGCAGGGCCATCGACCTGAGGGATGACAAATACCCCACTTATTACACCGCCTGCCTGGACGATTTTGAAAAAGGCGGGACCGAGGAGCAGCTGGACGCCTTCTTCTCCGCACTGAAAGCGCGGATCGTCCCCCTGATGCACCGCATCGTCAAAGAGGGCAAGCCCATCCGGGAGGACTTTCTCTCCCGGCCCTGCCCCATCCCCCAGCAGGAGGCCTTCTCCCGCTATCTGCTGAAGGAGGAGGGTCTGCGGGAAAGCGCCCTGGTGCTGATGACCACGGAGCATCCCTTTACCGACAACTATGGGCCCAAGGATGTGCGTGTCACCACCCATTATTATGAGGACAACTTTATCTCCAACATCTTCTCCACCATGCACGAGGGCGGCCACGCCCTGTTCATGCAGAACGAGCCGGAGGAGGTCTACGCCAACCACTGCGACAACAACATGTCCAATGCCATGCACGAGACCATCTCCCGCTTTTACGAGAACATCATCGGCCGCAGCGAGGCCTTTATCCACTTTGTCTATCCCAAGCTCCAGGAGATCAGCGGCGACACCTTCTCTGACGTCAGCGAGCGGGAGCTGTACGAGGCGGTGAATATCTCCCGGCCCAGCCTGATCCGCACAGAGTCCGACGAGCTGACTTACTGCCTCCACATCCTTGTGCGCTACGAGCTGGAAAAGGCCTTTGTCAACGGAGAGATCACCGTGGACGAAGTTCCCGCCCTGTGGAACGCAAAGTACAAGGAATATCTGGGCGTGGACGTGCCCGGAGACGACGTGGGCTGCCTGCAGGACGTGCACTGGAGCGGCAGCTACGGCTACTTCCCCTCCTACGCGCTGGGCAACGCCTACGGCGTGCAGATCTTACGCACCATGGAAAAGGATTTCGACGTTTTCGCCGCTGTCCGGGAGGGCCAGCTCTCCAAAGTCGCCGACTGGCTCAAGGAGCATGTGTTCAGCATTGCCTCCCTCACCGATCCGGACCAGTGGATCCGCGCCATCACCGGCGAGAGCCTGAATGTGAATTATTTCCTTGACTATCTGGAGGACAAATACACTAAACTTTACGAGCTGAAATAAGGAAAAAGCAGAGGCGGTTATGTCAGCCGCCTCTGCTTTTTTCATTTTACCACAACATTTTCCTCGCCCAGCATTTCCTTCAGCTCCTGCACAAGGGCCGGGTGGATCAGGCACCGGGCGCCGATGCGCTTTTTCTCCCGCTCGCACCAGATGATCATCTGCTCCGTTCCGGGGAACATGGTCAGGATCAGCTCGATCTTATGGAGCCGGGGGTCGTCCGCTCCGGGCAGCTTCACCCAGAGCTTCTGCCCGGGCTGGACCGCCGGGGCCGCCGGTTTCTGCACCGCGGCGGTCTGGGCCAACGTGCCGATATCGCTGAGGGGCCGGATGGAATCCACCATGATTTGGGGCTCCTTCTCGTCCCGCACAGAGATCCGCCCGCGGACGATCAGGGAGGCATTCTCCACCACATAGCAGCCGCCGCTGTCCAGCGCCTTCTGGAAAGCGATCAGCTCGATGCTGCCGGTGTCGTCCTCCAGCATGATATAGCTCATCAACGAGTTATTCTTGGTGGTGCGGGTCCTGGTGGAGGACACCACCCCCGCCACGGTGACCGTCTGGTTATCCGCGTAGCTGGCCGGTCCGTCGGCGGCGGCAAAATCGCTGATAATCGCGCCGATTGGGGCCGCGCCGATTTTCCGCACCGCGTCCCGGTACTCGTCCATGGGGTGGCCGGTGAGATAGAGGCCTGTGACCTCCTTTTCCATGGCCATCTTCTCTCTGGCAGAAAACTCCTCCACCTGGGGGATGGCGATCCGGGCAGGCTGCGCCTGCTCCTGTCCGCCGAAGTCGCCGAAGAGGTCCATCTGGCCGGAGATGTTGTCCCGCTGGGCCTGGTTGATGCTGTCGATCACCGCGCCCGCGACCTGGAGCAGGGCCTTGCGCTTGTAGCCCATGCTGTCAAAAGCCCCGGCCCGGATCAGATTTTCCACGGCGCGCTTGTTCATGTCCTTGCCGGACATGCGGCGGCAGAAATCCTCAAAGTCCGCAAAAAGGCCGTTTCTCTCCCGCTCGGCCACCAGGCCGTTGATGACGCCCCAGCCGATGCCCTTGATGGCCACCAGACCGAAGCGGATATTGTCCCCGGCCACGGTGAAGTTTGCGCCGGACTCGTTCACGTCCGGGGGCAGCAGCTGAATGCCCAGCTCCCGGCACTCGGCGATATACTCCGCCACCTTGGTGCTGTTATCCAGCACGGAGGTCAGCAGCGCCGCCATATACTGCCGGGGGTAGTGCCGCTTCATATAGGCGGTGCGGTAGGTGACGATGGCATAGCTCACCGCGTGGGCCTTGTTGAAGGCATAGCTGGCAAAGTCCAGAATCTCGTCGTAGATGCTGTTGGCCACATCCTCCGGCACGCCATTGGCCACCGCGCCGGCGATGCCCCGCTCACTGTCGCCGTGGACAAAGGCGATGCGCTCGGCGTCAATGACCTTGTGCTTTTTCTTGCTCATGGCCCGGCGGATCATGTCCGCCTGGCCCAGGGAAAAGCCCGCCAGCTGCCGGAAGATCTGGATGACCTGCTCCTGATACACAATGCAGCCGTAGGTCACTTCCAGGATCGGGCGCAGCAGCTCGTGCTTGTAGCTGATCTTCTCCGGGTGGGTGGAGCACTCCACAAAGCGGGGGATGCTGTCCATGGGGCCGGGGCGGTAAAGGGCGATGACAGCGGTGATATCTTCAATGTTTTTCGGCTTGATGCTGGTGCACACGCCGGTGATGCCCGTACTTTCCAGCTGGAACACGCCGCTGGTATGTCCCGCGGCCAGCATCTCAAAGGTCTCCGGGTCGTCCTCCGGTATGGTCTCCACCTTGAAATCCGGCTGGAACTGCCGCACTAACTTTGCCGCGTCCTCCAGCACCGTCAGATTTCGCAGACCCAGAAAGTCCATTTTCAGCAGGCCCAGCTCTTCCAGGGTGGTCATGGGGTACTGGCAGACCACGGACTCGTCGTTTCTCGCCAGGGGCACATATTCGTACACCGGCTTTTCCGTGATCACCACGCCGGCGGCGTGGGTGGAGGCGTGGCGGGGCATACCCTCCAGGGCTTTGGCCACGTCGATCAGGTGCTTGATGTTCTCGTCCCCTTCGTACAGCTCCTTCAGGGGCTTGGAGAGCCGCAGGGCCTCGTCCAGGGTCATGTTCAGCGCCCCCGGGCCGGAGGGCACCTGTTTGGCCACCGCGTCCGTCTGGGCGTAGCTGACGGACAGGGCCCGGCCCACGTCCCGGATGGCGCCTCTGGCCGCCATGGTGCCAAAGGTGACGATCTGGGCCACATGGTCGCTGCCGTAGAGCCGGTTCACATAGTCGATGACCTCTCCCCGGCGGTTGACGCAGAAGTCCACGTCAATATCCGGCATGGAGACGCGCTCGGGGTTTAAGAAGCGCTCGAAGAAAAGGCTGTACTTAATGGGGTCCACATCGGTGATATGCAGGCAGTAGGACACCACGCTGCCCGCGGCGCTGCCGCGGCCGGGGCCTACAGGGATGCCGTTTCGCTTGGCGTAGCCGATAAAGTCGGAGACGATGAGGAAATAGTCCACAAAGCCCATCTTTTTGATCATGTTCAGCTCGTATTCCAGCTGCTCATGGACCTGGGGCCTGTGGGGAAAGCGCTCGGCAAAGCCCTTTTCACAGAGCTTTTGGAGATAGGCAAAGCTGTCTGTCTCCCCCGCGGGCAGTTTGAAGCGGGGCAGGTGGTAGTGGCCAAATTCAAAATCGTAATTGCAGCGCTCCGCAATGGCCACCGTGTTGTCCGCCGCCTCCTGAAGCTCCGGGAAGAGGGCGCGCATTTCCTCCTCGCTTTTCAGGTACAGCTCCTTAGACTCAAAGCGCATACGGTTGGGGTCGTCCACGGTCTTGCCCATCTGGATGCACATCAGCACATCCTGATAATAGGCGTCCTCTTTTTCAATATAGTGGGCGTCGTTGGTCAGAACCAGGGGAATGCCGGTCTCCTTATGGAGCCGGATCAGCCCCTGGGCGGCCTTTTTCTCCTCCGGGAGGCCGTGGTCCTGGATCTCCAGATAGAAATCCTCCGGCCCGAACAGCGCCCGAAGCTCCAGAGCCTTGGCTTTGGCCCCCTCGTAGTCGTCCTTTACAAGCATCTGGGGGATGGCCCCGGCCAGACAGCCGGAGAGGCAGATCAGCCCCTCCGCGTGCTGGTGCAGCAGCGCCCAGTCGATGCGGGGCTTGACGTAAAAGCCGTCGGTAAAGGCGGCGCTGACCAGATAGCAGAGATTCTGATAGCCGGTCTCGTTTTTGCACAGCAACACAAGATGGGTATAGTCGTTATCCCGGCCATGCTCCTTGTCGCTCATGTTCCGGGGAGCCACATATACCTCGCAGCCGATGATGGGCTTGATCCCCGCCGCAAGGCAGGCCTTGTAAAAGGCCACCGCGCCGTACATGACCCCGTGGTCGGTGACGGCCAGGGCGGTCTGCCCCAGGGCCTTGGCCTTTTCCGCGATCTTGTCGATACGGCAGGCCCCGTCCAGCAGTGAGTATTCCGTATGTACATGTAAATGGACAAAGGCCATGGTTACTCCTTCGAGGCTAAGCTCATGATTTTTTTCAGTCTGTGGGAAATGCAGCTTTTGGTCACCGGCGGGTAAGAGAGCTTTGCCAGGTCCGCAAGGCTGGCCTCCGGGTTTGCGATCCGCAGCAGGGCCGCGTCCTTCAGCGGTTCGGGCAGGGCGTCGATGCCGTACTCCTTTACGATATACCGTATGGCTTCAAGCTGCTCCTGGGCCGCGTTCACCACCTTGTCGGCGTTGGCCGAGTCGCAGTTGACCCGGCGGGTGATGGTGTTTCGCATGTCCTTTTCCACCTTGGCGGTCATAATGCCCAGGGCGGTGTTTGTGGCCCCGATGGTGGTGAAAAAATCGGCGATGGCGTCGGCCTGCTTGAAATACAGCAGGGCATTTCCGCCCCGCTCCGCCTCCCGGGGGCTGAAGCCCATGTCCAGCAGCACCGAGTAGGTCTCCCGGCTGACGCTGTGGTGGGGCGTGGCCAGCTCCAGATGGTAGCGCTTTTCCGGGTCGGTGACGCTGCCCCCCGCCAGAAAAGCCCCCCGGATAAAGGAGGCACGGCAGCAGTCCTCCTCCAGCACGCCGAAATTGACGTGGTGGGACAGGGTGCTGTCCACCTCCGCGCCGTAGGTGTCGAAAATGCGCTTGATTTTGTCCGGCGAGGTAATCAGAAAGCTGCTTTTCCCTTTGGTGTTTTCCGGGGGCAGCACGTCAAAGCTCAGGGAAAAGGCCCGCTTGAACAGCCGGGGCAGCCGGGCGGCAAAATCCCGGCTGGCAGTGATGATCCGGATCTCCCGGGCCGAAAAGGTGTTGCAGTAGAGCAGCACGCCGTAGCTCTCCGCCACGGCGCAGCACTTTCTGTCCGGCCTCTGGGCGCAGAGCTCTGCCTTTGCGTCGGATGAAAATGACATTTTAATCTCCATTCTGCCGCAGTTGCCGCTTCAGCGGCGAGCGGCACGCCGTTTCAATCCCTCTACTTGTCGATATCGCGGTTTACGTTCACCGAATCTATCTCATGGGCATGGAAATAGTCGTTCAGCGCCGCGGCCAGAGCCACGCTGCGGTGGCGGCCGCCGGTGCAGCCGATGGCGATGGTCAGCGTCAGCTTCCCCTCCTCTAAATACAGGGGCAGCAGGAAGTCCAGCATGTCCTCCAGCTTTTCCAGGAAGGTCCGGGTCTGCTGGTAGCTGAACACAAACTCCGCCACCGGCCTGTCCAGCCCGCACATGGGCCGCAGCTCGTCCACATAGAAGGGGTTGGGCAGGAACCTGGCGTCAAACACCAGATCCGCGTCCATGGGGATGCCATGCTTGTAGCCGAAGGACATGACCGTCACAGCGATTTTCCGCTTGTGGCCCTCCCCGGCAAACAGATCAAACAGCTTGTTTTGCAGCATACCCAGAGTCAGGCTGGAGGTGTTCACGATGTAATCCGCCCGCGCCCGCACCGGGGCCAGCAGCTCCGCCTCCTTCGCCACGGCCTGCTCCACGGATACGCCGGGGGCCGCCATGGGGTGGGGCCGCCGGGATTCCTTGTAGCGGCGGACAAGAGTGCGGGTGTCCGCGTCCATGTACAGGATGCGGCAGCTGACGTCCATCTCGCCCAGCTGGTCCAGGGTGGTCAGCAGCTGGCCGAAGCCGTCCTTTTCCCGCACGTCCGTCACCAGCGCCACCTTTTCATAGCGCCCGCCGGTGGCCACGCACAGTTCCGCAAAGCGGGGCATCAGCGCCACGGGCATATTGTCCACGCAGTAGTACTCCAGGTCCTCCAGCACATCCGCCGCACGGCTCTTGCCTGCACCGGAAAGGCCGGTGATGATCAGAAATTCCATCTCTCTTTCCCTCATTCCTCCGGCAGGGTCTCCTCGTTTACATCAATTCTGTATATGGGCGCGTCCGGCGTCTCGTCCTTCAGGGCGTAGTCCGGGGGCAGGATAATGATCTCCGGCTCCAGAAAAACGCCGGTCTGGGTATAGACCGTATTGCGCACATGCATCATCAGGTCATAGACATCCTTGGATGTGGCGTTCCCTTTGTTCACCACAAAGCCGGAATGCTTCTCCGACACCTGGGCGCCGCCTACGGTATAGCCCTTCAGGCCCACCTGCTCGATCAGGGCGGCGGCAAAGTGCCCCTCCGGGCGCTTGAAGGCGCTGCCCGCCGAGGGCAGGTCCAGGGGCTGCTTTTCCCGGCGCTTCTCGTTCAGCTCCCGCATTTTCGCGGCGATCTGGTCCTTGTTGCCCTTTTCCGGGCGGAACACCGCGCTGAGAATGGCGCAGCCGCCCTGGGTTTTGAAATTGCTGGTCCTGTAGCCGAAGCCGCAGGCCTCCGCCGGGGCTTCCAGCAGGGTCTGCTGGGGCAGGAAGTAATAGACCACGCTCTCCACTACGTCTTTCAACTCCCCGCCGTAGGCGCCGGCGTTCATCAGCAGTCCGCCGCCCACCGTGCCCGGGATGCCGGAGGCAAATTCCAGGCCCTGCAGCCCGTTTTGCTGGGCAAAGCTTGATAGCTTCGCCAGCGACACCCCGGCCTCGGCGTAGATGGCCCCGTCAGGCAGCAGGAACATTTTCGTCAGCTTTTCCGTGCTGATGATAAACAGCTCCGGCAGGCCCTCGTCCGGGAAAAGGATGTTGGTGCCATTTCCCAGCAGCATGGGGGCCAGTTTGTTCAGCTTCAGAATATGGCAGATCTTCGAAAGAGAGCTGACGTCTGAAGGCACGGCCAGGGCCCGCGCCGGGCCGCCGATCTTAAAAGAGCTGTGGGCGCTCATGGGCTCGTTTTCCATCAGGCACAGCCCGGGCAGTTCCTGTTTGATTTGTGCAATGGCGGTTTCAAGGTTTTCCATAGGTCTCTCCCCAAAAATTTATATCAGTCCGGCGTCCACCGCGTAGTCGTGCTCGGCGGCCAGCGCCACGGCGGCGTTATATCCCATCTTTTTCTGGCGGTTGTTCATGGCCGCAAGCTCCAGAATGACGGCCAGGTTCCGCCCGGGCTGCACGGGGATGGTCACCAGGGGCAGCTTTACGCCCAGGAAGATCTCCGTCTCCTCGGAAAGGCCCAGCCGGTCATAGGCCTTGCCCTCCTGCCAGGGCTCCAGCTTTACCACCAGGTCGATATTGGTCTCCGGCTTTACCGCGCCCACGCCGTAGATATGGCGCACATTGATCACGCCGATGCCCCGCAGCTCCATATAGTAGCGGATCAGCTCCGGCGCGTTGCCCGTGAGCTTATCCCGGCCCACCAGCTTGATCTCCACCGCGTCGTCGGCGATCAGGCGGTGGCCGCGCTTGATGAGCTCCAGGGCCGTCTCGCTCTTGCCGATGCCGCTGTCGCCGATGAGCAGCACGCCTTCACCGTAGACCTCCACCAGCACGCCGTGGGTGGTGATGCGGGGGGCCAGGTAGCTGTGGAGGGTGCCGATGACATCCGCCTGAAAGTCTGAGGTGTCCTCGTCGGTGATGAACAGGTTCCGGTCGTACTTTGCCGCCAGCTCCAGGCACTCGGGGAAGGGCTGCATCCCGTGGCAGATCACCAGCGCCGCGATATCGTACTGCATGAAGCGCTCCAGCGCATCCCGCCGCTCCTGCTCCGTCAGGGTGTCCAGATAGGTGCTCTCCACCCGGCCGATGATCTGGAGCCGGTGAGGATCAAAATAGTTATAAAAACCCGCCAGCTGCATGGCCGGGCGGTTCACGTCCGCCGTGGTCAGCACCGCCGTGTCATAGTCCTTGGATGTGTGAAGAATATTCAGCTTGTGCTCCTGCACAATGGTCTTGAGCTTTACCGTGTATTTGCTTCTCATCTTTATCCGCCTCCCAAAGTTTTTTCTTCCGAAAACTATATTCACTATTTTAACCACTCGGGGCGGTTTTGGCAATAGCTTTTACACTCATCCGGGCGTAAAATGCTTACAGCATATTATATTGACATTGTCCAAAAAAATAATTATACTCACTTGAAAACACGGATGTCTTTTATTGGAGGCGGGGATATGAAAAAGCACATTTATTCCGCCGCGGTCATCGCCAGCGGCTGTCTTTGGGGCCTGATGGGTCTGTTCCGGCGGAGCATGGGCAGTCTGGGCTTTGACTCCTTCGGCATTGTTTTTGTCCGCTGCGGCGTGGCGGCGCTGCTCTTCGCGCTGACCATCCTCATCCGGGACAAAAGCGCCTTTCGGGTAAAGCTGAAAGATTTCTGGTGCTTTATCGGCTCCGGCCTCTGCTCGCTGCTGTTTTTCTCCGTGTGCTATTTTCAGGCCATGACCCTGATGAGTCTTTCCGCCGCGGCCATCCTGCTGTACACCGCGCCCTGCTTTGTGGTGCTCATGTCCGCCCTGCTGTTTCAGGAAAAGCTGAACGGGCGGCTGATTCTGGCGGTGTTTCTGGCTTTTTCCGGCTGCTGTCTGGTGTCGGGCCTTGTGGGGCAGGAGACCAAAATCAGCCTGATCGGGCTGCTCTACGGCCTCGGCTCCGGCTTCGGCTACGCGCTGTACAGCATTTTCGGCAAGCTGGCCCTCCGGCGGGGCTACGCCAGCAGCACCATCAATTTTTATTCCTGCCTGCTGGCGGCTCTGGGCGCAGGGCTGATCTTCGGTGTGAAAGCGCCGCTTACGCTGATGTTCTCCTCCTCCGGCACCCTCGCCCTTTGCCTGCTGGCCGGGGTGGTGACAAGCTACCTGCCCTATCTGCTGTACACCTTCGGCCTTTCCGGGATCGAGGCCGGCAGAGCCTCCGTCATGGCCTCGGTAGAGCCGGTGGTGGCCACACTGGTGGGCGTTTTGGTGTACCGCGAGAGCCTGAATCTGTTCAGCCTTGCCGGTATCGCCCTGGTGCTCTTCGCCGTCCTCCTGACCGGAATACATGGGCATAAAAAGGGCGCATGACAAAAGCCTTCCCCTTTGAGGGGAAGGTGGCCCGGAGGGCCGGATGAGGTGCCCTTCCCGGGCGGCCACGCAGAGCCGCCCCTACGGCCCAACCGAAACAGCGCTGCAACGGCTCCCCTTGTCAGGGGAGCTGGCTGCCCGTAGGGCAGACTGAGGGGTAGTCAAAGGTAGCAACGAGGCAAACCCCTCCGCCCCTTTCGGGGCACCTCCCCTGTTAGGGGAGGCTATACGGCGCGCGGCAAAAGCCACCCCTAAGCAAAAAAGGAAATGTACATTCCTTTCGGGATATACATTTCCTTTTTATTTAATTTCGCGGTGTCTTATCTGTTGGCCTTTTTCTTTTTGCTCACAGCTGCTGTGGTGATCACAGCGGCGGCGGACACGGCAAGCAGAGCAAACCACAGGGCAAAATTGCTGTCATCACCGGTTGCCACGGTGCCCAGCTTTGCGATCGCTGCCTTCTCCGTATAGCCGCAGACCGTGCAGGTCCGTTCCTTTTCACCCTTGGCGGTCTCGGTGGCTTTCTTTGTCACTGTCCACTGGCCAAACTTGTGGGCTTCCTTGTTCTGCACATCGCCGCAGCCGCATTCATCCCAGTGGCCGTCCGCGTCAAACTTCTGCTCGTAGTCGTGGGTATGTACCAGCTTGGGAATGCTTTCCGTCTGCTTGTAGTCGCACAC
>JBJDXP010000076.1:0-2609 GCA_051866735.1 Candidatus Limivicinus sp.
TCACCTGCCGGCCGTTGACGCTGACCCGCTCCCCGTCGCAGGCCTCGTTGGCCACAGTGCGGCGCTTGATCAGGCGGGATACCTTTAAATATTTGTCCAGTCTCATCTGTTGACCTCCCCATAGTAAAAAATAGCCGCTCACGCGGCTATTTTTAGATTACTTGGAAACTGCGTCCTTGAGGGCCTTGCCGACCTTGAAGGAAGCGACGCGGGATGCGGGGATCTCGATGGTCTCCTTGGTCTTGGGGTTGCGGCCGACGCGGGCGTTGCGCTCCTTGACCTCAAATGCGCCAAAGCCTACAAGCTGTACCTTCTCACCGGCGGCCAGAGCCTCAGTGATGGAATCAAATGCTGCGTTGACTGCCTTTTCGCTGTCCTTCTTGGACATGCCGGTCTTCTCTGCAACAGCAGCAACCAGTTCGGTTTTATTCATGTGTAATCCTCCTAAAATACGGCAACAATGCCATGTTTATGATGAGTCTGCCCGAAAATGCGGCAGAATACTCATGCCAATGAATTTTTCCCGCCGGGAAACAGCGGCGAAGTGTATGCTACCATATTTTGCTCATATTATCAAGACCTATTTCTTAAAAAAAGCGGTTTTTTAACGCATATGCAGGATTTTTGCCACTTTTTCACCGCCGGGAATGAGCTTCATGTCCTCTCTGGTGATCCCACGCAGGGCAATGACCGAGACAAAGTACACGATCACCGCCGCGGCCATGGCCAGCGCCATGCTAAGCAGCATGGTCAAACGGCTGTCTGCGCCCACAAACCTTGCGGAAAGGCCATATACGCCCCAGGCCGCCGCGCCCATGAGAAGGCTGCTGACGCCGGGCCGGATCAGGATGCGGCTCAGGCGCGGGTTTTTGTCCAGGGCAAAGCACATGAACACAAAGTTCATAATGAACATGACCAGGTAGCTTACCAGGGTGCCGATGGGCGCGCCGTAGATGTTGATCCTGGGGTCGGCCACCAAAAACCAGTTCACCGCGATCTTCACCACGCCGCCCACCAGCATGGAGTACATGGGCAGCTTCTCTTTGCCGGAGGCCTGCAGCACAGCGTTTTCCATCAGCACCACGCACACAAAGATGGAGGCTATGCCCATGATGGCCAGCAGCACCGGCCCGGAGCTGTGGCTGTCCGGATAGATGACTCTCATAATGGGGTAAGACAGCACCGCAAGACCCACGCCCATAGGCATGGCCAGGACGGCGGAGACGCGCATGGAGTCCTCGGAGATCTGGGTGGCGCTGTCGTTTTCGCCGCGAACGATGGCGGAAGCGATGGCCGGGACCACGGAGATGGTCAGGGGGGTGATAAAGGCGGCAGGAAGGTTAAACAGGGTCTGGGCCTTGCCGTATACGCCGTAGAGGATCTTTGCATCCTGATAGGCAAAGCCCGCGGCGGACTGGAGCCGGTCCATACAGAGGCTGGAGTCCACCAGATTCAGCAGAGACAGCACGCTGGAGCCCAGAGCGATGGGTATACCGATGCGGAGAAAGCGGCTGAGGATCTTGCCGGTACTGTCCGGCGTGTCCGGCGTTTCCAGCTCCTCGTCCCGGTAGTTTTTCCGCTTGTATACGAACATGTATACCAGCGCCGCCAGAGAGCCTGCGGTCACGCCGAAGATGGCCCCGGCGGAGGCCAGGGGCTTGCCTTTTCCGGCCTTCATGATCGCATAGGCCAGGATCAGGCCCACGATGACCTTGACCAGCACCTCCAGCACCTGGCCCACGGTGGTGGGGATCATGTTGCCGAAGCCCTGGCAATAGCCCCTGTAGGCAGACACCAGGCACACCAGCAGCACGGCCGGGGCCATGGCCCGGATGCTGGGGGCGGCGTCCGGATTGTGCAGCACGCTGTCCGCCAGCTGCTCGGGGAAGCAGAACATAATGAGCGTACACACAAGACCCACCACAAAGAAGGTCCACCAGGCCACGGAGAAGGTGCGCTTGGCCTGCATGGGCCGCTCCTCGGCGTTGGCCTCGGAGATCATGCGGGACAGGGCGATGGGCAGTCCGGCGGTGGCCAGGGTCAGGAATACGTTATATATGTTATAGGTGGCGAGGAACATGGAATACCCGTCATCGCCGATGATATTGCCAATGGGAACCTTGTAGATGAAGCCAAGGATCTTCATTATTACAACGCCCGCCGTGAGAATGGCCGCGCCGTACATGTAGTTTTGTCCTTTGGTTTTTGCCATGGTGATCCTCCAAGTTTTATATGAGGATAATATAATAATACGTTCTGAACAAAGCCGCAAGCCATGAAAGCCTTGGCTTTCAAGGCCAACAGGCTTTGTTCAAGTGCAAGGGATTTGTGCTTGTTTGCACAAAATCCTTGCACCTTTCCTTGGCGTGGTGCGCCACGCCAAGGAAGATACGCATTGTTACAATGACTGAATTCCATAAAACGGTTAAAAGAGCCGTTTTATGGAATTTCACGGCATAAGCCGTGTGAATAAACCGCAAAGCGGTTTATTCAGCAGTCATTATAATACGCCCATAACACAGAAAAATCAAGGGAACGGTATTCGTTCCCTTGATTTCAGCTTGTCAAAGAACCCCGGTTTTAACTAAGCTAAAACCGGGGAATTGGCG
>JBJDXP010000077.1:0-2555 GCA_051866735.1 Candidatus Limivicinus sp.
ATACGCCAAATCCCCGGTTTTAGCTTAGTTAAAACCGGGGTTCTTTGACAAGCTGAGCAAGCGCCCGCCAGAAATGGCGGGCGCTTGCATTTTTATTGATTTATTCCACGGCGATCATGTAATAGTACACCGGCTGGCCGCCGCTGACTACGCTGACGTCCGCGTCGGGGAAGCAGCCGATAATGGTCTGGGCAGAGTCGTTTGCCTCGTCCTCTTTCACGTCCTCGCCGTAATACACGGTGATGAACTCCGGGTCGAACTCGTCAAAGGCCCAGCTCAGTTCCTTGAACAGGGTCTTGATATTGGTGTAGCTGCCGATGAGCGCGCCGTCCAGCAGGGCCAGATACTCGCCCGCGTGGATGTTGTGCCCGTCAAAATCGGAATCCCGGGCCGCGTAGGTGATCATGGCGGTGTGCACATTGGAAATGGCTTCCTGCATGGTGGAGACCATCTGCTCTTCCCCCTCGTCGGGGTTGAAGTTCAGCAGGGCGGACACGCCCTGGGGCACGGTCTTGGTGGGCATGACAATGACCTTTTTCTCGGTCAGGGGGATGCACTGCTCCGCCGCCATGGTGATATTTTTATTGTTGGGGAACACAAACACGGTGGAGGCGGGGGTCTTGTTGATGACCTTGAGGATATCGTCGGTGGAGGGGTTCATGGTCTGTCCGCCGGTGACGATACCGTCGGCGCCCAGCTCGCGGAACAGGGCCTCCATGCCCGCTCCGGCGCAGACGGTCACCACGCCGAACTCCTTCTCCGGTGCGGCAACGGCATTTTCCTGCTCCTCCAGCTCCTTCTCGATCTGCTCCAGATCGTCGGTGCTCTGGGCCTTCTTGCCGGCCAGCAGATCCTCATGCTGGGTGCGCATGTTCTCGATCTTGGCCAGCTCCAGGGTGCCGTACTTCTGAGACTCGTTCAGGGCGTTGCCGGGGATATTGGTGTGCACATGGACCTTGAAGGCCTCGTCGTCATCGCCGATGACCAGAGAATCGCCGATGCTGGACAGGTACTTGCGCAACGGCTCCAGATCCACATCCAGCGTTTTCTTGCGGACGATGAACACGGTGTCAAAGGCAAAGGTGATGTCCTCAGTGTCGAACACGTCAAAGGCGCTGCTCTCCGCAAAGGCGCTGAAATCGCCGCCCTCTTCAGGCGCGGTGACCTCGCCTCGCAGGGAGGCCAGCATGGCTTTGAGAATGATCATGTAGCCCATGCCGCCCGCGTCGATGACGCCGGCCTTTTTCAGCACGGGGTTCATGTTTACGGTGTTTTCCAGGGCCTCGTCGCCGGCCTTGATGGCGCAGACCAGCGCGTTTTCCAGGCTGGCCCCGGCGTTGGCCGCTTCCACGGCGGCGGCAGCCGCCAGACGGGAGACGGTGAGGATGGTGCCCTCGGCGGGCTTCATGACCGCTTTGTAAGCGGCCTCCACGCCGTCAGACATGGCGCCGGCAAATTCCACGGTCCCGGCAGACTCAAGTCCCTTGAGCCGGCGGGAAATGCCCCGGAACAGCAGGGACAGGATAACGCCGGAATTGCCTCGGGCGCCCCGCAGCAGGGCGGAGGCCACGCAGTCGGCCGCGGCGTCCAGGGAGACAAAGTTCTTCTTGCGCAGCTCGGTGGCCGCGTTGTTGAGCGTAAGGCCCATGTTCGTGCCGGTATCTCCGTCGGGCACGGGGAATACGTTCAGTTCATTTACCTTTTGAATATTTTCGTGCAGGGCCGCGTCCGCACACAGGATCATTTCCTTAAACGCGGCGGCGTCGATATAATCTCTCAAGTGAAAGCACCTCCGGGGATCAGCGAAAGCTTATCCGATTATTGTATCTATATAGACATCCACGTTCTTCACAGGGACTCCGGTGGATTTGGACAGCTTGTAGCTGACCTCGTTCATAATGCTGCGGGAAACGGCGGCCATGTTCACGCCGTGGTCCACACCGATATGCAGTTCAAGGGACAGACTGCCGTCGTCGTTGAACTTCACTTCCACGCCCTTGGACATGGATTCCCGGCGCAGCAGCTGCAGCGGCCCGCCTTCCTTGCTGCGGCCGGCCATGCCTTTGACACCGAAACAGCTGGTGGCAGCGTCGCCTGCAAGATAGGTAAAGACCTCGCTGGTGATGCTTATTTTTCCATAGTCATTGATGATGTTCACCATAGCTGACGATCTCCTTTCATCATTCACGGTCATATAGACCGATTGTAAGATTATAAACCATTACTTCAAAAAGCACAAGCAAAAAAACGCACAATTTACTTATCGTATAACGACGCTTTGTCAGTTCAGTCATATGGAATGGGCAAAATTTGAATTATTTGCAGGAATTTTATTGAGCTTGCATGTTTACAAGTTGACGATTTGATGTTAAACTGTCAATGGCTCGGATAACGGGCCGCGACAGTCAATTTTTTGCAATGGAGATGAACATAGAAATGCAGAGACACTTCAAAACCATGGACGGTAACACTGCTGCCGCCCATGTATCCTACGCATTCACCGAAGTCGCAGCAATCTACCCCATCACTCCCTCCAGCCCCATGGCCGACTATGT
>JBJDXP010000078.1:0-2539 GCA_051866735.1 Candidatus Limivicinus sp.
TTTGCCATGATGGGGCTGATCGCCGTTTTGCTGGGGGCTTTCGGCAGCGTGTTCACCACCTACTCCACGCTGTACCTGGCCAAGGACAACGATTTACTGCTGTCTTTGCCCATTCCGGTGAGTGTGCTGATGGCCTCCCGGATGACCACGGTTTACCTCATGGGCCTTCTGTATTCCGGCGTGGTGATCCTTCCGGCGATACTTGTCTACTGGGTAGAGGCGGCATTCGGCTTGCAAACCGTGCTGGGCTCGCTGCTGCTTACCGCGCTGATCTCCGTTTTTGTCATGACGGTCTCCTGCGCCCTGGGCTGGGTGGTGGCCAAGATCAGCCTGAAGCTAAAGCGCAAGAGCCTCATTACCGTCATCGTCTCTCTGGCGTTTTTCGCCGTGTACTACTTCGCGGTGTTCAAGGCCCAGACCCTGATCAGCGAGCTGCTATCCAACGCGGAGGCCTTTGGCGAGGCCGTCAAGGGCGCCGCCTATCCCCTCTACCTGTTCGGCCAAGTGGGCGTGGGCGACCCCATCCCGTGTCTGGTCATCTCCCTGGCCGTGGCCGCCCTGTTCGCCCTGATGTGGGTACTCATCTCCCGCAGCTTTTTGAAGCTGGCCACCTCCACCGGGAGATCTGCGCGGAAGGTCTATAAGGAAACCGCCGTCAGGCAGAAAAGCGTCTCCTCCGCCCTGCTGGGGAAGGAGTTTTCCCGGTTTCTCGCCAGCCCCAACTATATGCTCAACTGCGGCCTGGGCATCCTGATGCTGCCCGTCTGCGGCGTGGCGCTTCTCTGGAAGGGCGGAGCGCTCATCGAACTGCTGGGTGGCGTGTTCGGCGAAAAGCCGGGCAGCGTCCCGCTGCTGCTGTGCGCCATGGGGTGCATGATCGCTTCCATGAACGATATGGCAGTCCCCTCCGTGTCGCTGGAGGGGAAAACCCTGTGGCTCATGCAGTCCCTGCCCGTGAAGCCCTGGCAGGCGCTTCGGGCAAAGCTTTCCGTGCAGCTGTTGCTCACCGGCATCCCCATGCTGTTTTGCCTATTGTGTCTTGCGATGGTCTGCCCCTTTGCCCCGTTGGATGTCGTGCTTGCGGCGGTTCAGACGCTGTCCTTTGTGCTACTCTCGGCGCTGTTCGGGCTGTTTATGGGGCTGAAGATGCCCAATCTCAACTGGACGCAGGAGATCACGGTCATCAAGCAGAGCATGGGAGTGATGATCGCCATGTTCGGCGGCTGGGCCTACACCATCCTCTTTTGCGTGGGCTTTCTGCTGCTCCCCGGCTGGAAGCTGGGCTTTGCAGGATACATGGGAGCGTTCATCGGGCTGGACCTTGTTCTCTGCGGGGTGCTGTATCTGTGGCTGAAGAAGCGGGGCTGCGGGGTGTTTGCGGCATTGTAAATGGGGTGGCATTTGCTATGAAACATCCAAAACGAAATATTGCGGGAAGCAGGCCGTTAATAGCATGGAAAAGAATCGTGAGAGCGAAGCGCGGAGCAATCCGTGGACTTATACAATGTGGTGGTGCCTGCGCCAGCAGGCATGGGAGTTTAGCTGCTGTTCTTTCGGGACGCTTCACGAGAATGCAAACAAGATAGAAACCGAATCAGGGAGGACGCTGTCATGCTGACAAAAGTACGAAAGAAACAACTGGATACGGATTTGTGGATCATCGCCGGAGTGTCCCTTCTGATTCTTGTCATCTATACCGTTTTCGGCAGGGAGATCAACCACATCGCCGCCGACACCGCGATCCCGATTGTACTGCGGGTTTTGTTCATGGGAGGCATCTTTCAGTTCGGCATTGCCGGACTGGGAATCACCATCGTGGCCATTGTCAGAAAGGAACGATTTTCAGATCACGGCCTTACCCGTAAGCATTTGCTGAGCGCCATTGCGCTGAGCGCACTGTGCTGCGTACCGGATCTCCTGTATAACCTCTTTGCGGGAAATGTGCATACATGGCTTCCCTTTTCCGCTGTGCAAACGACGGCGGAGGCGATTGAGAGCGGTTTCCCGGAGAACGTTCTTGCCATGCTGCTCACCGCGCTTTTCTGGGGCTTTTTTGAGGGCTTCAATTATGTGGTGATTTCCGATAAAATCGGCGAGCGCTATCCGTCCAAAAACAGGCTGTGGGATTGGGGCGCTTTCGTCTGCGCGGCCATGTGTATTCTGATACACGGAGCCGTGGGTGTGACGCCGGACGCGGTGGCGGAGATGCTGTGTACTCTCTTTTTGATCTATGGAATGCTGATCGTCCGAAAAGCCACCGGAAACGCTTGGGGTTGTGTGCTGATCTTCGTGTTATATTGGAACGCGCTATAGGAGATACAAAACAGTGAATTGGACGATTTATGGAATGGAATGTGTTGGGGCGCTGATCCTGTTCACCTGCCTGATCATGATCTCGCTGTGCAAAAATCCAGTTTGGTGGATCCACGATTACCCCAAGGACATTCAGGAAAAATATTTTGAAACCCATGAGCGCATTCCCATCGAGGTGCTCAGTGCCCCGGTGTTCTTGAAAAAGGGCTTTGCAGTGTTGCTGGCT
>JBJDXP010000079.1:0-148330 GCA_051866735.1 Candidatus Limivicinus sp.
ACTCTGCCAGCCGGCTGCGGTATGTTTCCGTCAAATTCATTGAATCGCCTCCTGACAATCCTGTCTGCGGTGATGTTATAGGTACTAACATCAATGTCCAAAAAAAAGGCACATTTCAATGTCTGGTAAAATTTTATCAAAACTGTGCCTGAAGTCCGTATCAAAAGTCACACAAAGGGAAAAGAGTCTTGACGAAAAAGCAAAACTGTCGTTATTGACAAGCGGGGCCTGGATTTTTTATGTAATTTGCTATCAGGTCTCCGGTAAAGCGAACGATGTCCACTGGCTCCACGCCGAAGGACAGGTTTTCATAGATGGCGGTGCCGGTGTAGGCGTTGAGCAAGATCTGGTATACGGCGTAAATATTCACGTCGTTTCGGATGGAGCCGTCGGCAATGCCCTCCTTCAGGGCCTTCAGGGCGGGGATAGGGATCTCCTTGTCATAGTACTTCCAGAAAACGTTGTACATCTCGCCGCCCTCGCTCTGCTCCGTAAAGCGGTAGGAGAACATCTCCCGGGTGTAGCTGTACCACTGGGGAAATTCGGAGTAGGTATTGAAATATACGTTCATGCTGGCAACAAACTTTTCATAGCCTCTGCAGCCGTCGAGGGACAGGGCATTGTACTGCTCCATGTATTGCTCGTAAAAGCGTTTCAGGGCATAGCTCCACACCTGGGCCACCAGGGCGTCTTTGCTGCCGAAATAGCGGTAGATGGACATGGGGGCCAGGCCGCAGGCTTTGGCCAGGCGGTTGACGCTGGTTTCCGCGATGCCGTCGGACAAAAACAGATCCAGTGCTGTTTCAATCACCCGGCTGATGTTTTTTTCTCTTTCCTCACTCTGGCTCAAATCTTCATCACCCCTGTGTTTACAGTATCGCATAATTCCGGGCCCAATGCAAACAAAATCATCCGGGCAGAGGCATATATTTTTGTGGCGCGGAGTTTTGATTTATGCTATACTTCTTCTACGGGAGGAATGAACCATGAGAGGAATGACGATTTCAAGGGCGGCAGCGGTCTGTGGCGGCCGGATCTGCGGCGAGGGAGACTTCGATGCGGAGCTGGGCAGCGTGGTGATCGACAGCCGCGCCGTTTCAGCGGGCGACTTTTTTGTGGCCTATAAAGGGGAGCGGGTGGACGGACACGACTATATCTCCGCCGCCTTCGACAAAGGGGCGGTCTGCTGCCTGGCCCAGCGTGTGCCGGAGGGGGAGACAAGGCCAATTCTCCTTGTGCCGGACGTACAGACGGCCCTGGAGCAGATCTGCGCCGAATACCGCCGGACTCTGCGCCTGCCAGTGATCGGCATTACCGGCAGCGTGGGCAAGACCTCGGCCAAGGAGATGATCTCCGCCGTCTTGTCCCAGCGGCTGAATGTGCTGAAAACGGATAAGAATTTGAATAATCAGATCGGCGTGCCCATGACCATCTCCCGCATCAGGCCGGAGCATCAGGCGGCGGTGGTGGAGATGGGCATATCCGGCTTCGGGGAGATGAGCGTGCTGGCCCAAATCGCCCGGCCCGACATGGCGGTGTTCACCCTGATCGGCCATGCCCATCTGGAATTTCTCCACGACCTGGACGGCGTACTCCGGGCCAAGACCGAGATGCTGGACTTTATGGCCGATGACGCCCCGGTGCTCATTAACGGCGACGACGAAAAGCTGCTGGGCCTTCAGTGCCGGCAGAAGAAGATCAGCTTCGGCCTGGGGGAAAACTGCGACGTCCGGGCGGAGAACATCACGCTGTCTCCCACCGGGGAGACCCTGTGCGATATCGTATACGGCGAAAGGCGCATCCCCGTGGAGATCAAGGCCTATGGCCGCCATATGATCTACGCCGCCCTGGAGGGGGCCGCCGTGGGTCTGCTTATGGGACTTGACGATGAAGAGATCGTCAGAGGCGTCGCCTCCTTTGAGACCGTGGGCCGCCGGGCCGCCGTCTGCGACACCGGCTTTATCACCCTGATCGACGACAGCTACAACGCTAATCCGGACTCGGTGAAATGCGGCATTGACTCCCTGATGAAAATGCCCGGGCGGCATGTGTGCATCTTAGGGGATATGCTGGAGCTGGGCGAAGGCAGCGGAGAAATGCACTTTGACGTGGGCCACTACGCCGGGGAAAGGGGCGCGGAGCTGGTGCTGACCAGCGGGCCCCTGTCTTATGAGACCTGCCGGGGCGCAGGGGAGCGGGGACGGCATTTTGCCACCCGGGAGGAGCTGATCGCGGCCCTGCCCGGCCTGATACAAAAAGGGGACAGGGTGCTGGTGAAGGCCTCCCTGGGCAGCCGCTTCGACCAGATCTCCGAGGCGCTGAAAGAGTTAAAATAAAAGCATTTGGGAGAGAGCATATGACAGAGAAAAAACCGCCGGTCTTTGTACTGCTGGACCTGGACGACACCATACTGGATTTTCACCAGGCGGAGGCCAACGCGGTGTCAAAGACCCTTGCCCATCTGGGGATCGAGCCCAAGGAGAGCACCGTCCGCCGGTACAGCGAGATCAACGCTGGCCGCTGGGAGCTGCTGGAGCAGGGGCTCATCACCCGGGAAGAGGTGCTGACCAGCCGCTTTGAAATGCTGTTCGGCGAACTGGGCGTGGAGGGCTCAGGAACCCAGGCCCAGAAAATTTACGAGGGACTGCTGAGCCAGGGACACTGGTTCATGCCCGGCGCGGAGGAGCTGCTGGAGGAGCTTTACGGCAAATACCCGCTGTACATCGTATCCAACGGCAACCTGAGCGTCCAGGACGGCCGGATCGCAAGCGCCGGCATCGCCAGATATTTTGAGGAGATCTTCATCTCCCAGCGGATCGGCTTTGACAAGCCCAGAAAGGAATTTTTCGACGCCTGCTTTGCCAAAATCCCGGGCTTTGACCGGGAACGGGCCATCATCGTGGGCGACAGCCTGACCTCCGATATCCGGGGCGGCATCAACGCCGGGATAAAAACCTGCTGGTACAATCCCCGGGGCAAGGCGGCCAGGGAGGACATCCGGCCGGACTACTGCATTACGGCCCTGGATGAGCTGCCCGGACTGCTGGAAAAGCTTTTCGGTTCGTTAAATCAGACAGTTTTAATGTAAAATCTTTGTAAAGTTTTCCACCTTGTTTTTTAAAATTCAGGTGCTATAATCTATAAAACAACACGGGGTGCTGTCAACTATCGGCGCCCCGAATTCTTATCCGGAGATGGCGGATATGGGCACCTGTTTTGAATATCTTCGACAACTGAATTTGGTATCCATGGTGCTGCGGATCGTTCTGGCCATGCTGATGGGCGGCCTTGTGGGCTTCGAGCGGGAGAGAAAACGCCGGCCTGCGGGCTTTCGCACCTATATGCTGGTGGCACTGGGCGCGGCCCTGACCATGATGTTGAGCCAGTATCTGGACCTGATGCTGCAAACCCGGTGGGCGGTGATCGCGGACGGCAGCAAGACGGACGTGTCCCGCTTCGGCGCGCAGGTCATCAACGGCGTGGGCTTTCTGGGCGCGGGCACCATCATCGTCACCGGGCGGCAGGAGGTCAAGGGCCTGACTACCGCCGCGGGCCTCTGGGCCTCGGCCTGTATGGGACTTGCTATCGGCGCGGGCTTTTACGAGTGTATGCTGGTGGGCTTTTTGCTTATCGAGCTGTGCATGAGGGTGCTGCCCTTCATCGAAAACTGGATCATGGCCAAGGCCAGAAACCTGAATATCTACATTGAGATGGACAGCATTGAAAATCTGGGCAATATCGTCACCCGGATGAAGGCCGAGAAAATCCTGATCTACGACGTGGAGATCGACAAGGAACAGACTGCCCACATGAGCCAGATCAACGCTCTTTTCAGTGTGCGTTTGCCCAAGAAGCAGCAGCACACCGAAATTCTTGCCAAGCTCTCCATGCTTGACGGGATCATCAGCATTGAAGAGGTCTGAAAGGAGGCGCGGCAATGTTATCATGCTTTGATTTTGTCCGGGATATGAGCTTTCTGGCGGTGGCCGTGCGTCTGTCGCTGGCTGTGATATGCGGCGGCATTATCGGCCTTGAACGGGAATACAAGCGCCGCCCCGCCGGTTTCCGCACCCATATTCTCATCTGCCTGGGCGCGGCCATGACCACCCTGACCAGCCAGTATCTCTGCCTGGAAATGCACCTTTTTACCGACGTGGGCCGTCTCGGCGCCCAGGTCATTGCCGGTATCGGCTTCATCGGCGCGGGCACCATCATCGTCACCAAGCGCAAGCAGGTCAAGGGCCTGACCACCGCCGCCGGTCTCTGGACCTCGGCTGTCATCGGTCTGGTCTGCGGCGCGGGCTATGTGGAATGCGCCCTGGTGGCAACCCTGGCCGTGATCGTGGCAGAGCTGCTGCTCATTAAGCTGGAGTACCGCTTTGCCAGACAGGTTCACGATGTGATTTTGTACATCGAATATGCCCACGCCAGCTGCATTGAAAACATTATCCGGGTTTTGAAGGAGGAACACATCAAAACCAGCGGACTGGAGATCTCCCGCGTGACCGGGGAAGGGGACGAGCATTACTATTGCGCAGTTTTGAACCTCCAGGCCAGTAAACGGCAGCTTGACCAGGGCCTGGTCAAGAACATCAGCTCCATCGAGGACGTCAGAAGTGTGGAAGAGTTGTAAAAGAAGAAATCAAGCCCGCCGGTTTGCACGTTAGGCAAACCGGCGGACTGTATTTTTTATTCCCGATCGTCCGGGGAAGGGTTTTTGTTTTTGCAGTAATCCACAATGAGCAGGATATCGACGGCCAGGGTGAGCAGGCCCAGCAGCGTACCGGCCACCTCCAGAAAAGACACATCCAGCCCCCAGCGGAGATCAAAACAGAGACAATAGGCGCTCAGCGCGCCGATAATCAGAAAAAGCACTGATACGATGGCAAATCCCCACATCCCGGAGCTGCCGGAACTGTCTGTGCTGGCCCCGGAACGGCTGCCGGACATGCCGGTTTCCGCCTTTCCGCGCTCCGGCACGACGATTACATGATTGCCCGGGCCGCTCTTGCAGCGGCCGGCGTAATTGCCCTTGCTGTCCAGAAAGACCTGGTTTCCGGCGGCGTTTTTAACGCTCCTGCCCACATAGCGGCCCTTTTCGTCGTAGAGAAGGCGGCTGCCGTTAGGGCCGGGCTTGCTGTTGGTGACTTTGTTAGCCATTGGCACTGCTCCCGCTCAGAACAGAAAATGCAGGAGTACCAGCAAAATCACGCCGGGCACCCCTAAAAATCCTGCAACAAGGGCGTTGACAAAATTCACGCCTATGTATATGCCCACCGGGTCGCCGAAGAAGTTGACAAGAAACAGCAGTACGAAGCCGAAGGCCGCGTTGAGCAGCAGCTTGAAGATCCAGCGGATGGGCTTGGTCAATATTTTCAGGATCAGTATGGCGCCCACAACCAAGGCGGCGATGAGAAGTATTCCGGATAAAGTTTCCATAGTTTTTCCTTTCTTTATTCCAATTTTCTGATTTCCTGCAGGACGGAGTCCCGCTTGCATCTCAGGGCGTTGATTTCATAGATACATGCGTCCATCTGCGAAGGATCGACGGTGTTGTTAAAGCTGCGGTAAGCCTGGGTGATGGCGTCGGAAAGCTGCGCAAATTCTTTTTGACTGCGCTTCAGGTTCTGCTTGCGGCGGCGCTCCTGCCAATAGGGGCTGTTCAGGTACATACGATAACCTCCATATTCAGTATGACCATATTTTGCCCCGGATGAGAGAAAACAAAACAGCGGCAGAAAATTCCTGAGTAAGGGACTGTTCCCGGCATATACTATGCTCAGACAAGGAACCGGGACAGCGAGAGAGAAAGAGCGTCCGGATGCAGATGCATGTATCGTGTGATATATGGATACATCCAAAACGGTGAATTGTCAAGCGGCGAGAGAGTTTTTCCGTAAGAAAAAATATCCGCCGCGGGGCGGGCTGCCTGTGCAGCCCGCCTTTTGCGTTTTTAGGCTCCCCTGAAAGGGGAGCTGGCTGCCGTAGGCAGACTGAGGGGTCTGACAAAGTTACCACCGCGATGACGAAGGGCTTGTGCCAACCCCTCCGTCATTTGCTCCGCAAATGCCACCTCCCCTTGCACAGGGGAGGCTTTGGCGTCTTCTTCAAAAGCATACCACATTTTCCCCGCCCCGAAAAGCCCGGCTATCGCAGGGCTTGAATTATTAAAACAAATGCGTTATACTACATAAGATAAAATTGGTCGTAGTGTGCGGATTTGGGCACACAAGATATTGTTTTGAGAGGAATATCGTTTTTTATGAGCAAAAGCACCCCCCAATACGGCAACGACAGCATTTCCCAGCTCAAAGGCGCGGACCGGGTGAGAAAACGCCCGGGCGTTATTTTCGGCTCCGACGGGCTGGACGGCTGCGAGCATGCCGTATTTGAAATATTGTCCAACGCCATCGACGAGGCCAGAGAGGGCTACGGCGATCTGATCACTCTGACAAGCTTTGCCGACGGCTCCATCCAGGTGGAGGACTTTGGCCGTGGCTGCCCGGTGGACTGGAACCCCAACGAAAAGCGCTACAACTGGGAGCTGGTGTTCTGCGAGCTGTACGCCGGCGGTAAATACAAAAATACCGACGGGGGAGATTATGAATACTCCCTGGGTCTCAACGGCCTGGGCTCCTGTGCCACCCAGTACGCCTCGGAGTACATGGACGTGACCGTCTGGCGCGACGGGAACAAGTATCAGCTCCACTTTAAAAAGGGAAAGGTCTGCGGCAAAAAGGGCCAGGAGCTGATCACGGAACCGGCGGACAGGAAAAAGACCGGCACCACAATCCGCTGGCGGCCGGACAGGGAAGTCTTTACGGAGACCGACATTCCGGAGGAGTATTTCCAGGATGTGCTGCACCGGCAGGCAGTGGTGAATGCCGGGGTCACCTTCCGGCTGAAGGTAGAAAAGGACGGAAAGTTCGAGACCACGGACTACTGCTATGAAAACGGCATTACCGACTATGTGACGGAAATCGCGGGCGAAGGGCCCCTGACTGCCCCTTGCTTCATCTCCGCCGAGCGCCGGGGCCGGGACCGGGAGGACAAGCCCGAATACAAGGTCAAGCTCTCCGCCGCCTTCTGTTTTTCCAACAAGGTGACGGCCCTGGAGTATTACCATAACTCCTCCTGGCTGGAAAACGGCGGCGCGCCGGACAAGGCGGTGAAAAACGCCTTTACCTACGCCATCGACGCCTACATCAAAAAAATCGGCAAGTACCAGAAAAGCGAAAGTCCCATCAAATTTCAGGACGTGCAGGACTGCCTTATTTTGGTGACCAACTGCTTTTCCACCCAGACCTCCTACGAAAACCAGACCAAGAAGGCCATCACCAACCGCTTTATCCAGACGGCCATGACCGAGTTTTTCAAGGAGCAGCTGGAGGTCTATTTCATCGAAAATAAGCCCGAGGCGGACCGGATCGCCGAGCAGGTGCTCATCAACAAGCGCAGCCGGGAGACGGCGGAGCGGGCCAGGCAGGGCATGAAGAAAAAGCTCTCCGGCAGCATCGACATCGCCAACCGGGTCCAGAAATTTGTGGACTGCCGCAGCCGTGACCCGGAGAAGCGGGAGATTTACATCGTGGAGGGCGACTCCGCACTGGGCGCCTGCAAGCTGTCAAGAGACGCGGAATTTCAGGGCATCATGCCCGTTCGCGGCAAGATCCTCAACTGCCTGAAGGCGGACTATGTGCGCATCTTCAAAAGCGACGTCATCACCGATCTGATGAAGGTGCTGGGCTGCGGCGTGGAGGTCAGGGACAAGCACACCAAGGACCTGAGCAGCTTCGATCTGAACAATCTGCGCTGGAACAAGGTCATCATCTGCACCGACGCGGACGTGGACGGCTTCCAGATCCGCACCCTGATTCTGACCATGCTCTACCGCCTGGTGCCCACCCTGATCCGGGAGGGCTATGTGTTTATTGCCGAATCCCCCCTGTACGAGATCGAGAGCAAGGGCAAGACCTATTTTGCCTATTCCGACCGGGAAAAAGCGGAGATCCTGGACAGCCTGAAGGGCGCGAAAGCCGGCATCAGCCGCAGCAAGGGTCTGGGCGAGAACGACCCGGACATGATGTGGATGACCACCATGAACCCGGAGACCCGGCGGCTCATCAAGGTCATGCCGGAGGACGCGGAGCGGATGGCCCGCAGCTTTGACCTGCTGCTGGGCGACGACCTGGCGGGACGGAAAAACCATATTGCCGAGTTTGGATACAAGTATCTGGACATGGCCGATATTTCCTGATAGGGAGGCTTTTGATGAAAAATATGCGTACAAGAAACTTTGAGGACACCAAGAGGCTGATCAAAACGCTGGTGGTCCTGGCGGTCATCTGCTGTGTATGCTGCCTGTTTTTCACCCAGGAGGGCAGCGTGCTCCAGGCGGTTCTGGTTGGCCTGACCCTGGTGTTCATGGTGGCGGCCCTGGTAGTGGTGTTCCTGTACAGCCGCTGCCCCAGCTGCGGCAAGGTGATTGTCCTGGGCGTGCTACAGGCGACCAGCTGCCCCCGCTGTAAGAGAAACCTGGTCACCGGCCAGAAAATGAAGAAAAAGAGCAGATAAGATGGCAAAGAAGAAAGAAACCGAAGGGAAAAAATACAATAATCCCAATGTGATCGGCCTAAAGGCCCAGGTGCTGGAGCAACCCATCACCGAAACGCTGGAGACAAACTACATGCCCTACGCCATGAGCGTGATCGTCTCCCGCGCCATTCCGGAGATCGACGGCTTCAAGCCCTCCCACCGAAAGCTGCTGTACACCATGTTCAAAATGGGCCTTCTGACCGGCTCGCGCACCAAGAGCGCCAACATTGTGGGCCAGACCATGAAGCTGAACCCCCACGGCGACGCCGCCATTTATGAGACCATGGTGCGCCTCTCCGCCGGGTACGAGGCCCTGCTCACCCCCTTTGTGGACTCCAAGGGCAACTTTGGCAAGGTCTATTCCCGGGACATGTCCTACGCCGCCTCCCGTTACACCGAGGCCAAGCTCTCCGCCATCTGCGCGGAGGTTTTCCGGGACATCGACAAGGACACGGTGGACTTCGTGGACAACTATGACGGCAGCATGAAGGAGCCCACCCTTCTGCCCACCGCCTTTCCCAATGTGCTGGTCTCCGCCAACTCCGGCATCGCCGTGGGCATGGCCAGCATGATCTGCGGCTTTAATCTTAACGAGGTCTGCGAGACCACCATCAATTGTCTCCGGGACCCGGAGCACGACCTGTTTTCCACCCTGCCCGCCCCGGATTTTCCCACCGGCGGCGAGATCATCTTCGACCGGGCGGAGATGGAGAGCATCTATAACACCGGCCGGGGCAGCTTCAAGGTCCGGGCCAAATGGCGCTACCTGCAAAAGGAAAATATCATCGAAATATACGAGATCCCCTATACCACCACTTCCGAGGCCATTATCGACAAGGTGGCGGAGCTGATCAAGGCCGGAAAGGTCCGGGAGATCAACGACATGCGGGACGAGACGGACCTGGGAGGTCTGCGCCTGGCCATCGACCTGAAAAGGGGAGTGGACCCGGAAAAGCTGATGCAGAAGCTGTTCAAAATGACCACGCTTCAGGACGCCTTCCCCTGCAACTTCAACATTCTCATCGGCGGCTATCCCAAGGTCATGGGCGTGCGGGAGATTTTAGACGAGTGGACCGCATGGCGCATGGAGAGCATTCGCCGCCGGGTCTACCACGAGCTGGAAAAGAAGCGGGAAAAGCTCCACCTGCTGCAGGGCCTGGGCCGTATCCTGCTGGATATCGACAAAGCCATCGAGATCATCCGCGGCACGGAGCTGGAGTCCGAGGTGGTGCCCAACCTGATGATGGGCTTCGGCATCGACCAGATCCAGGCGGAGTTCGTGGCGGAGATCAAGCTCAGAAACATCAACCGGGAGTATATCCTCAAGCGCACCGCCGAGACCGAGGCCCTGGAAAAGGATATCGAGGAACTGGAGGGCATCCTGAACAGCCGCCGGAAGATCAAGAGCATCATCATCGACGAGCTGAAACAGATCAACAAAAAGTACGTCACGCCCAGAAAGTCCGCCATCGTGTACGCCGACGAGATCGAGGAGTTTGACGAGGAGCAGCAGATCGAGGACTACCCCGTGACTCTGTTTCTGTCCAAAGAGGGCTATTTCAAGAAGATTACTGCCCAGTCCCTGCGCATGAGCGGGGAGCAGAAATACAAGGACGGGGACCGGCTGAACATCAGTTTTGAATCCACCAACCGGGGCGAGCTGCTCTTCCTGACCGACAAACAGCAGATGTACAAGGCCAGAGTGTCCGATTTTGAGGATGTGAAGGCCTCCGTGCTGGGCGTCTACCTGCCAGCTAAGCTCCAGATGGACGAAGGGGAGAACATCATCACCATGATCGACCCGGGGGACTACAAGGCCCACCTGCTCTTTTTCTTTGAAAACGGCAAGGCCGCCCGGGTGGAGCTGTCCGCCTATGAGACCAAGACCAACCGGAAAAAGCTGGTCAACGCCTATTCGGACAAGAGCCCCCTGCGTTCGGTCATCAAGCTGACCGGGGAGACCGACCTGTGCTGCTTTTCCAGCGACGACAGGGCCCTTGTGTTCAACAGCTCCCTGCTCCAGCCCAAAACCAGCCGCAGCGCCCAGGGCGTGGCGGTCATGTCCCTCAAAGCCAGGCGCACCCTGGACCGGGCAAAGCTGCTTGAGGAGACGCAGATCAAAAATGTGCCGCGCTATCGTGTCCGCTCCCTGCCCGCCGCCGGGGCCCTGCTTCGCCCGGAGGACCGGGAGGAGCAGCAGATGTCATTGATCGAAGAATAATCGGAGGGTAAATGTCACAATGGAGAGCATTACCAAACAGACAGAAAAAAACCTTGTCCTGAAAAGACTGCTCAAGTATCTGACCATCGTTATCGGCTCCGCCATCTACGCGGTTGGCTTTCAGTTTTTCATGTTTCCCAACTCCATCGTGTCCGGCGGCATCGTGGGTATCTCCATGATCATCAACCATTTCACCAACTGGCCGGTTGGTGTGATGACCATCATCATGAATATCCCGCTTTTTGCCGTGGCCTGGCGCTATTTCGGCCTGGATTTTCTGATCGGCTCCTTGGTGGGCATGGCCCTGTCCTCAGCCTTCGTGGACCTTTTTGCCCTGACCGGCATTTCCCTCACCAATGACCCCATGCTGGCCAGCATTATCGGCGGTGTCATCAAGGGCTTCGGCCTGGGCGTGGTCTATTTTGTGGGCGCCACCACCGGCGGCGTGGACATTGTGGCGAAATTCCTGCGGCGGAAAAATCCCCACATCAATTTTGGCACCCTGATCCTCATTATCGACGCGGTGATCGTGGCGGCCTATGCCGTGATCCTCAATAAATATGAGAGCGCCATGTATTCCGTGGTGGCCATGTTCGTGGTCAGCAAGGTGATCGACCTGGTGCTCTACGGCATCGACAACTCCTGCATCTGCTACATCATCAGCGAGAAGAGCCAGGAGCTGATCGACGACATCATCTCCGGCACCATGCACCGGGGCGTCACTATACTTAACGGCGAAGGGGCCTATTCCCACCAGCAAAAGCAGGTTATCATGTGCGTCATCAAGCGCACCCAAATCGCCGAGCTGAGAAAGCTGATCCGCATCGTGGACGAGCGGGCCTTCTTCATCGTCACAGACGCAAAGAACGTGTTCGGAAACGGCTTTGAAAATATTGCCGAGGTAAAATAATGCTGAAACGCCTTTCCGCTGTCATTCTCTCCGCCGCACTGCTTTTGTCGCTGTGCGGCTGCGGCAGCCTGTTCGAAAAGGAAGTTGTGGATATCCAGGACTATGAGCCGCCGGTGCAGGAGAAAACCGCCGAGACCGAGAAGGTGACAGTCCGGAATTTCACTGCCCTGAAAAAGGCTCTGACCGATATGGTATACACCGGCGCGGAGGGCGGCAGCCTTGCCTTTGATGCCAATTACGACGGCGACGCGGTGAAGGATATCGAGGAGGCCTGCTGGCAGCTGCGGACGCAAAACGCCCTTTGCGCCTACTGCGTGGTCAATATCTCCTATGAGATCTCCAAAATCGTGACCTATTATGAAGCGTCCATCACCATAGACTACGCGGATTCCGCTCTCCCAGTTTCGGAGATCATTCAGCTGCCCTATGCCATCGGCGTGGAGGAGATCCTCCGGGAGGCCATGGAGAATAACCGGACGAGGGTCGTTTTGTTTATCAATGCCAGCACCTATTCCCGGGACAAAATGGCCCAGCTGGTGACGGACGTGTACCGCAGCAATCCGGTCTGCTCCGTCCGGGAGCCAAAGACCGATGTATATCTCTACAGCGGCAGCTCCATGCAGCGTCTGTATGAGATCAACCTGGACTACGGCATGACGGAGGACGAGCTGATCCGCTGCAAGTCCCAGCTGAAAAATCTGGATGTGCGCAGCAACACCGGGGCTTTCCATATGGATCATGCCCACGAGGCCCTGGCCGCGTATACTTATCTTGCGGAAAACTGCGAGCTTTCCGGGGATCATAACGAAAATTCCGCCTACTCAGCCCTGATTCAGGGCAGTGCCGACAGCGAGGGCGTGGCCCTGGCCTTTGTGGAGATGTGCCACCAGCTGGGCATTGAATGCCGCATTGTGTACGGGCAGCTGTACTGGCAGGACCACTGCTGGAATATCGTGCAGATCGACGGTGAGTACTACCACGTGGACGTCAGCGCCGCCATGACCGGTGAGCTGGGGCAGGGCTTCCTCCTGCGGGACGAGGACATGTGGAACAGCTACCGCTGGGACATCTCTTCCTACCCCGTCTGCGGCGGCGTTTTAACTTATTATGATCTTGCGTAAATTTATGCTTGACAAATCAGCAATTTGTGGTAAGATAACAACGTTGCTGATGCGGGCATAGCTCATCCGGTAGAGCGCCACCTTGCCAAGGTGGAGGTAGCGAGTTCGAGCCTCGTTGCCCGCTCCAAGAAAGCCTATTGCGAAAGCAATAGGCTTTTTCATACCGCGGGCCAAGCGTTACCATGCGCTCCGCCTCGGATGCTCCTCCGTGTAAAAATCGGAGCAATGCGGATCAGGCGATAAGCCCCGCCCCGGTTCCCTCGCCGTGTAAAAATCAGAGGGCTTTCAAACAGCGGCAGTCCTGCCACTTATACCAGCGGGCATGATGGAATTGGTAGACATGCTGGAGTAAAGTACTGTCACCTCAGGGAAGGCTTGATTGGAGGAAGAGTTGTGGCGATATTTGGGAAAACAATATCTCTGTTTCTGATCGAAGGAGACCCAAATAAACGATGGGTGTGTGAGCTTTCTAACTGGAATGGAAAAGCGTACAAAATTCCGCGAATTGATGTAAAGCGATGTGGCGATAGAAAAGATTTAGCTGCATGCGGTGTTTATTTCTTGTTCGGTAAAAGCGATTCTGATGACAAAGGAATTGTGTATATCGGTGAAGCAGAGAACGTGTACGAACGGTTGAAGCAGCACGATGCTCCCAATGGCAAAGATTTTTGGAATGAGTGTATTGTGTACATCAGCAAAGATAATCGCCTCAATAAAGCACATATCAAATATCTTGAACACCGATGTTATTTGCTTGCAAAAGAGGCAGATCGCTACTATATTGAGAATACTACAATCCCTGCTGACGCTTCCCTTACAGAAGCAGAGCAAGCGGAGATGGAGGAATTCTTATATAATATTTGCATGATCAATAATGTTTTAGGGCATAAAGTCCTTGAACCATTGATAACAGAAGAAGCAAATGTCGAAGAATCTGTCAAACAAATTCTTTACATTCAGGCTGCGCGTGGTGCAAATGCGAAAGGGATGCAGACCAATGAGGGATTTGTAGTTTTGAAAGGATCACAGATTGCAGATAACGTGACACGTTCCTGCCCTAAGCAAATTTGCGCGCTTCGCCAAAAACTGATTGAGAATGGAATCATCGATACCAACTGGACATTCACGGAAAACAGAGTGTTCAGTAGCCCTTCTACCGCTGCAGGCGTTGTAATGGGACGAAGTGCTAATGGCCTGACAGAATGGCGCATGTGCTAAAGAGAGAACAAGCTCGTTTATGTTCAACTTTTTGGCGTTTTTCTTTTTGTAAATTAAAACAGCAGCCGAAAAAAACCGGCTGCTCATAAGCGGGTATGGTGGAATTGGCAGACACGCTGGATTTAGGTTCCAGTGGGCAACCGTGCAGGTTCAAATCCTGTTACCCGCACCAATGAAAAATAATCCGAACCATATTTCAGTAAGGGAATGGTTCGGATTGTTTTATATCAAGGCCGTAATATCGATCAGGGGGGAGAATTCGTCTTCGGGCAGCTCGTCTGCGCTGCCGAAAACTTCTGATGTATATACAGTCTCCAACCCAAAATTACCGGCAATTTCCTGCACGCAGTAAAAAACACTCTTATCGTTGGGGAAACCACATACAACGATCCGCCCTGTAAAATCGTCGTCGGTGTATACGGCTATGGTGTTATTGGTGGGTAAGGGATGGGCGGCAATGATCGCACCGCGGAGACGGTATTTAAGCTGTTCAATCGGGAGCAGATGCTTTCCGCAGCGTTGGGCCGCATAGAACGTGCCTATGGCCACTGCCAATTCGGTAAAACACATCACCGCAAAGAACGTCCAATCCAAACGGCTGAATTCATCCGGGTCTCTGCCGCCCGTCAACAGTACGGTAAGAAAGATAATGGCAAACATCAGGGCAATGCCGCAGAATACCCACCGGAGCTCTCTCTTTCGGTCGGCTTGATGCTGCGCTAACTCATTCCAGATAGGATCGGCTGCCTCGGTTTCAATTTTGAAATTCTGTCCGCGAATTGCAGCACTTAAGGCCCATGAATTTTCAAGGCCCATGATCACACAGCGTTTTCCGCTTTTCAGCAGAATGGTCAGGGTGTTGGTTTGGGGCAATACAAATTCAATATCATCAATACGGCAATCCAAACTGCCAAACCAATTGAACCTGGCATTAATGGTGTTTTCCCTTACATGAATGTAAGCGCCATGATTCAGAAGCATGAGAAAAAACCCGGCCGAGCTGCAAAGGATACCCGAAATCAGAAAGATGAGCAGTTCGCTGCTTGCCTCCGGGTCTACGATGTTTAAAAACACATAGAGAAAAACGAAAAAAATCCCACACAGCAAAAACAAAATATTCCAGACATTTGTTTTCTTGCGGATAAATACTCCGTCCAAAGAATCACCGCCTTTTCCCTACCATATCACAGCTGTTGGAAAAAGTAAATCGATCATGATCATTTTATGATTGAACTTCTTTGCTCGTTTGTATATACTGAAAACCATCGGGGGTGTTGGTGTGTTATCAAGGCTTATCGGAAAGAAATTCAATTGTATCAGCCGCGCTGTTGATATGCTTTGTCTGTTCCTTGGCGAATATTATCAGATTATTGGCGCTCATGGGCAAAAAATTGATGTTGCGGAGTATTCCCTCCATTTTCAGACCCAATGGCGTTTTCGGAAAGGCGGAAAAATCCTGCTGGGCTCGAGAGATGTCTACGAGCCATATGGTGAAAATGTCCCCGGGGACTGGCGGTATGATCTGACCGGGCGACCGGACGAGCTGAGCAGTGTTTTTGACGTTAAGGCAAAAGCGCTCATGGTTAAAATGAGGGGAACTTTCGTCACAGTGTGCCAGCTGTCCGAAAGCAATGATATTGTGATCAAATTTTCCAATGGCGTAATCTTTGAGCAGTTTACGCCGGCGTCCGGAAAAGACGAGGAGTGGCGGCTCATTGATTACGCGAACGATTCCCATAACGTTTGCTATGGAGAAAATGGCATCATAACAGAGAAAATATAAAAAAACACACTTGACTCTCCCCCTAAAGGAAGATGATAGAATCCTCCCTGCAATGAACGCAAGGGAGGAATTTTTATGGATGAAGCAGTTATTCGCGTAAGAAACCTGACAAAATCCTTCGGCGGCCGCAAGGCAGTGGACGATCTGTCCTTCGCGGTGAAGAGGGGAGAAGTCTTTGCGCTGCTGGGGCACAACGGCGCGGGCAAAAGCACCACCATTGACCTTATCCTGGGCCTGAAGAGGCCGGACGGGGGAGACGCCCAGATCCTGGGCCTGAACGCGGCGGAAAACAGAAAGAAGCTCTTTGCGCGGGTGGGCGTACAGCTCCAGCATACCCAGTACCAGAGCAATATTACCGTGGAGGAGGCCTGCATCGAGTACGCTTCCCTGTATACCGATCCGGCAGACTATCCCGCGCTGCTGGACAAGTTCGGTCTGCTGAGCCTGAGAAAGAGCTTTGTATCCAAGCTCTCCGGCGGAGAACGGCAGAAGCTCTCCGTGGTGCTGGCGCTGATCGGAAAACCGGAGATCGTGTTTCTGGATGAGCTGACCACCGGGCTGGACGTGGCGGCAAGGCGCGAGGTGTGGCGGACTTTGAAGCAGCTGAAAGAACAGGGGCTCACCATCTTCCTGACCACCCATTATATGGAGGAGGCGGAAGCCCTATGCGACAGGGTGTGTCTCATCAAGTCCGGAAAGAAGGTCACGGAGGGGACTGTGGCGGAAGTGGTGGCCGCTTCGGGCCAGAGCAATTTAGAGGATGCCTATCTGTTCTTTATGGGAGAGGAGGAGCTGTTATGAAGAGATTTTTCCGCATGTATGGAGTGGAGCAAAAGCTGTTTTTCCGGTCGCCGGATGTGATCCTGTTCAACCTGGCGATGCCGCTGGTGGTGTTTATCCTCATCACCCTGATCGCCGGAAACAAGGCTGCGGCGGATTCGGGGCTAAGTTATCTGCAAAGCGCCTATGTGGCCCTCTCCACCGTTGGGATCTGCTGCAGCGCCTTTATGAGCATACCCATCTCCATCGTCGATTACCGGTCTCAGGGCGTGCTGCGGCGGATGTATTGCAGCCCCTGTTCTCCCACCCGGCTTCTGGCCTGCGATACCATCGCCAGCGGCGTCATGGCGGTGCTCTCGACCCTGCTTCTGACCTTTGCCGCGGTGGTCTTTTTCGGCTACAGAATGTCAGGCAATGTTCTTGTCTATAGTGCCGTCTGGCTTCTCACCATGATGTCCATGTTTTCCATCGGCCTGATGGTGGCCAGCCTGTGCAGGACCACCAAGTCCATGAACGTGGCCACAAGCCTGCTCTATTTCCCCATGCTGTTTTTCTCCGGCGCCACCATCCCGGCGGAGATCTTCCCCAAAGGGCTCCGGGCCGTGGCGAACATCATGCCCCTGGGTGTGGGGATCAATCTGTTGAAATCCGTGTCCGTTGGGTGTTATGATAGAATGGCCGGGCCGGTCATTATCCTGCTCGGGATCACCGTCATTTGCGGCGCGGTTGCCGTCAGAAGCTTCAGATGGGAGTAAGACCATGGAAATGAGGAAAGAACATAAGCCCTGCGAGGAAAAAACCAGCGCTGCGCTGTATAAAATCGGCATGTTCGCGGCCATGAACCATGTCACGGTAAAGACCCTGCGCTTTTATGAGGAACAGGGTCTGCTGATGCCGGCCTTTATCCATCCGGAGACCGGATACCGGTATTACACCCTGTCCCAGATGGCGGTGATCCACCAGATCACCGCCCTGAAAATGGCGGGCTTCACCCTGGAGGAGATCGGGCAGATCAACGCCGGCGCCGACGAAGAGGCGGTGCTGCTGAAGAAAAAGGCGGAGCTAATCGCCAGAATCGCCGAGCTCACAAGGCAGATCGCTGTGGTGGACGGCTACCTGTCCAAAAAGAAGATTGGCCTGACCGCGCCGGTTTTGATCAAGACCATTCCGGAGACCGTGGTGGCCTCCATGAAGGCCAGAATCGAAAGCTACGACTGCCTGTTCGAACTGATGCCGAAAATGGGAACGCTGATGGAGAAAGCGGGCTGCGTCTGCGCCCAGCCGGAGTATTGCTTTACCAACTACCCGGAACCCGGCTGCAAAGACGGAGATATTTTGGTGGAGCTCTGCGAGTCCGTCACGGAGGCCAGACAAGAGTTGGGCGATCTGCGTTTCCGGACCATGCCCGCAATAGAGGCGGCCTGCGTTTATCACAAGGGCTCCTATCGCAGCTTCGCGGAGTCCTATGAGACGGTGCTGAAGTACATCGAAGAAAACGGATATGAGATCGCGGGCGAGATCAGGGAGAGCTATATCGACGGGGTCTGGAACAAGGATGACGAAAGCCAGTGGCTGTCGGAGATCCAGGTCCCCATCAGGAAAAAGGCGGAATAAAGGGTAGAATCGGACAGGGGGAGTCCCTGTCCGATTCATGTCAATAAAGAGAGCCTGGAGAAGAAAAATCAGGCTGGAAAAGATCAGGCATACTTGACAGGACCTTAGCGATTTGCTATGCTAAAGAGATAAAACTGCACTTCAGACGAGGAGGAGAAAAATATGTATAAACTCTGGAATGCATTGGAAGAAGCGAAAAAGCTTCGCTGGATCGAGCTGTCACACCCCCTGAACAATGACAGCCCCTATTGGAGCGGGATTCCCGAGGGCTCCGTGGAGCTGTCCAAAACCGTATTTGACTGGGGTATGCCCCAGCTGGAGTGTTTGATCCAGACCTTCAAATTCCCCGGCCAGTTCGGAACCCATATCGACTTTCCGGGCCATTTCATCCAGGGCGCGCCCCTCTCTGAGCAATACGGCGTGAAGGATTTTGTCTTCCCCCTGTGCGTGGTGGACGTCACCGAAAAGGTGGCACAGGATCCCCACTACGCGGTGACGGTGGAGGACATCAAGGCCTACGAGGACAAGTACGGCCCCATCCCCGACGGGGCCTTTGTGGCTCTGTACACCGGCTGGTCCAGCCGCTGGCCGGATATGGACGCTCTCTCCGGCATTGCCGGGGACGGCAGCGAGAATTTCCCGGGCTGGTCTCTGGAGGCGCTGAAGTACATCTGTGAGGTGCGCTCCGCCGCCGCCAACGGCCATGAGGCTCTGGATACGGACGCTTCCGCCGTGGCCGCCGCAGCCGGCGATCTGGTCTGCGAGCGCTATGTGCTCTCCCAGGGCAAGCTGCAGATCGAGGTTTTGTGCAATCTGGACCAGGTGCCGCCTGCCGGAGCTGTCCTGGTGGCCGCCTGCCCCAACATTGTGGGCGCCACTGGCCTGCCCGTCCGGGTCTGGGCCGTCACCGATATTCCGGAATAAATGGATAAGGATAAACCCGGGCAGCCATAGGCTTCCCGGGTTAAACAATGTACTGTAAAAACAGCGGAAGGGAGATCAGGATGGGACTGTTCGGAAAGAAAAAGCCGCCGCCCAGACAGCGGACCGGTCGGTTCAGCAGGCGGCCAAAAACGCGCTGCGGGACTTTTTCTGAGGGGCTGTTTTTGACCGCTGCCCGTAGTTGAATTGACAATGGACGGGCTTTGTGCTAATATATTTCCGTCATTTATGTCTGTGATTGGACAGGCGCCCCAGAAACGACCGTAAATCGTTAACAGTGACACTGAGCCTTTTCGGTGTCCGCGGCGCCGCTGATTCAAGCTTTACGCTGCCTGACGCCGACTGGCTCAGGCAGTCTTTTTTGCTTGGAGGATAAAAATGGACAGAATCATTATCGGTAACGCCCTGTCTCTCATCGGCGCGATCCTGATGGCCTGCATCGGTCTGCTGAAAAAGCGGAAACAAATTCTGACGGTACAGTGTGTTCAGTTCGGCATCATGGGAATAGCGAATCTGGTATTGGGCGGCATCACCGGCACGGTGTCCGCCGCCGTCAGCATTGCGAGAAACCTGGTCTGCGCAAAGCGGGAGCTGACCGTGCCGCTGAAAATTTTGTTTACCGTTATTCTCGTTGCCCTGAGCCTGTACGCCAACAGCGCAGGCTGGCTGGGCGTCCTGCCCATGCTTTCCACCTGCATTTACACCTGGCTTCTGGACATCAAAGGGGAGCGGCGCTTGAAGGCGGTCCTGATCGTCGCCCAGGTATTCTGGCTGGTCTTTGACCTTTCCCTGTCCAATTACGTCTCCTTTGCCTTTGACATCATCACCATTGCCACCAACGCTATCAGCATAGTCAGCCTGACCATAGAGGCAAAGAAAAGCGCCGACGGGGCGAAAAAAGCGTAGAGTGAACAGATGCTGCGGCGCGGAACGATAGGAAATATTCAGTGAAATATTTGCCTGACGTCAAATGTGAAATAATGCCTTTCAGGCATTGTGAAATTTGATGCTTTGCATCAAGTGAAATGAAAACCACCCGTCTTGCGGATGGTTTTCGTTGAAAAAAAGCACTTGCTTAAAGCAAGTGCTTTTTTCTGGTCGGAGTGGCGAGACTTGAACTCGCGGCCTCATGGTCCCGAACCATGCGCGCTACCAGCTGCGCTACACCCCGATGCAGCTTTTCTATTATAATTACGAAATGCCGCCTTGTCAAGAGAAATATCCCTGCATATGCCTGTCCCGGGAAAAATATACTGCAATGCAGGGGGGTGACACAGTGGAAAGACTGAAAATCTACGCGGCCAGCGCCGTGTTTCTCTTTATCACGGCGATAAAGCTGCTTTTCCCGGACACCGCGGCAGAGCTCCGGGCGCAGGTACACAGCATCATTGACCACAACGACGACTACACCGAAATGGTCCATACCCTGGGCAGGAGCCTGGCGGAGAGCAGCTGGGGTAACAAGCTGGTGGCTGCGCTGGGGATGGACAGGGGAGAGGCGGAGCAAAAACAGGAAGCCGTTTCTGTGAAAACAGCAGAACCGGAAACCGAGCCACAGCCAGAGCCGGAAAGTACGCCCCTTCCTGCCGCAAAGGAGCCGGAGATAAGCGCCGTGGAAGAGGCTTTCCTCCAGCAGCAAGCCAAATTTGAAGGGGCGGCTATCCCCACCAACGTGAGAACGGACAGGCCGGAGTTGCCCTTTGCCTACAGCGCCCCGGTCTCCGGCACGGAATCCTCTGGCTTCGGCTACCGGGTCCACCCCATCGACGGTGAGCTGAGCTTCCACTACGGAACGGACTTTGCGGCAGACAGCGGGGACGATGTGACCGCCTTTGCCGACGGCTATGTCTATGCCGCCGGGACCAGCGAGGGCTACGGCAATTATTTGATCCTGACCCACGAGGGCGGCTTTTCCACCATATACGCCCATCTCAGCAGCTTTACAGTGTCCGAGGGGGAGATGGTGAGCCGGGGCCAGCTGATCGGCGCCGTGGGCCAGACGGGAAAGGCCACCGGGCCTCATCTGCATTTTGAGCTGCTGTGCAGCGATATCTATCTCAACCCGGAGTACTACCTATGAGCAAAAGCCGCTTTCACATCAGCGCCGGGGCCGTCCTTGCCGCCGCACTGCTCTTTTTCTTTACGGATACGGCCACCCTCTGGGCCATCGCTCTGCCGGTGGTGGTCCATGAGCTGGGGCATGTGATCGCCCTGCGCCTTTTGGGGCTGCGGATCCGGGGCTTTCGGGCGGAGCTGAAGGGCCTCTGTATCGACTACTGCGGCTTCTGCGGCACGGCGGGCCACATTTTCGCCGCGGCGGCGGGACCTCTGTCCGGGCTTGTTTACGCCTTTGCCGCCTCATACTGGGCAAGGCTTTTCGATAACGACACGGCGGCGCTGACCGCCGGGATCAGCCTGCTGCTGTCCCTCTTCAACCTGCTGCCGGTGCTGCCCCTGGACGGCGGACGGATCTTCTCCCGCGTCGCCTGCATGAGCCTGGGCTACGGGCGGGGAGAGCGGCTGAGCAAAAATCTGGGTCTGGCCCTCAGCGCCGCCCTGCTGGCCGGGGGACTGCTGCTGATGTGGCAGGGGATGGGCGCGGGTCTGGCCCTGGCCGCAATATGGCTTCTTCTGGCCCAACCGGAGGAAGTGGGGATTGTAAAACGAAAAGAAATATTGTAAAATAACCCGGATAAAATAAATACCGGAGCGTACTATGGATAAACGACTTGAACGCATATTGCCGAGAGTGCAAAAACCCGCCAGATATACCGGCGGGGAATATAACCAGATCATCAAGGACAAGGAGAAAGTGGACATCCGCCTGGCCTTCTGCTTCCCTGATACCTACGAGATCGGCATGTCCAACCTGGGCATGAGCATTCTGTATCACACCATGAACAGTCTGGACTATGTGTGGTGTGAGCGGGTGTTTGCCCCCTGGGGGGACATGTTTGAGGAGATGAAGAAGGCCGGTCTGCCCCTTTACGCCCTGGAAAGCGGCGACAGCGTGGGCGAATTTGACGCGGTGGCCTTCTCCATCGGCTATGAGATGGCCTACACCACGGTGCTGGACATGCTGGAAATGTCCGGCATCCCCCTGAGAAGCGCGGACCGGCCTGAGCTTCTGCCCCTGGTCTTTGCCGGCGGCACGGCCTGCGTCAACCCCGAGCCTATGGCCCCCTTCATGGACCTCTTCGTCATCGGCGAGGGGGAGGAGATGAATAACGAGCTTCTGGAGCTGCTGCATAAGGCAAAGCTGGAGGGCTGGTCAAAGCGCGACTTCCTCGCAAAAGCGGCGCAGATCGGCGGCGTTTATGTGCCCAGCCTCTATGACGTGGAATACAAGGCCGACGGCACCCTGGCCTCCGTCACGGCGAAGGACGGCGCGCCGGAGAAGGTGACAAAGCGCATTGTGGAAGATTTTGACGCAGCGCCCTTTCCCACAAATCCCATCGTCCCCTCCACTGAGGTGGTCCACGACCGGGTGAATCTGGAGCTGTTCCGGGGCTGTGTGCGCGGCTGCCGCTTCTGTCAGGCGGGCCATGTGTACCGGCCTATCCGCGCCAAAAAGCCCGAGACCCTGATCCGGCAGGGGATAGAGACCCTGAAAAACACCGGACACGAGGACGTGACCCTCCTCTCTCTCAGCACCAGCGACTACCGGCCTTTGCCGGAGCTCTGCGACGGGCTGCTGGACTACTGCGAGGGGCGGAGCATCGGCCTGTCCCTGCCCTCCCTTCGGGCGGACAACTTCTCCATGGAGATCATGGAGCGGCTGCAGAAGGTGAGAAAAAGCGGCCTGACCTTTGCCGTGGAGGGCGGAAGCCAGCGGCTGAGAGACGCCATCAACAAAAACGTCACCGAGGAGGATCTGCTCAACACCTGCCGCATCGCCTTTGAGGGCGGCTGGAACAGCGTGAAGCTCTATTACATGCTGGGCCTGCCCACGGAGACCGATGAGGACATCGTGGGCATTGCGGAGATGGCCAATCAGGTGCTCCACTGCTGGCGGCAGTACGCCAAAAACAAGAACCGGGGTGTGAAGATCACCATCTCCACCTCCTGCTTTATCCCCAAGCCCCACAGCCCCTTCCAGTGGGAGGCGCAGATCAGTATTGAGGAATATCTCCGCCGGGTGAATCTGCTCCGCTCCAGCATTGTGGCCAGAAACGTGACCTATAACTGGCACGACGCGGAGACCAGCCTGATCGAAGCGGCCCTGTCCCGCGCCGACCGGCGCGTGGCCGACGTGATCGAGGAGGTTTGGCGCAGCGGCGGAAGGCTGGACGCCTGGACGGACTACTTCTCCTTTGAGCGCTGGATGAAGGCCTTCGAAAAATGCGGCGTGGACCCGGCCTTCTACGCAAACCGGGAATTTTCCACCGAGGAGCTGCTGCCCTGGGACGTGATCGACGTGGGCGTGCGCAAGGCCCACCTGCTGCGGGAGCGGCAGCGCTGCTACGAATCCACATTGTCGCCCGACTGCCGGAAGCAGTGCTCCGCCTGCGGCGCGGCAAGGCTTTTGAAGGAGGTGCGCTGCGATGGATAAGCTGAGACTTCGTTTTACCAAGACCGGCCGGGCCGTGTATATCTCCCACCTGGACCTGATGCACACCATGCAGCGGGCCTTTTCCCGGGCGGGCTATGCGCTGAAATATTCCGAGGGCTTCAACCCTCATCCCCAGATCTCCATCGCCCTGCCTCTGTCCGTGGGCGCGGCGAGCCTGTGCGAGATCATGGATTTCCGCCTCAGCGGGGAGGCCGATCTGACAGAGCTTCCCGCCCGGCTCTCCGCCGTACTGCCGGAGGGGATAGAGGTCATGGAAGCCTACGAGCAGCAGAGAAAACCGGCGGAGATCAAATGGCTGGAGATCGAGGGCCTGTTTGAATATGATGAGCGGGACGCCGAAAAGATGGCGGCGGAGCTGGATGGCTTTTTCGCCCAGGATCAGATCGTCATTGCCAAAAAGACCAAGCGGGGCCTGGGGGATACGGATATCCGCCCGGCCATCCGCTCCATCGGCTTTGAAGCCTGGGACGGCGCAGTCAAGGTCCCGGCGGTGATCTCCGCCCAGGAGCCAACGCTGAATCCAGAGCTGCTGGCCGACGCCCTGCGGCAGAAAAAGCCTGAGCTTGCCCCGGATTTTGCCCGTTTTACCCGGCTGGAGACGCTGGACAAAAATATGGAAATTTACAGATAAAAAACACTTGCAATAAGCTGTAAATTGTGGTATTATACTTCAGCTTGTGCGGATATTGTGTCCGCATGGAAAAAAGGCGGTCCGCTGCCGAGACGTATCTGCGCCCTCCGGTATTGAACGTCTATACGAAGAAAGGATTAGATTATGGATCTGGTCAAAGTTCTCAGCGAGAAGTACATGAAGGAAGAGCTTCCCGAAATGAACGTGGGCGACACCGTGCGTGTCCTGGTCCGCGTCAAGGAAGGCAACCGTGAGCGCACCCAGGCTTTCGAAGGCACCATCATTGCCAAGAAGCATGGCGGCATCAACGAGACCATCACCGTCCGTCGTATCTCCTACGGCGTCGGCTGCGAGAAGGTATTTCCCGTACATTCTCCCTCCATCGTCTCTGTCACCACCGTCCGCAAGGGCAAGGTCCGCAGAGCAAAGCTGTACTACCTGCGCGACCGCGTGGGCAAGAAGGCAAAGGTCAAGGAGCGCCTGTAAGCTCAAATGTCAAAAAAAGAGGCCGTTTCGGCCTCTTTTTTTGTCCTCAACATAGTCCGGCGCTTGCACAAAAGAGGCAATGTGGTGTATAATACCATGAATCCCTGTAAGTAGGAGACGTTTATGAGCAAAAAAAGAAATAAAAAAGAGAAGATCCCGCCGGAGCTGCAGGCCCGCCGGGAGACCTATGATTGGATACAGTGCATCATCACCGCGCTGATCATCTGCGTTGTGGTTTTCAGCTTCTTCATCCGGGTGATCGACGTCAGCGGCAGCTCCATGAACCCCACTTTGCAGGACGGGAACAAGATGCTGGTGTCCGATCTGTTCTATAAGCCCAAGGTGGGCGATGTGGTCATCTTCAAAAAGGACGAGTATGACCCGGACAAGGCCCTGGTAAAGCGGGTGATCGCCACCGAGGGTCAGGTGGTGAATATCGACTTTGACTTAGGCATTGTCTATGTGGACGGCGAGCCCTTCGAAGAGGACTATATCACCGAGCTTACCCGAAACAAGCTCGATTTTATCGGCCCCCAGACCGTGCCGGAAAACTGCGTTTTCGTCATGGGCGATAACCGCAACGCCTCCACCGACAGCCGGGATGAGCGCATCGGCATGGTTGACGTGCGGCTGATTATCGGCCGGGCCTACTGCGTGATCTACCCCACCAATGAAATCGGATGGATCAGCTGATGGAAAATAACCGCTTTGAAAAAATGAATATCCAGTGGTTCCCGGGCCACATGACCAAGGCCCAGCGTATGATCGAGGAGAATCTGAAGCTGGTGGACGCGGTGTGCGAGATCCTGGACGCCCGCATACCCCGGTCCAGCCGCAACCCGGACATCGACCGGCTTGCCGGGGATAAGCCCCGGCTGGTGATCCTCAACCGCATCGACCTGGCAGACCCGGCCGTCACCGCCCGCTGGAAGAAATATTTTGAAGCCCAGGGCCTTGCCATTCTGGAGACTGACGCCAGAACCGGCAAGGGCGTCAGCGGCTTTGCCCCCGCTGTGCGCCGGCTTCTGGCCGGAAAGATCCGGGAGTACGAGGCCAAGGGCCAGGTGGGCCGCCCCCTGCGGGTGATGATTTTAGGCATACCTAACGTGGGCAAGTCTACCTTTATTAATAAAGTAGCCGGCCGCAAGGCCGCCATCGCCGGAGACAAGCCCGGCGTCACCCGGGGAAAGCAGTGGATCAATATCGACGCGGGTCTTGACCTGCTGGACACCCCCGGCATCCTCTGGCCCAAGTTCGACAGCCAGGAGGTGGGGGAGATGCTGGCCATCACCAACGCCATCAAGGCCGACGTGCTGGACAAGGAGACCCTCGCGGCAAACTTCATGCTCCGCCTGCGACAGATGTACCCCCAGGCCATCAAAGACCGGTATAAATTTGACCCGGACCCGGACATGAACGGCTTTGAACTGCTGGAACAGGCGGCCAAAAAGCGGGGCTTTCTGGTCTCCCGGGGCGAGTACGACATTGAACGCATGGCCAATACCCTGCTGGGGGAATACCACGAGGGGAAATTAGGCCGCCTTTCTTTGGAGATGCCCGATGATTGAGCTTTGGACGCTGGAAAACGAGATATACGCCGGGGGCGTAAAGCTTCTTTGCGGCGTGGACGAGGCGGGGCGCGGCCCTCTGGCGGGGCCGGTGTGCGCCGCCGCCGTTATCCTGCCCCAAAACTGCGGGATCGAAGGGCTGAACGACTCCAAAAAGCTGACCGAGAAAAAGCGGGAGGCCCTGTTTGATGTGATCTGCGCTTCCGCTGTCAGCTACGGCATCGCCTTTGCCACGGTGGAGGAGATCGAGGAGTATAATATTCTGGGCGCCACCTTTATGGCCATGAACCGGGCTATTGCGATGCTTGATCCCGTGCCGGAGCTGGCCCTCATCGACGGCAACCGCAATACCGGGATCCAGATCCCCAGCCGCTGCATTGTGGGCGGCGACGGGAAATGCGCCGATATCGCGGCGGCCTCTGTGCTGGCCAAGGTCACAAGGGACCGGTACATGCTGCAAATGGCGGAGCTTTACCCGGAGTACGGCTTTGAAAAGCACAAGGGCTACGGCACAAAGGCCCACTATGAGGCCATCCGGGTCTACGGGCCCTCGCCCATACACCGACCCAGCTTTTTGAGGAAGATGCACTGATGGACAGGCATTTGACAGGGCGCTGGGGCGAGGAGAAGGCCGCCGCCTTTCTGCGCCGGAAGGGCTATAAGATCATCGGCATGAACTACGCCTGCCGCATGGGCGAGATCGACATTATCGCCCGGAACCGGAAATTCATCGTCTTTGCCGAGGTGAAGCTGAGAAAGAGCGCCGCTTTCGCCGAGGCAAGGGAGTTTGTCACGATTGCAAAGCAGGAGCGGATCAAAACCACCGCGGCCATGTGGCTTTCGGAAAACGAGACTTCCTTGCAGCCCCGCTTTGACGTGATCGAAATTTACGCCCCCGAGGGGCCGGAGAGCCGAAACGTCAGCATCCGGCACATCGAGGACGCTTTTCAGTAAATCAATAAATATGTACCCGGGCGCAAAGGCCCGGATGTGCTTAGCAGGTGCCTCTGGGGCAGAAGGTGGAGCAGTAGGTCTCGCCCTTGGTGCTGGCCTTCTCGTTCTGCACGCTGATGCGGGTAGCGCTGCACTTGCAGTCGATGGTGTTGTACTTGCAGTTGGTGACGTCACAGCCCACGCCGGGGATGATGTCGCCGCGATTTTTCTCGTTCATGCTTATACCTCCGCATTGTATTACCTCATCATAAGGCACCGTTAGTATCTGATTTTCGGCAGTAATTATTCTTGGGAACGGTATTCACTATGTCACTTTACGCGATCGGCGACCTGCACCTGTCTTTTTCGGCGGAAAAGCCCATGGATGTCTTCGGGGACAAATGGGAAAACCACGCGGAAAAGCTGCGGCAGGGCTTTTCAAAATTGAATGAGGACGATGTGTGCGTCATCTGCGGCGATCTGAGCTGGGGTATGGGTCTGGAACAGACCCGGGAGGATTTCTTGTTTATCCACTCTCTGCCGGGGAAAAAGATCATCCTTAAAGGAAACCACGACTACTGGTGGAGCACCGCCACCAAGGCCAAGCGCTTTTTCGCCGAAAACGGCATTGACAGCATCGATATTTTGTTCAACAACAGCTTTTTTTATGAAAATTACGCCCTCTGCGGCACCAGGGGCTGGTTTTACGAGGAGGAGAAGGGCGACGGGCACGACAAAAAGATCATGCTCCGGGAGATCGCCCGGCTGGAGACCTCCTTAAACGCCGCGGGGGACCGGGAGAAGATCGTTTTTCTCCACTATCCGCCCATCTACCAGAAATACCGGTGCCCGGAGATCCTGGAGCTGCTGAAAAAGCACGGCGTCCGGCTCTGCTGCTACGGCCATATCCACGGCAAAGGCTGCGCCTATGCCCTCAACGGCTGGAGCGGCGGCACGGAGTACAGGCTGGTTTCCGCCGATTTCGTGGATTTTTCCCCCATAAAGCTCTTATAATTCAAACATGTTAATGAATTTGTCATTGATTTTACCGTTAGAATCTGTTATCATAGCAAAGTGCGACCCAGATAAAGAGGAGGAGATCAAATTATGATCGTCAAGAATGTAGAAAAGCAAGAAAATAACACCGCCGTATTCCAGGTGGAGTCTGACGCAGCAGAATTTGAAGCTGCTGTCAACGGCGCATACCTGAAGAACAAGGCAAGTATATATATCCCCGGCTTCCGCAAGGGCAAGGCCCCCCGCGCAGTAGTGGAAGGCATGTACGGCAAGGACGTCTTCTATCAGGACGCCATGGACGAGCTGGCCCCCCAGGCTTTTGAGCAGGGCGTGAAGGAAGCGGAGCTGAGATTTGTGGGCGCTCCCTCCATCACCGATGTGAACGTGACCGACGAGCGCACTGTTGTCTACAGCTTCACCGTCACCCTTTACCCCGAGGTCACTCTTGGCCAGTACAAGGGCATCGAGGCCACCCGCGAGACCGTCAACGTCTCCGACGAGGACGTGAACGCCGAGGTGGAGAGCGTACGCAAGCGCAACGCCCGCAAGGTCAGCGTGGAGCGCGAGGCCCAGATGGGCGACACCGCCAACATCGACTTTGACGGCTTCCTCAACGGCGAGCGCTTCGACGGCGGCAAGGCCGAGGGCTATGACCTGGAGCTGGGCTCCAACTCTTTTGTTCCCGGTTTCGAGGAGCAGATCGTCGGTATGCAGATCGGCGAGGAGAAGGACCTGGACATCACTTTCCCCGAGGAGTATGTGGAAGACCTGGCCGGCAAGGCTGTGGTATTCAAGGTCAAGCTCAATTCCCTCACCGTTTCCGAGCTGCCCGAGCTGGACGACGAGTTTGCCAAGGACGTGTCCGAGTTTGACACCCTGGACGAGTACAAGGCCGACATCCGCGCCAATCTGGAGAAGCGCCGCCAGGACGAGGCCGAGGAAAAGGTCCGCTCCGAGATCATGCACAAGGCCGCCGAGAACATGACCGTGGAGATCCCCGAGGTCATGGTGCAGGAGAAGGTGGAGGAGATCCTCCGCAACTACGCGGCAAACTTCGGCCTGAACAGCCGCGACATGGAGTATGCACAGCTGCTGCAGATGATGGGTCTGGACGAGAACACCATCAACGTGAGCATCCGTCCGGGCGCTCAGGTGCAGGTGAAGAACGATCTGCTCATCGAGGCCGTCATCAAGGCTGAGAATATCGAAGTCACCGACGAGGAAGTTGAAGAGTACCTGAACAAGGTCGCAGAGAGCATCCAGGCCCAGCCCGAGGAAGTGAAGAACTACTTCGGTCTTGAGTTCCTGGCAGGCGAGCGGAAGAAAGAGAAGGCCACCAACCTCATCATCGACAGCGCCGTCATCACCGAGGCTGCCCCCGAGGAAGAAAAGGCGGAATAATTTTTCCGGGATACGGATATGCTCTCTTGGATGCTGATAAATTAAAGGAGAGTTTAATACAATGAGTTTAGTACCTTATGTTGTAGAACAGACCAGCCGCGGCGAGCGCTCATACGACATCTTCTCTCGCCTGCTGAACGACCGCATCGTCATGCTCAGCGAGGAAGTGAACGACACCACCGCCAGTCTTGTGGTGGCCCAGCTTCTGTATCTGGAGGCCCAGGACCCGGACAAAGACATACAGTTTTATATCAACAGCCCCGGCGGCAGCGTCACCTCCGGTCTGGCTATCTATGACACCATGCAGTACATCAAGCCTGATGTGTCCACCATCTGCATCGGCATGGCGGCGTCCATGGGCGCCTTCCTGCTGTCCTCCGGCGCCAAGGGCAAGCGCATCGCCCTGCCCAACGCGGAGATCATGATCCACCAGCCCTCCGGCGGCAGCCAGGGCCAGTGCACCGACATCCAGATCCAGGCGGAGCAGATTTTGAAGATCAAGAAAAAGCTCAACGCCATTCTGGCCGAAAACACCGGCAAGGACGTGGAGACCATCGAGCGCGACTGCGAGCGCGACCACTTTATGACCGCCGAGGAAGCAAAGAACTACGGCCTGATCGACAAGGTCATCTACAAGCGCTGACCGTCCGAAGACGCAATGTTTTTAGGGGAACGAATAGTTCCCGTCAGCTTGCCAAAAAAGTCCAGACTGGACTTTTTTGACCGCTTCTCCCGCCGAGCGTTTTGAATATTTCAAAACGCTGCTTCGCCCAAAAAGCTTGAAAAATCAAGCTTTTTTGCGGCGGGTTATTGTAACGCGAGGCGGGCCTTGCCCCCTCGCGCACCCCTGCGGCTCTGATGTCGACAATTGAAGCATATTTTTTGACAGTCTCAGGGGAACGATTCGTTCCCCTGTAGTTTTAGATTTTGATGAACAGCTTTAAAGCTGATGGGAGAGCAAGATGGCAAAGAATGAAGACAGAAGAAGCATAAGATGCTCATTTTGCGGCAAGCCGCAGTCTCTGGTGGACCGGCTGATCGCCGGCAACGGCAGCTATATCTGCGACGAGTGCGTGCGCATGTGCGCCAGCATTATCGACGACGGGCCTATGGCCCCCACTGTGGAGGGCTATGACGGTCTGCCTCTGGTGTTTGATAAGCTTCCCAAGCCCATGCAGATCAAGGCGAAGCTGGACGACTATGTGATCGGCCAGGAGAGGGCCAAGATCGTCCTTTCCGTGGCGGTGTATAACCACTATAAGCGCATTCTCAACGCGGGCAAGGACGATGTGGAGCTGCAAAAGAGCAACATCCTGCTGATCGGCCCCACCGGCAGCGGCAAGACCCTCTTTGCCCAGACCATGGCGAAAATGCTGGAGGTGCCCTTTGCCATTGCCGACGCCACCACCTTGACGGAAGCAGGCTATGTGGGTGAGGACGTGGAAAACGTGATCCTGAAGCTCCTTCAGGCCGCAGATTTTGACGTGGAGCGGGCCCAGCGGGGCATCATCTACATCGACGAGATCGACAAGATCGCCCGCAAGAGCGAGAATACCTCCATCACCCGGGACGTGTCCGGCGAGGGTGTGCAGCAGGCTCTGCTGAAGCTGCTGGAGGGCACGGTGGCCAGTGTTCCGCCCCAGGGCGGGCGCAAGCACCCCCACCAGGAGTTTATCCATGTGGACACCACCAACATCCTCTTCATCTGCGGCGGCGCCTTTGACGGGCTGGATAAGATCATCGAAAAGCGCACCAACAAGAAGACCATGGGCTTCGGCGCGGACATCACCAGCAGCGCGGAGCGGGACGTGGGGGAGATTCTCTCCCAGGTCCAGCAGCACGACCTGTTGAAATTCGGCATTATCCCGGAGCTGATCGGCCGTCTGCCCGTGGTGGCCTCTCTGGAGTCCCTGAAGCGGGAGGACCTGGTCCGCATCCTGACTGAGCCGAAAAACGCCATGACAAAGCAGTATAAGGCCCTGCTGTCCTATGACGGGGTGGAGCTGGAATACGAGCAGGAGGCCCTGGAGGCCATCGCCGACAAGGCCATCGAGATGAAGATCGGCGCGAGAGGCCTGCGCAGTGTGATGGAGGGGGTAATGACCGACATCATGTATAAGGTCCCCTCCGACACCACCGCCAACAAAGTCATCATCACCGCCGACAGCGTGAAAAACGGCAGCAGCCCCGTTGTCAGGCATATCAACGATGAAAGCAAGTAAACGCAGCACTCCGGAAGGAGAATACTATGTCAGACTATATTGAAAATGAAATAAAGATTCTGCCTATGCTCCCGCTCCGGGGGCTGAGCGTGTTTCCCTCCATGCTCCTGACCTTTGACGTGGAGCGCAGTGCCTCTGTGGCGGCGCTGGACGCGGCAGTCAGGGGAGACCATCTCATTTTCCTCGCCGCACAGAAGGACATCGCCACCGATGTGCCCGAGGAAAAGGACATTTACCATGTGGGCACGGTCTGCCGGGTGCGGCAGCAGCTCCGCCAGCCCCGCAGCAGCAGCTGCCGGGTGATGGTGGAAGGCCTGTACCGGGCTCAGGCCCTCAGCATGGACACCGAGGGAAAGTATTACAGCGCCCAGGTGACCCGCCTGGACGACAAACCGGAGAAGGTCAGCGCTGTCCGCAAGGAGGCGCTGGTGAGAAGCTGCCTGTCCCTGTTCAACGAGTATCTGCAGATGAATCCGGACATGATGAACGAGCAGCTGCTCAACATCCTGGCCAACCCCGACATCGGCTATGTGATCAGCTATATCGCCCAGAATGTGCACTTCAGCCTGGAGGATAAACAGAAGCTTCTGGAAGAGGTCTACCCCAGCCGCCGGCTGATGCTGCTCAATAAGCTTCTCAACAACGAGCTGGACATCATGGCCATCGAAAAGGAACTGAACGACGCCACCCAGGAGCAGGTCAACCGCAGCCAGCGGGAATACTATCTGCGGGAAGAGATGAAAATCATCCAGGCCGAGCTGGGCGACGACGTGCAGGACGATATCGAGGACTACCGGGAGAAGATCAACGCCCTGCCGGTCAGCGAGGAGATCCGCGTAAAGCTTCTGAAAGAGGTGTCAAGGCTTTCCAAGCAGCCCTTCGGCTCCTCCGAGGCCGCCGTCATCCGGGGCTATCTGGACGTGTGTCTGGAGATCCCCTGGAACCAGAAGACCCAGGAGACGGTGGACCTGAAAAAGGCCAGAAAGATCCTGGACGACGACCACTTCGGCCTGGAAAAGGTGAAGGAGCGCATCATCGAATATTTAGCGGTGAAGAAGCTCTCGCCGGAGATCAAGGGCGGTCTGCTCTGCCTTGTAGGTCCTCCGGGCACCGGCAAGACCAGCATCGCCATGAGCATCGCCCGGGCCACCAACCGCAAGCTGGTGCGCATCTCTCTGGGCGGCGTCCATGACGAGGCGGAGATCCGGGGCCACAGAAAGACCTACATCGGCGCTATGCCCGGCCGCATCATCAACGGCGTGATCCAGGCCAAAAGCTGCAACCCCCTGATGGTCCTGGACGAGATCGACAAGCTGGGCTCCGACTACCGGGGCGACCCCTCCGCCGCCCTGCTGGAGGCCCTGGACGGGGAGCAGAACAGCAGCTTCCGGGATAATTTCCTGGAGCTACCCTTTGACCTTTCAGAAATTTTCTTTATCACCACTGCAAACACCACTGACACCATTCCCAGAGCGCTGCTAGACCGCATGGAGGTTATCGAGCTATCCAGCTACACCGACGAGGAAAAGCTGGAGATCGCCAAGCGCCATCTGCTGCCCAAGCAGCGGAAAAAGCACGGCCTTCGGGCAAACCAGCTGAAGATCAGCGACGAGGCCCTGCGCGCCATCATCTCCGGCTATACCAGAGAGTCCGGCGTCCGGCTTTTGGAGCGGGAGATCGCCCGGGTCTGCCGCAAGGCGGCGGCCATGATCGCCGGGGGAGAGTGCAAGAGCCTGAATGTGAAAAGCGAGAAGCTGGAAGCGGTGCTGGGCCCGGTGAAATTCAAGTGCGACGAGCAGCGCAGCCAGGACGAGGTGGGCTTGGCCCGGGGCCTTGCTTATACCTCCGTTGGCGGCGAGGTGCTGGATGTGGAGGTCTCCGTGGTGGACGGCAGCGGAAAGCTGGAGCTCACCGGCAATCTGGGCGATGTGATGAAGGAATCGGCCCATGCCGCCGTGACCTATATCCGAAGCCGCGCTTCGGTTTTAGGCATTGACCCGGATTTCTATAAGAATAAGGATATACATATCCACTTCCCCGAGGGCGCGGTACCCAAGGACGGCCCCTCCGCCGGAATCACCGTGTGCGTTGCCCTCATCTCCGCCCTGACCGGCACGCCGGTAAGGCATGATGTGGCCATGACCGGGGAGATCACCCTGCGGGGCCGGGTCCTGCCCATCGGCGGACTGCGGGAAAAGACCATGGCGGCCTATCGCAGCGGCGTCCGCACGGTCATCATCCCCAGCGACAACGCCTCTGACCTGGAGGAGATCGACCAGACCGTCCGCCGCGGGCTGCACTTTGTGACCACGGACCATGTGGATAAGGTGCTGGATGTTGCCCTGGTCCGGGAGAGCGAAAGCGCAGCGGTGACAGCGCCCCCTCCTGTGGTCAAGAAGGAACTCTGCGCCGTGAGACAGTAGGTGAACAATGGCTGCACTGAACGTTAACAAGGCGGAATTTATCAAATCGGCGGCAAGCCCCAATCAGTTTATCCGCTCCTCCACGCCCAGCGTGGTCTTTGCAGGCAAATCCAATGTGGGCAAGTCCTCTGTCATTAACCGCATGCTGAACCGGAAGAATTTTGCCCGTGTAGGCGCTTCTCCCGGTAAGACCATCCATGTGAACTATTTCCTCATCGACGGTAAGGTCTATTTTGTGGACCTGCCGGGCTACGGCTACGCCAAGGTCTCCCAGGCCGAGCGGGACCGCTGGGGCAAGCTGATGGAGCAGTTTTTCGCCGCCGAAGGGCTTATTGGCCTGGGCGTCATGATCGTTGACGCCAGACACAAGCCCACGGCCGACGATGTGACCATGGCTGAGTGGTTCAAAAATTCCGGCTGCCGCCTGGTGGTGGTGGCAAACAAGCTGGATAAGCTGAAAAAAAGCGAGATTGAGCCCAACATGGCCCTGATCCGCCAGACCCTCTCTCTGCCTGATGAGGTTCTGCTGATCCCGTTCTCCGCGGAAAAAGGCCAGGGTCGTGACGTCCTCATGGCGGAGATCATGAAGGAACTTTCGTAAAAAATCCCCAATAGCAGCGCGATTTTTCATGGCGCTGCTATTGTATTTTATCAAAAGATTTGCTAAAATAGAGAAAACAGTGGAGGTGGAGCAGATAAGCGCCTTAGAGTCCATATGGAACGGATTTGATTTTACCTATATTCTCAGCATTCTGCTGGGGCTGATCCCGGCGCTTTTGTGCATCACCCTGCACGAGCTGAGCCACGGCTTTGTGGCCTATAAGCTTGGCGACAATACCGCCAGGGAGCAGGGCCGGCTCACCCTCAACCCCCTCAAGCACCTGGACGTAATGGGCCTTTTGATGCTCATGGTGTTTCACGTTGGCTGGGCAAAGCCCGTGCCGGTGAATATGTACAATTTTAAAGATCCGAAAAAGGGCATGGCAGTGACGGCTCTGGCCGGGCCTGTCTCCAACTTTCTGATCACCCTGGTGTTCATGTTCCTTTTCGGCTTTGCCTACACCATTGTGGGCTTTCATTACACGAAAGCCGGGTACTATGTTTTGCAGCTTCTCCAGCTCACGGCCTATATCAGTCTGGGGCTGGGCCTGTTTAACCTGATCCCCATTCCGCCGCTGGACGGCTCAAAGGTGCTGCTGTCCCTTCTCAGCGATAGCAATTACTACAAGCTCATGCGCTATGAGCGCTATGGCATGATTCTGATGATCCTGCTGGTATCCACCGGCATTATCGGCAAGCCCCTGTCCGCTGCAATGGACGCGATCTACGATTTCCTGGTGCCGCTGGCCCAGTGGGGCGCCGAGCTGTCTTATAACCTCTTTTTTAAGTGAGCGATCCATGGAAAATCCAAGCTTTTTTCTTGAAGGCGTCGTAAAGGAAAAAAACGAGCTTCAGGATTTTGAAGGCCCCCTGAGCCTGATCCTGATGCTGCTTTCAAAAAATAAAATCGAAATACGAGACATTAAAATATCCGAAATCCTGGACCAATACCTGGAATACCTGGCCCAGATGCAGAGCATGGACCTGGAGATCGCCAGCGAGTTTGTCCAGATGGCCTCACACCTGCTCTATATCAAGACCAAGACCCTTCTGACCTCAGACGATGAGGAGGTCTCCGAGCTGGAAGTGCTGATGGCCTCTCTGGAGCAGCTCAAATGCAAGGATGTCTATAACGCCGTGCGCCAGGTGACGCCGGAGCTGAAACAGGCGTCGGAGCTGGGCCTGCTGTATTTTTCCAAGCTGCCGGAGCCTTTGCCCAAAACCACAAAGGAATATGAATACCGGCATGAGCCGGTGGACCTGCTGAAAGCCCTGGCGTCGGTGTACATGCGGGGCGGAAAGACCCCGGAATTGGAGAGCTTTTCCTCCGCCGTTCCCAAACGCATTGTTTACAGCATCAGGGATAAAAGCCGCCAGATCTTAAGCCGGCTCAGCGGCGGCAGCGTCACCCTGAAGGGCCTTTATGCCGAATGCCACTCCCGGTCTGAGGTAGTGGCCACCTTTATGTCTGTGCTGGAGCTTTGCAGCATGGGAAATATCCATATCAGCCGCAGCGGCGACGATTATATGGTCGAATTTACCGGCGGCGATGTGGACGAAATCATAGAAAAGATTGTTGAGTAGACCGATGATTGATATTTCTTCCGCCATTGAGGCTATACTTTTTGCAGCGGGCGACAGCGTCCCCGTGGCCAGACTTTCCCTGGTGCTGGGGGTCGACGAAAAGGAGATCAACCTGCGGGCAAAGGAACTGCAGGATAAATACAGCTTTGAACAGCGGGGAATGCGCATCCTCCGGCTGGACGACAAGCTGCAGATGTGCTCCGCCCCGGAATATGCCCCCTTTATCACCAAGGCTCTGGAGCAGAGAAAGCCCCCCATGCTCTCCCAGGCCGCCCTGGAGACCCTGGCCATCGTGGCCTATTTTCAGCCGGTCACCCGGGCCTATATCGACCAGGTCCGCGGCGTGGACAGCGCCTACACCGTGGGTATGCTCACCGAGCGTGGCCTGATCCAGGTCTGCGGCAGGCTGGACGTACCGGGCCGGCCCTCCCTTTTCCGGACAACGGACGTTTTCCTGCGCACTATGGGCATCAGCGAGTTGTCCCAGCTTCCGCCCCTGCCTGACATGACCAACGGCGAGGGCATCGAAAAGCTGCAAAACGCCATAGACGAGATACAAAATGCCGCAGTCAGCGGACAGATAAGTTTGAGTGAAGTAACAGAAGAAAACGGGGAGTGATGCAGTTGGTCGGACTTATCATCCTGGGCGTCATTGTTGCCATCATTGTTGCCATTATGCTTGTACCCGTGGGAGCGGATGTGGCCTATGAGGGCGGCGAGCTGCGCCTGTCGGCAAAGGTTTGCGGGATACTGCTGCAGCTGATCCCAAAGCCCCCCGCCGATGAGACAAAGCCCAAGAAAGAGAAGAAGCCCAAAAAAACCAAAAAGAAGAAAAAGCAGCCGGAAGAACAGGCGCAGACAGGGGAGGAAAAGCCCAAAAAGAAGCTGGATCTGGATTTCAGCATGGACGAGATCCTGGGCCTTGTGAAGTCTGTCCTCCGGGGCCTGGGCCGCTTCGGACGGAAGCTCTCGGTGGACCGCTTCCTGCTGCACTACACCGCCGCGGGAAAGGACCCCTACAACACCGCCATGACCTTCGGCTATGTGAACGGTGCGCTGACCACCCTGGCCCCCATCTGCCGCCGTACATTTGATACCAAAGACGTGGACGTGTGGACGGATGTGGATTTCACCACTGAGAAGATGAAAGTGGATTTCGGTGTGGCCCTGACTATCCGCATCGGGCAGATCTTCGGCGTGGTGTTCACCATCCTCTTCGGGGCTCTCGGCATATTCATCAAGCACAAATTCCGTAAATTCAAAGAAAAACGGGCAAACAAGAAGGCCGGCATTCCCGAAAATGCGGATGCTGCGGCAGAAAACAAGGAAGAAAATTTTAAAAATATACAGGCAGAGGAAAGGACGGACTCAAATGGAGAACAATAACCCTATCGGCGAACTGATGCAGACCACCATGGAGAACGTGAAAAACATTCTCAAGGTAGACACTGTTGTTGGCGATCCTATCTACACTCCTGACGGAATCACTCTGGTTCCCATCTCGAAGATCAGCGTGGGTTTTGGCGGCGGCGGAGTGGAGTTTAACTCCAAGAAGGCCGGCGAAGACAGACCCTACGGCGGCGGAAACGCCACCGGCGTGAAGATCGACCCCATCGGCTTTTTGGTCATCAAGGACGGCGTGGTCAGAATGATCAACGTCACGCCTCCTGCAAGCAATACCGTTGACCGGATCATCGACCTGGTGCCCCAGGTCATGGATCGTGTTGACAGCTTTATTGAAAAACAGAAAAGTAACGGCAGCGGGAAATAAATAGATACAATTCTCCAATAAAACCATTTATTTTTTAGCGGTCAGAATTGCGCCATCCTTCGTTGCTTTCCTTGCAAATAGTTGTCCATTATTCGCTGCGGAAAGCGCCTCGTCTGACACAATTCTGCCTCGCTAAAATTCTAAAGCGTTTTATCGCAGAATAGTATAAATTAATCTGTCAATAATAAGCACTGCCCAAAAAAATCAGGGTGGTGCTTATTGTTGAAAAAAATAATTGTTGCTGCAATCCTTGCGGCTATGGTATATAATATTGGTGTAACGGCCTGGGCGGAGGACGCGCCAAGCGTCAGCGCCCGCAGTGCCATTGTGATGCACAGCGGCGGCGAAGTGGTCTTTGAAAAGAACGCGGACGATCAAATGCGGATCGCCAGCACCACCAAGATCATGACCGCTCTTGTGGTTCTGGAGCACTGCGCCCTGGACGAGCAGGTGGAGATCCTGCCGGAATACTGCGGCGCTGAGGGTTCCTCCATGTACCTCGCTCCGGGAGAAAGTTATACCGTTGAGGAGCTTTTGCAGGGGCTGCTGCTGGTGTCGGGAAATGACGCCGCTATTGCCCTGGCCTGCCACACGGCGGGGGATATAGACAGCTTTGTGGCCTTGATGAACGCAAAGGCCTTTACCTTAGGCATGGAGAACAGCTCCTTTGCCAATCCCCACGGCCTGGACGGGGAGGGACATTATTCCACCGCCCGGGACATGGCAAAGCTCATGTGCGCCTGTATGGAAAACGAGGATTTTGCCCGGATCACCGCTACGAAAAGCTGCACAATAGGGGAGCAGTACCTGTATAACCACAACAAGCTGCTTTCCAGCTGTGAGGGCTGCATCGGCGGAAAGACCGGCTATACCGAAGCCGCCGGGCGCTGCCTGGTCAGCTGCACGGAGCGGGAGGGGACAAGATATATCTGCGTGACCCTCTCTGCCCCGGACGACTGGAACGACCATAAAAAGCTCTACAACTGGGCTTTTTCTCATTATACCAACCGCACCGTGGTGGATGAGGGCTTAGGCTTTGACATCCCTGTGGTCTCCGGCACCCTTTCCACGGTCAGGGCTGTTCCGGAGGAGGCGTTTTCGGCCTTCCTGCCCACCGACGCGGAGCTTACGCTCATTGCGGAGATGGCCCGCTTCACCTATGCCCCGGTCCGGCAGGGCGAGACTGCCGGGCGGATCGTGGTGCTGCTGGACGGAGAGCTGCTGAAGGAGATCAGGCTCGTCTATGAAAGCCAGGTCCCGGCTTACCAGCCAACCCTGTCTTTAAGAAAAACACTGGAGATAGCTTGATGAAGGAGAGACTTCAGAAAATCATATCCACCTCCGGGCTCATGTCAAGGAGGGCCGCGGAGGAGCTGATCGCCGCCGGAAAGGTGAGCGTAAACGGCGAGACCGCCGCCCTGGGAGACAAGGCGGAGGCCGGAGTTGATCGTATTTTAGTGGACGGAAAAACCCTTCCGTCCGCCGGCGAGAAGCTGTACATAATGCTCAATAAGCCCCGGGGCTACGTGACCACCCTCAGCGACGAGAAGGGCAGAAAGAACGTCTCAGAGCTGGTAAAAGAGCTGGGGACAAGGCTTTACCCGGTGGGCAGGCTGGACATGTATTCCGAGGGCCTGCTGATCATGACCAACGACGGGGACTTTGCCAATCGGCTGATGCACCCCTCCCATGAGATCGACAAGTGCTACCACACCTGGGTAAAAGGGGAGGATATGGGCTGGGCCGTGGAGCTGCTGCGCTGCCCCATGGAGATCGACGGCTATGTGACCAGCCCCGCCGAAGTGGATATCCTGGAACTCAAAGGCGAAGAAGCCCTCCTGGCGATTACCATACACGAAGGGCGAAACCGCCAGGTAAGAAAAATGTGTGAGGCCGCTGGCCTCAAAGTCACAAGACTGATGCGCGTAAGCGAGGGCGGCGTGGAGCTTGGCTCCCTGAAGAGCGGAAAGTGGCGCCGTCTGACAGAAGAAGAACTGGATATGCTCCGTAAGTAAACACTGATTCATCGTTTGCTTGCATGACTGAAAGGACAACAGGATGGAAAAAGACATTATTGCGATCCTTTCCGAGAGATCTGTTCACTTTTCCAAGCGCCAGCGGGCGGTGGCGGATTACATCTGCGAACACCCGGACATGGCCGCGTTCATGACTGCGGAGCTGCTGGCTCAGGCGGTGGGCGTCAGCGAGTCCACGGTGGTGCGCTTTGCCCTTGAACTGGGCTTCAACGGCTACCCGGACATGAGAAGGTCGGTGCAGCAGCTTCTGCGCAGCAAAATCAGCAGCCAGGGGCAGAAGGCCCTGGGGGAGGCGGAGAAGGACTACACCCAGCTGTTTCAGCGCACGGTGGAGGACTACGGCAAAGCCGTCTCCGCTCTGACGGAGGGGGAAAATCCCCTCAGCTTTGACGCCGCCGTCAAGCAGCTTCAAAAGGCCAAAAAGCTGTTTGTTCTGGGAGACGAGCCGGGAGAAGCCGCGGCAAAGCTCCTGTGGCAGGGCCTGAACCTGATCCGGGACGAGGTGCAGCTGGTCAGCGCCGATCCCTATGAGCAGCTGATCCATATCGGCGCGGGAGACGCGCTGCTGTACATATGCCCGGCCGGCGCGGCAAATTCCGGCGCTGCCCGCTACGCCCACGACTGCGGGGCAGCGGTGATCGTTCTGGCGGCGGAAAGCTTACGGAAGGAGCTGGCCTTTGCAGACTGCTTTATCGCCTGCGGCAAGGGACTTGAATCGGGCTGTGAGCCCTTTCTCCCGGTTTTTGCCGTGGCCGGAGCTATACTGCGTGCCTTCGCGCAGGAATTGAAGCGCGGAGCGAAAAAAACAGAAAAGATCCGGCGGGAGTATGAAAGAAATGATCGCAGATAACACAGATCTTTTGGTGATCGGCGGCGGCGCGGCGGGCATGATGTGCGCTGCCACTGCGGCGGACAGGGGCTTGAAGGTGATTTTGCTGGACTCCAACCGTCAGCTTGGCAGGAAATTGCGCATAACCGGCAAGGGCCGCTGCAATTTGACCAACAACTGTGATATAAAAACCTTTATGCAGAATATCCCCGGCGACGGCAGATTTCTGTTCAGCGCGCTGAACCGGCTTTCGCCTGCGGATACCATGGCCTTGTTCGAATCCAGGGGGCTGCCGCTGAAGACCGAGCGGGGGAACCGGGTTTTCCCGGTGTCCGACAACGCAAACGACGTGGCGGGGACCATGGCCCGCTGGTGTGCCCGCTCCGGCGTCATTGTGGAGCGCTGCAAGGCCAAAAAAGTGGTCGCTGAAAACGGCGCAGTCACCGGCGTGGAGACGGAAAAGGGCCTGATCCGCTGCCGGGCCGCGGCTGTCTGTACCGGCGGCCTGTCCTACCCCCTCACCGGCTCCACCGGCGACGGGCTCATGTTTGCCGAAGCGCTGGGCCACAGCGTGACGCCGCCCAGAGCCTCCCTTGTGCCCCTGGAAAGTCCGGATGCCTACTGTGCCGAGATGCAGGGTTTTTCCCTGAGAAATGTGGTGCTCTCGGCCTATGAGGAGGACAAGCTCATTTATAAAGAGCTGGGGGAGATGCTGTTTACCCATTTCGGCGTCTCCGGGCCCCTGGTCCTCTCTGCCAGCGCCCATATGCGCCATATGGGCAGCAAAAATTACCGCCTGGAGATCGACCTGAAGCCGGCCCTGGACGAAAAAAAGCTGGACGCAAGGATCCTGCGGGATTTTGAAAAATACGCGAACAGGGAGTTTAAAAACTCCCTTTCGGACCTGGCCGGCAGCGCCATGATCCCGGTGCTGGTGCGGCTTTCCGGGATCCCGGAGGACATCAAGGTAAACTCCATCACCCGGGAGCAGAGGATGAAGCTGCTTCATCTGTTCAAGGCTTTCCCGGTCTCTGTTTCGGGCACACGGCCCATCGACGAGGCGATCGTTACCGCCGGCGGGGTGAACACCAAAGAGATCAACCCCCGCACTATGGAGTCCAAGCTCATTTCTGAATTGTACTTTGCCGGAGAGGTGCTGGACCTCGACGGTTATACAGGCGGTTTTAATCTGCAGATCGCCTGGTCAACCGGCTTCGTTGCCGGAAATTCTGTGTTAAAGGATGCGTTTTGAGATGAAAAGACATTATTCAATCGCCATTGACGGACCCTCCGGAGCAGGAAAAAGCAGTCTGGCCAGAAGAGCCGCCGCCGCTCTGGGCTTTATCTATGTTGACACAGGCGCGATCTACCGCACGGTCGGTCTGGCCTGCTACCGGGCCGGCATCAGCTGCAAGGACGCCGAGGCCGTAGGGGAGATCCTGCCCAGGCTCAACATCCAGATGAGATTCAACGCCGCAGGGGAGCAGCGCATGTATCTGGATGAGGAGGACGTCTCCTCCCGCATCCGTATGCCCGAAATTTCCATCTGCGCCTCCGACGTGTCCACCCTGCCCGTGGTTCGCAGCTTCCTTCTGGACATGCAGCGCCGCATGGCAAGGGACAACAACGTGATCATGGACGGCCGGGATATCGGCACCGTGGTCCTGCCCGACGCGGATCTGAAGATCTTCATGACCGCAAGCTCCGCCGCCAGAGCCCAGCGCCGTCTGCTGGAGCTCCAGGCCAAAGGCGTCAGAGCCAATTTTGAGGACGTGTTCCGGGATATTGAGTACCGTGACCAGCAAGACAGCACCCGTGCCTCCGCGCCCATGAGAGCCGCGGAGGACGCCGTTGTTCTGGACACCACCAACCTGAATCTGGAGGAGAGCTACCGCCTGCTCTGCCGCACTATAGAAGAGAAGCTGGGCGTCCGGCCTGTTTCCGGCTGATGAAGGAGCTTATCCTGGCCAAAAGCGCGGGCTTCTGCTTTGGCGTGAACCGCTCTGTGGATATGGCGGAAAAGCTGCTGCGGGAAAAGGGCAACTGCTGCAGCTTCGGCCAGCTCATACATAACGAGGACGTTGTAAAAGAGCTGGAGGAGAGGGGACTGCGGGTGATCCACTCTCCCGAGGAGGCCATGCCCGGGGACAATGTGCTCATCCGCGCCCACGGCGTGTCCCGCCGGCTGGTGGAGCAGCTGGAAGCCCGGGGAGCCGTCGTCACCGACGCCACCTGCCCTAAGGTAAAGCATATCCACGGCATCGTCAGCCGGGCCGATGAAGAGGGACGCTTTGTCATCATCATCGGAATGCGCCGCCACCCGGAGGTGGAGGCCATCTGCGGCTGGTGCAGCCGGTATCAGGTATTTGAAAATGCCGGTGAGCTGGAGGAATGGCTGGAGGAACACCCGGATTTTTGGGATAAACCCCTAAGTGTGGTGGTTCAAACCACGCAGACCGGCAGTAATTTTACCGAATGTTGCAATATCATAAAAAAAAGATGTACAAATGCGAAAATATCTGATACAATATGCTTTGCTACGTCCACGCGTCAGGAAGAGGCTGCTGCGATAGCCTCCCGGTGTGACGCCATGGTTGTTATCGGCGGAAAACACAGCGCAAACAGCATCCATTTATCTCAGATCTGCGCGGAAAACTGTCCTTCGGTCCAGTTTATCCAGCGTGCGGACGAGCTGGATCTGGAAAAGCTGAGATCTGCCGGTACAGTCGGTTTAACAGCGGGGGCATCAACGCCTGCGTGGATAATTAAGGAGGTAAGAAACAAAATGAGCGACGAAATCAAAGTAGAAGAATCCGCAGTGGAGAAGGAACAGTCCTTCGATGAAATGCTGGAGGAGACTCTCAAAACAATATATAATGGAGATAAGGTAACCGGAATTGTAGTTGCAATCACTGGTACCGAGATCAGCGTTGATCTGGGCACCAAGTATTCCGGCTTTATTCCCACCACCGAGTTTACCGACGACGGCATCAAGGTCGAAGACGCCGTCAAGGTTGGCGACACCATTGAGGCCGTCGTTGTCAGAGTCAACGACATCGAAGGCACCGCAATGCTCTCCAAGAAGCGTCTCGACGCGGCCAAGAGCTGGAACGACGTTGAGGCCGCTGCCGAGGACGGCACCGTTCTGGAAGGCGTTGTCACCGAGGAGAACAAGGGCGGCGTTGTGGTCAACGTCAAGGGCGTGCGCGTGTTCGTTCCCGCCTCTCAGACCGACCTGCCCAGAGAAGCTGAGCTGAGCCAGCTCCTGAAGAAGACCGTCCGCCTGAAGATCACCGAGGTCAACAAGGCCCGTAAGCGCGTTGTGGGCTCCATCCGCCGCGTTGCCCAGGCTGAGCGCCGCGAGCGCACCGAGGCCATCTGGAACGAGATCGAGGTCGGCAAGAAGTACCACGGCGTGGTCAAGTCCCTGACCAGCTACGGCGCATTTGTAGACATCGGCGGCATCGACGGCATGGTCCATGTGTCCGAGCTGAGCTGGGGCCGCATCCACCAGCCCTCCGAAGTCGTCTCCGTGGGCGACGAGATCGACGTTTACGTCATCAACTTTGACCGCGAGAAGCGCAAGATCTCCCTGGGCTACAAGGATCCCGACGGCAACCCCTGGGCTCAGTTCACCGCAAAGTACGAGGTCGGCAGTGTTGCTACCGTCAAGGTTGTCAAGCTCATGACCTTCGGCGCCTTCGCCGAGATCCTGCCCGGTGTTGACGGCCTGATCCACATTTCCCAGATCGCCAACCGCCGCATCGCCAAGCCCGACGACGTGCTGACCGTGGGCGATGTTGTGGACGTGAAGATCACCGCCATCGACGAGGAGAAGCACAAGGTCTCCCTGTCCATCCGTGCCCTGTCCGAGCCCGCTCCCGCTCCCGTAAAGGAAGAGCCTGTTGAGGAAGAGGAAGTCGGCCCCGAGGAAGACGCTCTGGTCTATGAAGTCTCCGCCACCGGCGAAGCCACCGGCATCGCTCCCGAAGAGGAGTAATTCAGAGATTTAAAATCGCCGCACAAAAGTGCGGCGATTTTTCATTTCAGTGCAATAATTCCACTCTCTGAAAGGTATTATCATTGAAAAGCTTTTCGATGAACGAAGGAGAGAAGGCTATGCTGACAGAAGAACAGTTCTGCGCCCTGGCAAAAAAGCACATGGACATGATCTTCCGCATCGCGTTCAACTATTTGAAAGACCGGAACGAGGCGGACGACATCACCCAGAATGTGCTTTTAAAGCTGCTGGATGCGAAAAAGGAATTTGAAAGCGACGAACATATCAAATATTGGCTCATCCGCGTCACCATCAACGAGAGCAAGAAAGCCCTGCGCTCGCCCTGGCGGAAAACGGAGCCTATTGATGACTATGCTTCAACCATCGTCTTTTCCGCGCCGGAGCACGGGGATGTATTTTATGCGCTGATGGAACTGCCCCGGAAATACCGCATGGCCCTGTACCTTTTCTACTATGAGGAGTATTCCAGCGGGGAGATCACCCTCTGGGATGAAAAAAGCAGCAGGGGAGCCTTGTCGTTGACCTCTTTGACGGCGGCGAAACGGTGACGGTCTCGCCCATAGGACTCAAAATTGACCTTGATTATTTCGGGGGCGAATATATCGCAAACGCCCCGCAAAAGCTCACGCTGCATTACCTTGACGGCAGCAGTTACACGGTGTACGACGAGGATACGCTTTTGTATAACCGCATGTACGCCCTGCAGAGCGGCAGCACGCTGACCGTCAGCTTTGACCGGATTGTGGACGTGGAGGAGCTCAGCACCGTGGAGGTCGACGGTATGGTATTTGGAATTGCGGTGAAAACAGACTAAATTTATCAGGAACGATCAAAACTGTCATCCTGAGCGAAGGATCCCGTCAATCAACGGTGTCATCCTGAGCGAAGCGAAGGATCCCGTATGGTTACGCTGGATATTCTAACCCCGGGATTCTTCACCGCTTGCGCGGTTCAGAATGACAGTGTGGTGGGTGCTGTCATCCTGAGCGAAGCGAAGGATCCCGTAAACAGAAGCAAGAAGCTCTGTATACGGGATCCGATTTTCTTTGCCGCTCGGGGCGGCGCTTTATTTGTGCAGGGTTTTCAGCCGGGGCTCGATCCAGTCCAGCACGTCCTGATAGACCAGCTGCCGGTTCAGCTCGTTGAGCATCTCGTGCCGTCCGTCGGGGTAAAGGCGCATGAACACATCCCGGAGCCCGGCCTGGCAGAAGGCCTTGTAGGCCCGCTCCACGCCCTTGCCGTAGTCGCCCACCGGGTCCTTGTCGCCGGACATGAAGTACACCGGGGTGTCCTTGTTCATGGTGTCGATGTTCTTCTGGTCAGTGACAAATTTGATGCCGCCCATCATGTCCCGGTACAGGCTGGCCTTGGCCACAAAGCCGCAGAGCGGGTCGTTGATGTATTTTCTCACCATCTCGTGATCCTGGCTGAGCCAGTCAAAGTCGGTCATGGGGAAGCGGACCTTCTTGTTGTACGCGCCGAAGGCCAGGTCGTTTAAGAATTTGCCGTCTGCTCTGGGGCCCTTGGCTCTGACGATGGCTTCGGCCATGGCGTAGCCGGAATAGACCAGGGCCTTGGACTGGTGGCCTGTGCCGCTGAGGATCACAAGGTCGGGCTTCTCCGGGTGTTTGACGATATACGTGCGGGTCAGGAAGCTGCCCATGCTGTGGCCAAAGAAAATATAGGGCAGGTCGGGGTGATCCGCTTTCATCAGATCGTGGAGCTTGTCCATGTCCTGCACCACATAGTCCCAGCCCTTTTCCTCGGCGAAAAAGCCCAGATCCTCGGGAGCCGAAACGGATTTGCCGTGGCCCAGATGGTCGTTGCCCACCACAAGAATGCCGTTTTGAGCAAGGAAAAAGGCAAAATCGTCGTATCGGTCGATATACTCGGCAATGCCGTGGGCGATCTGCAATATGGCCCTGGGGGACCCGTCGGGCATACACTGACGGGCATGGATATGGTTTTTGCCGGTGCTGGATGCAAAAGTAAAATCACTGAAACTTGGCATTGAAATATCCTCCTTTATATGATAACATTTTTCTGGCTTTATTTTATCCATTAATGTAAAAATAGTCAATAAACAGAGTGAGAACAATATGAAAATTCATATGCGTTCATATGACATGGATGGGCTTGCAGCAGAATGGAGATTAAGATGAAAATTCAAATCAAATATTTCGTTGACGATTTAATTCAAATTGAAAAAATCGCCCAGGGGGACTGGATCGACTTGCGCGCCGCCGAGGATGTGGAGATGAAGGCGGGGGAGTTTCGCTTTATCCGTCTGGGCCTGGGCATGATCCTGCCCGATGGCTATGAGGCCCATGTGGCCCCCCGCAGCAGCACCTTCAAGAATTTCGGCATCATCGCCACCAACAGCGTGGGCGTCATCGACAACTCCTTCTGCGGCGAAGAGGACGAATGGAAAATGCCCGCCTACGCCCTGCGGGACACGGTGATAAAAAAGAATGACCGCATCTGCCAGTTTCGCATTATGGAAAAGCAGCCGCCCCTGGAATTTGAAACGGTGGAGCACCTGAAGGACGAAAGCCGCGGCGGCTTCGGCTCTACGGGGAAAAAGTAAGAAAAAATCCTCTGTATGCGTATACAGAGGATTTTTACGTTGACCAATCGGACGATCAGTCCGCGTATTGCCCTTCCAGCTCTGCCAGATATTCAAAACACAAGCCGCCGTCGCAGCGGTAAAAGAAGGGGTCACAGCGAATGGTGCCGGCGGTGTTCAGAATGAAGCTGCCCAGCTCTTTACCGTTTTCGTCGGTGAAGTACATACGGAAGCCAAATCCGCTGTAAGCGATGGACAGCTTATCCCATCTCATCTCGTGGGCCTGAATGTTTTCCACGATGGCGCGGATCTCCTCCGGGTCGCTGATCTCAAAGCTTTTCCCGGAATTTCCGTCAAAAACAGAGATGGTTTTTACCTCGGCGGCCTCAACGCCTTTCAAAAAGGTCTTGGGAGCGAAATACCACAGGGCCAAAATCGCCGCCGCCAGGACAAAGAGCGCCAGAAGGAAAAGAAAGACTTTCTGCTTTCGTCTTGTCATAAGCCGCCTCCTGAAAAAATCTTTTCTGTTTCTTACTATATCATACTAGACTACTATAATAAAGTAAACAATATTACATAAGGCAATATTGAGATGGGCCGCCACATAGGGCGGCCCCTACAACATATCTGAAGTCTGCCGGGAAGCCGTAGGGGCGGCCCTATGTGGCCGCCCGGTTGCCGGCATTATGTCTTTTATCCTGGTCCGATAAAAAGAGCTGCGGCATTTCTGCCGCAGCTCCTTGATATTGATGGGATCAAAATCAGCCGACGATGTCGCGGGTATCGCGGGCAATGACCAGCTCTTCGTTGGTGGGGATGACGAAGACCTTCACAGGAGAATCGGGGGTGGAGATCATCACGTCCTCGCCGCGCTTGGAATTGGCGGCCTCGTCCACCTTGACGCCCAGGTAGCCGAAGTACTCGCAGATGGCGGCGCGTGTCTCTTTGCTGTTCTCGCCCACGCCGGCGGTGAACACGATGGCGTCCACGCCGTTCATAGCGGCCACATAGGAGCCGGCCACCTTGGCCACCCAGTAGTGGAACATGTCCAGAGCCAGAGCGGCGCGCTCGTTGCCCTCGGCGGCGGCCTTGTCCAGGTCGCGGAAGTCGGAGGACACGCCGGAGATGCCCAGAACGCCGGACTTCTTGTTCAGGATGTTCAGCATCTCGTCGATGCTGTAGCCGTATTTGTTCATCAGGAACTGAACAACGCCGTTATCCAGGTCGCCGCAGCGGGTGCCCATGGGCAGGCCAACCAGGGGAGTAAAGCCCATGGAGGTGTCCACGCACTTGCCGCCGTTGATGGCCGCGATGGAGGAGCCGTTGCCCATGTGGCAGGAGATGATCTTCAGCTCTTCGATGGGCTTGCCCATCAGCTCAGCGCAGCGGGAGGAGACATAGCGGTGAGAGGTGCCGTGGAAGCCGTAGCGGCGGACGCCGTCGTTCTTGTAGTAATCATAGGGGATGGCGTACATAAAAGCCTTGCCGGGCATGGTCTGGTGGAAAGCGGTGTCGAACACGGCCACCATGGGGACGTCGCCCATGACCGCCTTGCAGGCGTTGATGCCGGTGATGTTGGCGGGGTTGTGCAGGGGAGCGAAGGGCGTGCACTCCTCAAGGGCAGCCATGACCTCGTCGTTGATGAGAACGGAGCTGGCAAACTTCTCGCCGCCGTGGACCACGCGGTGACCCACCGCGTCGATCTCCTTCATAGAGGCAACAACGCCGTACTCGGCGCTGGTCAGCTTGTCGATGACAGCGGCAATGGCCTCGGAATGGGTGGGGAGGCTGATATCCTCGTCAAAGACGGGCTTGCCGCCCACCAGCGGGCTGTGCTTCAGATGTCCGTCGATACCGATGCGCTCGCAGAGACCCTTGGCCATGAGCTGTTCGGTCTCCATGTCGATGAGCTGGTACTTGAGAGAGGAGCTGCCTGCGTTGATAACAAGAATTTTCATTCTTTCAATTCCTTTCTTCTATTGTAAATCTGCAGTGAATTAAGTAAAATATAGTTATACCTTTCCTATTCTAATACAAACGGCAGAAAATGCAAGCTTTTTTTGAGGAGACAGAAAATGAGCATAATCGGCATTGTCGGAGAATATAATCCTTTCCACAGCGGTCATGAATACCACATCCGCCAGAGCCGCCAGGCCCTGGGGGAGGACTGCCCGGTGGTGTGCGTCATGTCCGGGGATTTTGTGCAGCGGGGAGAGCCCGCTATCTACTCCAAATTTGCCCGGGCGGAGGCCGCCTGCCGCTGCGGGGCGGACCTGGTGGTGGAACTGCCTCTGCCCTGGTCATTGTCCTCGGCGGAGGGCTTTGCCAGAGGGGCGCTATATCTGCTCTCGAAGCTTGGCGTCACCCATCTGAGCTTCGGCAGCGAGGCCGGGGAGCTGGAACCGCTGGAGACCATCGCCCAAACCCTTCTGGACCCGGCGGTCAACGGGGAGATCAAGCAGGTCCTCAGCAGCGACGCAAGCCTTCCCTATGCCCTGGCCCGGCAAAAGGCCCTGGAGACGCGGTTGGGCGAGCTGTCCAGCCAGCTGGAGCTGCCCAACAATATTCTTGCCGTGGAATACCTGAAAGCCATCTACGAGCTGCGCCTTGATCTGCAGCCCATGACGGTGCTGCGCTTCGGCAGCGGGCATGACCAGGAGGGGGAGAGCGGGCCCAAATCTGCTTCCGAGCTGCGCCGCATGATCCGAAAGGGGGCCGATATTTCGCCCTTCATCCCCAAAGAAGCCGCCCGGGTTTTTGAAAGGGAGATACAGCAGGGAAGGTCCTATACGGATACCGACATGGTGGAAGCGGCCATCATCTCCCGGCTCCGCCTGTTCGGCCCGGCCTACTATGAGGCCCTGCCGGACGGAAACGACGGCATCGGCCGCAGACTCTATGTGGCCGCCCACGAGGAAGTCAGCCTTGACGCCATCACCGCCGCCGCAAAAACCAAACGATACGCCCTTGCCCGCATCCGGCGCATGTGCATGTGCGCGGCCCTGGGGGTAAAAGCCGGTATGGCCGGGGAGCTGCCGCCCTACGCCAGAGTGCTTGCAGCCAACGCCAAAGGCTGCGCCCTGCTGAGAGAGGTCAGCCGGAAAGAAGAGATCCCCGTGATCACCAAGCCCGCCTCAGTCCGGGACCTGTCCGCGGAATGCAGGGAGATTTTCGCCCTGGGCGCCGCCGCCCACGACCTCTATGTCCTCGGTTTTTGTGCCAGAGAAGAGAAAAAAGGGGGCAAAGAATGGCGCACCAGCCCCAAAATTGTGCAGGAATGATAAAAACTGTGTAAAATTTTTTCGCAATTTGGTCATTTAAGATTATTGCAATTTAGCGAAACATAGTGCATAATCAGAATATCGTCAAGCGAATACAAGTGTCCTCAAAATACGGACACAAACCTGACGAATCCGAAAGGGAGGAACAAAAAATGAAAAAGATATTAGCACTTGCCCTCGCACTGATGATGATTTTCGCTCTGTGCGCCTGCGGCGACAGCGGAAGCAGCAGCGCTCCCGCTTCCAGCGGTGACAAAGTCATCAAGATCGGCGTTTTTGAGCCCACTTCCGGCCAGAATGCTGCCGGCGGCAAGAAAGAGGTCCTGGGTATTGAGTATGCTCACTCTCTGTACCCCACCGTCGACATCAACGGCGAGACCTACAGCATCGAGCTGGTTTACGCTGACAACGCTTCTGACGCGGCCAAGGCTCCCACCGCTGCCCAGCTGCTGATCAGCCAGAAGGTATCTGTGGTTCTGGGTACTTATGGTTCCGGCTGCGCCATCGCCGCTGGGGACCTGTTTGCCGAGGCCAAGATCCCGGCCATCGGCACTTCCTGCACCAACCCCCAGGTTACCATTGGCAACGACTACTACTTCCGCATTGCATACATCGATCCTTTCCAGGGCGCTGTTATGGCCAGCTACGCGCTGAAGCAGGGCTGCCAGAACTGTGTCGTTATCGTTGAGGCCGGCGACGACTACTCCGCAGGCTTCGGCAACTACTTCTCCGAGGCCATGATTGCCGGCGGTGCCGCCTGCAGCACCGTTACCTTCCAGACCGGCGAGACCGACTTCTCCACCATTATGGCCAACATCAAGTCTGAAGGCTATGACGGCATTTTCGCCCCTGTCTCCATCGAGACCGCTCCTCTGATCATCAACCAGGCCCGTGAGGCCGGTGTTGACTGCCAGATCATGGCCGGCGACACCTGGGACGACATCTCCATCGCTGAGCGTGCCGGCGCCAATGCCAACGGCGTGTTCTTCTCCTGCTTCTTCGACTCCACTGACGCCAGCAACGCTGCCGGCGTAGAGTTCAGCAAGGGCTTCACTGAGTGGGTTGCTGCTGATTCTGCCCGCGTTGAGAACAACGGCGGCACTGCTGAGGCCATCTCCTCCGTCACTCCCTGCGGCTATGACGCTTACATGGCTGCCTACAACGCCATCCTGGCTGCCCAGAGCACCGACGGCGCCGCCATCCGCGACGCGCTCGCCGGACTGAAGGTGGAAGGCCTGGTCACCGGCGACCTGCAGTTTGATGAAAACGGCGATGCCATTAAGAACTATGTTGCCATCAAGACCTTTGAAGACGGCAAGATCGTGTTCTCCGATGCTTACCAGGGATAATTTCCCCAAACAGTTCCAGGCATAAAGCGAAAAAGGTTTCCCCGGCGAAAAAACGCCGGGGAAACGTTCCGTTTTCTCAGACACAGAGTATTTGAATGTTAGGAGGCCGTAATATGCATACTGCCACATATTACATTGATCTGCTGCTGTCGGGTATTACCGTCGGCAGCCTTTACGCGTTGATTGCCATCGGCTACACCATGGTCTACGGCATCCTGCGCCTTATCAACTTTGCCCATGGCGATATTTTCATGATGGCCGGCTTTTTTATGGTCTATGCCAGCGCGTCCATGCCTATGGCAGTTGCGCTCCCCTTGGTTCTGGTAATGACGGTGGTGCTGGGTGTCCTGATCGAACGGGCGGCCTATAAGCCTCTGCGCAGCGCGCCCCGTATGTCGGTGATGATCTCGGCCATCGGTGTGTCCTACCTGCTGCAGAACCTGGCTACCTATATCACCGGCGGTCTGGCACGCCCCTATCCGGAGATCGCCGTGCTGAAAAAGACCCTTGCTGTGGGTACGCTGAGCGTGAAGGTCATCACCATTGTCACGCCCCTGCTCACGGTGCTGCTGGTGGTGGCCCTGGTGCTTTTCATCAACCACACCAAGACCGGTATGGCCATGCGTGCCGTATCCAAGGACTTTGACACTGCTCGGCTTATGGGCATCAAGGTCAACAATGTCATTTCTGTCACCTTTGTGATCGGCTCCTTCCTTGCAGGCGTCGGTTCCATCCTTTACTTTACAAACTATGGCCAGGTAAGCCCCATGATCGGCGCCATGCCCGGCCTGAAGGCCTTTGTCGCGGCCGTGTTCGGCGGGATCGGTTCCATCCCCGGGGCCGTGCTGGGCGCATATATTATCGGTATCTGCGAGTCTATGATCAAGGCCAACGATACCATCGCCATCTTCAGCAATGCCTTTACCTTTGCTCTGCTGATCCTGGTGCTGCTGTTCAAGCCCAACGGAATGTTCGGCGAAAAGCTGACGGAGAAGGTGTGATATGATGGGAAACAAGAAAAGAGATTTGATCCTGTCGCTGATTTTTGCGGCAGTGATAACCGCGGTTCTGGTGTTCATTGATAAAAGATTGCATTATTCCATGCTGGCCTCCGTGATCCAGAAGGCCTCCATCTATGCGCTGCTGGCCGTCTCCCTGAACCTGCTCAACGGTTTTACGGGCCTGTTTTCCCTGGGCCAGGCCGGTTTCATGATGCTGGGCGCTTACACCTATGCCATCCTGACCATTCCTCTGGAGCAGCACGCCAGTGTCTACCAGTATTTTAACGGCGGCGTGGTGAATGTATGCCTGCCTGCTTTTGTGGGGGTTATCGCCGCAGGCATCGTAGCGGTGATCTTTGCCTGGCTGGTTGGTAAGCCTTGTCTGAAGCTGAAGAGTGACTACCTAGCCATTGCCACGCTGGGCTTTGCGGAGATTCTCCGTGCACTGATCCAGTGGGAAGTGCTGGGCCCTGTCACCAACGCTTCCAACATACTGAAGAAGTTCCCCAAGTTTGACAGTATCCTGACCCCGGTGATCGTTTGCGCTTTCTGCATCTTTCTCATCGTCCTGCTTATCAACTCCTCTTACGGCAGGGCCTTCAAGGCCATCCGGGAGGATGAGGTCGCTGCCGAGGCCATGGGCATCAACCTGGCCAAAACCAAGATGCAGGCTTTTCTCACCAGCGCCTTCTTTGCCGGTGTGGGCGGCGCGCTGCTGGCCATGTTCCAGGCCAGTGTCCAGGCCCGTTCCTTCACCTCTGCCATGACCTATGAGATCCTTCTGATCGTGGTTATCGGCGGCATCGGCTCTGTCACCGGCTCCATCATTGGCAGCTTCCTGTACATAGCCAGCTCAGAATGGTGGTTGCGCTTCCTGGATGACTCCCAGACCTATCTGGGCGTGAACATCCCCTTCATGCGGGGCGGCTTCCGCATGGTGGTGTTCTCTGTGGTCATCATGCTCATCGTGCTGTTCTACCGTCAGGGCATCATGGGAACCAGAGAATTTTCCTGGCAGGGGATTATTGACTTTTTCAAAAAGCTCTTTGCCAAACGCGGGAGAAAGGCGGTAAAAGACAATGGCTGAGAACGTGCTGCATATTGAAAATGTGACCATGCAGTTCGGCGGCGTTGTGGCCGTCAATAACCTGAACCTGGATGTGAACCAGGGCGAGATCGTGGCGCTGATCGGCCCCAACGGCGCCGGCAAAACCACGGTATTCAACTGTGTCACCGGCGTGTATGAACCCACCAACGGCAAGATCGATTTCCTGGGCGAGACCATCGTGGAAAATTTCCCCCGGGGCAAGATGAAGAAGCTCTATGCCGGGGAGAACATGGGCATGTACAATGAGACGGTTTCCCATACCCCGGACGTGATTACCTATAAGGGAATTGCCCGTACTTTCCAGAATATCCGCCTGTTCTCCAAACTCTCCGTATTTGAGAACGTGCTGATCGCCAAACATATGCGGGCCAAGCAGAACTTTTTCTCCGCTGCCCTCCACCTGAACCGGGCGGAAGAGAAACGTATGCGGGAAGAAGCCATGGCACTGCTGGAGGAGCAGGGTCTGGATAAATACAAGGACGATGTGGCCGGCAGCCTGCCCTACGGTCTCCAGCGCCGGCTGGAGATTGCCCGCGCCCTGGCTACCCAGCCCAAGCTGCTGCTTCTGGATGAGCCGGCGGCAGGCATGAACCCCCAGGAGACGCTGGAACTGGCGGCGTTTATCGGCGAGATCCGGGATAAGTACAATCTTTCGGTTTTCCTGGTGGAGCACCATATGGATCTGGTGATGAACATCAGTGACCGGATCTATGTGCTGGATTTCGGCAAACTGATTGCCCAGGGTGTGCCTTCGGAGATCCAGAGCAACGAGAAGGTTATTGAGGCCTATTTGGGGGTGAGCGAAGATGAGTGATATCATTCTCAGCGTGAAAGACCTGCAGGTCAATTACGGCGGCATCGAGGCCGTGAAGGGGATCTCCTTTGATGTGCCCGCCGGGGATATTGTCACCCTGATCGGGGCCAACGGCGCCGGTAAATCCACCACGCTGAAGGCCATTGCCGGTCTGGTCAAACCCCACAGCGGCTCTATTTCCTTTGAGGGGTCCAACATTACCGGAAAAGACTCCTCGGATATTGTGGCCAAAGGCGTCACTCTGGTGCCGGAAGGACGCCGGGTCTTTTCCAATATGACGGTGCTGGAGAATATCAAAATCGGCGCCTACCTGCGCAAGGATAACCTTGATGGGGATATCGCCTGGGTCTATGATCTGTTCCCCCGGCTGAAAGAGCGTGCGTGGCAGCTGGCGGGCACCCTTTCCGGCGGCGAGCAGCAGATGCTGGCCGTGGCCCGTGCCCTGATGAGCCGGCCCAAGGTGCTGATGATGGATGAACCTTCTCTGGGCCTGGCCCCGCTGGTGGTGAAGGGCATCTTTGATATTATCCGTGAGATCAACAAGCAGGGCGTCACCGTGCTGCTGATCGAGCAAAACGCCAACATGGCCCTGAAGACCGCAGACTATGCCTATGTGCTGGAGACCGGACGCATCGGCCTTTCCGGCACCGGCGCGGAGCTGCTGGCCAACGAGAATGTCAAAAAAGCCTATCTGGGTACATAAGTTTTTAAAGGAGACGGCAAAGACCGTCTCCTATTTTAATAGAGGCTCCCCTGGAAGGGGAGCTGTCGCCGGAGGCGACTGAAGGGTTTGTTGAAGTTATCACCGCGATTTCGAAGGGCGGGGTTGATTCTATTCGTTTTTATTTTGGTTTACACGCTGTTGGAAATGTGATATGATTCAATAGCATAATCTCAGGAGAAATCTCAGGAGAAAACCATGTTTGAAAAGCTGAAGCTTTTGAAAAATCAATATGAAGAGCTGCAAAAGCGCATGGAGATGCCGGAGACCTATTCCGACCCCGCATTATATGCCAGGCTGGACCGGGAGAGCCGGGAGATCGCCCCGGTGGTGGAGGCCTATTCCCAGTATGAGCGCGCCTGCGCGGATATGGACAGCGCCCTTCAGCTGATGAACGATGCGGAGATGCGGGAGCTTGCCCAGGAGGAATATGCTGAGGCCAAAAGCGCAAAGGAGCGCCTGGAACAGGAAATCAAAATTCTGCTTCTCCCCAAAGACCCCAACGACAGCAAAAACGTCATCATGGAGATCCGCGGCGGCGTGGGCGGCGAGGAGGGAATGCTCTTTGCCGCGGACCTTTTCCGCATGTACTCCATGTACGCCGAGTCCAAGGGCTGGAAGATCGACATCGTCAACATCAACGAGACTGAGCTTGGCGGGCTCAAGGAGATCAGCTTTGTGATCGAGGGCGAGGGCGCCTATTCAAGGCTGAAATTCGAGGCCGGAGGACACCGGGTGCAGCGCGTGCCCGTGACCGAATCCGGAGGCAGGATCCACACCTCTGCCGCCACCGTGGCGGTGCTGCCCCAGGTAGAGGAAGTGGACTTCATGCTGGACATGAACGATCTGAAGATCGACACCTACCGTTCCTCCGGGGCCGGCGGCCAGCACGTCAACAAGACTGAGAGCGCCATCCGCATCACCCACCTGCCCACGGGCACGGTGGTGGAGTGCCAGGACGAGCGGAGCCAGTATAAAAACAAGGACCGGGCCATGCAGATTTTGCGCTCCAAGCTCTATGAAGCGGAACAGGAGAAGCGGCGCAGCGCCGTGGCGGCGGAGAGAAAGAGCCAGATCGGCTCCGGCGACCGGAGCGAGCGGATCAGGACCTATAACTTCCCCCAGAACCGGGTCACGGACCACCGGCTCTCCGGCGATAACAAGAACTTCAATATCTCGTCCATCATCAACGGCGAGCTTGACCCACTGATCGACGCCTTGGTGACGGCGGATCAGGCGGAAAAGCTTCAGTCGCAGGCGGAGGCGTAAATGGATACAAAGCTATTTTACAACGCCGCGGATGAGGCGGCGGAGATCATCAAATCTGGCGGACTTGTGGCCGTCCCCACGGAGACGGTGTACGGCCTTGCGGGAAACGGCCTGGATGAAGAGGCCGTAAAGCAGATCTATGAGGTGAAGGGCCGGCCACAGGTAAAGCCCCTGTCCCTGATGGTTCCCGGGGCGGAGGCCATGGAGCAATACTGCGAGGATGTGCCCGCAGGCGCGCGGCTGCTGGCACAGCGCTTCTGGCCCGGGCCGCTGACCATTGTTTTAAAAGCGAAAGACCATATTCCCTCCATTGTTCTGGCCGGGGGAGACACGGTGGGGCTTCGCTGCCCTGACCACCCCATGACCCTTGAACTGCTGAAAAAGGCGGGCGTGCCCTTTGCGGCCCCCTCCGCCAACCCCTCAGGGGAGGAGAGCCCCAAAACGGCTCAAAAGGTACGGGACTACTTCGAGGGAAAGATCGGAGGCATAATAGACGGCGGAGAATGTGGTATCGGTTTAGAGTCCACGATCATCAGCATGGCGCAAAAACCTTATCGGATATTGCGCCAGGGCGCTCTTGCCGAAAAGGAGATCGCTTCCGCTCTGGCGGAGGGACTGACCATTTTGGGCATCACCGGCGGCACAGGCTGCGGCAAAACCACCGCCCTTCGCACGCTGGAGGAGCTGGGCGCACTGATCATCGACTGCGACGCGGTCTATCATGGGCTGCTGGTGGAGAATAAGGAGATGCTCTCGGCAATCGACAGCGCTTTCCCCGGCGTGGTGACCGGCGGGGTGCTGGACAGAAAGGCCCTGGGCGCGGTGGTGTTCAGCGACGCGGAAGCGCTGGCCAGGCTCAACGGAATCACCCACAAGTATGTGGGCCTGGAGATCGACCGGCTGCTGGAAAATTGGGCCATGTCCGGCGGCAGGCTTGCCGCCATCGACGCTATTGAGCTTTTTGGCGGCAACCTTGCGGGGCGCTGCAAGGCCACCTTTGCCGTACTGGCCGACCGGGACAAGCGGATCGAGCGCATTATGGCTCGGGACGGTATTTCCCGGGAATACGCCGCCCTGCGGGTGGACGCCCAGAAGCCGGACAGCTATTTTGAAGAAAAATGTGACTACATTTTGAAAAATAATTCCACTGAAGAAGAGTTCAGGGAAAAATGCAGAAGCAAATTTTTGGAGGTAATTGACTGATGGAAGACCTGAGAAGCAAACTTTTTTACGAGCAGAAAAACGGCTATGACCTGATCGGCACCGAGGAGCGCATCGCGGTGGAGGACTACTCCCGGGAGTATATGGACTATCTGAACCGTTCCCGCACTGAGCGTGAGGCCGTGGTAAACGCCATTGCCATCGCTGAGAGCAAGGGCTTTGTGCCCTATGTGCCCGGCATGGAGCTGAAACCGGGGATGAAAGTCTATAAGAATAACCGGGGCAAGGCCCTGATGCTGGCCGTCATCGGCAAAAAGAGCCTGGCCGAGGGCAGCGTGATCGCCGGCGCCCATGTGGACGCGCCCCGGCTGGACCTGAAACAGATCACCATGTATGAGTCCGACGAGATGTGCTTTTTCAAGACCCATTACTACGGCGGCATCAAGAAGTACCAGTGGGTCACTATTCCGCTGGAGCTCCACGGCGTTGTGGCCCTGAAGAGCGGGGAAGTGGTGGATGTGGTCATCGGCCGTGAACCGGGCGACCCCAAGTTTGTCATCACCGACCTGCTGCCCCATCTGGCTGCCGACCAGATGAAAAAGACCATGGCCGAGGGCATCACCGGCGAGGGACTGAATATCCTCATCGGCAGCACCCCCTATGCCGACGAGGGCAAGGACCGGGTGAAGTACGCCGTAATGAGCATCCTTTACGATATGTACGGCATCACCGAGGAGGACTTCCTCTCCGCCGAGCTGACCGCCGTGCCCGCCTACGACGTGTGCGAGGTGGGTCTGGACCGCTCCATGATCGGCGGCTATGCCCATGACGACAGGGTCTGCGCCTTTGCCGAGCTAAAAGCCATCTTCGACGTGGAGGAGCCGGAAAAGACCTGCGTCTGCATCCTTGCGGACAAGGAAGAGGTGGGCTCCGACGGCGTGTCCGGTATGCAGAGCGCAGCCTTCGACTGCTTCATGGAGGATCTGTGCGAGAGCCAGGGCGTCAGCCTGCGCCGCTGCTATGAAAACAGCTTCTGCCTGTCCGCCGACGTGTGCAACGCCTATGACCCCCTGTACCCCGAGGTTTCCGAGAAGCGCAGCGACTCCAAGATCAACTACGGCATGGGCATCTGCAAATTCACCGGCGCAAGAGGCAAGTCCGGCACCAGCGACGCCTCCGCCGAGGTGGTGGCCTATCTGCGCCGCATCTTCGAGGAAAACGGCGTGGTGTGGCAGATGGCGGAGCTGGGCAAGGTGGACCAGGGCGGCGGCGGTACCATCGCCAAGTTCATGGCAAACCGCAATATCGACACCATCGACGCAGGCGTGCCCGTGCTGAGTATGCACGCCCCCTTTGAGGTCGTGGCCAAATTCGACTGCTACATGACCTATAAGGGCGTGCTCACGGCCTACAGCCAGAAGTAAACAGTGTTTTGAAACCGGCGTGCTGATCGCACGCCGGTTATTTTATGCACTTCCCGGGTATGATAAGCGGGAGGTGAGCATGTGGAAGAAATCAGAGAGCTTGGTTCAAGCCGGGCACAGAATATACACTGTCTGACCATTGTAGGGCAGATCGAGGGGCATCAGCTTCTGCCCGAGGATGTAAAGACCACAAAATACGAGCATGTGCTGCCGCTGATCGCAGCCATAGAGGAGTCGGCGGAGATCGAAGGGCTGCTGATCCTGCTCAACACCATGGGCGGGGACGTGGAGGCGGGACTGGCCATTGCAGAGCTGATCGCAGGGATGAAGAAACCGAACGTTTCTTTAGTGCTGGGCGGCGGACACTCCATCGGCGTGCCCCTGGCGGTGGCCGCAAAGCGCAGCATGATCGCCCCCTCCGCCGCCATGACCATCCACCCGGTGCGCTTAAACGGCGTGGTCATCGGCGTGCCCCAGACCTATAACTATTTTAACCGCATTCAGGAACGGATCGTCAGCTTTGTCACCGACCATTCCCGGGTGAAGCGGGAGGAATATCTCCGCCTGATGACCAATACCGACGAGCTGGCCAACGACGTAGGCAGCGTGATCTACGGCCAGGAGGCCGTGGAAAAGGGCCTGATCGACGGTATCGGCACCCTGTCCGACGCCCTGGCCTACCTCCATGAGGAGATTGAAAAGGGGAGAGCCTGATAGGCTCCCCATTAGGGGGAGCTGTCACGCGTAGCGCGACTGAGGGGGGTACCTCCGCACTTCCGGCTTTCGACCTGCCCCCCCCTACCGTCTCCGCCTTGCGGCGGAGCTACCTCCCCCTCCAGGGGGAGGCTTTTTTCTGCCGGAACTATCCGTCAGTACACTGCTGCTGAAGCGGCAGGGCTTTGTTCTGTTTAGCTTGTTTTTGGCATAATCTTGTGTTATACTGTTTCGGTATCAGATTTAAAGTGGGGGTATATTGGGATGAGCATATTAAACGCCGTAATATTGGGGCTGGTGCAGGGAATCGCGGAATTTCTGCCGATCTCCAGCTCCGGTCATTTGTCCATCCTGAATAACCTCTTCCACATGTCCACCGCCGAGGACGGACATCTGTTTTTTGACGTGCTGCTCCATCTGGGCACGCTGATTTCCATTCTGATCGTGTACTGGTCGGATATTGTGGAAATGTTCTATGAGGTAATCAGCTTTGTCAATCTGGGGCCTCTTGCGGGGGAGAGAAGGGAACACTATCCCGCTGCCAGAATGTTTCTTCTGATCGTGACGGCCACGCTGCCCCTGTTTCTCATTCTGCCCATCAACGATATGATAGAAGGGCTGTATTATAACAGCATTTTCATGGGCGTGATGCTGATCCTCACCGGGTGCATGCTCTATGTTTCGGACAGAATCCTTCCCGGGAGAAAGACGGAGAAGAATATGACCTTCCTGGACGCGCTGATCGTCGGCATCTGCCAGTGCGTGGCCACAATCCCCGGCCTTTCCCGCTCCGGAACCACCATCACGGCGGGGCTGGCCACCGGCCTTCGCCGGGAATACGCGGTCAAGTTCTCTTTCCTCATGTCTCTGCCCGCCGTGCTGGGCGCAAATATCCTCAGCTTTGTGGACGCGGTGCAGGAGGGTGTGGACTGGGCCAATATGCCGGCCTATCTGATCGGCACAGCGGTGGCGCTGGTCTCCGGCATCGTGGCAATCAGCCTGCTCAAATACATATCCCAAAAGGGAAAATTCGGCGGCTTTGCCTACTATTGCTGGGTGGTGGGCGTTCTGTCCATCATTCTGACGGCGATTTTCTAATGGAGAGAGGATAAAAATACATGGCACAAGGCACAAATTCTTCAAAAAAGAACACTGCTGCGGCGAAGAAAACCGATGCCTCCACAAAAAAGGCCGATTCAACGGCCAAAAAAGGGGGAAAGACGGCGAATACTGTGCCGCCTGAGCCTGTTGATCCCAAGACCAGGCAGATCACGGCGTTTGTCTTTTTCTTTATCGCGGTGTTTATCATCATCAGCTATTTCAACACGGAAGGTGCGGTCATCGCCTTTGGCGCAAACCTGATCAAGGGGCTTTTCGGTTGGGGCTTTTGGCTTTCCGCCCCGGCCTTTCTGCTTGCGTCGATACTTTTGCTTTTCAGCGGGAAAAAACCTGTAGCAATGCGCGTAACGGCGGTTTTTCTGCTCCCTGTTTTCTTTGCCGCGTTGGGCAATCTTTTCTTTGGTGATCCTCTTATGCCCGATTTTGACCTGAAGCTTGCGGTGGGCGATCTGTTTTTGTCTGGTCAGGCGCTGCACTCCGGCGGCGTGATCGGCGGCCTGATCGCCATCGGGCTTGAAATGGCGTTGAGCATCTACGGCGCTGTTCCGCTGCTGCTGGTCCTGTTTGCGGTCTGCGTGTTTGCCGCCTTTAAGATCAGCCCGGCCAAGCTCATTGGCAGGATAAAAGAAAACACCGAAAGGTATTCGGACACGGCCGAAGAAGCGTTTGACGCGCCGGAGACAAAACCGGAAAAAAAGAAAAAAAAGAACGAACCAAAACCGGAGAAGAATGAACGGGTCAGGCGCGGAGGCTTCCAGGTGGATATCCCTCTGGGGGATGACGAGGAGGAGCTTCCCCTCAATGATTTGCGCGACGATGATCTGGAGGAAGAGAAGACCCGCTCCCGCCGCACCAAGGTGAGGAAAAAGACGCCTGCCGAAGAACCTGTAGCCGATGAGACAGCACAGGCCCGGAACGCTGCCCCGGTGAAACAGGAACTTCCCTCTGAGGCGTCCCTGGGCTCCCTTGAAGGCTTTGAAGTTTATCAGGCTCCGCCTAAACCCAAAACCGGCCGTGTGACTATGTCCACCGAGATCAATGACCCGCCCAAGGGGAAGAAGCTTAGCCGTGAGGATGTGGCGGCGGAGGCCCAGGCCGTGGCGGAGGCCATTGCCGGAAATACCGACAGCACCGGCTATGAATTTCCGCCGGTGTCCTTGCTCCGGGCCAGCTCTGCGTCCGCTATTGACAGCAAAGACGAAGTCGTGGTCAACAAAGAGCGGCTGGAAGGGGCTATCCGCAGCTTTGGCATCAGCGCCGCCATCGTGGGCGTGATCCGCGGGCCTACCGTCACCCGCTACGATATCGAGCTTGACCAGGGCGTGAAGCTGTCCCGGGTGACCAATCTGGCAGGGGATCTAGCCCTGTCTCTGGGCGTGATCAACGTGCGTATCGCCCCCATCCCGGATAAAATCTCTACCGTGGGTATCGAGGTGCCCAATAAAATCGTCAGCACCGTGTATCTCCGGGACATCATCGAATCCCCCAAGTTTGTCAACGCCAAATCCAAGCTCAGCTTTGCCCTGGGCAAGGATATCGGCGGTGAGTGCATCGTGGGCAACATCGCAAAGCTGCCCCACATGCTCATCGCCGGTACCACCGGCTCCGGTAAATCCGTCTGCATGAACTCCCTGATCCTCAGCCTGCTGTATAAGGCCCGGCCGGATGAAGTGAAGCTCATCATGATCGACCCCAAGATGGTGGAGCTGGGCGTATATAACGGCATACCCCATCTGTATGTCCCGGTGGTGACCGACCCGAAGAAAGCCGCCGGCGCCCTGCAGTGGTCCGTGGTGGAGATGCTCAAGCGCTACCGCCTGTTTTCCGAGGTGGGCGTGCGCGATCTGGAAAATTACAATAAGCACTGTGAGGCTGCCGGCGAGCAGACCCTGCCCCAGGTGGTCATCGTGATCGACGAGCTGGCCGACTTGATGATGATCGCCTCCAAGGAAGTGGAGGAGAGCATCTGCCGCGTGGCCCAGATGGGCCGCGCCGCCGGTATGCATCTCATCATCGCCACCCAGCGCCCTTCCGCTGACGTGATCACCGGTTTGATGAAGGCCAACATTCCTTCCCGCATCGCCTTTGCGGTGTCCTCCGCCATGGAGAGCCGCATCATTCTGGATCAGGGCGGCGCGGAGAAGCTGGTGGGCATGGGCGACATGCTGTTTTCCCCTGTGGGCTGCGGCAAGCCCACCCGCATCCAGGGCGCTTTTGTCTCCGACGAGGAGAGGGAAGAGGTCATCCAGTTTATCAAGGAGAGCGCAGGTACCGCCCAGCAGAATGACGAGATCGAGGCCTATATGAACAAGGCCGCGGAGGATAAAAACGCCGCGGACAGCGGCGGAAACGAACCCGCGGGTGACTTTGACGAGATGCTGCCCCAGGCCGTGGAGGCCGTGCTGGAGGTCAAGTCCTGCTCCGTCTCCATGCTCCAGCGCCGGGTGAAGCTGGGTTATTCCCGTGCGGCCCGCATCGTTGACCAGATGGAAGAGCTGGGTATCGTTGGCCCCTATGAGGGCGCAAAGCCCCGGCAGGTGCTGGTTGACCGGGCCGGATGGCACGATATCCAGGTCCAGCTGGGCCTGGCCAGCGACGACGATCTGTCCCTGGCCGCAGAGATGAACGACGAAAACGACTACTGAAAAAAAGGGCGTTTACCGCCCTTTTTTCAGTAAAGGAAAATGATTATGGATTATTTTTGTCCCAACATGTCCGAACAGGACGTGAACAAAATCAGTATGCTGGGCCTGGCCCACATCGGCGACAGCGTGTATGAGCTCCTGACCAGGACCATGCTCTGCTGTCAGGGCCACTCCTCGGTCATCGAGCTGCACAAGCTCACGGTGTCCTGGGTGAATGCCCCGGCCCAGGCCGCGGCGGCGGAGAAGATCCTGCCGCTGCTCAGCGATAAGGAGAGCGCCGTATACCGGCGCGGGCGCAACGCCAAGGTCAACTCCGTGCCCCACAATGCCAGCATCAACCAGTACCACGCCGCCACCGGTCTGGAGGCCCTGTTCGGCTGGCTGTATCTCCAGGGGCAGACGGAGCGGATCACGGAGCTTTTCGCGGCCATCATGGAGGTGGAGTGAAATGCCTCTTGACGCAATAACCATCAGCGCACTGACCGCGGAGCTGCGGGAAAAGCTGGAGGGCGAAAAGATCGACAAGGTGCAGCAGCCGGAAAGGGACATGCTGATCCTGTCCCTGCGGGGCAGAAGCGGAAATTTCCGCCTGCTTATGGCGGCGGGGGCCGGAAATGCCCGGGTGCACCTGACAGGGGAGAGCATGGAAAACCCGGCGGAGCCGCCCATGTTCTGTATGCTGCTGCGCAAGCACCTGGTGGGCGCGCGCATTGCCGCTCTGGAGCAGCCGGACCATGAGCGTATGCTGGTGTTCGACTTGGACACAAGAGACGAGATGGGCGACCTGTCCCGAAAAAAGCTGGCGGTGGAGATGATCGGCAGAAGCGCAAACGTGATCCTTGTGGGGGCTGACGGCCGGATCATCGACTGTATGCGCCGCATGGACTTTGCGGGAGACGCGGAACGACGGCTGCTGCCGGGTATGATCTACCGCCTGCCGCCCAAACAGAACAAGAGAGATTTCTTTTCCTCCGACAGCGAGACAAGGCGGGCCCTTATCGCCGGTGCGGACAGGGAAATTCCCGTGGACAAATGGCTGCTGGACAATTTCTCCGGTCTGTCGCCCCTGATCTGCCGGGAGCTGGCCTTCCGCTGCAGCGGCAGCTTTGAGACCCTGCCGGAGCAGCTTGACGCCCTGCACGATACCGTCACCAACGGGGATTTCACGCCCTATATGCTTCTTGACGGGGATAAGCCCCGGGATTTCAGCTTTATGCCCATCCGCCAGTACGGCGGCAGTATGAAAGGGGAGGGCTTTGACAGCTTTTCCGCCCTGCTGGACGCCTTTTATGCCCGCCGGGACCGGGCCGAGCGCCAGCGCCGCCGCAGCCATGAACTGAACCGCAGTGTTAAGACCATACGGGACCGGCTGGTGAGAAAGCTCGCCGGGCAGACCGAGGAGCTTCAGCGCACTGCCGGCCGGGAAGAGATCCGGAAAAACGCCGAGCTGATCACCGCCAATATGTACCGGCTGAAAAAGGGCGACCGGGAGCTTTGCTGTGAGGACTATTATCAGCCGGACTGCCCAGAGGTAAAAATCCCCCTCGATCCGCTGAAAACCCCTCAGCAGAATGCCGCCGCCCTGTATAAGGAGTATAACAAGCTGAAAGCGGCGGAGGAGCATTTGACGGTACTCATCGACCAGGGGGAAAAGCAGCTGGATTACCTGAACAGCGTGCTGGAGGAGCTTGCCCGGGCGGAGACGGAGAAGGACATTTCCGATATCCGCCGGGAGCTGGTGGAGACCGGCTATGTCAAAAAGGCCAAAGGCGCGAAGCCGGAGCGGATCAAGGCCCAGGCCCCGCTGCGCTTTGTCTCCGATGACGGCCTGGAGATTTTGATCGGCCGCAGCAACACCCAGAATGACGAGCTGACCACAAAGCTTGCCCGCCGCACCGACTACTGGCTGCATACCCAGAAGGTACACGGCAGCCATGTGATCATCCGCTGCGACGGCCTGGAGCCGCCGGAGCGGACCTTAGAGCAGGCGGCGTCCCTGGCGGTCTACTACTCCCAGGGCCGGGACGGCGGCAAGGTCCCCGTGGATTACACCATGGTCCGTTTTGTCCGCAAGCCCTCCGGCGCCATGCCCGGAAAGGTCATTTACACGGACTACAAAACCATGTTGGCCCAGTCTGACGAAGATTTGGCCAAAAGGCTGAAAAAATAAAAAATCAGGCTCTTTTTTCAGTAAAACGGATTCTCTCACTGGCCCCTGTCATCCTGAGCGCAGCGAAGGATCCCCTCCGTTTACGCTTGCGCTTCTAACCACGGGATTCTTCGTCGTTTCACTCCTCAGAATGACCGTTTATACGGAGTCATTTTCGAAAGGAATTGTACGGTAGTGGTAATAATGCAAGCTGAATTACAAGGAGGAATACATGTATAGATGTGTACCAAAGAAGCATGACCCTACTTGGCTTGTGGTAATTCTCGGGTTGCCGGTTGCGGTGTTTGTGCTTTGCTGGCTTGCAATTACTTTCTTTTCCGAGGAGGTACAACAGTCTCAAGGAACGGTTGTCCTTTATGCAGTCTTTGCCATTGCTGTTTATGCGTTAATTCTAATCTGCATTGTTCATGGAGTAAAAGCGGCATTGTGGTCTTCCGCAAAATGCGCTATTACAGCGGAGGGTATACGAATTCACTATTTTACAGGAAAGGAAAAGTTGGTTATCTGGGGAGATATTCAATCTGCTTGTAGTTGTTACGCTTATGCAGAGGGGAATACCTTTCCCGTTATCAGATTCTCTACAGACCGATCGCTGGATGAAAGCCGAAAGGCACAGGGCCGTACAGGGGCAATTCTTAATGGATGGCCACGTTGGTTGGATCAAAGATTCATTTTCAAACACGCAGACAAAATAACCGTTTTTGAATATTCTCCGGAGGCGGAAGAGAATGTGAGAAAATATTATCCCGGTTTGAAAAATTGTATGGATATCCGATGACGCTATCTTACAGTATGCGGTAAATCTGCTTCCAAGGCAAACAAATAACTCCGATGAAACTTCATCGGAGTTATTTTTTACTTTGAAAAGAAAGACTTTTTCTTCTTTTTCTCGGGCTCAACATAGCCGAACTGAATGTAGGGATGATCCGCCTTCAGCAATTCCAGTATCTTTTCCACGTCTTCTTTTTCATTGAAGATCAAATTGGCAAATTCTTTTTCCCCGTGGACAAGGATCAGCCGGTAGTAGTAATAGGCGGGGCTGTCGTCCGGCTGGCACTCGCTGATCCGGCAGAAGCAGCGCTCGATGTAGTCATAGGGCACATAGTATTTCACGCCTAAGTCCCGGTAATACATGCACAGCTTGCCCAGACGGACACGCCCGATTTCCGGTGCCGCCTTGTAGTCCTCAACATGCGCCTCGTCGCTGATGCGCTTTTTATCCACGCCTTTGAATTTCAATCGTCCTAACATTCGTGTGCCCCTCTCTTTCTTTTTTTGATAAACTCAGCTTCGAAATAACGCTGAGGCAGCTTTTGGGAAAGAAGGGTGCCCAGTATTCCGGCGATGGTGCCCACGATCAGTCCGCCCAGCACGTCGGAGGGGTAGTGCACCACCAGGTAGATGCGGGAAACGCCCATCAAAAAGGCGAAGATCAGGGCGGTCCAGCTGACTTTCTTGTTGCCCACCAGAAAGACCGGGACCATGGTGGCAAAAGCGGCGGTGGTGTGGCCTGAGGGGAAGCTCTTGTCGCTCTCCACATGCTGGCCCATCATCAGCCAGAACTGATAGAAAAATCCGTTTTCGTCCGCATAGGGCCTGGGTCTTGCCACAACGATCTTCAAAAAGCAGTTGGTAAACAGCGCGCCGATGGCCACGCCGAAAAGCATTGCCGTGCCGAAGCGCCTTGTGCGTTTAAACAGCATCAGCAGCAGCGAGAGAATAATGAGGCAGATCCCGTCTTTTCCCAGAAAAGAGATCAGCTCCATAAAGGGGGTCATAAACCCGCCGGCGGACTCGTACAGCTTGTGTACGGCGAGGGTTATACTCTGGTCAAAGCCGGCGAAAAAGGTATTCAGCCACAGAGCGGCGGCAGTAAGTTGCATAATCTTATTCCTTTCTCCGTTTTGTGATAGGATTTTACCACATTAAACAGGCTTTCGTCTACTCAAAAATGAATATTTGCTGATTGCCGGCGCAAAATACATGCAGACTTTTTTATGGAGGCAACAATGAAAAATGCGTCGAGTTTATTTTTTTCTCTCTTTCTTGTATCTGCGCTTTTTATTTCAGCGGCTGAACCGGCCTTTGCGGAAGGCCAGCCGCCGCTTGCGGAGAGCTTTGAACTGAGCACCCAGATGAACACCCCCTATGAGGGAAAACTTTCCGCCAGTGACGAGGACAGCGAGGAACTGCTTTTCGCAATCACGACCCAGCCCGTCAAAGGCGACATCGCGCTGAACGAGGACGGCAGCTTTGTCTATACGCCCCGGGAAAACAAAAAAGGCCGGGACTACTTCGGCTACAAGGCCATTGACCCGGAGGGAAATGTTTCTCAGGAAGCGACGGTCATTATCAGGATTCAAAAATGAGATAGCCGAAAACGGCTATCTCATTTTAATGCACAAAAATACTTGAAAATGATTTTTTTGACAGGGGAAAGGCCGTTATAACAGTTATCAAGCATGGTTTTCAGCGCATTCTGCACGGCATGAAGCTCCTCTTCGCTGATCCCGTGCTGGCTGAAGGCGGCTTTTTCCGCGCAGGCGGTAATGCTATCGGGAACCTCCGCACAGAAGCGGGATGCTTTAACAGCGGTTTTCCAGACCCAGACAGCGGCCTTTTTCCGGTCAGGCTGGGATATGCGGCTCTGCCTCAAGCGCAGACGCAGCAGACGGCTTACAGGGAGCAGGCTGAAAAGGACTGCCAGCAGCAAAATGAGCCGCAAGGTGTCCAAAAATTGAATCAGTGCCCGGGATGTGCTTTTGCTCTCCGGCTCCGTCTGGGTGCGGATAGGCCCAACCGGCACGGTATCTGTGGGTCGGGGCGTCTGCACGGGCGCAGCGCTCTCTTCCTCAGATTCCGGTTCTCCGCTTTCAAGGGGCGGGGGTGTTTCCTCTGCCTCGGGGCTCTCCGACGCGGCGGTTTCCTGGGGGACAGGCTCCGTGACGCCGCCGCTGCCGGTCACTTCCACCGGGATCCAGCCCAGACCGTCCTGATAGACTTCCACCCAGGCGTGTTCATTGGCCTGGAGCACGTCCACATATTCCCCGGCCTGTGCCCGGAAGAGGAAGCCGTCGGTCACCCGGGCAGGAATGCCCAGCGCCCGGTAGATCACGGCGGCCGCTGTGGCGTAGTGGACGCAGTAGCCGGTCTCCGCATTTTGCAGAAAATACACTGCATAGTCGTCGGTGGGATAGGGCTGGGTGTCCAGGTCATAGGCCACGCAGTTTCTCACATAGCTTGCCACTTCGGAGATGATGTCAGGAGAATCGGCGTTCAAACCGGCCTGATGGATGAGATAGAGAACGTCGGCTTTCGTGTCCTGGGGGAGCTCAGTATACTGCCGGCTGGCGTAGCTGCGGTATCTGACCTCGTCCTGGGTGTATTCCTCCGGCAGGGTCAGACTGTCCCAGCTGCCGTCAAAGCTGAAGTAGCTGACAGAATAGTTCCGCCCGTCTGAGGAAACATAAATGTCGCTGTCTGCGGACTGGACGGAATAATAGGGCACTGCAGCCACATCCACGCCGGAGGCAAAGCGGATATCCAGACTGTGCTGGGTGCTGTCCTCCCTGCCCGCAAGGGCCAGGGCGGTGAAATCCAGAGAGCTGATGCCGTTTTCCGGCTCTGCGCCTCTGCTCCAGCCGGTGCCGGTATAGTCGCCGTAGGAAAAGCAGCGGAGATACATATAGCCGTCGGTCTCTGCCCGCACCCGGAGGATCAGCTTCTCCCGGTCCTGGGCGGAAGCGTTGCTGTTCAGGGACAGAGCGCCGTCGCCCATGCCCCAGCTTACGGAAGGAAAGCGGATAGGGGAAGCTTCGCTTTCTGCGGAGCTTGTCCCGAGCTGTGTCGCTGTCTCACCAGGGAACAGCGCAATGCCGCCATCCTTGCTGTTGATCCAGCTGCTGAAAGCTGCCCCCAACTGGTCAAACTTTTCCACCATGTCGGTGGGCTGGGCGTCATAGTTGTATTCCGCCGGCTTCTGCCACAGCACAAGGGTGCAGAGCAGCGCCGCCACCGGCAGGGCCAGAATGGACAGGGTCCGGCCCTGATTGCTGTCCTCACTGTAATAATTTCCGCTGGCGAGAAGCAAAGCCCAAAACAGCATCAGGCAGACAATAACAAAGACGGAGGGTTTGCCGTTTACCGCGATGCAGCCGGCAAACACAGGCAGGGAACCCAGCAGAGAAAAGACGACCCGCCCGCTTTTCGCAGTGAGGGACATGGAGATGTAGGCCGACAGCAGAAAGACGGCCAGCAGCAGAACAAAATTATGGGAATCCACGGCCTCCGCATAGGGATAGCTGCTGCCCATAGCGTAGTAGTGTTCATAATATACGCCGGTGAGCCGGTCAAAAAAATCGTTCAGTTCCAGGCGCAGATCGGCGTTAAAATAACGGTAGGCCAGATAAACCAGCAACGCGGCGAGCAGAAAGCCCGGAAAAAAACCGTGCCGGAAATCGGCAGCCAACCACATCAGCAGACAGAGCGCCCCGGCCCAGAGCATGAAGCTCTTGTCTATGATCAGATCAAAGCTGTCGGTAATCAATGCGGCCAGGGGCAGGATGCACAAAAACAGAAGGATCAGATTGGCGAAACGGTTCAAAAAACGGTTGATCATGTCCGCACCTCCCCGTCTGAAAAGGTGAATACACAGCGGGCGTGGGAGCGGTCAAAGCGGCAGGGCGGGGAGAGGGGCGCGGAGAGTATGCCACATAAGGCGGCGGCGCTCTCATCCTCATTCCCAACGGTATACATTCTCCCGCTGACGATCACATGGGGGATCTCCTTATTGCACAGCTGCAGGGACAGCCAGTACAGGCACTCCAGCCCCCGATCCTTCTCCCCGGGCCGGGACAGCACCAGAAACACCTGATTGTTGGCCTGCTCCAGCGCCTCCCGGACGATGATCTCATCGGTTTTGGAGCTGAGCTTCCAGTGGATGCTGTTCACCGTGTCGCCGGGGCGGTATTCCCGCAATTCATGCTCCTCGGAATAGCCGCCGCCGTACTTGGGCTTCAGCTGGACGGTAGTTTCCAGGCAGGCGTCAATATCCGGACATTTGTCCGGCTGAGCGGGCAGAGGCAGGACAGTGCACACCGCCTTGGCCGTGCAGCGGCGGCGTATAGCGATCAGGCCAAGCAGATCCCTGCACTCCAGCCCTGTGACCGTACAGTTCAGCATCCCGCAAAGCTCCGTGGGGAGCGGCACATGGCCGGTACTGGATAGAACGCCGGCATAGCTGTATTTCTGCTTCCTCACTTCACCGTCATAGCGGTTTTCCACCTGAAGGACGATGTTTATCCGGCTGACCGGCAGAAAGGCCCCGGATTTGAAGTGAATGCAAAGCTCTGCGGTGCTGCCCCGGCTCACCCTGTCCGGCGCGGAGATCTCCGCACTGAGCCTCAGCATGGAGGGCAGAGAAAAAAGAACCAGCACCGGAGGCAGCAGACACAGCGCCCCCATCAGATAGGGCCCGAACCAACCGATATAGGCCAGCTTGAACACATAGGCCGCCGCAACAGCGGCCAGATACAAAAAGAAATGGAAGGTAGGCATTTTACTTGATGGCAGGCGCTTTGACTGAGCCCAGAATTTCCGACAATACCTGTGCGCGGGCGGCACTGCCGCTGCTCTCCTGGGACCAGATAAGCCGGTGCTCAATGCAGTCCCGGAAAATAAAGCGCACATCCTTGGGCAGCACATAGTCACGCCCCTGGATCCAGGCGGTGGCCTTGGACAGGGCTGTCAGCGCCAAAGAGGCCCGGGGGCTTGCGCCCTGGATGATGGCCGGGTGATTTCTGGTGGCAGAGCACAGATCGACGATATATTCAATGATCTCGTCCTTGACATAGACCTTTTCCACCTCCCGGCGAAGCTGCATCAGCTCCTCCCGGCTGACCATCTGCGCCACGTTCTCCATGGTGATACCCTTTTGCTTGCGGCGGATCATCTCCGTCTCGTCCTCATGGGAGGGGTAGCCAATGGACAGGCGCAGCATAAAGCGGTCCATCTGGGAGTCGGGCAGCATCTGGGTGCCCTTGGCCCCGGTGGGATTCTGGGTGGCGATGACGATAAAGGGCTCAGGCACGGGGTAGGTGCGGTTATCCACCGTGACCTCGCCCTCCTCCATGGCCTGAAGCAGGGCGGACTGGGTGCGGCTGGTGGCCCGGTTCAGCTCATCGGCCAGAAAGAGGTTGCAGAGGATTGCACCTTTTTGGTAGTTCATGGCGCCGGTGTTTTTATCATAAATGGAATAGCCGGTAATGTCGGAGGGCAGCACGTCCGGGGTGAACTGGACCCGGTTATATTCCAGCCCCAAAGCCTTGGAGAAGGCTACGGCCATGGTGGTTTTGCCCACGCCGGGGATGTCCTCCATCAGAATATGTCCGCCGGCCAGTATGGCCAGAAGGACTTTGATCATGACCTCGTCCTTGCCCACAATGACCTTTCCCACTTCCCGGAGAATCAGTCTTGCATTGCCGATGGAATTGATGTTGTCCATAGGAGTAACCTCTCAAACTGTTACCAATTTGTAATATTATACCATGGCTGTATAGGTGATGCAAGTGTCTTAAGAGGATTTAAGATTTGGGGAAACCGTGCCGTGGGATCACACTGCATCTTGTAGGGAAGGGGAAATTGTGGTATAATGAAATATCAAACCTTAACGGAGCAGCGTATGGAACAATTCAAACTGGTATCGGATTATAAGCCCACCGGCGACCAGCCCCAGGCCATCGACAACTTGGTCATGGGCATAGAAAACGGCCTGGACGAGCAGGTGCTTCTGGGCGTTACCGGCTCAGGCAAGACCTTTACCATGGCAAACGTCATTGCCCGGCTGAACCGGCCTACCCTTGTCCTTGCCCACAACAAGACTTTGGCTGCCCAGCTCTGCAGCGAGTTCAAGGAATTTTTCCCGGAAAACGCCGTGGAGTATTTCGTCTCCTATTACGACTACTACCAGCCCGAGGCCTACATCCCCCACACGGACACCTTTATCGAAAAGGACTGCTCCATCAACGACGAGATCGAGCGGCTGCGCCACAGCGCCACCTCCAGCCTGTTTGAGCGGCGGGATGTGATCGTGGTGGCCTCCGTCTCCTGCATTTACGGCCTGGGCGACCCCATTGATTACGCCAATATGGTCATCTCTCTCCGCCCCGGCCAGACCCGGGACTTTGATGAGCTTCTGCGAAAGCTGGTGGAGATCCGCTATGAGCGAAACGACATCGCCTTTGAGCGCAACATGTTCCGCGTCCGGGGAGACACGGTAGAGATCTTCCCGGCCTATGCAAACGACAAGGCCATCCGGGTGGAGTTTTTTGGCGACGAGGTGGACCGGATCAGCGAGATCAACGTGGTCACCGGCGCCCCTGTCCGCTACTTGAACCACGCCGCCATCTATCCCGCCAGCCACTATGTGACCACTAAGGAGAAAATGGCCGCCGCCATCGGCAGGATCAGGGAAGAGTGCGATGAGCGGGTAAAATATTTTGAAGCAAACAACAAGCTCATCGAGGCCCAGCGGATCAAGCAGCGCACGGACTACGATATCGAGATGATGCAGGAGTTGGGCTACTGCACCGGAATCGAAAACTATTCCCGGGTCATCTCCGACCGGGCGCCGGGCAGCCCGCCCATGACTTTGCTGGACTATTTTCCCAAGGATTTTCTCCTCTTTGTGGACGAGAGCCATGTGACGCTGCCCCAGGTGCGGGCCATGTACCGGGGCGACAGGGCCAGGAAGGAGTCCCTTGTGGAATATGGCTTCCGCCTGCCTTCGGCTTATGATAACCGCCCCTTGAAATTCGAGGAGTTTTGCGACAGGATACACCAGCGGGTGTATGTGTCCGCCACCCCCGGTGACTATGAGCGGGAGCGGGCGGGGCAGATCGTGGAGCAGATCATCCGTCCCACTGGCCTGTTGGACCCGGAGATCTTTGTCCGGCCTGTTGAGGGGCAGATCGACGACCTGATCGGCGAGATCAACGGCAAGATCGAGAGGGGTCAGCGGTGCCTTGTGACCACCCTGACCAAGAAGATGGCAGAGGACCTGTCCGAATATCTGACCAATTCAGGCATCCGCTGCCGCTATATGCACCACGACATCGGTACCATTGAGCGCATGGAGATCATCCGGGACCTGCGCCTGGGCGAATTTAACGTGCTGGTGGGCATCAACCTTTTGCGCGAGGGCCTGGACATCCCGGAGGTGGGCCTGGTGGCTATCCTGGACGCGGATAAGGAGGGCTTTCTCAGAAGCGAGACCAGCCTGATCCAGACCGTAGGCCGCGCCGCCCGAAACGCGGAGAGCATTGTTATCATGTATGCCGATTCGGTGACGCCCTCCATGCGGGCCTGTATCGACGAGACCCGGCGACGCCGTGAAAAGCAGATGGCATACAACAAGGAACACGGTATTATGCCCAAGACCATTGTCAAGAGCGTGCGCGAGCTGCTGGAGATCTCCGCCGACGTGTCCGATGTGCCCACAAAGGCAAACGGCGTCCGCATGACCGAGCGGGAGCGGAAGGAACTGATCGAGCAGCTTGAAACGAAGATGCGCAAGGCCGCGCAGATGCTTGAATATGAGATAGCCGCCCAGCTTCGGGATGAGATCATCCGGCTCAGAGGCGAGACGGACAGCGGAGGTAAAAAATGAACCTGATGATCCTTGACGGAAACAGCATTGTAAACCGCGCCTTTTACGGCGTGCGTCCGCTGAACGCGCCGGACGGCACCCCCACAAACGCGGTCTACGGTTTCCTTGCCATTCTCCAGCGCCTGCTGGACGAACAAAAGCCCGACGCCCTGTGCGTCAGCTTTGACCTGAAAGCGCCCACCTTCCGCCATAAGGCCTATGAGGGCTATAAGGCTCAGCGCAAGGCCATGCCGGAGGAGCTTGCCCTGCAGATGCCTGTTTTAAAAGAGGTTCTGGACAAAATGGGCATCCGCCGCTATGAGCTGGAGGGCTATGAGGCGGACGATATTTTAGGCACAGCCTCCCGCATCTGCGAGAGGGCGGGCTGGAACTGCACCATCGTCACCGGCGATAAGGACAGCTTACAGCTCATCAGCGAAAAGACCACGGTCTGCAATGTGAAGACCCGCATGGGCCAGACCGAGACCATTTTGTACACCCCGGAGCGCTTCCGGGAGGAATACGGCTTCTCGCCGGAGAAGATGGTGGACCTGAAGGCCCTGATGGGCGACAGCTCCGACAATATCCCCGGCGTGCCCGGCGTGGGCGAAAAGACCGCCATGGACCTGGTGCAGCGCTACGGCGGAATTGAGGAGATCTATAAAGACCTCTCTGCTCTTGATATCAAGGAGGGCGTGAGGAAAAAGCTCGCCGCAGGGGAGGAGAGCGCCAGAAAATCCTATTGGCTGGCCACCATTCTCTGTGATGTGCCCCTGCGCTTCCAGCCGGAGGACAACCTGTGGGACAGGGATTATCAGCCCGGTCTGTACGAGCTGTTCAAAAAGTTAGGCTTTCATAAATTCATTGAAAAATGGGACGTTGCCCCCGCCGGGGAGGTCAAAGCCCCGGAAGAAGCTTCCGCTCTGCCCCGAATTGACGGGAATGAAGAGAACGTAGGGGAAATGATCGCCGCAATCAGCGCCGCGCCCTTTGTGGCGGTGTTCTCTCTGGAGGGGCTTGACCGGCTGGAGCTCTGCGACGGGAAAACCGTCTATACCGCCGCCTGGAACCAGTGCGGCGACCGGTATAACGAGCTTTTAAAGCGCGTGTTCTCCCCGGAGACGAAAAAAATTTCCCACAACGTAAAGAATCTGATGGGGCTTTTATTGGCCGAGGGTCTGGAGACGGAGGGCTTTTTGTTCGATACGGCCCTGGCCGCCTATCTGCTGGAGGCCACCGAGAGCGATTATTCTCTGCCCCGCATCTCCGTGCGCTACGCCGGAAGAGAGCTGGACGGCGCGGAGGCGGTTTATCAGCTGTACCGGCCGCTGCAGGAGAAGCTGAAAGAGCTGGGCATGGAGGAGCTGTACACTTCCGTGGAGCTGCCCCTCTGTCAAGTGCTGGCGGAGATGGAGAAAACCGGCTTCTTTGTGGACCGGAAGGCCCTGTATGATTTCGGAGAGAGCCTGAACGCCGGCATCGCCGCCTTGCAGGAGAGCATATGGAACGAGGCGGGGCATGAATTTAATATCAACTCCCCCAAGCAGCTGGGCCAGGTGCTTTTTGACGAGCTGATGCTGCCCTCCGGGAAAAAGACCAAGACCGGCTGGAGCACCAACGCGGACGTGCTGGAGAAGCTGCAGGGCAAGCACCCCATTGTGGACCAGGTGCTGGAATACCGTATGCTCACCAAGCTGAAATCCACCTATGCCGACGGACTGCTGAAGGTCATCAGCCCCGACGGGCGCATCCACACCAATTTCCAGATGACCGTCACCGCCACCGGGCGGCTCTCCTCCACGGAGCCCAATCTCCAGAACATCCCGGTGCGAAAGCAGCTGGGCGCCCAGATCCGGAAGATGTTCGTTGCCGCGCCGGGAATGTGCCTTGTGGACGCGGACTACAGCCAGATCGAGCTGCGGCTTTTGGCCCACATCTCCGGGGATGAGACCATGCGTGACGCCTTTTTAAGCGGCGAGGACTTCCACGCCGTCACCGCCTCCAATGTGTTCAACGTGCCTCTTTCGGAGGTGACGCCAACTCTGCGAAGCCGGGCCAAGGCCGTCAATTTCGGCATTGTCTACGGCATCTCCGCCTATTCCCTGGCCCAGGATATCGGCGTCTGGCCCAGCGAGGCCAAAGCCTATATGGACGCCTATCTGGAGAAATACCACGGCGTCCGGGATTATATGAAGTCCATTGTGGAGCAGGCCAGGGCGGACGGCTATGTGTCCACCCTCTACGGCCGGAGACGCAGCCTGCCGGAGCTGAAAAGCAGCAATTTCAACACCCGTTCCTTCGGCGAGCGCGTGGCGCTGAATATGCCCATCCAGGGCACGGCGGCGGACATCATTAAGCTTGCCATGGTGAATGTTTACCGGCGGCTGAAAGAGGAAAAACTCCGGGCCAGGCTGATCCTCCAGGTCCACGACGAGCTGATCGTGGAGTGCCCGGAGGACGAGGCGGAGCGGGTGCAGGAAATCCTGAAAACCGAGATGGAGCACACCGCCGATCTGGCTGTCCCCCTGACGGTGGACGCTCACATCGGCCACAGCTGGGCGGAGGCGCATTGATGGATTTCTTTGTTGCCGATGCCGCCATTACGCATATTGAAGCCATCGAAGAGCTGGAAAAGCGGTGTTTTTCCGTCCCTTGGACAAGGGAGCAGCTTTTGAGCCAGCTGCCGGATGAGCGGCACGAATTTCTTGTCGCCCTGCATGAGGGGCGGCCTGTGGGCTATGTGGGGTTAATGTGCGTGCTGGACGAGGGCTATATTGCCAACGTAGCCGTGTCGCCCGACTGCCGCAGGCAGGGCATAGCCGACGCGCTGATCGCGGAGCTTCTGCGCCGCGCCGTCAGCCGGGAATTGGCCTTTGTGACCCTGGAGGTCAGGGCGGGAAACGAGGCGGCAAAGGCCCTGTACGCAAAGCACGGCTTTGTCCCCGTGGGGACGAGGAAAAAATATTACACATCTCCGACGGAAGATGCGATACTGATGACGAAATTTCTGAAATGAGGCGCAGAATTTGAAGATACTTGCATTTGAGTCCTCCTGCGACGAGACCGCCGTGGCGGTGGTGGAGGACGGACGGAAAATACTCACCGACCAGATCTTTTCCCAGGCGGACCTGCACGCGGTCTACGGCGGCGTTGTGCCGGAGATCGCCTCCCGCTGCCATGTGGAGTCCATCTCCATTCTGGCCCAGCGGGCCATTGAGCGGGCGGGGATCAGCAAAGAGGACATTGACGCTGTGGCCGTCACCTATGCGCCGGGGCTCATCGGCGCGGTGCTGGTGGGCGTGAACTTCGCCAAGGCCTGCGCTCTGGCGCTGGGCGTGCCTTTGATTCCCGTGCACCATATCCGGGGCCATATCGCCGCCAACTACCTGGCCTACCCGGAGCTGGAGCCGCCCTTCCTCTGCCTTGCCATATCCGGCGGCAACACCATATTGGTGGATGTGCGGGGCTATACGGACATGAAGATCATCGGTGCCACCCGGGACGACGCGGCAGGGGAGTGCTTTGACAAGACGGCCAGGGTCCTGGGCTTGCCCTATCCGGGCGGAAGACCCATGGAAGAGCTGGCCAAAGGCGGGGACGACGCAAGATACACTTTCCCCATCGCCCATGTGGAGGGCAGCCCCTATGACATGAGCTTTTCCGGCCTGAAAACCGCGGTGATCAACCTTGTGCACAACGCGGAGCAAAAAGGCGAGGAGATCGACCGGCCGGGTCTGGCGGCCTCCTTCACCAAGGCCGTCAGCGACAGCCTTGTGCCCAGAACCATGATGGCCGCCCAGGAGCTGGGCTATGACAAGATCGTGGTGGCCGGCGGTGTGGCCGCCAATTCCCGCATTCGCGCCGATTTCAAAGCCGCCGCGGAAAAACGGGGGTACAAGCTCTATATCCCGCCGCTGAAGCTCTGCGGAGACAACGGCGCCATGATCGGCGCCCAGGCGTACTATGAATATCTTGCCGGTGTGAGGGGTGGAAGCTATCTGAACGCCTACGCCACAATGGATCTTTAATTATTTTAGACTTGGACGGGAGTTTAAGCCTGATGGGAGTACACGAAGGACACAGAAGCAGAATGAAAGCCCGTTACCGGGATCACGGTCTGGACAACTTTAATGACGTAAACGTACTTGAACTGCTGCTTTTCTACGCGATCCCCCGTAAAGACACAAACGAACTTGCCCATGCGCTGCTGGACCACTTCGGTTCGCTGGACAAGGTATTTGAGGCCTCCGTCCCGGAGCTTGAATCGGTGCCGGGGATAGGGGAGAGCGCTGCACTGCTCATTTCCCTTGTCCCGCAGATCACACGCCGGTATATGATGGCAAAGGGCAACTGTATCTCCACCATAGCAAGCTCCGTCGACGCAGGAAACTATCTGGTGCCCAGACTGATGTTTGAAAAGGATGAGAAGGCTCTTCTGCTGTGCCTGGACGCCAAAAAGAGCGTGATCTCCTGTGCGGACCTGGGCAGCGGCGTGGTCAACGCCGTGGACGTCAACGTGAGAAAAGTGGTGGAGAACGCGCTGCGCTGCCGGGCAAGCTCGGTGATCCTGGCCCATAACCATCCTGCCGGTGTCGCCCTGCCATCAAGAGAGGACGAGCGCATAACCAAAGAAATTGCCGCCGCACTGAAGCTGGTGGGCATTCCGCTGGATGACCATATCATCGTTGCCGGAGATGATTATGTGTCCTTTGCCGATTCGGGACTGCTGGGTTTATATACTGCATAAATCAAATTTTATGTTAACTGAATCGTGTTGCTTTTTTGTAACCACCTTTCATTTGCGGTTTCGCCTTTTTTCGGTGATTTTCCGCAAAAACCTTGATATTGCAAGGAAAATCGCGTGTTGAAAAACCTGTTGGAAATGTTGATAACTATTTGAAAAATAATTATTGACTGTGATTATGTAACTTTTCCCTCAGTGCGGAGAACGGTTGAAAATACCCTGATTTTCGAAAAAGCACCGGAAAAAGCACACAAAATTATAAACAATGCAAACCATGTATTGACCCAGGACAGTTTGAACGGTAACAGGTTTATACGAATGGTAATTTTCTGCCGCCGGGAGGGGAGGGATGGCCGTTCAGATTATGGACGGAGGTATTTCCGCCCCTGCCGGCGGACGGTAAGTTTTTTGTTGACTTCACTGTTTTTGTATGATAAAATAACCGAAGCAAATGCTGGTATAGCTCAGTCGGTAGAGCAGCTGATTCGTAATCAGCAGGTCGTGTGTTCGAGTCACATTACCAGCTCCACAGGATCCGCGCTTCAGGGCGGATGAAAAAAGCATGATACGTTTGTGTCATGCTTTTCTTGTGATATTTGACGTTAACTTGTTAACGAAAGAATTGTTAACGAAAGAAAGAGCAGGAGGGATAAAATGAGAGGTATTCACAGTGTAGTTGACGATATTCGAAAAAGTGTTTTTGAGGAAGTCGCCCGCCTGGCCTATGAGGGCGGAGACTACTCCCGCATTGATAAAATACCCTATAAGATCGTCCCCGGCGAGGTTGCCAAGTACAGAAGCAATGTTTTTCTGGAGAGAGCCATTGTCACCGAGCGTCTCCGCCTGGCCTGCGGATTGCCCCTGCGTCCGGCTGAGGAGTACGGACCGGCCAGCGATGGCATCGAGGAGGCCAACATCCCGGAGAAATACTATGAGCCGCCCCTCATCAACGTCATCAAGTTTGCCTGCAACGCCTGCCCGCCCAAGGAGATCCGGGTCTCCTCCAACTGCCAGGGCTGCCTCTCCCACCCCTGCCAGGCGGTCTGTCCCAAGGGCGCCATCGTTATCCGGGACGGCAAGAGCAGCATTGACCAGAGCAAGTGCATCAAGTGCGGCAAATGCCTGAACCAGTGCCCCTATGATGCCATCAGCCGCATCGAGCGCCCCTGCGCCAAGGCCTGCGGCATGGACGCCATCGGCTCTGACGAGATGGGCCGCGCCCAGATCGACTACAATAAATGCGTCTCCTGCGGCATGTGCCTGGTCAACTGTCCCTTCGGCGCCATCGCTGACAAGAGCCAGATCTTCCAGCTCATTCAGGCCATCAAGTCCGGCACGGAAGTCATCGCTATCATGGCTCCCGCCTTTGTCAACCAGTTCGGCAAGGAGGCCACCCCGGCCAAGCTCCGCAAGGCCATGCGCGTTCTGGGCTTTTCCGATACGGTGGAAGTGGCCATCGGCGCGGACCTGTGCACCATAGAAGAGGCCCATGACTTCCTGGACAAGGTGCCGGAGAAACAGCCCTTTATGGCCACCTCCTGCTGCCCCGCCTGGAGCGTGATGGCAAAGAAACTCTTCCCCGAGTTTTCCGAATACATATCCATGGCCCTCACGCCCATGGTCATCACCGCCCGTCTCATCAAGAAGGACCACCCGGAGGCAAAGATCGTCTTTGTTGGCCCCTGTGCCGCAAAGAAGCTGGAGGCCTCCCGCCGGTCCGTGCGCTCCGATGTGGACTTTGTGCTGACCTTTGAAGAGCTTCAGGGCATGTTTGCCGCAAAGGATATCGACTTTGCCACGCTCCAGCCCGACGAATGCGACAAGGACTTTTCCGACGGCACCGGCGCAGGGCGCGGCTTTGCCGTAGGCGGCGGCGTCGCGGCGGCAGTGGTGGACTATATCAAGAAAATCGACCCGGAAAGGGAAGTCAATATCGAATATGGCGACGGCCTGCGGGAATGCCGCAAAATGCTGCTGATGGCCAAGGCCGGCAAGAGAAACGGTTATCTGCTGGAGGGCATGGGCTGCATCGGCGGCTGTGTGGCCGGCGCAGGCACCATCGCTCCCGTGGCTTCTGCCGCGGCGGGCATCAGGGCCTATAAGGACGCAGCGGAGAAAAAGCATGCGGATGAGAGCAGCTTTGCCGGAAGGCTGGAGGAGGCGACCAAGGAATGAAAAGGGGAGACCGCACCGTTCAGTTTATTGCCCGCACGGCCATCGGCATCGCCCTTGTGATCCTGGCCCAGCTCATTGGCAAGCTGCTGCCCGCCGGGGCTGTCATCGCGGGCCCCTTCTCCGTGACCCAGCTGGTCACCGGCAGTCTGGTTAACTGCGTTTTGTTTGTCTTTACCGCCCAGGTGGGTATCCTGTCCGGGGTTATTATTGGTTTTCTGTCCTCTATTCTGGCGTCCCTGATCGGCATCGGCCCCGCCATTGTGGCGGTTGTGCCGGTGGTGGGCTGCGGCAACGCCATTCTGGCCCTGGGTTTCGGTCTGGTCTCCGGCAAACGGCAGGAGCTTCGTATACCGGCGGTGGTCCTCGCCGCCGCGGTGAAGTGCGCTTTCCTCTGGGTGTGCGTGCCCGCCGTGCTGAAAGCCTTGGGCTCCGTTGCCGAAAAGCAGGTGGCGGCCCTGTCCATTATGTTCTCCTGGCCCCAGGGCGTCACGGCTCTGATCGGCGGCGTTCTGGCCCTCATCATTATCCCCAGGCTTGCCAAGGTGAAAAAAGAATCCTGATTTTAAAGGCCCGTTTATTCGGGCCTTTTTTCAATTATCCTTGAACTACGGTTGATGAACAATTGAAAAAACAGGATTATATTGTATAATGTGATAAAAAGAAAACTACGGGAGGCGCTGTATGTTCAGAATATTGATTGCGGAGGATGACAAGGAGCTGCGTCAGCTTTTTCAGCATGTGCTGATGAAAAACGGCTATGCCGTCACCGGCGTGGCCGACGGGAAAGAGGCCCTGGACGCCATGGACAAGGGCTATTACGATCTGATTATTTCCGATATTATGATGCCCGTCATGGACGGTTACGAGCTGGTAAGCTCGCTCCGCCAGGCAGGGATCAACACGCCCGTGATGATGATCACGGCCAAGGACGCCTTTGACGATATGCGTCTGGGCTTTCTCTCCGGCACGGACGACTACATGGTCAAGCCTGTCAACGTAAATGAGATGGTGCTTAGGGTGGGCGCGCTGCTCCGCCGGGCCCAGATGATCAATGACCGGCGGCAGACCATTGGCAATACGGTGATGGAGTGCGATTCCCTGACCGTCACCTGCAACGGAGAGAGCATGGTGCTGCCCCAGAAGGAGTTCATGCTCCTTTATAAGATGGCCTCTTTTCCCGGGCGCATTTTCACCCGCCAGCAGTTGATGGACGATATCTGGGGCTATGAGTCCGACAGCGACACCCACACAGTGGACGTACATATCGGCAGGCTTCGGGACCGGTTCAAGGACAATACAGATTTCAAGATCGTCACCATCCGGGGCGTGGGCTATAAGGTAGTAAAGCTATGAAGAAAAAAAGATTCGGTTTCCGCTTCAATCTGCGGCTGTATTTCATGCTTATTGTTATGGCGGAGATCGGCATAAGCGTTGTTGTAGCGGTCGTATTGGCTGTTATTCTGAACCTTGTAGCGAAGGGCAATATTCTGCTGCCCCTGACGGTGTGGCAGATTTTGCTGAGTCTGCTGATCGGCGCGTCCATATCCGCCTTACTGGGAAAGTGGTTTTTCGGCCCAATCACGGAGCTGAGCGATGCCATGAAAAAGGTGGCCGACGGGGATTTCAGCGTCCGCCTGACGGCGGATAAGGGCATCAGGGAGATAGAGGACATCTATGCAAACTTCAACCTGATGGCCAAAGACCTGGGAGCCACGGAGATTTTGCAGACGGACTTTGTCTCCAATGTCTCCCACGAGTTTAAAACGCCGATCAATGCCATTGAGGGCTATGCCACGCTTTTGCAGGGGGATGAAAGCCTTTCCCCGGAAATGGGACAGTACGTGGAGAAGATCCTGTTCAACACAAAGCGCCTTTCAGGCCTTGTGGGCAACATCCTGCTGCTGTCCAAGGTGGACAATCAGGTCATCCAGAGCCGGTGCAGCACCTTCCGTCTGGATGAGCAGATCCGGCAGTCCGTGGTGCTGCTGGAGCCCAAATGGGAGGAGAAGGATATCGAGTTTGACGTGGACCTGGAGCGGGTGGAATATACCGGCGACGAGAGTATGCTGATGCATGTGTGGAATAATATCATTGGCAACGCCATCAAATTCAACCCGGAGGGCGGCTATGTGGGCATCAAAATGAAGCAGCGGGACGGGGAGATCACCGTCACCGTGGAGGACAGCGGTCCCGGTGTGGATGAGGAGGCCAAAAAACATATTTTTGACCGCTTTTATCAGGCGGACAGCTCCCATAAGGAGGAGGGCAACGGCCTGGGCCTGGCCCTGGTGAAGCGCATCGTGGACGCCAATAAAGGCCGGGTTTCCGTGGAAAACCGCCTGGGCGGCGGCTGCCGCTTCACCGTGGTCCTCCCCGGCAATAAATAAAAGAACGTCTCACGGTTTGCGCCGTGAGACGTTTTTTGCGTTGTGGCCGCAGCTTATGCAACACAAGCGTTGGCATTTATGCCCTCTATGACAGTCCTGATCCCAAGCCAAACGTTTATGTCGGTAAACACCTCAACAATACTGCCCTGATCGGTGAACGGGGACTCCTGCAGGACGGACAGGTCTTTCATCAGACCATTATGTACGATATACTCCACGATTTGATTGACAAAGTATATCTGGCGGCTGTCCAGACATGTGTCGTTGAGGTATTCGGAAAAGGCTTCCTTTGCCGCTTTCATGTCAAGTCCCACGATCTCGCGGACAAATTCGCCCAAAGGTTTGGAACCCACCTCAGCCTCATAATCCTCTTTTGTACCGACTTCGCTCCAGAGTATCCTCTCCAGCGAAGCCACATCTTCAGCGGAAAGGGGAATGTTGCCTTTCAGCTTCGCAATGGCAGCCTCATCCTGATGCTGACGGATATAGAACTCTGCCTTGGCCTTATAATTTTTCAAATCGTCGTTTTCCAGGTCGGCCTCGTTCCATTCCACAGATAAAATTTCATCATCAAAGTTTGTGGTGTAGCTGATGTGGACGCGAGGGATATATTTCATCAGCTCCCGCAGACTTTTGCGGATATGCTCAAACTCATTGATACCTGCGCTGTCCAGATAATCTGTGTGCAGTATCTTGTCGATCAGCTCGGATTGGGCATTTATCTCCGGGATATTCGCGACAGAAGCGATAGCGCCGACCTTCTTAAACAAGTCCTTTCGGGCGCGGTTGTACTTTTTCCCCACAAGGTATGCCAGCTCGATACCATACATCAGCGCGTCGAAGCGCAGGGCCTGGGCGTCATCCTTATCCGGCTCAATCAGGGGAGCCACTTCATCGCCGATAAGCAGTGTGTCTTCATAGCTGAGCGCATTGTAGTTTTCCGGAGCAGAATATAACTCCACATATTTCAAATGCTGACGGACGGCAAAATTTTCCCGGTTCAGCTCCCGCACCTTGCCCACCAGATCATCCACCAGCGATTTGCGAAAGGGGATAAGCTCCTCCGTCTGGTAAGCCAAGTCCTGGAGCTTATAAGTGATCTGGGCTTTCAGCTTGAAAATGGCCCCCTGCAAAGGCAGCTGATTTGGTGTGGCCTTGCCATTGCTCATGCGGAAGAACGCGAAGTTTCCGCAGAAGTCAAAGATATAAAACTTTTCTTTATCCGCGCCGTCCATCAAGCCGGGGCACAGGCGCGTGCCGCGGCCAATCATTTGCCAGAACTTTGCCTTGCTCATGACTTTTTTGAAAAATACCAGGTTCAGCACCTCCGGCACGTCAATACCGGTGTCCAGCATGTCAACAGAAATGGCAATCTGCGGCAGTTTTTTCGGGTCTGAGAACTCATCAATGGCGCTTTGGGCATAGGTCATGTAGTTGTCAATGACCTTGGCATAGCCGGGCAGATGAGGATATTCCCGGTTGAATATCTCGAATATTTTTTCCGCGTGGGTATGGTTTTTGGCAAAGATGATGGTTTTCCCCAGTGTCTCTCCGTAATTGATATGTAGACCATTGGTCATTAAAATATTCAGTACTTCCTTGATGGTGTCCTCGTTAAAGACCCATTCATTCAGCGCCGAGGAACTGATGCGCTCCGGCAGCTCGCCGTTTTCGTCCTCAAAGGTGTCCTCATAGGCGGCCTTATCCTCGTCGGACAGCTCATCATAGGCAATACCTTCCTCCATGAATTTCAGCTTAGTCTCTACTGACAGGAAGTCCACCAGAAAGCCGTCTTTGACGGCCTGGGCCAGTTCGTAGCCGTAAGTAGGTACGCCGCTCTCCAGCTCAAAGATCTCATAGGTGTTCTTGTCGATCTCGTCCTTGGGCGTGGCGGTCAGTCCCACCAGCGGGGCGTCAAAATAGTTGAAGATGTCCCGGTATTTGTTGTAGATGGAGCGGTGGGCCTCGTCGCATATGACCAGATCAAAGTGGCCGCAGGTAAACAGCTTGCCCTGTTCGTCATTGACCGCGTCGATGCAGTTCATCATGGTCTGGTAAGTGGAGAACACGCAGTGGGCGGAGTAGTTGTCCTTTTCCTCGCAGAGATTGATGACGGACAGATCCGGAAGCAGATTCACAAAGCTGCGCTTGGCCTGGGTCACCAGAGAATTGCGGTCCGCCAAAAACAGGATGTTCTTCACCCACCCGTGCTGCTGCAACACATCGCACAGGGCAATGACCGTTCTGGTCTTGCCGGAGCCGGTGGCCATGACCAGCAAAGCCTTGCGGCGGTTGCGCCTGTCGAAGCTGTCGCAGACGGCCTTGATGGCGCTCTCCTGATAGTAGCGTCCGGCGATTTTCTTATTCACCGTCACATGGGCAAGACTGGTACGCATGGCGCGCAGGTTAAATAACTTTTCCAAATCACGTTTGGAATATATGGCAGCGACACGGCGTTCCGGATATTTTCCGTCGTCGATACGGGTGTCAAAACCGTTGGTCAGAAAGATCACCGGGCGGCGGCCATATTTGTTTTCAAGCAAATCGGCGTAGAGCTTGGCCTGCTGACGGCCCTTGGACACATCCACGCAGGTGCGCTTTGCTTCCACCACAGCCAGCGGGCGGCCGTCGTCGCCATAAAGCACATAATCCGCGTAGCCCACCTCGCTCTTGTTGGGCATACCGGGCAGCTCCACCTCATTGAGCCAGTCCCGTCCCTCTGTCCAGCCGGCGTCCAGCAGCATGGCGTCGATGTAGATCTTGCGGGTCTTGTATTCGCTGAGGTCCAGCGGCTTGGGCACATAGGTCTGCTGCTGCTCGGCACGGCGGGCAGTCAGCTCTTCTCGCAGAGCGGCATTCTCCGCCATGAGCTGCTCCAGTTTGACCTCGGCTTCCGTTTCAACGGTTGGCGGAGCGGCAGGCTCGTCCTTCAAAAGTGCAGGGTCAAAGGTCCGCTCGGTGTAGTCCGTGCCGTAGCAGTAGGCCACGAAGTCCAGAAAGACAAAAAGGTTTTCCAGACACAGCGCCGCCTGCTCCTCGCTGATTTTCTTCCCCGTGTGGGCGGCGTTGTTGCCCAGCGTGCGGATCAGCTTCATTCTGCGCCAGATGTCCTGACCAACGATGTCCCGGAAATCCTCGTTATCCATCAGAGAAACCAGCCGGTCGTCATAGGGCAGCACCAGAGAGCCGTCCACGGAATACATCCACTTGACGGCAAACTCCATGGCCCGCCGGCAATTCAGCACACAGGCCGCCGGGTCGATATGTAGGATGCGCTCGGCAGAGACAGCGACGGAGGCAAATGAATTGAATTGTGGGTCGGAGGTCAGAAAATCAAAGTTGGTCATAACAGCACCTCTCCTATTTGCGCTTTTTATTTGCTGTACTGCGCATTTGGGCTTGCCCAGCTGGTGAACGCACATACTCTTTAACCAGTGTGGACATCACATCTGTTCCAAGTTGATTTTCCATTTCTTTTTGTTTTAATTCAAGTTGATGTTTGTGCTCCAACTCCATTCTTTCTTTTTCCATTGCAAATTTTTCGCGTTCTTTTTCAATATCTAGCTCGTGCTGCTTTTGAAGCTTTTCCAAGTCAGCTTTGGCCTGTCTGCGTGATGCAGAATAGCTAGCTATACCAGAAATCACAGAACATAACACAGTGACGATATACGGTAAATACTGTTCCATTATATCCTCCTTACCCAAAGTATTTCTGCATCAAGGCTTTTTTCAGTAATTCCAGTTTATCCAGGCTCTGCTGGACGGCCAATTTTGATTTGTCGAGCTGTTCAACAAATTTATAATAGGCGCTCTGAACCTCCATCGGAGGTTTAATTATCTGAAAACCGGAAACGATAGGCACATTCAAGTTTGGCATTGTCTGCCCAACTGCCATATCCTCAATGGTTTTCTTAAATGACGGGAATGAAATGATTTTCTGGATGTAATCAGCAGTAACTTCGCCCTTTGTCCTAATTAGCAAACTACCTGTGCCGCATAATAGACCATCATACGAAACAACCGCACAACGTCCCATTTCACCTCTGCGTCCCATTACAACATCACCAATTTGCAGATGATACGCACTCAATTCTGCGAACTTATCGTCTGAAACTGTCAGCTTTTCATCGACAGATACTTTGCCATCTATAATGTGTGATGGATTGACCAGTGCATGGCCACCTTCAATGTAGTCTTCTTTGTGAAGCAAAGAACCAAAGGGGCCGATCTTAATTTCTGCCAAATCAGAAAGTGTAACTTTTTCAAACCCATGTGGATTGGTTACTGGGTCTCCAAACATCTCGACAAATCGGGATTTGACCAGCTCGTCCAGCTTGGCAAGCTGCTGCTTGCGGAGGGAAACCAAATTATCAATTTTATTTAGCCTGTCCGCAATTACTTCTTGCTTCGCCATTGATGGAATTTGTATTTCCGTTTCTCCAAGTGTTGCTTTATTTAGGGTAGCTCCCATTACAGCCCGATTTGTTCCTTTTGACCAGTCTATACTGGAAAAATACTGGTATAAATAATCTGGCAGTATACTGACACCGCACTTAGGCAAAAATGCCATAATCGCTTCATTTGTATAAACAGGCTTTTTTGTGATCGCAACCTTACCTAAAGAAAGTTTGAAACTCATAATCACAGTATCTGCAGGAACTGCTTTGATTCCACTTTCTGCGACCGCCAGGTTTGTTATTTTTTCTTTTGTATCCTCTACATATTTCTCGTAACCACTAAGATCACCGATAGAAACCCATTGGTTGTCTCCATCCATCCAATATTCTTCGTTTGCTCTCGATGGTGTCTTTCCCATTTGGAGGTCGAAAACATCAGATATTTTCGCCATCACAGCATCCCCTCCAGTTCCGCCAGTCCCTGAGTAATTTGCATCTCCAACTCATGCAAATCTGCCATGATCTCCTGCGTAGAGGGGTACTCCACGGGCTTGTACTCCGTCTTTCTATACTTGTTGATGGACAGGTCGTAGCAGTTTTCCACGATCTCGGCCTTGGGGACAAAGAAGGACTTGGCTGTGCGGGGATTGGCGGATTCGTTATAAGTGTCCCCACCATTTTCCGGCTCCGGCTTGCCTCTCCCTTTGGGAGAGGTGCCGCCACCGGCGGCGGAGAGGGACTTGAACCGGGCGATAATGTCCGGGATATCGTTCTCCTGCACCGGGCTTCGTTTGTCGTCAAGGCTGAAGCCATCAGCCTGCATATCGTAAAACCACACCTTGTCGGTACCGCCGTGGCCGGTCTTGGTAAACACCAGAATACCGGTGGACACACCTGCATAGGGCTTGAACACGCCGGAGGGCATGGAGATGACCGCCTCCAGCCGGTTGCCCTCCACCAGTTCCTTGCGTATGGCTTTGTGAGCCGTGGAGGAGCCGAACAGCACCCCGTCAGGCACGATGACAGCGCCCCGACCGCCTACTTTCAGCATCCGCAGAAACAGGGCCAGAAACAGCAGTTCCGTCTTCTTGGTCTTGCATACCTTCAACAGATCAGGGGAAACGGTGTCCGCGTCCAGACTGCCCTTGAAAGGGGGATTTGCCAGAATAAGTGTGTATTTCTCCCTGTCCGGGTTCTGGTCGGACAAGCTGTCCCGGTATTCAATGATAGGATTTTCCACCCCGTGGGTCATCATGTTCATGGCGCCGATGCGCAGCATGGTGCGGTCCATGTCGTAGCCGTGGAACATGTGGTTCATGTAGTGGTCCTTCTTCTGCTTGTTGAAGAAGATCTCTTCCTTGTAGTTTTCTTTCAGATACTCTCCGGCGGACACCAGGAAGCCGGAAGTGCCGCAGGCTGGGTCGCAGATTACATCCTCAGGCCCGGGCTGCATCAGCTCCACCATCATACGGATGATATGGCGGGGTGTGCGGAACTGGCCATTGACGCCGGACTGGGACAGCTTGGACAGCAGATATTCGTACACGTCGCCTCGCACGTCGCTGCTCTGGGCTTCGTTCATCAGCCGGTAGATTTCGTCCAGCGCCGTTACCACTTTGTCCAGCAGCAGGGGAGTGGGCAGCTTAAAAATAGCGTCGCCCATATATTTGGAATAAGCGCTCTCCTTGCTGCTGTGCAGATTTTTGATAAAGGGGAATACAAATTCCTGTACCACTGCGTACATTTTCCCGGCCGGGAAGTCATGGAACACGGACCATTTGAGCTGGCTGCCCTCAATCTTCCGGTCACCGATCTGTACCTCCCCGTCAAAGATGCTCTGATAGGGCAGACCCAGCATGGCGCACTCTTTTGCCCGCAGATTATCTGAATCGTCCAGATCCCGGATAAACATCAAATAGGTCATCTGTTCAATGACTTCCAGCGGATTGGTCAGGCCGCCGGTCCAGAAAATATTCCAAAGGCTGTCTATTTTGTTTTTCAGTTCGCCGGTTATCATAAGCGTCTCCCTCTCTGCGTACAATAACGCAAAATCACAGGTTTTTCCTTGTTTATATTATATTCGATTTTGTGGTGTCCCGCAAGATATACAATGGCTGCATCGGCGGATAAAATGTTCTTGCTTTTCAGCATGTAAAATTTACATATCATCCGTTTTGCATATCCGCGGCTCCTTTACAAAAGATAAGCACGGGCGATAAAACCCGAAATGACAAAAAGGAGATGCAAACAATGTCTAACAAGTCCAGTAATCATCTTGTGAACCCCGCAGCCCGCGACGCTATGGAGAAGTTCAAGATGGAAGCCGCTTCCGAAGTCGGCGTTAACCTGAAAAACGGTTACAACGGCGACCTCACCAGCCGTCAGGCCGGCTCTGTTGGCGGTCAGATGGTCAAGAAGATGATCGAGGCATACGAGAACGGCATGAAGTAAAGCCGTCCCCGCTTGTCTGATACAGCAAAGAAATTGCAGGGAAGCTCCGGCTTTCCTGCAATTTTTCTCTTTCCATCATCTATTGACATATTTTCCGGCCTGTCGTATCATGAATAAATGAACAGAAATAGTCCAGGCGCGAAGCTGAGGAGTGAATAATTTGGGCAAGCATGTTGCACCACCGAAAAATAAACACCTGAAGGCCAGGGAGAAGCAGGGGCGCAGCCTGCCGGATCTGAATGAACGGATAAAATCTCTTCTGCATATTGATCTGAAGATTCTGGGCACGGAGAGGGAGGAGCACCACCATCAGCGGGGCTTTACCGTGACGGAAGTCCTGCAGATCGCAGCTTCTTCCGTGGTGATGCTGCTGGTCTGGCTTATCCCCACAACCGGCTGGCTCCGGGTGATCACCTTTGCCGCAGCCGTTATATTTGCCGGATTTCCTGTAATTCTGGATGCGGCAAAGAGTATCATAAACGGCGAACTGCTGGAAAGCGATGTGTTGATCACTCTGGGCGCGTTGGCCGCTTTCTGCATCAAAGAATATCCGACGGCCATCTTTATCATGATCATTCATCGGGTTGCGCTGATCGTTGAAGCCTATGCGCTGTCGGAAAAACAGCGGTATCTGGACGGGATCATGTCTGTCCTCCCGGCGGAGGCCTGGGTCGAGACGGCGGAGGGAATAGAGCGCACCGTGCCGGAAAACGTCAATGTGGGCGATACCCTTGTGGTCCGGCCCGGGGAGAAGATCCCGCTGGACGGCGTGGTGACAGAGGGGTTCAGCTCTCTGGACACTTCACCGCTGACGGCGGAGACCGCGCCCCGAACGGTCACGGTGGGCAGTGTGGCCGTTTCCGGCTGCATCAATCTGACCAATACCATCAAGGTGCGGGTCATGCGGCCCTTTGAGGAGTCCACGGTCCGCTGCGCGCTGAACATGATCGGCACGGAGGGCAAAAAGCGCTCCGATATGGAAAAACAGGCCTTTGGCGCGGCCCGGCTCATCACGCCGGTGGTGCTGCTTCTGGGTGTTCTTCTGGCTGTGGTTCCGCCGCTGGTCTCTGGCGGCGGCTGGATGGAGTGGATCAAAAGGGGGATCCTGTTTTTCTGCCTGTCCTGCTCCGCGGCACTGACGGCTTCTGTGCCGCTGGCCTTTCTGGGCGGTTTGGGCAGCGCGGCCAGGTGGGGCGTCTTTGCCAACGGCGGCGTCTGTCTGGAAAAGCTTTCAAAGGCGGAGACCTTTGTGTTTGATAAGACCGGGGCCATCACGGAGGGCCGTTTTACCATCACTGAGATCGTGCCCGAGCAGATGAGTGCAGAAGAACTGCTTGCCCTGGCCGCGGCGGCGGAGAGCCAATCGTCCCATCCCATTGCCCAGACGCTGCGGCGGGCCTGTAAGGACAGTCAGCCGGAGAATGCAGATATTTCGCAGATCGAAGAGCTGCCCGGTAAGGGCGTCAAGGCAATGGTCGGTGAACACTGCGTTGAGGTGGGCAACGCCCTGCTTCTTGATGACCATGAAGTGCAGATCAAGGTTCCCTCCCGCAACGGTTCTGTGATTTATGTGCTGGTGGACGACAATTATGCTGGCTATATTGAACTTACCGACAAGATCAAGGAGGGCGCTTTTGATGCCATTGAGGGCCTGCGCGCAAACGGCGTTACCAACACGGTCATGTTTACCGGCGACGTTCGTGCTGTGGCCAAATCGGTCGCGTCCTCTCTGAATTTTGACATGGTCAGGCCCGAGCTGACGCCCAAAGCCAAAATATCCGCTGTGGAATATCTGATGGTCACCAAAGGCAGCGGAACAAGTCTGGCTTTCGTGTGCGCCGGGATCAGCGACCTTGCCGCCATGGAGCGGGCAGATGTGGGGATCGCCATGGGCGCGTTGCGCTACGGCAACGTTCTGAATTGTGCCGACCTGTCTGTTATGGGGGATGATATCCGGCGTATTCCGCTGGCCCTGCGCATTGCCCGGGCGGCGAGAAGAACAGCGCTGAACAATATCCTGGTGGCCCTGGCGGCGAAAGCGGCGCTGCTGCTTCTGGGTGCGCTGGGTATTGTGAGTATCTGGTTTGCCATGCTCTGCGAGCTGCTTGTGCTCTGTTATACGGTTTTCCTGTCTCTCAAGACCTTTAAACTTTGAATGAACGGAGGATACCCATGAACAATACCATCAACGACATCATGACCCGGCGCAGCATCAGAAAATATAAGCCCGAACAAATCAGCCGGGAGGAGCTGGACACGGTGCTGCAGGCCGGCATCTGCGCCCCCACAGGCATGAACCGGCAGTCTCCTCTTGTGATCGCCGTACAGAACAAAGCGGTGAGAGATCAGCTCTCCCGCATGAATGCCGCCGTGATGGGTACGGACAGCGACCCCTTTTACGGCGCGCCCACAGTGGTGGTGGTCCTGGCGGACGCAAACAGCCCCCATGCGGTGCAGGACGGCAGCCTGGTCATGGGCAACATGATGAACGCCGCCAAGGCTATCGGCCTGGGCTCCTGCTGGGTCAACCGGGCCAGAGAGGTGTTTGACAGCGTGGAAGGCAAGGCCCTTTTGGCTCGGTGGGGCGTTGAGGGCGATGTTATCGGCGTTGGCAACTGCATTCTGGGCTACCCCGATGAGGACCCGGCCATGAAGCCCCGCAAAGCTGACTATATCCGCTACATCGACTGAAAGCCATGAATACTTACGATTTTGACCAGACCATCTATCAGCCGGACAGCTCTTATTCCTTTTATCTGTACTGCCTGAAAAAGTACCCCAAAGCGGTACTGCGCACGCTGCCGAAAACCCTGGCCCTTGCCGCGGCTTACGGCTTGAAGCGGATAAAGACAAAGCGCCTGAAGGAGCAGCTTTTCTCCTTTTTGCGCTATCTCCCTGACGTGGACGCCGCCGTGGCGGAATTTTGGGACGAACACCGCGCCGGTATCGAAAAGTGGTATCTGGATCAGAAAAAAGAGGATGACGTGATCATTTCCGCCTCTCCCTATTTTCTGCTCCGGCCCATTGCCATGGAGCTGGGCGTCGGCCTGATCGCCACGCCCATGGACAAGTATACCGGGAAAATTCTGGGCGAAAACTGCCACGACGTGGAAAAGGTCCGCCGTTTTCAGGAACAATATCCGCAGGCCCATACGGAGTGCTTTTATTCCGATTCTCTCTCCGACACGCCTATGGCGGAGCTGGCGGACCGGGCCTTTTTGGTCTCAAAGGGAAAACTGTCCCCCTGGCCCGGTAAAAACGGACAGTAAAGCGGAAAAACTCTTTGCATATTTTTCAACAATATGGTACAATGTACTAAAAATGTAAAGACAGGGTGGTGCCGAAATGGCCTCGAACACAAAAGAAGCTCTTGGTAATGCGCTCAAACAGATGCTGGCCGTTAAACCGATCGAGAAGATCACGATCAAAGACCTGGTGGATATCTGCGGCGTTAACCGGCAGACTTTTTATTATCATTTTGATGATGTCTACGATCTGTTGGAGTGGGTCTTTGAAGAGGACGCCAATAAGGTTCTGCCCAGCGAGGTGACCTTCAGCCACTGGCGGGAAGATGTGATCCTTTTCTTTACCTATCTGTATGATAACAGCACCTTTGCTTTGAATATCTACAACTCCCAGAGCCGTACATATATGCTCCGCTATTACAAGCGTCGGCTGAAAAGCTGCATCCGGAGCTTTGCGGTGATTGTGTCGGAAGGGCAGAATATCGACAGGGGCGACTTTGAGTTTGTGGTTGAGTTTTATTCCAACTGCGTTGTGGGCCTGATCTCCCAGTGGCTGGACCTGGGAATGAAGCTGCCCAAGGAGATCACCAAAGAACGGCTGATGACCGTGCTGGAGGACAGCGTGGAAAATCTGCTGGACCGGTTTAAAAAATAATAAAAGCTTTCATTTGAAACTGCCGTGATTTTTTTCACGGCAGTTTCTGCATTGCGCAAAAGTTGTTGAAACTACTCTGCGTTTGGGGTATAATGAATCGTTAATACGCTGTAATTTGCTGCGGAGGCTTTATCATGGCAGAGCAGAAGACCAATGTGATGCGCATATTGGGACAAAAGAAGATCAAGTACACCGCCCACGAATATCCCCACGGCGAGGACGCAGTGGATGGCCTGACTGTGGCCCGGATGACGGGCAGGGACCCGGCCTGCGTGTTCAAGACCCTGGTCACCCGGGGGGCCAGCAAAGGGATCTATGTTTTCGTGATCCCCGTGGCCGAAGAACTGGACCTGAAGAAGGCCGCCAGGGCCGTAGGGGAGAAGTCCATCGCCATGGTGCATGTCAGCGAGATCAACGCCCTCACCGGCTATGTGCGGGGCGGCTGCTCTCCCATCGGGATGAAAAAGCAGTTTAAAACCGTTTACCACAGCAGCATCCTTTCCCAGGACACCGTGCTGGTCAGCGCGGGAAAGATTGGGCAGCAGGTGGAGCTTTCACCGGCCGATCTGATTGGCCTGACCAGAGGAGACACGGCAAATATTGTTACAGAGGTTTGATTCATGCAGGAAAGCATTTTCATTAAAGGCGCAAGAGAAAACAACCTGAAAAATATTGATGTGGAGATCCCCAGAGACAAGCTGGTGGTAATCACCGGCCTTTCGGGCAGCGGAAAATCCAGCCTGGCCTTTGACACCATATACGCGGAGGGCCAGCGCCGCTATGTGGAGAGCCTCAGCTCCTATGCCCGGATGTTTTTAGGGCAGATGGACAAGCCCGATGTGGACTATATCGACGGTCTTTCCCCGGCCATCTCCATTGACCAGAAGACCACCTCCAAAAACCCCCGCTCCACCGTGGGCACCGTCACGGAGATTTATGATTATCTGCGTCTGCTCTGGGCCCGGGTGGGCGTGCCCCACTGCCCCAAGTGCGGCCGGGAGATCAAGCAGCAGAGTATCGACCAGATCGTGGACCAGATCTTGGCCCTGCCGGAGGGAACCAGGATTCAGATATTGGCTCCCGTGGTCCGGGCCAGAAAGGGCGAGCATGTCAAGATCTTAGAGGACGCGAAAAAATCCGGCTATGTCCGGGCCAGGATAGACGGCATCCTTTACGAGCTGTCCGAAGAGATCAAGCTGGAGAAGAACAAAAAGCACAACATTGAGATCGTTGTGGACCGTCTGGTCATCAAACCGGAGATTGGGCGCCGGCTCACCGACTCTGTGGAGACCGCCCTGGCCCTGGCCGGCGGCCTGATGCTGGTGGATCTGGTGGGGGAGGACAGGCAGATCTCCTTTTCCCAGAATTACGCCTGCGAGGACTGCGGCATCTCTATTGAGGAACTTGTCCCCCGTCTTTTCTCCTTCAACAATCCTTACGGCGCCTGCCCCACCTGTACGGGCCTGGGCGTTCAGCTGCTTGTGGACCCGCAGCTCATTATGCCCAACCCCAACCTGAGCATTATGGATGGGGGAATCTGTGCCTCCGGCTGGGGCAATGTGAAGGGCGATTCCATATCCCGCATGTATTTTGAAGCCCTGGCCCGCCGCTATCATTTTAAGCTGACCGAGCCGATAAAGGATCTCTCCAAAGAGGCCATCAACGCCATTCTTTACGGCACAAAGGGGGAGAAGCTCCAGCTCCATTACGAAAAAAACGAGGGTTTTGGGGTGATCCAGCGGGAGTTTGAGGGAATTGTCAACAACCTTGAACGCCGCTATAAGGAGACCCAAAGCCAGTCCATGCGCGCGGATATCGAGGAGTGCATGGCGGAGATCCCCTGCCCGGACTGCGGCGGCAGAAGGCTGAAAAAGTCGGCTCTGGCGGTGACGGTAGGGGGACTGAGCATTGCGGAGTTTTCCGACCTGTCGGTGCTGAAAGCCCTGGAATTTATTGATGGTCTGGAACTGACCGGAAATGACGCCATCATTGCCGAACGGATCATCAAAGAGATCAAGGCAAGACTGGGCTTTTTGCAGAGCGTGGGTCTTGGCTATCTGACCCTGTCCCGGGCGGCAGCCACTCTCTCCGGCGGCGAGAGCCAGCGCATCCGCCTGGCCACCCAGATCGGCTCCAGCCTGATGGGCGTGCTGTATATTTTAGACGAGCCAAGCATCGGCCTGCACCAGCGGGACAACGACAAGCTGCTGGCCACCTTAAAAAATCTCCGGGATCTGGGCAATACCCTGATCGTTGTGGAGCACGACGAGGACACCATGCGCGCCGCGGACTATGTGATCGACATCGGCCCGGGGGCGGGGGTAAACGGCGGCAGTGTAGTGGCGGCCGGATCTGTTGAGGATATCTGCGCCTGTCCTGAATCCATCACCGGCCAATACCTCAGCGGAAAACGCTTTATCCCCGTGCCGGAAAGGCGCCGGGAAGGCAGCGGAAAGAGCCTGGTGATCCGGGGTGCGGAAGAAAATAACCTGAAAAATATTGATGTGGAGATCCCGCTGGGGAAGCTGATCTGCGTCACCGGCGTGTCCGGCAGCGGAAAATCCTCCCTGATCAACGAGATTTTGTATAAAACCCTGGCGGCGGAGAAGAACCGGGCGAAAACCCGCCCGGGCAAATGCGCCGGGATCGAGGGCCTTGAAAACGTGGACAAGGTCATCGCCCTGGACCAGAGCCCCATCGGCAGAACGCCAAGGTCCAACCCCGCCACCTACACCGGTGTATTCAACGACATCCGGGACCTGTACGCCTCCACCCGGGACGCAAAGCTCCGGGGCTACACCTCCGGCCGCTTCTCCTTCAACACCAAGGGCGGCCGCTGCGAGGCCTGCTGCGGCGACGGCCTGATCAAGATCGAGATGCACTTTTTGCCCGACGTCTTTGTCCCCTGTGATGTTTGCCACGGCAAGCGCTACAACCGGGAAACCCTGGAAGTGAAATACAAGGGCAAGAGCATTGCCGACGTGCTGGACATGACCATTGACGAGGCCTGCGAGTTCTTTGAAAACCTGCCCAAAATCTGCCGGAAGATTGAGACCTTAAAGGATGTGGGTCTGGGCTATGTGAAGCTTGGCCAATCCAGCACCACCCTTTCCGGCGGCGAGGCCCAGAGAGTCAAGCTGGCCACCGAGCTTTCCAAGCGCAGCACCGGCTCCACCGTATATGTTCTGGACGAGCCCACAACGGGCCTGCATGTGGCCGATGTGCACAAGCTCATCAACATTCTGGACCGCCTTGTGGAGGCGGGGAATACCGTGGTGGTCATCGAGCACAACCTGGACGTCATCAAGGTGGCCGATCACATCATCGACCTGGGCCCGGAGGGCGGCGACGAGGGCGGCGAGCTGGTCTTTGCCGGCACGCCCGAGGACTGCGCCAAATGCGAGAGAAGCTATACGGGCCAGTTTCTCAAAAAGATACTGAACAAATAAGGTAAGCCGGGCATAGAGTGGGCAGAGGTGGTTTTCATGACGGCAAAGCTCCTTTGCGCTCTGGCCGCTGCCACGGTCTGCCTGCTGCTGGTGTGGATCGTGGGCAGCCTGATGCTCAGCCCGGTGAAATGCGGAAAAAACAGCCGGCAGATGGTTCTGCTCCTGGTACAGGGGCGGGAACCGGCCCTGGAACACAACGTGAGAGGGCTCTTATGGCTGAACGATAACGGCGTTCTGCGGTGCAGGATCATTATACTGGGTAATGCCATGGACGAGGAGACCCGCTTTGTGGCCAGGGCCCTTGCCAATGAACACAGCTGTATCACACTGATTGAGGATGGAGAGAAGCCCCCATGGATCTGGAAAACGAACTGACAGAGATATCCGGAACGGTTGAATCGGTCATCTATAAAAACGAGGAGAACGGCTATACGGTACTGCGCCTCAACGACCAGGCCGGCGCGGTGATCACTGTGGTTGGCTGCTTTCCCTATGCCTCGCCGGGGGAGTCCATGATCGTCACTGGCACCTGGATGAATCACGCTGTCCACGGACGGCAGTTCAAGGCGGAGTTTGCCCAGCGGCTGCTGCCCACAACGGCCAACGCCATATACGACTATCTGGCCGGGGGCTCGGTCCGGGGCGTGGGCCCGGCCACGGCCTCTCTGATCGTCAATGAATTCGGGGAAAAGACCCTGGAAGTGATGGAAAATTCCCCCCAGCTGCTGGCAAAAATCCGGGGCATCAGCGCCGCCAAGGCGGAGCAGATCTCCAAAAGCTTCCGCCGTCAGGCCGGGGTGCGGCGGCTGATGGAGTTTGTCTGCTCCTTCGGCCTGCGGCCCATTCTGGCCATGCGCATGTATAAGTTTTACGGCGACGACGCCCTTTCCCTGCTGCGGGATAATCCCTACATTCTGGCCACCGAGCATATCGGCGGCAGCTTTGCCGAGGCGGACACCATGGCCCTGGAGATGGGCGTGGACAGCTACAGCAAAAACCGTATCTGCGCCGCCGTGCTTTTTGAGCTTGTACATAACTCCGGCAACGGCCACTGCTTTATTCCCCGGGAAAAGCTGGCCACCGTCACCGCCCAGCTCATCGGCGTGGACGAGCCCTCGGCGGACGAGTGCATCGACATTCTGATTGAAAGCGGACAGCTGATGTACGAGGAGATCGCCGGCTGCAAAGCCTGCTATCTGCCCTCCCTCTATCGCGCGGAGAGCGACGCGGCGGAGCATATCGCCAGAATGTGCAAGCGGAAGTTTGACGAGACAGTGAATATCCCGGCGCTGATCTCCACCCTGGAAAAGCAGTTGGGCATCCAGTACGCACCCCTGCAGAGAAAGACCCTGAAGCTGGCCCTGGAAAATCAGATCATCGTCATCACCGGCGGCCCGGGCACCGGCAAGACCACCTCCATCCGGGCGATCCTTGCCATGTTTGACCGCATCGGCCTAAAAACCCTGCTGACCGCCCCCACAGGCCGGGCCGCAAAGCGCATGACGGAGCTCACCGGCCAGGAGGCATCCACGGTCCACCGTCTTCTGGAGGCAAAGTTTTCCGACGACGGGGAGACTGTGATTTTCGGGAAAAATGAGAGCGACCGGCTGGACTGCGACGCGGTGATCCTGGACGAGTGCTCCATGGTGGATATCGTGCTGATGGACGCGCTGCTGTCCGCTCTGCCGCCGGACGCAAGGCTTGTGATGGTGGGTGACGCGGACCAGCTCCCCTCCGTAGGGCCGGGCAATGTGTTCTCCGCTGTGATAAGGAGCCAGGTGGTGCCCACCATCCGCCTGACGGAGATATTCCGGCAGAACGAGGGCAGCCGCATTGTCCGCAACGCCCATATGATCAATAAGGGCGAACACCCCAATCTCTCAGAAAACGCGGGGGATTTCTTCCGGCTGAAACGGCTGGAGGCAGGCAGCACCGTGGACACCATCGCGGAGCTGTGTTCTGTCCGGTTGCCTGGAAAAATGGGCATTCCGCCGGAGGATATTCAGGTGCTCTCTCCCACAAGAAGGGGAGAGCTGGGCACCGTCAGCCTGAATAAGTGCCTTCAGCAGGTACTGAACCCGCCCCGGAAGGACAAAAAGGAAAAAGCCTTCGGCGACGCGGTCTTCCGTGAGGGGGACCGGGTGATGCAGATCAAGAATAACTACGATATCCTCTGGCAGAACGAGAGCCGGACCCTGGCCGGAAGCGGCATCTATAACGGCGATATCGGGACCATTCTCTCCATTGACATGGAAAGCGAGAGTCTTTCCGTGAACTTCGACGGCCGGATCGCCAGCTACGGCTTCGACTCTTTGATCGAGCTGGAGCACGCCTGGGCCATGACGGTCCATAAATCCCAGGGCAGCGAATATCGTGCGGTCATTTTGTCCCTAAGCCCCGGCTCCCAGATGCTGTTGACCCGGGACGTGCTGTATACCGCCGTCACCCGTGCAAAAGAGCTTCTCATCATGGTGGGAGACGACGCCACGGCCTACAAGATGATCGACAATTTCCGCCAGTCCAAGCGGTACAGTGCCCTTCGCGTGCGGCTGCGGAAGCTCTGCGGGGTGGATCAATGAAGCTGATTGACCGTGTGCTGGAGCTGTTTTATCCCACCAAATGCACCTTCTGCCACAAGCTGACCGGCGGGGACAAGGTTTGCAAAAGCTGTGCGGAAAAGCTTCCGCTGACACCTGCCGGAGGGCAGGCGCAGAAATTTCCCTTTATCAGTCAATGCGTATCGCCGCTGTACTATGAAGGGGATGTGCGGGAGTCCCTTCACCGCTACAAATTCGGCGGCCTTTCCCATTACTGCACGGTTTATGCTCAATTTATGGCAAAATGTATTGACGAAAACCGGATTTCCTGCGATATTATCACATGGGCGCCGCTGAGCCGCAAAAGACTGCGGCAGCGGGGCTATGACCAGGCCAGGCTTTTGGCCGATCAGTTGTCGGAAATAACGGGGATCGAATGCCGCCGTCTGCTGAAAAAGACCAAAAATAACCCGGCACAGTCCGGTACAGGCGGCGCGGAGAAACGGCGGGCCAACGTCTCCGGCGTATATATGGCTCTGTCGCCTGAGAAAATTACAGGGAAAAGCATCCTGATCGTGGACGACATCGTCACCACCGGCGCCACGCTCTCGGAGTGCGGCAGAATGCTGATGTCCGCCGGAGCCGGAGAAGTCAAAGCGGTTACTGTTGCCAGAAAGAGAAATTAGCGATATAATAGAAATAATAGATATGAAATATACATGAGGTGAAGCAAATGCCTATTTTTGAAAGAGATATAGCCGTTGATATGGGTACCTCCAGCACCCTGGTTTTTGAACAGGGCAAGGGCGTGGTCCTGCGGGAGCCTACCGTTGTGGCCGTGGACAAGTTCACAGGGAAGATTCTCAAGATTGGCCAGGACGCTCAGAAAATGCTGGGCCGCACGCCGGCCAACATTGTGGCCATTCACCCCATCAGCGCAGGTGTGATCTCCGACTATGAGATCACCGCCCAGATGCTCCGCGAGCTGACAAACCGTCTCACCTCATTCAGCTTTTTCAAGCCCCGCATGTTGGTCTGCGTTCCCAGCAGCATTACCGGCGTAGAGGAGCGTGCGGTCATTGACGCTGCCATCGAGGCCGGCGCACGCCGGGTCTACCTGCTGGAGACCGCTGTAGCCACGGCCATGGGCGCCGGTGTGGACATCACCAAAGCAAACGGACATATGGTCATTGACATTGGCGGCGGCACCACCGAGATCGCCATCATCTCCGCCAGCGGCGTGGTGGAATGTGAGTCCATTAAGGTGGCGGGCGCCAGCTTTGACGAGGCGATCGTCAAATATATCCGCCACAAGTACAACGTGCTCATCGGTCTTGGCACCGCGGAGGAACTGAAGCGCAGCATCGGCTGTGTGATCCAGCGCCCGGACGTGGGCGTGGAGGAGGTCAAGGGCCGCAGCCTGACAAACGGTCTGCCCAAGACTGTTTCTGTCAGCGCAAATGAGCTGATCGAGGCCTTTGTGGAGCCGATGAATGTTATTCTGGAGTCTATTCACACGGTGCTGGAGCGCACACCGCCCCAGTTAGTGGGCGATCTGGAAGAAAGCGGCATTATCATGTCCGGCGGCGGCAGCCTGATCTACGGTATCGACCGGCTGATCGAGCGAAGCACCGGCATCCGGACCATGGTGGTGGACGACCCCATCTCCTGCGCGGCTTACGGCGCGGGCAGGATGCTCAACCAGCTGGGCGATATGCAGGACGGCATGATGAATTTTTACCGGAAGAGACAGCTTAAAGGATAATTCGACCCATCACCGCGTAAAGTATAAGGAGAGGTGCGAAAATGAAAAACCCTTGCTGCAGAAAAAAAGAAGAGACGCCCCATTGCTCCGCCGTCATCGTGGCGGCAGGCAGCTCCCAGCGCATGGGCAGCGACAAGCTCATGCACAATCTGGGCATTATGCCCGTTCTGGCAAGGACGCTTTTAGCTTTTCAGGACTGTGAACTTGTGGACGAGATCGTGGTGGTCACACGGATGGAGAAGATCGTGGAGGTGGCAGCCCTCTGCAAAAAATACCGCATTGAAAAGGCCAGCAAGGTGATCAGCGGCGGCGCTACCCGCATGGAGTCGGCTCTGGCCGGCGTTTCCGAGGTGAAAAAAAGAGCCAGGCTCATCGCCATTCATGACGGCGCACGCCCCCTGGTCAGCGTGGATCTGATTGAGAAAACTGTCCGCGCAGCAGCCCAGTACAAAGCGGCGGTTCCCGCAATAAAAAGTGTGGACACCCTCAAGCTGGTGGAGGACGGGGAGACCGTCACCGGCAGCCTTGACCGGGAGCTTGTGCTGCGGGTGCAGACGCCCCAGGTCTTTGAAGCCGACCTGATCAAGGGCGCGCTGACCTTCGCCGCGGAGAAAAAGCTCCCTTTGACGGACGACTGTTCTGCTGTGGAGCGCATGGGCGTTAAGCCCCACATTGTCCCCGGTGAGGAGGACAACATCAAGCTCACTACACCCAGGGACATACTGTTTGCTGCCGCCATCTTAAAAGACAGGGGGGAATACCTTGCGGATCGGGCATGGGTATGACGTTCACCGCCTGGTAGAGGGGCGGAAGCTGATCCTTGGCGGCGTGGATATCCCTTGGGAAAAGGGCCTGCTTGGCCATTCCGACGCCGATGTGCTGCTCCACGCGCTGATGGACGCGCTGCTGGGCGCGGCCGCCCTGGGGGATATTGGCAAGCATTTTCCCGACACCGACGAGCGGTACCGGGGAGCGGACAGCATGGAGCTGCTCCGTCAGGTGCGCGGTATTCTCTCGGCCCACGGTTTTACGGTAGGCAATGTGGACTGCACCGTGCTGGCCCAGCGGCCAAAGCTGGCGCCCCATATCCAGAAAATGCGCGAGAATATTGCCGCCGCGTTGGAACTCCCGGTGGACCATGTCAGCGTGAAGGCCACCACCGAGGAGGGCCTGGGCTTTACCGGAGAAGGGCTTGGCATCGCCGCCCACGCGGTAGCGCTGCTCAACGAAAAGTGAACACATCGTTTTCCCTGCGGCATATGATGGAGTGAATCACGCGGGGAAAACTTCAAAGCATCCGCCGGGAGCCATTCTCCGCGGATGCTTTTATTCGTTATGGCTGTTTACGCCGGGAAAAGGAGTTTATATATGACGCAATATCTGATTATGTGCCGGTCTTTGACCAAAGCGCAAAGCAGCGCAAGGCTTCTTGAAAGCGCCGGCATAACAGCAAGTGTGGTAAAAGCGCCGCAGGAGCTCAGTGGAGCGGGCTGCGGTTATGCGCTGAGTCTGTACAGACGGTTTGATGAGGCAGTGGAGTTGCTGAAGAAAAACAATCTTCTCAACGGCAAACTGTACAGGCGCAGCGGAGGAGAGGGATATACGGAGGTCAGAGGATGATCTATCTTGACAATGCGGCCACGACCCTGCCAAAGCCGGTTTCGGTGGAAAGGGCGGTGTGCCGGGCCATGCAGAGCATGGCCAGCCCCGGCAGGGGAGCCCATCCCCCGGCCATGCGGGCTGCGGAGACCCTGTTCCAGTGCAGAAGCGAGGCTGCGGAGCTGTTTCATGTGCCGGAGGCGGAGCAGGTGGTTTTCACCATGAACGCCACCCATGCTTTGAACATCGCCATCCGCTCCAAGGCCCGCCGGGGAAGCAAAGTGCTGATCTCCGGTTTTGAGCACAATTCAGTGACAAGACCCCTGGCGGAGCTGGGAGCGGAGATCAGCGTGGCAGGAAGGAAGCTCTTTGACCGGGAAGACACCCTGGCGGACTTTCAAAGGCAGATCCCCCGGGCGGAGCTGGTGGTGTGCACCCATGTGTCCAATGTGTTCGGCTATATCCTGCCCATTGAAGAGATCGCGGAAATGTGCAAAAAATATAAGGTGCCCATGATCGTGGACGCCTCCCAGTCGGCGGGGATACTGGACCTGGACTTTCAGCGCCTGGGCGCGGCTTTTGCCGCAATGCCCGGCCATAAAGCGCTGTTGGGGCCCCAGGGTACGGGTATTCTGCTCTGCGGAGAAAAGGGCCTGCCCCTGATGCAGGGCGGTTCCGGCTCCGACAGCATCCCCCAGCAGATGCCGGATTACCTGCCCGACCGGCTGGAGGCCGGGACCCACAACACCACCGGCGTTGCGGGACTTCTGGCCGGGCTCCGCTTCATCAGAGAAAAGGGGCCGGAAAATATCCGAAAACATGAGCGTTCTTTGCTTGAATTAATGGTAAGAGAACTGGATAACGAAAAAACTGAGCTTTTTGCGGCGGACGAATCGGTACAGAGCGGCGTTTTGTCTCTGCGAGTGAAAAACCGGAGCTGTGAGGATATTGCCGAAGGTCTGTCACAGCGGGGCGTCTGCGTCCGCAGTGGTCTGCATTGCGCGCCTACCGCCCACCGGAGCGCGGGTACTTTGGAGACCGGCACCATCCGCTTCAGCTTTTCTCCCTTTGTCACCGGGGAACAGGTCCTCAGCGCCTGCCAAATTCTGCGGGAGATAATCTTTAAGGAAAGTTAATAATCTTTTGCTGAAAACTGTTTGCCTTTTTTTCACTGATGATTTATAATAAACTGATATTATAGCTAAGTGCGGTCAAAAGACCGAATTGAGTTAAACCGAACGGGGAAGAGCAGATGGAAGCAATCAGTACAGTGACTGCCAAGGCGTGGAACTATTTGACCACCATGCGTATAGCCGATATTGTGGATATACTTATTGTGGCGTTTCTGATCTACAAGGCCATTGGTTTTGTCAGGAAGACAAATTCATATAATCTGGCCAAGGGTCTGATCCTGATCATTATCATGCTGGGACTGTCCGACATCCTGAAATTGACCATGATCAACTCTCTGCTGCGCAAGGCGGTGGAATTGGGCCTGATCGCCCTGCTCATCCTGTTTCAGCCGGAGCTGCGCCGCCTTCTGGAGCGCATGGGCAGCAGCTTTTCCTCCGGAAAGCCTGTGTCTGAGTCGGTGATGGAGTCGGCCATTGCCCAGACGGTGCTGGCCTGCACGGAGATGTCCGCTTCCAAAACCGGCGCATTGATTATCTTTGAACGGAAAGTAAAGCTCAACGACATTATGAGCACCGGCACCATCATTAATGCCGATGTGACGGCGGAACTGATCAAAAACGTATTCTTCAACAAAGCGCCCCTGCATGACGGCGCACTGATCGTAAGAGGCAGCAGACTTGCCGCTGCCGGCTGCGTCCTGCCTCTTACCAAAAGCACCAATCTGAGCAAGGATCTGGGCATGAGGCACCGGGCGGGCATCGGTCTCAGCGAGCAGTCCGACGCGGTGGTGGTCATCGTCTCCGAGGAGACAGGCTCCATCTCCGTGGCGATCGAGGGCATGCTCAAACGCCATCTCACCGCCACCACCTTTGAAAAGCTCCTCCGCAGCGAGCTGATCCAGGATGAGGACGACGAAAACAGCAAGGGCCTCATCAATACCATTAAGAAGTACCTTAAGGTGAAGAAGAATGAAAAAGACAAGCCGGATGAGAAATCTGTATAACAATAGAATCTTCTGGATGGTCATTTCCCTCCTGGCTTCTCTTGCAATCTGGGTATATATTACCAGCGTTGACTCTGATGAGTACAAGCAGACCTTCAGAGGCGTGAGAGTGGAGCTGGTGGGGGAGGACATTCTGCGGGATTCCAAGGGCCTTGTGGTCACGGACCTGGACACCAATTCCGTTACTGTAGAACTGGTGGGCCCCAGGCGGGTGATCGCCTCGCTGGACGCGGACAATATTGTGGCGCAGGTGGATGTGAGCAAGCTCTCCCAGGCAGCTTATACCTCCCTGCAATATACGCTGAGCTTTCCGGACAAGACAGACACAGGCTCTATCCAGACGGCAAGAAAAAGCCCGGAGACAGTAAACTTCATGGTTTCAGCCCAGACCTCCAAAACCATTCAGGTCCGCGGCAGCTTTGAAGGTCAGCTGGCCGAGGGCTATACGGCGGAGATTCCCGTGTTCGAGCCTTCCACCATCACCATCTACGGCCCGGAGGCTTATATTAAAAACGTTTCCTATGCCTGGGTCACCTTCGGCAAGGAAAATGTGGACAGCACTTATTCCGTGGAGACAGGCTATACGCTGATGAATGTAAACGGGGAAGAGTGCTCCACCACCGGCATTACCTGTTCGACTGACGTGGTGAAGGCCACGCTGCCGCTGCTGACCAAGAAGGAAGTGCTGCTCAGCGTGGATCTGATCGAGGGCGCGGGAGCCACTTCAAAGAATACCAAGGTCACCATCGAGCCGGAGTCCATCACCCTGGCGGGCGACTCCTCCATCCTTGACGGCCTGAATAAGATCACCATTGCCACTATAGACCTGACTGACTTCGGCCGTTCCTTTACCGACACCTTTACAATTCCCCTCAATGATGAGATCAGAAATCTGACCGGGGTCAGCGAAGCCACGGTTACGGTAGAGGTTGTGGGACTGGAGACCAGGTCCTTTACGGTCAAGAATATCCGCTGCATCAATGTGGCGGAGGGATATGCAGCAGACATCATATCGGAGAGCATCACTGTCACGCTGCGCGGCCCTGCGGAGCAGCTGGACCAGGTGCAGACGGAAAATTTGCAGGCTGTGGCGGACCTGGTGGATTACAAGGGCTCCACCGGCGCCTATATGCCCGAGGTAAAGATTTATGTGGATGGCTTTACCGACGTGGGCGCCATCGGCGAGAACAATATTTCCATTGAAATCAGAAAGGCTTAAGGTATGACACAGGAAGCTGTTGTGACAAGGGTTTTCCCCAATAATATGGCAGAGGTGGCCGTGACCAGAACCACAGCCTGCGGCGGCAACTGCGGCAATTGTGAGAGCTGCATTTTTCAGAGCGAGCTGAAGGCCATGGCCAAAAACCGCGTCTCCGCCCGGCCGGGCCAGAAGGTGCTCATTGAGAGCAAGTCCTCCAAGGTGTTCGGCGCGGCGCTGCTGGTGTATATCCTGCCGCTGGTCTTCTTCCTGGCCGGTTTTGCCATTGCTTACAGCCTTGGCGCGGCCGAGGGGGTATGCGTGGCGGTGAGCTTTCTGGGCCTGGCCGCCGGCGCTGCCGTGGTGGTGGCTTCCCAGCGGCTGAAGAAAAATAAAAATCCCATTAGCTTCGACATTGTTGAGCTGATTTGATTTTTGGAGGAACAAATGATAAAAAGTATGACAGGCTACGGCAGTGCCAAGGGCACTGTGGAGGGTCTTGAGATCACGGTGGAGCTGAAAAGCGTGAATAACCGCTATCTGGACACCTCCGTCCGTCTTCCCCGCAGCTTCCTCTTTGCTGAGGAAGTGATCAAAAGCGCGGTACAGTCCCACATCAGCCGGGGCAAGGTGGACGTGTTCGTTTCGGTGGATTCTTCCGCCGCAGGGGATATGACGGTCAAGGTCAATGAACCGCTGCTCAAGGGCTATATTGAGGCCATCCGGCATATTTCCGAGGAGTATTCCCTCGTAAATGACATGACCGCCCTGAGCGTCAGCCGTTTCCCGGACGTGCTGTCCGTGGAGAAAAAGGATTTGGACGCTGAGGCCATTTCCGCCGGGATCTCCGCTATCGTCGAGGAAGCCCTGCGGGACTTTGACGCCATGCGGCAGAGAGAGGGCGCAAAGCTCAGGGACGATGTGCTTTCAAGACTGGAGACCATCGACCGGCTTGTCTCCACCGTGGAGACCGAGGCGCCGAAGACCGTGGCGGAATACCGGAAGCGCCTTGAACAGAAGATGCAGGAGGTGCTGGGCAGTACCGGCATTGACGAGAACCGTATTCTGGCGGAGGCCGCCATCTTTGCCGACCATATCGCCGTGGACGAGGAGACGGTGCGGCTGAGAAGCCACATGTCCCAGCTGACCACCATGATCAACGGCAATTCTCCCACAGGCCGGAAAATTGATTTTCTCATTCAGGAGTTTAACCGGGAGGCCAATACCATCGGCTCCAAGTGCCAAAATTCCCAGATCGCCCATGTGGTGGTGGACCTGAAATCGGAGATCGAAAAGATCCGCGAGCAGATCCAGAATATCGAGTAAGGAGCGGAAAGATGAAGCTGATCAATATCGGCTTTGGCAACCTTATCTCCGCAGAGAGGATCATCTCCATCGTCAGCCCTGAGTCCGCGCCCATAAAGCGCATGATCCAGGATGTGCGGGAAAAAGGCCTGCTGATCGACGCGTCCTTTGGGCGCAGCACAAAATCCGTTATCGTTATGGACAGCGGTAATGTGGTGCTTTCGGCTCTGCCGCCGGAAACATTAGCTGTCCGCTTTGCTGAAAAAACTGAACAGGGAGAAGGAAATGAAAATGAATGACAAAGGCAGACTCATTGTTATCTCAGGACCCTCCGGCGCAGGCAAAAGCACGGTAGTTTTCAAGGCCATCGAAGGCCGCAGCGACATGTGCTTTTCCACCTCCGTCACCACCCGCAAGCCCCGGCCCAATGAGGTGGACGGGAGAGAATACTTCTTCGTGGACCTTGACCGCTTTAAAGAAATGGTGGACAACGACGAGCTTCTTGAACACGCCGAATATGTGGCCAACTCCTACGGTACACCCAGAAAATATGTGGAGGACAAGCTGGAAAGCGGCATGAACGTGCTGCTGGACATTGAGGTCCAGGGCGCAAGGCAGATCCGGGAAAAGAAGCCTGACGCCGTGCTGATCTTCATTATCCCGCCCTCCATGGAGGAGCTTCAGCGGCGTCTTGTGGCCAGAGGCACCGATTCGGAACGGGCCATTGAAGCCCGGCTCATCCGCGCCCGCCAGGAATATGCTGAGGCGGATTTCTATGATTATATCATCGTAAACGACGACGTGGACAAGGCCGCAAAGGAGCTTTCCGCCGTTATTACCGCCGAGCGATGCAAAGCGGAAAACAGAATGCATTTTCTGAAAGAAGTCTAATATTTTAAGCCGCCTTATCGGCGGCAGAATGGAGTAATAATTATGATGCTTTATCCCCCCGTGGCTGAACTTGTGGAAAAAGTGGGCAGCCGTTATCAGCTCGTAAACCTGGTGGCCAGAAGAGCCCGTGCCATCTCCGCTGAGGCGGAAGAGAAGCAGATTCCTCTGGAGAAGAAGCCTGTGTCCTCCGCCATTGACGAGGTATACACCGGCAAGCTGACCATAAAAGAATAATTTTGTATGATTTAGCGGGGATTTTCCCCGCTGAATTTGAACATTACGCAAAGGCGGTGGAGATATGCCCGCAGCGGTAGCAAAAATCGCGGTATCCGCCGCACCATACTGGATCGACAAGCCCTTTGATTACCTGATCCCCGAAGAAATGCGGGAACAGGCCGTCCCCGGCGTAAGGGTCAGCGTACCCTTTTCCCGGGGAAACCGCCGCAGCGAAGGCATTATCCTGGCCGTAGCGGAGAGCAGCGAATTTGCGCAGCTGAAAGCCATAATCAAGGTGCTGGATCCTCAGCCTGTGCTGACGCCGGAGCAGATCAAGCTGGCCCTTTTCATGCGGGAGCGTTTTTTCTGCACGGTGTATGAAGCGGTGAAGGCCATTCTGCCCGCCGGGCTCTGGTTCAACGAAGAGGGAACACGCCGGGCAAAGGACAAAACCGTGGAAGTGGCCAGACTCTGCGGTTCTTCCGAGGAGGCCGCGGCCATTGCCGACAGCAAGCGCCGCCGCTCCCCCCAGCAGGCCGCCATTCTGGACCTTCTGTGCAGCTTTGAAATGCTGCCCGTCCGGGATATTCTGAACCATACCGGCGCCACAAAGCAAAGTCTGAAAAGCCTTGAAAAACTGGAGCTGGTGGAGCTTTTCCAGCGGGAGGTGTACCGCCGTCCCGACGTGTATACGGACGAGATCCTGCCGGTACCGGAGTTGAACCGGGAGCAGCAGGAAGCCTATCAGGGCCTTTCCCGTCTGGCCGGTTCCGGAAAAGCCTCTGTCGCCCTGCTTTTCGGCGTGACCGGCAGCGGTAAGACCAGCGTGTATATTCACCTGATCAATGACAGCCTGAAAAAGGGCAAGTCCGCCATTCTTCTTGTGCCGGAAATTGCCCTGACGCCCCAGATGATCCACACCTTTTCCTCCCATTTCGGCGATGAGATCGCCGTACTGCACAGCAGTCTTTCCACAGGCGAGCGCTATGACGAGTGGAAGCGGATCAAAAGCGGCAAGGCAAGGGTGGTCATCGGCACCAGAAGCGCCATCTTTGCCCCGGTCAGCGACCTGGGGATCATCATCATCGACGAGGAGCAGGAGGAGACCTATAAGTCTGAAAACACGCCCCGCTATAATGCACGGGATATTGCCAAATATCTGTGCAGCAAGGCCGGCTGTCTGTTGCTTCTTGGCTCCGCCACGCCGGATATTTCCAGCCGTTACAGCGCTGAGACAGGAAAATACAGCATGTTCACGCTGTCTGAACGCTATAACGACATGCAGCTGCCCCAGGTCAAAATTGTGGACATGAAGCGGGAGCTGCGCCGCGGAAACGGCGGCGATATCAGCAGCTTTCTCAGAGACGAGCTGGCGGCCAATATTGACAAAGGGGAGCAGAGTATTCTGTTCATTAACCGCCGGGGCGCCCATAAGCTCATCAGCTGCGTTGACTGCGGCTATACTTACAAATGCCCCCGGTGCAGCGTTTCTCTCACCTATCACAGCGCAAACAAACGCCTGATGTGCCACTACTGCGGTTACTCCCAGCGGGTGGACGAAAGTTGTCCGGACTGCGGCGGTACGCTGAAATATGTGGGCACCGGCACCCAGCATGTGGAGGAACAGCTCCACGAACTGTTTCCCGGCGTGGGCGTGCTCCGGATGGATACGGATACCGTCACACCGGCCGGTTCCCATGAAAAGCTGTTTGACCAGTTTCGAAATGAGAATATCCCCATCATGGTGGGAACCCAGATGGTTACAAAAGGGCTGAATTTTGAAAACGTCACCCTGGTGGGCGTCATTTCCGCCGACCAGAGCCTGTATTGCGGCGATTACCGGGCGGGGGAGAGGACGTTCTCCCTGATCACCCAGGTTGTGGGCCGCAGCGGCCGGGGCGCAAAGCCCGGAAGAGCCGTGATCCAGACCTTTACGCCGGAAAACCAGACCATCAAGCAGGCGGCCATGCAGGACTATGAGGCCTTCTACCAGTCGGAGATCCAGCTGAGGCGGCTACAGAATGCGCCGCCGTTGTGCGATCTGTTCTCTGTCACCGCTTCCGGCATGGATGAGGAACAGGTGCTCAAGACCGTGCACTACCTGAAAAAATGGCTTTCCGAGCTGCTGCGGGATTCTCCTGGCACCGTGGTTTTGGGGCCTGCACCGCTGAACGTGGTGAAGGTAAATAACCGTTACCGGTACAGGGTGAATATCTGCTGCACCGCTTCGGGAAACATCAGAAAAATCATTTCCTATGTGGTCATGGAGTGCAGCAAGGACAAGCGCTTCAAGGGCGTGTCCCTGTTTGCCGATAACGATCCCACTGAATAACAAGCCGCTATGCGGCGGAATGGAGATAGATAAATGGCAACCCGTAATATTTTGACAAAGGAAGAGCCGGGACTGTACAAAAAATGCCGTACCGTCACCGACTTTAATGACCGGCTCCACCAGCTTCTGGACGACATGAAGGAGACCCTCGGCGGCGCCCAGGGCGTGGGCCTGGCCGCCCCCCAGGTGGGCGTGCTGAGAAGAGCCGTTCTGGTGATAGAGACCAATGTGCCCGAGGGTGAGGATGAATATGTGATCGAGCTCATCAACCCCGAGATCATCGAGACCTCCGGCGAGCAGTACGGGCCGGAGGGCTGCCTCAGCGTGCCCGGCGAGTTCGGCTTGGTCAAGCGCCCCATGAACGTGAAGGTGCGGGCTCAGGACCGCTTCGGCCAGTGGTTTGAGGTGGAGGGGACGGGCCTCACCGCCCGCTGCTTCTGCCATGAGATCGACCATCTGGACGGCGTGGTGTTCACCTCCAAGTGCGACCGTATGCTCACCGAGGAAGAGCTGGAAAGCGGAGAATACTGATACCGGGGAGCGATTTCATGCGTATTGTTTTTATGGGGACGCCGGATTTCGCGGAGGCCTCACTGAAAAAACTGATTGACGAGGGCTTCCCCGTGGTGGGCGTCTTTACCCAGCCGGACAAGCCCAAGGGCCGGGGCATGGAGATGAGCTTTTCTCCCGTAAAGACCCTTGCTCTTGCCAACAATATCCCGGTGTATCAGCCGGAGAAGATGCGGGACGGCACGGCCCTTGCCCAGATCAAGGCCCTGGCCCCGGATATTCTGGTTGTGGTGGCCTATGGACGGATTTTGCCGGACGATATTCTTGCCGTGCCTAAGTACGGCGCGGTCAATGTCCACGCCTCTCTTCTGCCAAAATACAGAGGGTCCGCGCCCATCCAGTGGGCTGTCCTCAACGGGGACAGGACCACCGGTGTGTCCACCATGTATCTGGCCCACGAGATGGACACCGGCGATGTGATCTACACCCAGGAGACCGAGATCGGCGAACAGGAGACCTCCGGCGAGCTTTTCGACCGGCTTAAAGAGCTTGGCGCGGCGCTTTTGGTAAAGACGCTTCGGGATATCGAGGCGGGCTGCGCCCCCAGAACGCCCCAGGATCATGCAAAGGCCAGCTATGTCACCATGCTGGATAAATCCATGTCGCCCATTGACTGGAACAAGAGCCCCCGGATGGTGCTGAAGCACATCTATGGTCTTCAGCCCTGGCCGGTGGCTACCATGGAGCTGGAAGGGGCCGTCTACCGGGTCTTTTCCGCTGAATATACCGAAAACCGCACGAATAAAGCGCCCGGAAAAGTGGTCTCTGCCGGTAAAGCCGGGATCGAGATGGCCTGCGCCGGGGGAGAGACCCTGATGATCACCGAGCTTCAGGCCCCCGGGAAAAAGCGCATGAGCGCCGCTGATTTCCTGCGGGGACACCCAATTAAGATTGAGGAGTAACGTCAGATGAACCCAAGAGAAGCCGCTCTTGCCGCGCTGGAGCGCTGCCGCCGCGACGGCGCCTGGTCCGGCGCTGCCATAGACATGGCCATAAAGAGATATGCCCTGGACCGGCGGGACGCCGCCCTGGCTTCAAGGCTGTGCCTGGGTGTACTCCAAAACAGCAGGCTTCTTGATTATTATATCAACTGTTACAGCAATACCCCGGCGGACAGGCTGGAAGCCAGGGTGCGGGACATTCTGCGCCTGGGCGTTTATCAGCTCACCATGCTGGACAAGATCCCGGCCAGAGCCGCCGTCAACGAGAGCGTGGCCCTCTGCAAGAGCAGCGGCTGCAGTAGAGCCTCCGGGCTTATAAACGCCGTGCTGAGAAAGGTTTCCGCCAGCGCCGATCAATTACCGCCGATTCCCGGAGAGGGCACGGCGGAGTATCTGAGCGTAAAATACAGCCATCCCCGGTGGATCGCTGAAAAGATCATGCAGCAGAAGGGCTACGCTTTTGCGGAGGAGTTTCTCTCCGCCAACAACTGCCCGCCCTCCCTTGATTTGCAGGTCAACACCCTGAAAACCGACAGAGAGAGCATCCGCCGCAGTCTGCTGCGGCTGGAGATGGAATTTTCCGTTCCGGAATACCCGGAAAACTGCCTGAGCCTGAAAGGCGGCAATGTGTCCGCGCTGCCGGGTTTTGAGGAGGGGCTGTTCTATGTGCAGGACCGGGCGGCCGCCATGGCCGTCTCCATCCTGGGGGTGAAGCCCGGTATGCAGGTGCTGGACGCCTGCGCCGCGCCGGGCGGAAAATCCTTTGCCGCGGCCATCGCCATGGAAAATCAGGGGAGCATCCTCGCCTGCGACATCCACGAAAAGAAGCTGCCGCTGATCCAGAGCGGCGCGCAGCGCCTGGGCGTGGAGATTTTATCCACCCGCCAGGCCGACGCCAGAAAGCCTTTGCCGGAGCTGGAGGGCCGCTTTGACGCGGTGATCGCCGATGTGCCCTGTTCGGGCCTGGGCGTGATCCGGAAGAAGCCGGAGATTCGGGAAAAAACCGAGGAGGAGACGGCGCGGCTGCCCCAAATCCAGCGGGACATTCTGGAGAATATCTCCCGCTGCGTAAAGCCGGGCGGTGTGCTGCTGTATTCCACCTGCACCGTTCTGCGGGAGGAAAATGAGGATGTGGTTGGCTGGTTTCTCCGCCGGCACAGCGAGTTTGAAACAGAGGATTTCACCGTGGGCGAAAGAAGCGCCGAAAAGGGCATGTACACCTTCTGGCCCAATGTGGACGGCACAGACGGTTTTTTTGCAGCCAAGCTGAGAAGGAAAATCTGATGAAGAAAGACATATTATCCCTGCTCCCGGAGGAGCTTGAAGCCGAATTTGCGGCCTTTGGTCAGCCCAAATACCGGGCGGGACAGGTGTTTCGCTGGCTGGGCCGGGGCGTCCGGGATTTTGACAGCATGAGCGACCTGCCCAAGAGCTTAAGAGAAAAGCTGAAAGAGGAATATTTCCTCCATGAGCCCAAGGTGCTCAGCAAGCAGGTCTCCCAAATTGACGGCACAATAAAATACCTGTGGGAACTTAGGGACGGCAACGCCGTCGAAACGGTTGTGATGAGCTATCAGCACGGCAACACCGTCTGCATCTCCTCCCAGGTGGGCTGCCGCCAGGGCTGCGCCTTTTGCGCCTCCACCATCGGCGGGCTGGTCCGCTGTCTTGATCCCTCGGAAATGCTGGATGAGGTGCTGTTTTCCCAGCTGGACTCGGGAAAGCCCATCTCCAATATTGTGCTGATGGGCATCGGCGAGCCGCTGGATAATTTCGACAATGTGATGCGTTTTCTTGAGCTGGTGAACCACCCCAAGGGGATGAACATCGGCATGCGGCATATCTCTTTGTCCACCTGCGGACTGATCGAGCGCTTCGACGAGCTTGCGGACCGGGACTTGCAGCTCACCCTCTCTGTCTCCCTGCACGCACCGGACGACGAGACCCGCTCAAAGATCATGCCCGCCAACCGGGGCAGGGGCGTAGGCCCCCTGATCGAGGCCTGCAAAAAATATTACCGGCGTACCGGGAGAAGGATCTCCTTTGAGTATGCCATGATCGACGGGGTGAACGACACGGAATACCACGCACGGCTTCTGGCCAGGCACGCCAGAGCGGTTTGCGCCCATGTGAACCTTATCCCCTTAAACCATGTGGAGGAGCGGCAGTTCAAGCCCTCCACCCCGGGCCATATGAAGGCTTTTATCAAAATCCTTGAGGACGCCGGGGTCAACGTGACGGTCCGCCGCAAGCTGGGCGGAGATGTGGACGCCTCCTGCGGCCAGCTTCGCCGGAAAATGCAAAAAGACAGGTAAGCACTGCATAAAAATTAAAGGATCTGATGCAATGAAGAGCTTCGGTCTTACTGACAAGGGAAAAGTCAGAAAGGACAATCAGGACAGCTTTATCATCGAAAAATGCGACGCCAAGGACTGCCTTGTGGTGGCCCTCTGCGACGGTATGGGCGGCGCAAAGGCCGGCGGGCTGGCAAGTCAGCTTTCCAACAAGGCCTTTGTCTCCTATATATACGCAAAGCTCACCTCACGGGTAAACCGTGCGCTGGATTTTCAGAAAATCCTCCGGGACGCCTGCACGGAGGCCAACGGCGTGGCCTATGAATACTCCCAGTTTGACGAGGAATACAACGGCATGGGCACAACAATCGTGGGCGGTGTTGTTAAGTCCAACGGAAATGGGTATATTATCAACGTGGGGGACAGCCGGGCCTATCACATCTCCCGCCGCTTGAATATCATAACTCAGATCACCAGGGATCATTCGCTGGTGGAGGATCTGGTGGAATTCGGTGCCATAACCAAGGAACAGGCAAAGACCCATCCCCAGCGAAATGTGATCACCAGGGCCCTGGGCTCTGATGCCCAGGTGGAGGCGGACTACTTTACATTCAGTCTTCAGGGCGGGGACTTCCTGCTGCTCTGTTCCGACGGCCTTTCCAATATTGTCTCTGACGAGGAGATTCTGGCATACGCAAGAGAATATCCCGACCCGGAGCTGCTTTGCCGCTCGCTGATGAGCAAGGCGCTGAACAGGGGCGCACGGGATAATGTGACTGTCCTTGCTGTGATGAAATAAGGAGCGCAAATGAACGAGAACGAAAAATACATCGGCAAAATGCTCGATGACCGATACGAGATATTGGAGTGCATAGGCGAGGGCGGAATGGCCGTCGTCTATAAGGCCATGTGTCACCGGCTGAACCGCTACGTTGCCGTAAAGATCATGCGGGACGAAATGGCGGCGGATGAGGAATTTCGCCGGCGTTTCTGCGCTGAATCCCAGGCCGTAGCCATGCTTTCCCATCCGAATATTGTCGCCGTATATGATGTGAGCCACAGTGATGACATCGAATACATAGTCATGGAACTGATCGACGGCATCACGCTCAAGCAGTATATGGACCGGCGGGGCAAGCTGTCCTGGAAAGAGACCCTGCACTTTTCCAAGCAGATCGCCAAGGCCCTTTCCCACGCCCATGAGCGGGGTATTATCCACCGGGATATCAAGCCCCAGAACATCATGCTGCTGCGGGACGGCACCATCAAGGTGGGGGATTTCGGTATCGCCGCGCTGGAAAACGAGATCGACGAGAACAACGGCCAGGCCATCGGCTCCATCCACTATATCGCCCCGGAGCAGGCCAGAGGAAACTGCCCGGACGCCAGAAGCGACGTCTATTCTCTGGGCGTTGTGATGTATGAGATGCTGACGGGCCAGCTGCCCTATACCGGAGACACCCTGGGCGAGATCGCGGTAAAGCACATGAACGCCGATCCGGTTCTGCCCCATGAGCTCAACCCGGATATTCCGCCGGAGCTTGAGACCATTACGCTCAAGGCCATGGCCCCGGGACTTGAGGAGCGCTATCAGTCGGCCAAAGAGCTTCTTGAGGATCTGGAGGCCATTACCCAGAGCCAGGTACAGGCGGAAGAGGAAGAAGAAGCGGAAACGGAAGCCCCCGGTGTGAAGCCGGTGCGTTCCGTCAGCGAGCTGTCCAAGGAAAAATACAAGCTCCGCCGCAGAAGAGCATCCCGGGTAAGCTTTCTTTCCGGCACATTGGGTCTGCTGCTTCTGGCCATATGGCTGGTCAGCTTCCTGTGGAATTTCTGGCTTGAGGATGTTTTCTCTCCCGCGGAGCGAATAGACCTGCCCAATTTCGTTGGCACGGAATTTCAGGCCATTGAAAACAATGCGGAGCTGATGAATACCTACAGCTTCAATGTGGTCTATGTGATCGATACGGAGAATCCCTCCGGTCTGGTGCTGGACCAGTCGCCGGAGCCGGGGCGCAGTATGATGGTGACGCCTGGCGGGATCCAGGTTGAACTGACGGTCAGCTCCGGAGCCAGTGAATATGTGGTGCCTGACGTGCTGAACATGAGCTATACCGACGCTGTGGCTGCCATACAGAACGCGGGCTTTGTGGCGGAAATCGAAAACGCCACCTCGGACAGTGTCGCCCGGAATAACGTGATCAGCACCAGTCCCGCAGCGGGGGAGAGCCTCAGCAGCGGCTCCACAGTCTATCTTCTGGTCAGCAGCGGCGCGGAGATTTTGTATGTGGAGGTGCCGAACCTGATCGGCAGCACGGAGGACGCAGCCAGGGCCAAGTTAGAGAGCGCCAATCTCAGCTTCGGCGGTTCTGAGCGGGTGTCCAGCGACCTTGCCGTAGGTACGGTAGTTGGACAGAGCCTGGACGCTTTTTCCCAGGTGGAGGAGCACACCAAGGTCTATCTTCAGATTTCCTCCGGACCAAATCCTTAAGGCAGGTATTGCATGGTATCAGGGATAATCATTAAAGCGCTCAGCGGCTTTTACTATGTGAAAACCGATGAAGGCTTGCTGGAATGTAAGGCAAGAGGCCGCTTCCGCCTGGACGGGACCTCACCACTGGTAGGAGACCGGGTACAGTGCAGCCTGGACGCCAACGGCAAAGGCCGCATTGACAGGGTGGAGGACAGAAAAAACTGGTTTGTCCGCCCGGCGGTGGCCAATATCGACGCGCTTGTGTTCATGGCCGCCAACACTAACCCGGTGACAGACCCCTTCCTGATCGACCGGGTGTCCGTCATCGCGGCGGAGGCCGGTTGTGAGCTTGTGATCTGTATCAACAAGGTGGATATCGACAGGGGAGAGCAGCTCTACAGGATCTATTCACAGGCAGGCTTTCCCGTTGTCCGCACCAGCGCTGCCACAGGCGAGGGGGTCAGCGAACTGCTGAATGTCCTCCGCGGCAAGGTCTGCGCCTTTACCGGCAACTCCGGCGTGGGCAAATCCAGTATTCTTAATGTGCTTCTGCCGGGCATACATATCGAGACGGGGGAAGTCAGCGAGAAGCTGGGGCGGGGCCGCCACACCACAAGGCATGTGGAGCTCTACGAACCGGAGGAGGACACCTATATTGCCGATACGCCGGGTTTTGCTTCCTTTGATATCGAGATGATGCAGACCATTGACAAGGAGCAGCTTCAATATGATTTTATCGAGTTTGCCCCTTATCTCGGAAGCTGCCGCTTTAACGACTGCGCCCACCTGAAGGAGCCGGGCTGCGCTGTCACCGCCGCCCTTGCGGAAGGCAAGATCGGCGAGAGCCGGTACAGCGCCTATGCCAGGCTCTATGAGCTGACGGCCCAGCATAAGCCCTGGGAAACAAAATAATCCGTAAATTACGTCTAACAGACCGTTTTCCGCGTATAATGTAGAGAAACCATTTGCGGGAGGCGGTCTGTTGTGCGTAAAGGACACCGCGGCATATGGGGCTGCGTTGCGATCGTAGCGGGTCTGGTCATCATCTTTTCCCTGGTGCTGCCCGGCGAATTTTGGTGGTTTATTTTTGCGGCGGCACTGATCGCCCTGGGGATCTGGGCCCTGCGCTGCTGAGCCCGGATAATGATTCTATAAAGGATGGGAGTAAAGAAGAATGAGAATTTTTGTTTTTAAGCTGCCCCGCTTTCTCTCCAGACTGCTGCGCCGCAGGGCAGACAGGTTATAATCTTCGTAGAACGCTCATATCTTGTACAAAGTGTGCATCAAGGAGCGGTTGATATGGAGATCAAAACTGAAAATCAAACCATAAAGTCTTTTCGTGAGATCAGCAGGCAGATCAAAAAGATTCAGGAGACTGCGGAAACGGTGGTGCCGGATACCAACGACGATATCGGCAAAATCGTTTCCACCAATACGGAGCTTTATCTGAAAAGTAAGGAAGTGAGCGGCAGGGGCGTGCTCATCGGCGGTGAAGCGGAGATCAGCGTACTGTATATCACCGAAGGGGAGAACGCGGTCTCTTTTTTGCGCACGGTGAAAGCCTTTTCTCTGGAATATGACGTGGACGGGGCGGATAACGACACGGTTGCCCAGATCGCCCTGTCTGTCAGCAACACGGAGACCCGGGTGCTCAATCCGCGAAAGCTGGCCGTCACCGTGGAGATCAGCGGCGACATGAGCTGCTATAAACAGGAAAACGCCATTACGGCCTCCCGGCTTCCCCAGACGGAAATGACCATTCATGCCCGGACGGAAACCCAAACTGCAGTGATGATCAATTCGGCCTGTGAAAAGACCTTTGCCTATAATGAGCAGTTCACCTTTCCCTCCGCAAAGCCCGTGCCCCAGAAACTCATCTGGCAAAAACCGGTCTTTGAGATCGGCGAAACCCAGCTCATCGGCACAAAGGCCCTGGTGAAGGGCAGCTTCCAGATCGCCCTTTGCTACCTGTCCGACAGCGTGGATTACCCGGTACAGTGGAGCTTCAGCGCGCCCTTTTCCCAGCTGCTGGACATCAGCCAGGAAAAAATGGACCTGTCCGGCGTGCGGATGGAGATCAGCTCAGCCTACTTTTCCCTGACCGACACCATCAGCGGAGAAAAAGCGCTGGATGTGGAAATTCACGCCGTTATGCAGCTGGTGAGCTATTTTTATCAGGAAGTCAGCACCATTTCAGACGCCTACTGCAATTGTCTGCCCCTAAGCTGCGTCATGCAGCCGGAGCGGCTCTGGGATCTTTCTGAGGTGCAGCGCATGCTGCTTTCCTCCGACGGGCAGATCAGCATTGCTGAGGACTGCAAAGACGTGCTCAGCGTCCATTCGACCCTGGCCGGCGTATCCGTCAGCCGCAGCCGGGCGGAGGCCACCGTGAACGTGGATATCCTGTATCAGACACGGGACGGGAGCCTTTCGGCGGTCCACCGCAGCATCGTGCTGGAGCAGGAGTGCGCTCTTGCCGATGCGCGCCTGGTCGCAGCAAAGCTCAGCACCGCCGAACTGAGAAGCGAGGGCAGTGCCCTGACCGGCAGGATCAGCGTTGAGCTTACCACCCGCAGCAGCAGTGTGCGGGAGGTGAGCCGGGTGGAGAGCATGGAGCTTGACGAGGAAAATCCCTTTGACCTTTCCGCCTTCCCCTCGGTCACCCTGGTCCGGGCGGAGGAGGAGACGGTCTGGGAGCTTGCCAAGAAATATCACTCCTGCCCGGAGAAGATCACCGCCGTCAACTGCTTTGAAGCGGACGTGCGGGGCTGTATGCTGATGATCCCCAAATCCAATTGAGCTGAATATTCAATTGCCACTTGTCATTAGCGTCATAATGTGCTAAAATATCTGCCGTTAATATACACTTTATTTTTCTTTAGATAAGAGGAGCTGTTACTATGTCCGGACATTCCAAGTGGCACAACATACAGAAAACCAAGGGAGCGGCAGACGCCAAGCGCGCACAGGCTTTTACCAAGATCGCCCGTGAAATGATCGTCGCCGTGAAGGAAGGCGGCGGCGGAGATCCCCGCAGCAATTCCAAGCTGGCCGCGGTCATCGCCAAGGCCAAGGCCGCCAATATGCCCAACGACAATATCAAGCGCACCATCGACAAGGCCATGGGCGCCGGCAATACCGAGAACTACGAGAAGATCGTCTATGAAGGCTACGGCCCCTGCGGCGTGGCTGTCATCGTGGAGACCATGACCGACAACCGCAACCGCACCGCCGGTGAGATGCGCCACTACTTCGACAAGTACGGCGGAAACATGGGCGCGGCCAACTGCGTGTCCTGGTCCTTCGACAAGAAGGGCGTTATCGTCATCGACAACGAGGACGAGGAGCTTGATGAGGACACCGTGATGATGGACGCTCTGGACGCCGGCGCTGCCGACTTTGAGTCTGACGGCGAAGTGATGACCGTCTACACCGGTGTGGACGATGTGGCCGCCGTGTCCGATGCGCTGACCGCCAAGGGCTACAAGCTGCTCTCCGCCCAGGTGGAGATGCTGCCCCAGAACGGCTATATCAAGCTGACCAACGAGGACGACATCAAGAACATGCAGAAGATGCTGGATATGTTCGAGGACAACGATGACGTCCAGAACGTCTGGCACAACTGGGAAGACGCTGAATAAACAATTAATCCGGTGGATGCGCAATACATCCACCGGATTTAAATTTATGCTTATGCGTTATGCGCTTTAATATAAGGTCTCTTCACCCTCGGCAAACAGCTTGTCGTTGACCTCAAACAGGCTGGCACAGTTTACCAGACCGTAAATAATGATGGCGTCCCGCCGGTTTTTGGGGAAGAGCTGGGCAAAGCCGCCCTGTTTTAACAGCTCCTGGGTTTCATCCAGCGTGGCAGACAGACCAAAGCACAGGCAGATCAGGCGGCTGCGGGAGGGATTGCGGCGGCCCGCAAAAACCTGATGCAGATAAACTTCACTCATGCCGGACTGCTTGGCCAGGGCCGCCTTGGAGATGTTCCGCTTCTGAAACAGTGTGTTCAGTAGTTCAAGAATGTTTCCGCTGAGGAAGTTGTCCTGGTTTTCGGACAAAAAACGGTCCAGATCAGGGGCAGTCATCAGCTCCTGCTGCAAATTATTTGTGTCTTTCATGGTCTTACCGCCTTTACAAGCTCGCTGATTTTTTATATAATGACTGCTGAACAAACCGCTTTGTGGTTTGTTCACGCGGCATATGCCGCGTAATTCCATAAAAACGGCTCTTTTAACCGCTTTTTATGGAATTCAGTCAATATAACAATGCGTATTTTCGTTGGTGTGGCGCACCATACCAACGAAAGGTACAAGGGTTTTGCGCAAATAAGCACAAAACTCTTGCACTTGAACAAAGCCGGTTGGCCTTGAAAGCCACTGCTTTCAAGGCTTGTGGCTTTGTTCAGTACGCATTATATAATATTAACGTTTTCGACAGGTAAAATCAATATGCGCCCTGCATACCCCGGAGAGGTGAGAATCATTTATTCGTATTTGCTGGACAGCATGGAAAAAGAATATATTACGCTGAAAACGCTCAAAAACAGTGAACGCGGCTGTGTTTCGCTTCTGCAGAACAGACAGAACGGAACGCGCCTTATTTTTCGCCATTACCGGGGCAACGGGGAGGTCTACCGGAAGCTTCTGAACATCTCCTGTCCCAATCTGCCGCAGATCATGGAGGCAGCGGAGAGCGGGGGAATGGTGGCGGTGCTGGAGGAGTATATCCAGGGCGATTCTCTGGCCTTTCTTTTGGAAGGGGCCCTGTTTACCCCGGAGGAGGCCCGGCGCATTACATTACAGCTTTGCCGCGCGCTGTGGGTGCTCCATTCCATGGGCGCGGTACACCGGGATATCAAGCCCGAGAACGTGATTCTGCGGGGCAGCGATGCGGTGCTCATCGACTTTGACGCCTCCCGCATTTTCAAAAACGAAAGCAGCGGCGACACCCAGATCTTAGGGACCACCGGCTATGCGGCGCCGGAGCAGTACGGCATCGCCCAGACCGACCAGCGCGCGGACATCTATTCTGTGGGCGTGCTGCTGAATATCATGCTCACCGGAAAGCACCCGTCCAGGGAGCTGGCTCCCGGCAGACTGGGCCGTGTCGTGCAGAAATGCACCATGGTCAACCCGAAAAAACGCTACAAAAATGTGCGTGACCTGATGGAAGCGCTTTGAGAGGGAAATCGTATGAAAATTCACACGATTTGGATTGAAACGGCGTGCCGCTCGCCGCTGAAGCGGCAACCGCGGCACATGCCAAAAATCTCCATTCCACCGCAATGGGAGATTTAATGTATTTTGTGTTGATGTATCTGCGGCAGAATGGAGATTGTTATGCGTAAAAAATGTGTCCATTGCGGCGCGGAACTGCCCGATGAGGCCGCCTTCTGCCCCCACTGTGCCCAAAGCCAAATTGAGAAAGTAGAAATAAAGCCCCCGCGTCGGTGGCGAAAAAAGGCCCTGATCGCCTTAGTCTGTACGCTTCTTGGGGCTTTTGTCCTGGTCGCCGTTCTTCTTTACCACCGCCCGGTGACTCTTGAGGGCGGCGCGAGAGTGGTCTATACCGACAAGGACGGGGAATACGAGCTGATTATCGGCTCCGATTCCGGCAGCCTTGCCAACCGGGCGCCCGAGGAGTACAGAAGCATCTCCCTGTCTGCCGATGACGCCTCCTGCCTCCCGGCGCTGCTGGGGGTTTTCCAAGACGGGGAGCTTGCGGATGTGGAGCATTTCTTTGCCAAGGTGGAAAGCTGCACGCTGGAGGCCTTCCCCAACGAAAACGGCGCGCTGCAAATTTCGCCTCCCAAATACAGCGATGTTTTTGCCCCCTCCGCCCGGGAATGTGACGTGTTCTTCACCGGAACCAGCGGCACAAACCAGCTGGTCTGGACGCTGAAGATGAAAAACGGCGATACCATCCGCTTAAGCGAGACCTTTGAGGTCATCACCCTTGTCCACCAGGTTTTTACCCCGGAGGACGCGCCCATGGAGACCATAGAGGACCTGAAGGCCCTGCTGAACCGGATCGACAGGGAAGTTTCCGCCGACACCATTGTGGACATCTACCTGCCCGCAGTCACCTATGAAGGCGGACTGACCATGACTTCCCGGGCCGTCAATCTCTACGGCTGCACCGACGGCAGCGGGCGCAGCTGCTTTACCGGGACGCTGTCCATCCGCACGGACAGCACTTCTCTGGTGACGCTGTGTGATCTGGACTTTTTGGGCAGCGGCGGCACAGGCCTTTCTTCCTCTGCCTCTGCCATGATTTTCGGCTGCACCTTTTCCGGCTGGGACACCGGCGCGGAGGTGGCCGACGGCGGCATGATCGGCGTGGAAAACTGCGTGTTTAAAAATAACGGCACAGGCTTCCGGTACGACACGGCCAATTTCGGTTTCTTCAAGTCCGGTTTCCCGGACAGCACTTTTGAAAACAACGGCACCGGCGTACAGTTTGCCCGTCTGCCCGGGTCCATGCCTCTGGATTTCTCCAATACCGTCTTTTCCGGGAATGAGATCGACATTGATAACCCCATCGACTATCCCCTTGACCTGTCCGATGCGATTTTCCGATGAATACTATGCATCCGGTTAATTGTTTTCTCACGATTACCGCGTTATCATTACTCATCAGGGAAATATCCCGAAAAAACGAAGAAATGAGGAAAAGGAAAATGAAAAAATGGCTTGCGCTGCTGCTGGCGGCGGTTATGGTCTTTTCTCTCTGCGCCTGCGGAGAAAAGGGAACAGAAAGCACTCCCGCAGCTCAGGAGAGCGCCCTGACGGCTGAGCAGCAAATGATCGTGGACGCCGTGAGCGCACAGATCCAGTCCGAGACCTTCGCACAGTGGCAGGAGCTGGCGGAGCAATTCAAGGGCAGCGCCCCCAAGGCCCCCGAAGTGACCTCTGTTCTGCACTATGAGATCGAGGATTTTGACGGCGAAAAAATGGACTGCTACCTGGTCAACATTTCCGCAGATGTTGCCTGGTGGGATGACGAGGCGGCACAGCAAGGCACACTTGAAGAGCGGTATCAGCTCTTTGTAAGCAGCGACGGAAAGACCGTTATGGATTCCGTTACCACCGACGCCGGCAATTTTAACGGCGATACTTCCACCCCTGATGGCAGAGCAACCTATCTTCTCTGGGTGTTCGGCAACATGATGGGCGGCAGTTTTCAGAGGGATTTCCGGAATGACAGCGAAACGATTACCGAATGGTCTGCCGAGGAACTGGCAGTCATCAACGAAAATCTTTGATATCATAAAAAATCGGCGGATACGAGAAGTATCCGCCGATTTTTGTGTTGACTTAAAAAATGATTTAATCAATGACAACTGAGTAGCAGGGGAGCGCGAGGGGGCAAGGCCCGCCTCGCAGTCCAATAACCCGCCGCAAAAAAGCTTGAATTTTCAAGCTTTTTGGGCGAAGCAGCGTTTTGATTTTTTCAAAACGCTCGGCGGGCGAAGCGTTCAAAAAGTCCCCGAGAGGGGACTTTTTGATAAGCTGAGCCGGTCTGTAAGCCGGGTTCTGTTGAAAACGACCATCTATCTAGACCTGCCGTTGCCGGCAGGTTCAAGCCACCTCCTGAGAACGGCCGGGCCGGCCATGTGTTCTCCCACGGTGTTGCTCCGGATAGAGTTTACAGCGTCCACATGTCTCCATGCGACGAGTGAGCTCTTACCTCACTTTTCCACCCTTACCGGAAGGCAAGCCTCCCGGCGGTATATCTCTGTTGCACTTGTCCGAGGGTCACCCCTGGCGGGCGTTACCCGTTATCCTTGCCCTGTGGAGCCCGGACTTTCCTCACGCACAGGCTTTCGCCTTGTGCCCGCGGTCGTTCAACCGACTCATGGGCCTATTTTAATCATTTCGGCCCCGCAAGTCAATAATATTTCTTGTAATCGGCCCCAAAAAGCATTATAATTATTGTTTGCGAGGTGATTTTACTTGACACTGAACGAGTATGTAAATTCCATTAAAGATAAACGGATCGCCGTAATCGGCGTGGGCGTGAGCAACACGCCGCTGATCAATCTGCTCTTAAGCTGCGGCTGCAATGTGACCGTCTGCGATAAGCGGAGCCTTGGTGAAATGGGCATGGAGGCCCTGGACCTGATCAATCGCGGAGCCAAACTGAAGCTGGGCGAGGACTACCTTGAGGGCCTTGACCACGACATCATCTTCCGCACGCCGGGCCTGATGCCCTTTGACCCCCATCTGGAGGCGGCAAAGGCCAGGGGCAGCCTGATTACCTCAGAGATGGAGGTGTTCTTTGCCCTCTGTCCCTGCAAAACCATTGCGGTGACGGGCAGCGACGGAAAGACCACGACTACGACGATTATTTCCGAGCTGCTGAAAGCTGCCGGGTACCGGGTGCATCTGGGCGGAAATATCGGCCACCCGCTGCTCTGCGAGATCCCGGAGACCGTGGCGGATGATATCGCCGTGCTGGAGCTCAGCTCCTTCCAGCTCCACAGCATGTACTGCAAGCCCAACGTGGCCGTCGTCACCAACATTTCCCCTAACCACCTGGATAAGCACAAGGATTATCAGGATTATATCGACGCAAAGCGGGCGGAGTTTGAGCATCAGAACGAAAACGACAAGCTGATTTTGAACTTCGACGATGAGCACAGCGCCTATTACGCCCATTTTGCCCACGCGCCGGTCAGCTATTTTTCCGACAAAAACCGGGTAGACCGGGGTGTGATCTGCGAAAACGGCCTGATCCTGCGTGTTAACGGCACAGAGCAGCAGGAAATCATGGGCGCCGACGAGATCAAGCTCCCCGGGGAGCATAATCTTCTCAACTACCTGGCCGCCTTTGCCGCTGTTGAGGGCCTTGTCAGTAATGAAATCTGCCGTCAGGTGGCCATGAGTTTTGCCGGGGTGGAGCACCGGCTGGAGCAGGTGCGCGTGTTAAATGGCGTCACCTACATCAACGACTCCATCGGCACAAGCCCCACCCGCACCAGCGCTGGCCTCCACGCCCTGAAGGTCAAGCCCATCGTCATTGCCGGGGGCTACGACAAGCACATCCCCTTTGACGGTCTGGGCGACGAGCTGTGCAAGTTTGCCAAGCGGGTCTTTCTCACCGGCGACACGGCGGAGAGCATACATAAGGCCATTGTCAATTCGCCTTTCTACGCCGAGAGCGGCCTGGAGGTACAACTGATCGACGACTTTAAGGAAGCGGTTCTGGTCGCCTCCGCCTCCGCGGAGCCGGGGGATATCGTCCTCCTGTCTCCGGCCTGCGCCGCTTTTGACCGCTTCAAGAATTTCGCGGAGCGGGGCAAATACTTCAAAGAAATCGTAATGGAGCTATAATAAATGAAGATATCAGAGATAAAACCCCAGGTATATGAGATGGCCGCCCGGGCAGAGGAGCGGATTCGGTCCCGCTTTGCCCGGATCGACGCTGTGGCGGAGGAAAACACCCGCCGGGTCATGGAGGCCTTTCAGGATAACCGGGTGTCCGACAGCTGCTTTGCCGGCACCACCGGCTATGGCTATGACGATCTGGGCCGGGAAACGCTGGATAAGATCTACGCCCAGCTCTTCGGGGCCGAGGCCGCCCTGGTCCGCATCAACTTTGTCAACGGAACCCACGCTCTGACCACGGCCATGTTCGCCCTGGTCAAGCCCGGGGACACCATTCTGGCCGTCACCGGCACTCCCTATGACACCCTGCGAAGCGCCATCGGCATCTCCGGGGACGGCTTCGGCTCCCTGAAATTCTATGGCGTCAACTACGGCGAAGTGGCCCTGACCGCAGAGGGGAAACCCGACCTGCCCGCCATCGAGAAAGCCGCTGCCGATGAAAAGGTCACCGCCGTGATGATCCAGCGCTCCCGGGGCTACGCCGACCGGCCGGCCCTCACCGTGCAGGAGATCGGCCAGATCTGCAAGGCGGTGAAAAAGGTGAACCCCAACTGCAATATCATGGTGGACAACTGCTACGGCGAATTTACCGATGTGATCGAGCCCACCCATGTGGGCGCGGACATTGTGGCCGGTTCCCTCATCAAAAACCCCGGCGGCGGTCTGGCCCCCACCGGCGGCTATGTGGCGGGCAAAGCCCAGCTCGTGGAGCGAGCCGCCCTGCGGCTGACCACGCCGGGCATCGGCGCGGAGTGCGGTTCCACCCTTGGCAATAACCGCCTCCTGTTTCAAGGGCTTTTCATGGCTCCCCATGTGGTGGCCCAGGCCCTGAAAACGGCGGTTTTCTGCGCTGCCATGATGGAGCAGCTGGGAATCGAGAGCTCTCCCACCGTTGAGGAAACGCGCTCTGACATTATCCAGATGGTGAAGCTGGGCAGCCCGGATAAATTGAAGAAGTTCTGTCTGGGCATACAGGCCGGCGCGCCGGTGGACTCCTATGTTACCCCGGAGCCCTGGGCCATGCCCGGCTATGACGATGAGGTCATCATGGCCGCCGGAGCCTTTATTCAGGGCTCCTCCATCGAGCTATCCGCCGACGGCCCCATGCGCGAACCCTATATTGCCTACATGCAGGGCGGTCTGACCTATGAGTCGGGAAAACTGGGCATTATGATGGCCGTCAGTGCCATGCTGAGCTAAGTTCCAGCATATAATACATGGGGAGGTGACCCCATGGCATACCGTCGCATATTCCGCCGCAGGCCCCGCAGAAGATTTGCGGAGCAGACACCCGCTTTCGCGGGCAGGCCGCGCCGTCACAGAGGGATCAGTGTTCTCTTCCTGCTGGTGGCCCTGCTGCTGTTTCTGGCCGCCGCGTCGCTGTACTTAAAAGACGTCTCCACCGCCATCGCTGTTTCCGACGCCAGCGACGCTGTGACCGTCAGCATCAATAACGCCATAGCTGATATCATGCGGGACGGGGATTACAGCGCGGATTATTTTGTCACCTTTGAAAAGTCCGAGACCGGGGAGATCACCGCCATCAGCAGCAACATGGCCCGGATCAACGCCCTTTCCGCAAAGATACTGGACCGCATCGTCGGCGCAACCGACACCCACATGCTGACGGTGAATATCCCCGTGGGGAACCTGACCGGCGTCAGCGTCCTCATGGGGCGTGGACCCAAGGTACCGGTAAAGATCATCACCATGACCTCTTCCCGGGTGGAGTTTAACAACAGCATCGTCACTGCCGGCATCAACCAGACCAAGCACCAGATCAATCTGGAAGTGATCGTGGATATCGACATTCTGGTCCCCTGGGGCACGGAGAGTACCCAGGTGGTCACGGAGGTGCTCATCGCGGACACCATCGTGGTGGGCCGGGTGCCGGATACCTATCTCAGCATGGACGCTGGCGATGCTGCACAAAATTGAAAACGGAGAAACGCAATGGACGCACAAAAGGAAATCATCAAGCTTCGCCGTGAGCTTGAACACCACAACAAGCTGTACTATGTTTTAGATGCGCCGGAGATATCCGACTACGAATATGACATGCTCATGCAGCGGCTCAAAGCCCTGGAGGCCCTGCACCCGGAGCTGATTACCCCCGACTCTCCCACCCAGCGGGTGGGCGGCCAGGCCCTGTCCAAGTTTGAGCCGGTGAGGCACCAGGTCCCCCTGGAGAGCCTGACCGACGTTTTCTCCTATGACGAGCTTTTCGCCTTTGGAGACCGGATGGACGCAAGCCTTCTGACGCCCCACGACTATGTGGTGGAGCCCAAAATCGATGGGCTTTCCATGTCTCTGGAGTATGAAAACGGCGTTTTCGTCCGGGGCGCTACCCGGGGCGACGGCGTGACCGGCGAAAATGTAACGGAGAATCTGCGCACTGTGCGCTCTCTGCCCCTGCGCATTGAAAACGCGCCGGAGAGGCTGATCGTCCGGGGCGAGGTGTATATGTCCAAAACGGTCTTTGAGCAGCTGAACGCGGAGCGGGAGATCAAGGGCGAGCCCCTGCTGGCCAATCCCCGCAACGCCGCCGCGGGCTCCATGCGCCAGCTGGACCCCAAGGTGGCGGCCTCCCGCAAGCTGGACATCATCTGCTTTAACCTGCAGTACAGCTCCGGTGAGCCGTACAAGACCCACGCCGAGACCCTGGACGCCATGCGCGCCATGGGCTTTCCCGTGGTGCCCTATACCCGCTATGACAATATCCGCGACTGCGTTCAGCGCATCGAGTGGCTGGGTGAGAACAGGGGAGAGCTGGCCTACGACATGGACGGCGCGGTGATCAAAATCAACTCCCTGGCCCAGCGGGAAGCCCTGGGCAGCACGGCCAAAGCGCCCCGCTGGGCCGTGGCCTTCAAATACCCGCCGGAGAAGAAGGAGAGTAAGGTGCTGGATATTGTGGTACAGGTGGGCCGCACCGGTGTGTTGACGCCCAAGGTCATTGTGGAGCCCATCCGCCTGGCCGGGACCACGGTCTCCGCCGCCACGCTCCATAATCAGGACAATATCGACCGGCTGGACCTGCGCATCGGCGACACGGTGCTGCTGCAGAAGGCGGGGGAGATCATCCCCGAGGTCCTGTCGGTGAACAAGGAAAAGCGCCCGGAGGGGACGGTACCCTTTGTGTTGCCCTCCGTCTGCCCCGAGTGCGGCTCACCCGTGGTCCGGGACGAGGACGGCGCGGCCCTGCGCTGTACAAGCCCGGAGTGCCCCGCCCAGCGGCTGCGCAACATCGCCCACTTTGCCTCCCGGGAGGCCATGGACATTGATGGCCTGGGCATTTCCGTCTGCGAGAGCCTGATCAACAACGGTCTGGTTAAAACAGCCGCGGACCTGTATTATCTGGAAGCAGGGCCCATTGCCGAGCTTGAACGCATGGGCGAGAAATCCGCCGCAAACCTGATCGCCGCCATCGACCGGAGCCGGGAGGCGGGGCTTGCCAGACTCCTCTGCGCCTTCGGCATACGTCAGGTGGGCCAAAAGGCGGCAAAGGTGCTGGCCTCACATTTTGAAGATTTGGATTCCCTGATGGAAGCGGACGCGGAAGAGCTGACGAAAATACCGGATATCGGTGCCATCACCGCAGGTTTCATCACAGACTGGTTTTCCAATCCCCAGTCCCAGCATCTCATCAAGCGGCTTCGCGAGGCCGGCGTCAGCTTTGTCAGCAAGGAAGAGAAAAAGGACAGCCGCTTTGCCGGCATGACCTTTGTGCTCACCGGCGCACTCCAGTCCTTCACCCGGGACGAGGCTTCCGCCATTATCGAGAGCTACGGCGGCAAGGCCTCCTCCTCCGTCTCCAAAAAGACCAGCTATGTTCTGGCCGGAGAGAACGCGGGCAGCAAGCTGACCAAGGCGGAAAGCCTGGGCATAAAGATCATCAGCGAGGAAGAGTTCAAAGAAATGATCCAATAAGGCGCAAAGGCCCATGAAGCTCTATATTTTTGGAAGGATATGAGGATGAATATCAGAAAAGAGACCATCATCGGCATACTCATCATTGCGGCAGCTGTGGCCCTTGGCATCGCGGGCTTCCTTTTGCTGCCCGCCACATTGACGGTCCAGGTCAATCTCAGCGGCGAAGCCACCAATACCATGCCGAAAGCCCTGGGACTGCTGATCCCCTTTGCCCTCAGCGCCGTTTTCAGCGTCCTCTATATGAAAGGCGGCGCTGAAACCAGAATACGCAATCTGGTCGTGGCTATCGTCGGACTGGCCGTCATGGTCGTCACTTTCATTTTTAATCTGTAATACTTTTTTCGGTAAAAAACGGTATATGGCGGAACTATTCAAGCTCCGCAATATACCGTTTTCCTTTTTCTGTTTTTTCAATGGGGCGAAAACCGGCCTTTTCAAAGCAGCGCTGGGAGGCCGTGTTGAAATCGTAAATTTCCTGCACATACAGCCGGGTGTACCCAAGCGCCCGGCCGCGCTCTTTCAGGGCGGCGATCACCTGGCTGCCGATCTGCTGGCCCCGGTACGCCTTGTCACCCAGCACAATGGGCATGTCCTCCTGCCAGAAGGTGACGTCGCCGATAGGCCGGAAGCCCTCTTCCTCTGCCGCCTCGATGAAATACAGTTCCCCCTGCCGGTCCAGATAGCGGTACATGCGCTCCAGCTTCTCCATGGTATAGGGCTCCCTGACCCCATCCACCAGATAGACGGTTTCGGTATCCAGATACCAGGGCAGGGCAAAGGCAAAGACCCCGTCAAATTTCCGCAGCCGCAGACGATCGCTGACGGGGAGGATGTCCGGCTGCACGATTCCCGGAATGGGCATAGCGCTTCAGACCTCCAGGCCCAGCAGCTGCAGGGTCCAGCGGTCCGGCTTGCCGCCGTAGAACTTGTCCAGCACCTGCTGGAAAACCGGCTGTTCCGGGGCTGCCGCCATAAACAGGGTCATGGAGGAGCGGAGCTTCATATCGTCCGGTATCCCCATGACCTCCGTGGCATTGTTGGAATCCAGCGTCAAAAGGGCCTGGGAAATTTCAAGCAGGTTGCGGCTCAGATAGGGGTCGGCCATGAAGGCTTTGGCCTCTTCCATGTCGTGTATGGAGTAATACTGGGCGGTGGAGCTTCTGCCCAGCCCCTCAATTTGGGGGAAGATATACCAGATCCAATGGCTGGTCTTTCTGCCTCTTTTGATTTCAGAGAGGGCAGTGCTGAAGCTTCTCTGCTGCGCGGTAATAAAACGACTCAGATCAACGCTCATTTTTCTTTTCCTCCTATGTTGGTATTGATAAATTCAAACAGTGCGGCGGTCACCCGCTCTTTATCCACGGGGTAACTCAGGCCGTGGCCTGCGCCCTCGATCAGCACAAGCTTTTTGGGCGCTGCGCACAGTTCATAAGCCCGCTCGGACATCTCCGGCGGCACAAAGCGGTCTGCTGTGCCGTGAATAAACAGAATGGGGGTATTTGATTTGGCCACAGCGTCAAAGGTGTTGGCCTCCTTCAGACCAAAGCCGGCAAAAACGCTTGTGAACAGGCCCATGAGCCACAGGGTGGGCTTGGCCGGCACACCGCGAAACCGGGTCCGGATGACGCAGTCCATAATGTCGTAGGGAGAGCTGAAGCCGCAGTCGGCAATAATGCCCCGCACATTTCCCGGGAGATCCAAGCCTGAGGCCATCAGCACGGTGCTGGCCCCCATGGAGATGCCGCCCAGTAAAATGGGATGCTCGTCTCCGAAAAGCTGGGACGCATAAGTTGCCCAGGAGACCACGTCGTGCCGTTCCTTCACACCGAAGCAGGTGAACAGGCCCTCCGATTTCCCGTAAGCGCGCTGGTCGCAGATGATGAGATTCAGCCCCAGGGAGTGATAGACCGGGAGAACGCTGCCGAAATCCAGCTTCCAGGAGGAGCGCCAGCCATGGAAGAGAATGATGGTGCCCCGGGCATTCTCACAGGGGACAAGCAGAGCGCGGAGCAGCTTTCCATCATAGCTCATCAGCTCCAGGTCCTCGGTCTCTTGCTGATTAAGCCACGCTTTTCCCGCCAGAACATCGTCCTTTACCATGCCGTAGCCCTGTTTATCCAGTACATCCGGGTCAAAAAAATCGGGCACAGCCCGTCTGCCGCAGGCGTAGGATAAAATGCCCAAACCCACCACAAAAACCGTCAGCAGCAGCCCCAAAACGATCCAGAGAATAATCATCCTTTCGGCCTTCTTTCTTTTCGATATCTCAATTATACCATGAAAAAGAGGAAAGGGAAATAAAAAAAGAGGCTGGTGTACAGCCTCAAATATTTTAACTCCGGTCAAAGGCGGGGTTGACGGCATAGAAGTTCTTCTGGTCCATTTTTTCGATCGCCCGCCGCAGGCCCTCGCCGAAGCGCTGGTAGTGGACCACTTCGCGCTCGCGCAGGAAGCGGATCACGTCGTTTACGTCCGGGTCGTCGCTGAGCCGCAGAATGTTGTCGTAAGTGGTCCGGGCCTTCTGTTCTGCTGCAATCATATAAGAACAACATTTTAGGTTGATTGGTTCGTTTCAGTCACATTTTCAGGACAGTTATCAGAAATTCCAGTGAATTTCGATGGGAACATCCTTTGTTCCGGGAATCCTCTTGCCTATCACGATGTAGTCAATCAGGATTTCAACGATCTCCCGTGTCAGGTGTTCCAAATTGGTGTACTGTTCGATCAGTTCACGACGATTATCACCAACAGCAATCCGTTCTTCGATTTCTGCAAGCTGCTTCTGGCCGTCGATCATCACACGCTCTAAGCGTTCTTTTTCTGTGGTAAAGTCCTTCGACAATTCCACAAAATCGCTCTCGGATATGAGGCCCTTGACTTTATCCATATACAGCTCACGGATTCCTTTGCTGTACTCGGCAATCTTCTTTTCATAGGCCGACATATCGGCAAGCAGCCGCTTTTTCTGTCCCTGTAAGTTGTCGCAAAACTCAATATTCTGTTCCAGCTCGTCTTTGTCCAGATACTCCGCAGCCAGCCGATTCAGTTCGGCAATCACCATCTGTTCCAACTTATCCACGGAGATAAAGGAGCCAATGCAGGCGTCCTTGGCTACATGGCGGTTGGAGCATTGAAGATAATGTTTGCCCCGGTTTTTGGAGGAACGCATTGTATAGCCGCAGTTGGCGCAGCGAGCTTTTCTGGCAAACAGGCCGATGGTGCCGGTATCAAAGGGTTTCGCCCGTTCTGCAATCATGGCCTGCACCTTATCCCAAAGTTCCCGATCAATAATCGGCTCATGGGTTCCCTCGACAACATACCATTCGCTTTTCGGGCGCGGTTTGTTCTGCTTCGTCTTGTAGGAAACGCTGCCGTATTTGCCTTGCACCATGTTTCCGATATAGATTTCATTTATCAGCATATCGGAGATGGCAAAATATTTCCAGAGCGTGCTGTTCTTCCTCTTGGGCTGCTGGTAGCGCAGTCCGTGAAGCCTTTTGTACTCCGTGGGGTTTGGGATGCCTCTGTCGTTCAGCATCCGCGCAATGGCGGTTTTGCCATAGCCCTGTGAAAAGAGGGTGAACACTTCCCGGACGATTGCAGCGGCTTCTTCATCAATGATAAGATGCCCTTTTTGTTCCGGGTCTTTCTTGTACCCATAAAGAGCAAAAGCACCGATGTGAAAACCGTTTTGTCGGCGGTTGGTGAGAACGCTTCGGATATTATCAGACATGTCCTCTAAGTACCACTCGTTCACAAGGCCGTTGATCTGGCGGGACTTTTTGTTTCCCTTATTGGCAGTATCGGCATTGTCTACGATGCTGACAAATCGGATGCCCCAAATCGGAAAAAGGCCGTGTATGTATTTTTCAACCAATTCCAATTCACGGGTAAAACGGGATTGCGTTTTGCAGAGGACAATGTTAAATCGGCGGGCCTCCGCATCTGCTAACAGACGGTTAAATTCCGGGCGTCTGCGGTCGGAACCTGTGTAATCATCGTCACTGTAAATGTTATATACTTCCCACCCCTGTTCCATAGCATATTGCAGCAGCATGGCTTTCTGGTTCTGGATGCTGTTACTGTCGTCGGTTTCAAATTGCTTGTTCCGATCTTCTTCGGATAAGCGGCAATAAATAGCTACTTTCATATTCACATCTCCGTAGAGATAGAAACAAGCTATTCACATACATGAATTATACCATGTAAGTCAATAGCTTGTCATTACCGATTTTCGGCGGCTATCCTTTTATTTTTTTCAAGCTGGTTAATCAGTTCAATCCACTTGCGCGTGAATTGATTTTTGGTCGTTGTGCTTTCGCCGCTTTTGAAAACACTTTGACACGTCTGCTGAACCGGCTGTGTAGATTTTTGTTCTTGCATCGACATCGCCCCTTTCAAAACAGCGTATGCGATACTGCTTGTTCAATATTATTACAGAATAGGGGAGATGGGCATAAAACGGACGGCTGATGGCATCAGCTCCACAGGAATTTCACCTCGGCCCATGCTTGTGGGTGCGCCGCGCAATGCTGTGTGGGCGTTCAACGCGGGAGTATCGTTAGCGTATGTGCCGCTGCTTACGAGCTGCCAACTCTCGGTGTAGATGGTTCTCGCTCACTCAAAGGATATGAGGTCATGGCGCATCCACCGACGCGGAACATACAGAATGTGTCCGTTGCCCTATACTGCGCCGGTGGCCTCCCATCGGGCTTTCTTTTTCAAGGTGCTGCCAGCGGCCCGCCGTGGGTTGGTGAAACAGGGAAAGGGTTAAGCTGTTTCAGCCTCCTGGGGCCGGTTCGTCACGGTATCGTGACGATGGAAGAAATGAGCTTGATTTCCAGACGGCGCTTCATGTACTCGTCCACGCACACATGAGGCTGGCCATATTCGTCGTAAAGCGTCCGGGTACATAACTTGTTGATGTAACCCTCGTAGTACCGCAATACTCGTTCCACGGCCTCGGCATCACCGGCGCGGGCGGCCTTAATCACCGAAAGGGGCAAAAGCTCAATGCTTTTGTAGTTGGGATTTTTCATCCGCGTCTAACCTCCCTCCGGCATCAACGCCATCAATTTTGTTCGCAGCTCTTTCAGCGTTTTAGTCCTGTGCCGCTGGACGGCACTTCTGGACATTCCCATGAGTGCGCCGATCTCACCGTCTGCCAGTTCCAGAACACAGTGCAAAATCAAAATGCTCTGTGCCTGCTGGGTCAGCTCGGCAAATGCAGCGGCCACAAGCTCGTTGTCGATATGTAAATCATAGCCATGGGACGAAAACACAAAGTCGTCGCTGGGGTAATGATCTACGGTGTAGAGCTTGTCCAATTCTGCCTGCGGGAGAACGCTGAACGACGTTTCATGGTCGCGCTGGCGTTTCATATCCCGGTGGTAGTTTCGGGCCTCATTTCGCAGTACGGTTTTGCAGAAAGCATCAAACCGGCACTGTTCGCCATAGTCGCGGGGGATAGCTTCCATCTTCTCACCCCCTTTCTGTGGGGGATGTGGTGGTTCTGTCCCTTTCCGCCAACATGACACCAGACAGGCCCTTTGCTACCCGCTGAACGCCATCTTTTTGAAATTTTTTGAGAAAGTTTTTTATGGTTTTGCCGGGCCGCAAAAAGCGACAAAAAACGCCCAGCAGGTCGCAAATGACCTGCTGGGCGCAGATATGTTTCAATACGATTATAGTTTACATTGTATAGTTCATATATATGGCCGGTCTGACCCGGAGGGGGAGCTATGCTTTTTTTAACTGATATAGATCATGTGAGCTTCGGAAAAGCAAAAGAGACACGGCAAATTAACCTCCTATCGGCTACCGTGTCCCTGCAAGTCGTCATTGGTTTGTGCAAGCGCAAAGAAACGGCGGCTCTGATAATCAAAACCGCCGAAGGAAAGTATTTAAGCGTGTGGAATTGTCTGCCCAGCAGCGGTTTTTTTCTTTTCTGCCGCTGGGCAGATTGAGTACAGATATGAAGCTATTTCCCTTTATCCGAAAGTGCGCTTGATCTTGTCAAGCTCGTTTCTGTTTTCTACCCAATTCTCTACATAGCCACAATCACAACAGACATAACGAGCCACAGGAATTCGTTCAACTGTCACAGTTTTTGTAATACAAATGCTGTTAGCCAAATATCGGTGAGCATCATCCGGCACACGAACAATATTATTTGAATGGCATTTCGGGCAGCATCTTGAATTTTTCATTATTACACCCCCCTTGTTAGGTACAGCAGCACACAGCATTCTACCAACAGAACCGCAGACCAAATCCAGATGGTAATTGTCCATGTGCCGACAAACGCTGCAAGCAACAGCATCACCAATGGCACAAGATATTTCCGTGGATGATGCCAAAGATCACTTTCTGTTTTCCAATTTCGGATTGGACGCACCCACTCCAAAACAACGGATAAAATGGCACTCTGCACTGCGAGCAGAATTGCCGTCCAGACATCCACCATACTGACACCGCCATTGATATCTTTGCTACTTACACTTCAAAAAAATCAGTCCCCAAAGAATCAAGCTGACTAAACACAGGATTGCTTTGTTTATTATCCAAATGCCGTTTTGATCTTCGGCAAAGCGTATAAACAAATAAATGTATTGTATTCCTGGGAAGCGCAATAAGCTACGCACCATTAAGGAAATTAACCAGAACACACCGCAAACAAGCGTTGCAATATGTTCCTGTGAATGACAAACTCCAACGAAAGAACTTATTGAGGACAAGAAAAATGCAGTAGGAAAATATATAAAAAACACTTCCCATATAGGCATTTCGCCCCGGATCAATGTCACTGCGGTTAATGCCACAACCGCAAAAACACATACAGTTCCCGTGATTGCGACATAGCGTGTAATGACCCACCCAAACAGAGATTTGCTTTGCGCCGCAATCACATCATAGTTTTCATCGGCTCTTGTCTTTCCCCATTCACCCACAGCGATTGCAGTAAAAAACGGAAAAATCACTTCAAAACCGAGGATGCTCAAATTCAGTAAATCCCCACCAAACCATGCAAGAAAAATAAATGCCACAACAAAAACTGCTGAAATCAAATACAGGTTGCTTCCTGCGATTTTTAATTCACTTTTTAATCTGCCTATCATTCCGACCTCCAAAATTTACGCTTAATCAGTAGGAGCAACCACGAAACAGTACCGCAACCCAAAAGGAAAATTAAATTAGCATATACGCTTCCTATATAAAGTGGTGTCCATTTTGGGTGCTGCCAAATCATACGGCACAAAGTGCCAGAAGTAATCATATAAAATGGTGCTGCTCCGGCAGTTCCGACATAAGAAGCATTAAATACAAATAATATTGCTGCTAACAAGTAGAATAGCCGTATATCCAACACCGCAGGAAATGATACGGAGCAAAAACTGATGAATACACTTATCGGTATTAGCGATACTATTGTTGCTTTCAAAAGAAGTGTGGTGCAGTCTGTGACATTGATTTCAAAAGGAGCTGCAACGCAATAAACAATCAAATTAACTGTAACAAAGGCGAATAGTACAGTGAGCGTATATGTGAAAGCTGCCAGCAGTTTCCCAGCTACATACTGCCCTCTGCTCACAGGGGATGATGCAATAAGATTTTTAACGCCGCTTTTTTTATCAAGAGAAAATCTGTTTGAAAGCAAAAACATCAAACCAAAAACAACAATCAAAGTATCGAAGCTGATTGTGCGATACACAAAGTAAGCAGGCTGCGTCAAAAATTCTAAACGCGCAAGATTGCTTATAGAGGGGAAATTATCCAAAAGGGCTACTAAAGTTCCAATCAAAAGTACACCCAGAGTTGCGAATCGCTTCATTAGCATTTTGTATTCATAATGAATGATAGACAAAATTTTACGCATGAGATTTCCCTCCCATACAATAGACATAGGCATCTTCCAAGGTGGCCGACACAGGTGGAATATTCGGAAATGCCATGTTTTCGTCCATAATTCTCGCTATTAGTCCATTGCTTTCATAAGTGGTAGACAAAACAAACGCGTCTTTTTGTAAATCAAGGATCTGTTCCTCACGATCTAACCGAAGGATTTTCACTTTTCCCTCAACATGGCTCATAAGAGCATCAGGTGTACCAGAATAGAATAGATGTCCTTTGCGTAGCACCGCTAATTCTTCGCAAATCTGGTAAACATCTTCAACGATATGCGTGGAAAGCAAAACTGTTTTTCCATCCTTTGCAAAACGGGATAGAACACCACGAAAACGAACCCGTTCCTCTGGGTCAAGCCCAGCCGTAGGTTCATCAACAATAAGTATTTGAGGATCACCTACAAGTGCTTGTGCAATTCCCACTCTGCGCTTCATGCCGCCGGAGAGCTGCCCGATTTTCCTTTTTGAATATTTCAACATTTCAACCTGTTCCAGTGCGTATTTAACAGCATTCTTGTCAGAAATTCCCTTTAGCTCAGCCAAATAATTAACAAAATCAAATACAGATAAAGATGGGTACATAGCAAGTTCCTGTGGCAAATATCCAATACGGCTTCGGACTTGTTCTCCCTCTTTCTGGGTATCATATCCGCAAACATGAATTGTTCCGGCAGTCTGTTCCAGTATTGTTACAATGGCTTTCATTAAGGTGCTTTTTCCTGCACCATTATGCCCAAGCAGACCAAATACGCCGCTGCCTACGGTAAAGCTAATATCATCAAGGGCGGTTACGCCGTTTTTATATCGTTTTGATAGATGATTGATTTCAATATTTTTCATTTTGTTTACCTCCATCGAACTACACTTGTAGTTTTATAAGACAAAAAATATTATTCTTCCACATAGCTATATTCCGTACCCGTGTCATAAGCAGGATAAGGATAGAAGTGTCCACGGCTCAACATCATAGAGAGCAGAATCACTATTGCGAGCAGCAGCACCAGAACGACTGTCATAATTACTTTTTTCGTCTTTTTAGGTTTACTCATAATCAGCTCGATGCGCCGCTTGGTCAGAAGAAAACCAAGGGCACTAAAGCCATGTCCTTCATTGCCTGTATGAATGGTAGTCAATTCCAGAAGACGGATCATCGCATTTGCATATCCTGTATCGGTTATTTCTTTTTCCAGTGATGCCAAAGCGTTACGGTCGCAATCCACTTCACAATGTACGGCAAAATCTTTTTTTGCAATCCAAGCTAAGGGATTAAACCAATTCAGGATGCAGATGTAATCATAAATGCGTCCCAAAAGGATGTGTCCACGTTTGATATGCGTTACCTCATGGCAAATTACCGTTGTAAGCTCCATATCGGTGAGCTGCTTGATAATTGTCTCGTTCAAAATGATCGCAGGATGCAAAACACCAGCTACACAAGCGGGGTCATCTAATGTGCCGAAGTATACAAGAGGTACTTCCTTCAAATCGGCAAGTTTACAGCGGTGAGTACAAATTGCAGTTATGCGTTCATCGTCACAAACACGATAGTTTCGGATTGCCCGGTGAGCGAGAATTATCCGTATAATATCAAAAAGAATAAAAAAGATTGTCCCACAAAACCATACGGTACAGATGATATAATAAAAGTCACGCCATGCGTGTTCTTCCGGGGGAATCAGATACAGGCCCGGAGCAAGCAGAGGTATGATATACGCAGCCATTCCGCAGATACTAAACCATAACGGCATAGTAAAGCGCAGCACTCTGTTTGCCAAAAGGGACAGTATTGTAAATGCTCCACCGATAACTGACACAAACAGTATAATGTTAAATACATCACCGATGATCTGCATTTGATTTCTCCTGTTCGATGATGAACTCCTTTAGTTCACTCAATTCATCTACTGATAAACTGCCGCTTCTTACGAAGCCCTTTACCATTTGAGAAAGGGAGCCATCATATACACGGCTCAAAAAGGTTTTGCTTTCCGCAAGTTGGCAGTCACTTTCCGATACTGCCGGATAATACAAATATCCTTTACCATGGCGCTCTGTTGCCAATGCGCCTTTTTTTACAAGCCGGGCAAGATAGGTCTGGATTGTCGTGGTACTCCAGCCGGTATGCTTTAGACTACCCAATATATCTTGCAGAGTTTTAGGCGGCTCGTTCCAGATGATTTTCATTACAGCCCACTCTGATTCAGAGATTGAAATGTTTGTTTTCATAGTTCCTCCTTTGATTGATAGCTTGTAGTTCTATAATACCGCAAAAACTACACAATGTCAATCATTTCAAAAAAACTTTGTGGGCTTGCCTTTTGACCGGTGGTATGTAAGCTGCCGCTCACAGAATAAAAAGAATATTTTGTATGGAATATGAATTATAAAGTTTAAGATATCCGCATATAGCAACATTCCATGGACAGACTATGAAATATAGAATGTAAGTGGGTGATGCAATATGGCAAAAATCGAAGATTGCCCCGGTTTTGAAACTTTCGGCGCAGACGTAAAGGAAGCGCGGAAAGCAAAGCATCTCACACGAAAAGACTTGGCGGAAAAGGTAAACATCGAATCCCGGTATCTTGCCAATATCGAGAATGAGGGAACGATCCCCAGCCTGCCCGTCGTGATACAACTTATCAAGATTTGCGGCCTGCCCGTTGAACACTACTTCAATCCAGAAGTCATGCGGGAGGAAAGCGAAGTTCGAAAACGGGTCAGCCACAAGCTGAAACTTTGCCCGGAGCAGTATCTACCAATCGTGGAGGGTGCCATTGACGGGGCCTTGAAAATCAAACAGCCAAACGAAGAAACGGAGGGTGAGTAAAAACATCCTCTGTTTTCTTTTTTATGGGGACGCGCAAGCGCCCTCTTTTTTTGCACTTTTTTCTGTCCAGAGGTCTATTTTGCGGGTAGTTTAGGAGTTTGGGAACGTCTTGTTAGCGGAGAAACAGTAACGTAGCAAGCATAGGGAGTGTAGCCACACTCCCGAAAAAACGGCCCGACCCGCCCCTGCCGGGCCTCGTCCGTTTTGCTTGTTGGGGAAGTCCCCAAACCCCTTGAATGGAAAGGACGGTGAAGCATGGTAAACAGAACCAGAAAGATTGTGCTGCGCGTCTCCGTGACGCCGGAGGAACGAAAACTGATTGAACAGAAAATGGCGCTGCTGCACACGAAAAACTTTTCAGCTTACGCCCGGAAGATGCTCATTGACGGCTATATCGTCAACATGGACACTACCGACATCCGGGCGCAGACCGCCGAGATACAGAAGATCGGCGTCAATGTCAATCAGATTGCAAAGCGGCTGAACAGCATGGGGCCGGTATACGCACAGGACATCGAGGATATAAAGGGGGCGCTGGCGCAGATATGGCAGTTACAAAGATACATCCTATCAAGTCAACGCTGAAAAAAGCCCTGGACTACATCGAAAACCCGGACAAGACCGACGACAAACTGCTGGTATCCTCCTTTGCCTGCTCCTATGAAACAGCGGACATTGAATTTGAAATGCTGCTGGCACAGGCATACCAAAAGGGCAACAATCTGGCCCACCACCTGATACAGTCCTTTGCTCCCAACGAGGCCACAGCGGAACAGGCCCATGAGATCGGAAAGCAGCTTGCCGACGAAGTGCTGCAAGGGAAATATCCCTATGTGCTGACTACCCACATAGACAAAGGCCACGTCCACAATCACATCCTGTTTTGTGCCGTAGATATGGTCAATCAGCGCAAGTACATTTCCAACAAACAAAGCTATGCCTACATCCGGCGCACAAGTGATCGGCTGTGCAAGGAACACGGATTGTCCGTGGTAAAGCCCGGCCAGAGTAAGGGCAAAAGCTACGCCGAGTGGGACGCCCAGCGGAAAGGGACAAGCTGGAAAGCAAAGCTCAAAGTTGCTATTGATGCTGCCATCCCGCAGGCCAAAGACTTTGACGATTTTCTGCGGCTCATGCAGGCGCAGGGCTATGAGATCAAACCGGGCAAGTTTATTTCATTCCGCGCCCCCGGACAGGAACGCTTCACCCGTTGCAAGACGCTTGGGGAAGCCTACACCGAGGAAGCGATCAAAGAGCGTATCAAGGGCCACGCTATCACAAGGAGGCCGAAAGAACGCAAGGGAATCTCTCTGCGGATTGATTTGGAAAACAGCATCAAGGCCCAGCAGTCGGCGGGCTATGAGAAGTGGGCGAAGCTCCACAACTTGAAGCAGGCCGCAATGACACTGAACTTTCTAACAGAACATGGGATAGACACTTACCCGGATTTAGAAATCAAAGTGGCAGAGATTACCGCCGCTAGCGACGAAGCCGCCGCTGCCCTGAAAGCTGCGGAACATCGGCTTGCAGATATGGCGGTGCTGATAAAGAACGTCACCACCTACAAGCAGCTGCGGCCCGTGGCGCTGGAATATCGCAAGGCAGCGGACAAGGCTAAATTTCGACGTGAGCATGAAAGCACCTTGATTTTGTATGAAGCTGCGGCAAAGGCCTTAAAGGAACAGGGCATGAAAAAGCTTCCTGATCTGTACGCCCTGAAAGCCGAGTACAAGCGGCTGGCTGAGGAAAAAGAACGGCTGTATGAACAGTACGGCAAAGCAAAAAAGCAGATGCAGGAATACGGTATCATCAAGCAGAATGTGGACGGCATTTTGCGGATGATGCCGGGAAAGGAATGGTCGCAAGAGTTATGAGCTTACCGAGAATGAATTACCCGCAATACCGCAAGGCCCGGAAGCTGGTGCGGGAGTGCTGCAATTACTGTGACGGGAACTGTCTGCTGCTGGACGATGGCGAAGAATGTGTTTGTGTTCAGAGCATTTCCTATTCGCTGCTGTGCCGTTGGTTCCGGGCTGCTGTTCTTCCGCTGGACGCGGCCCTGTACGCCGAGATCGCGAAAGACCGGGACGAAGTGAAACGCTGCTCCGAGTGTGGAGTTGCATTTATGCCGAAGTCCAACCGGGCCAAATACTGTCCAGCCTGTGCCAAACGGATGCGCCGCCGCAAAGAGGCAGAACGACAGCGGAAAAGGTACTGGCAATCTACGCATTTAGAGCCTTAAAAAACCAGTATTCCGGGGCCTTTCCGGCATAGTCGCAGGGGTGGTGGGATGATTTATCCTATCCCCGCCGAAACGCTGTTCTAAATGCGTAGAAATTGACAAAAAAGAACGCCGGACGCAAGCGGCTGTATGGTCGCTACGTCCGGCATTTTAGTAGCCATTTCGTCAATTTTGTGCTATAATTATTTTGATAAATTCTTCCAATATACAAGGGAGGCCAGATATGAGATTCACCGAATTGCTCAACCGCCTTACAGGGATAAGTTGCCCTGTCTTTGGCGTATCATGGAACCCCGTCGATACTGAAAGAAGTATCGCACGACGGATTATTATTTTTCTCGAACCGCGTCGCGTTTTATATTCCGCATATGACTATGAATCTGTTTGCCCATGTATAACGTCAGTAACAGAGATCAAGAACTATCTCACTTCTGAATTGCAGAATATAGACGAGCAATCAGAGCTAAATGCCTATGTTCGATCTATGAGAAACGCTTGCAATAAGTTTTTAAGTAAATGCCCAGACAAAAAGGAGTTTCGTTGCTATGCTTGTCAGCCTGGCAACATTGACAATTGGATTTTTACATCTGCTATTGGAGAACTGCGTGGTGTGTTTGGCGTGATGATTGGTCAAATTGCAAAGGCATATGGTATTGATGTTGAGGATGATCTGGCTCAAATTATTCCGGAATAGGAGACTACTATGGCTACATATAGTGAATTAAAAAGGTTTGTCGGACGGTTGTTTAGATGCCGTGACTTAGTAACGGATACCGACGATGATATTATTGTAACATTTCCCTCTCGAAATTCATCAGTTGAAGATGAATCAATATCATTCACTATTTCAAATACCGAACTAAAAGGTCTGTATGATAAAGTAACTTCATCTTCATCTGATACTCTTGAACTATTTACAGGCCAAAGTTATGAAACTGCAATTGATTTAGATTATCCGCTCATGCACAGAGAAGACTATCCTGTTGTTTCCGAAGATACATCAAATGGCATTCGATACACATTTGGCTTTCCGTCTATTGAATATTGCATTTTCCTATTTCTTAAAATTATTGATAGACAAAGTGGTCAACGGCCATTGCTTCCGATGAAATTGCGCCGTCCCATTGATTATTTTCGTCGATATGATAGCGAAGAACAACTTTCATTTTATAGTTTATTACCGAAATTAGTTGGTGAGTTGTCACTGAAAATTGAAACCAATAATGTCACCAGAATTAACGTATTTAGAAATTATAAAACATCATTTGTGTTTCAATTTATGTATCGTTCTGGGCTTCCCTTAGTCGAGTTCACTGATATTGATGATATGTTCCATTTGAACCGAGCTGTTAGGGAACAAGTTGATTTTACCCAGCTTGACACCCCTCCACTACGTGAATACACGAGTGATGTTGTAGACTATTATAAACTTGCACTAGCATCTACTGACCCATATATTAAGTATATTTCATTCTATCATATTATGGAATATTTTTATGATGAGGTTTTCAAGAAAAAGATGATTACTGATCTAAGGGATCGGATAACTCATCCAGATTTTGTATATAAAGATGATGAAAAAATCTATGAAATTGCGTTATTTGTTAAAAATCGCATGCGAATGGATGATAAATCAGGATTGGGGGATGAACGCGAGTCATTAAAATATGTTCTATCTGAATATGTACCGATAGAGGTTCTGAAAACACGCATTTCCGCTATTGATGCTAATGCGGTGCAATATTATCAAACATCCAAAGTTGCCTTCTGTAATGCGCCAACTATTCCTTGGACTGACACACAAGGTGTATATACACAACTTGCAAAAAGAATTTATTTTACCCGTAATTCTTTAGTTCACAGTAAAAGTGGGAAAAACCAAGATCGGTATAAGCCATATAGTGATGAAATTCAACTACAAAAAGAGATTCCTCTTGTAAAAGCCATTGCCGAACTTATAATTATTAATTCAAGTACCATAATGTAAGATATGCCGGACGCAAGCGGCCGCATGGCCGCCGCGCCCGGCGCTTGCTGTTATTTATTCGTTCTCGTATGTGAACTGAAACTTCTGGCCGTCATAGTCAGAATCCGTCATTCGTTCCAGTTTGGAAAGGGTTTGCTGGGCCAGCGCCCGCATATTCTCGTCCATATCCGGCAGGGCGGCGGTAATCTTGCCCATCGTCCTGCGCCGGTCGGCGTTGTGATACATGCAGATCAGATTTTCTTCCTCCACGGTAAAGTGCGTCATTCCTCATACCTCCAATTCGTTTTTCTTGGTTCTGGCCGCCGCCTTTTTCGGGCTGGCAGCCTGTTTGCTGTCGGTGAGCTGCTTGCGGATAGAGAGCCGGGGCCTGCGTATTGATACGTCCCGGCGCTCGTCCTTGCCGATCATGGCATATACACCGTGCCGGTCTTTTATCCCGGTAAAGCACAGGGACTTATAGGGCAGCATGGCAAAGAGCCGGTCATTGTCTTTGGTGGAGGACAGCGCGTCAAAGTGCGGTGAGATCTCCACCATGAAATGCGTCTTGTTGGGGCTGTTGGGTGCAGACAGATCTTTCAGCTTATCCACGATGCGTCGGGCCTCGGTTTCAATCCGGCTGTCATGCAAAGCCGTGATATGGGCCTTGAAATCTCCCGGCCTTGCCTGCTCCCGGCTGTGCTGCTCCTGCCGTAACGCCTCCTGCAGCACAGCCGAATCGCAGGGCTGGGCCTCATACCGTAGGAAATCTCCCAGCACACGGTCAGGGCTTCCGTCAAAAAATTGGTTCGCCGGAATGTCACGGCTTCCATGCTCATAAAAGAGTCGGTTCACACTTACCGGCAAGGCGGCATCAATAACGTGCTGAAAATGCTGCTGGTAGTCCAACTCATAAAGATTGCCCCAGATAGTATCATCCTTGGTGCCGGTCAGCTCCACAGCGTAGGCCAGTATCTTGTCACGGGTCTGCTCCCCGTAGAACCGCCATGTATTGTGCTGCCGGGTATCTTTCAGGA